>CAZGFY010000006.1:0-83235 GCA_964525015.1 uncultured Oscillospiraceae bacterium
TGCCTGCAAAGAGTATCGCAGGAAAATCGCTAAAGCGATTACATAAAACGTCGTTAATATGTTTATTATATAAATAACATACATTATTGTAGTTTTCAGTGTTTGATTTATCAAACTGCGTGCAATCCATTATGCACGCAAGGAAAACTTCTATTTATATTATTTTTAGATAATATAAATAATGCAATTCGTCCCCGAAAGTATGCAATTCGTCCCCGAAAATACACAAGGGGACATTTTTTATATATACTATAATCACAATAGTATAAAAGGAGTGAATAAAAAATGAATAAAAAGGAAAATGAAAGAGTTAATATTTTAAAGCCGTTAGCATTTATATTTAAATTAGCTGTTAAAAATAAAAATGATATTATATTAATAGTGTTTTTTAATGTGATTGTTAATTTTGTATTAAATCTATCAGAGTTATTTATTGCGCCAATGATATTGCAAAATCTTGAAATGGGGGCGAGTTTTTCTTTAGTTATGCAAACAATTATTGTTTTCACATTGGTAATAATGCTTTGCTACGGACTTAAAGTTTATCTCATAGAATTTAGTTTAATAAGTAAAATTATGCTAAGAATGAATATGATACGCCTATTAAACACAAAGGTTTCGGTTTGTTCTTATCCATTAACAGAAGATGAGAAAGCAATCGCAAAAGGGGAAAGGGCAGCGCAAGCGCTAATGTCAAATCAGGGGCCGGGTGAATGGATATGGGAAGTTTTAATCGACCTTTTAACGTCGGTTTGCGTTTTAATAGTTTATGTTTTTATGCTTAAAGATATAAATGTATTGATTATTTTATCTATCGCTATAACCTGTTTACTTAGCTTTTTTATTGGAAAAAGAATAAATGAATGGGGATATAGAAATAGAAGAGAGAAAGAACAATATGTAAATAAATTCTCATATGCACTCAAAATAAGCGAAGATGAAAGCATTGCAAAAGATATGAGAATTTTCGGAATGAAAAACTGGATAAACGATATGTATTATTCAGCTGTTAATGCAATAATAAGCTTTTCGGCAAAAGAAGAAAGAAAGTATTTAATTTCGGATATAATTGATTTAATTTTTGCTTTTTCAAGAAATGGTATTGCATATTTTTATCTTATTTCTTTAGTTATAAATGGGGAATTAATTGCGTCCGAGTTTTTACTATATTTTTCAATGACTGGGGCACTTAGCACTGCTTTAAATATAGTTTTTGTAAAGCTATCTGATTTGCATAAGGTGTGTGCAGAGTTATCAGTTATTTTAGAATACTTAAATATTAAAGAACTTTTTAAATTTGAAGAAGGAAAAAGCGTTCAACCAAAAGAAAATGAAAGCTACACAATCAAATTAGATAATGTTAGCTTTAAATATCCAAATAGTGATAAATATATAATCAAAAATTTAAATTTAGAATTAAATCCTTATGAAAAGCTTGCAGTTGTAGGGCTTAATGGCGCTGGAAAAACAACCTTGGTTAAATTAATTTGTGGTTTTTACGACCCAACTGAAGGGCAAGTTTTATTAAATGGAGAAGATATAAGAGAATTTAATAGAAGTGATTATTATAAATTTTTCTCAGCTGTTTTTCAAGAATTTTCAGTGCTCGATGTAACGGTGGGCGAAAATGTTTCACAAACAGAAAATGATATTGATTTTGAGAAAATTAAGGATTGCATTGAAAAAGCAGGGCTCACTAATAAGATTAATTCGTTAGAAAAAGGCTATGATACAATAATAGGGAGAAATGTTTTTGAAGATGGGATAGAGCTTTCAGGCGGAGAAACCCAAAGATTAATGCTTGCAAGAGCCTTATATAAAAATGCTCCAATACTTATATTAGATGAGCCAACAGCAGCGCTAGACCCTATTGCAGAAAGCGATATTTATAATAAATACAACGATATTTCAAAAAATAAATTATCAGTGTTTATATCGCATAGATTAGCTTCAACAAGGTTTTGCGATAGGATAATATTTTTAGAATCTGGAAGTATATTAGAAGAAGGCACTCATAACCAGTTAATTAATTTAAACGGAAAATATGCCCAGTTATATGATGTGCAAAGCAGATATTATAAGGAAGGGGTTGAATTTTAATGGAAAATAAAAGTATAAGTTTAAAAGAAGGAATAGCAATTAATCTAAAAGCATTTAAAATCTATTATAAAAAATTCCCAAAGGTTTTTATATCGCAGGGCGCTTATAATATTATTTCAGGGATAACTCCGTATGTTGCAATATATATTTCTGCTCAAATGCTTAATGCAATTGTTAATAAAGAAAGCAGTGATATTATATGGGGCTGGGTTTATATATCTTTAATTAGCACAGCTATTATATCTTTTTTAAGAGCTATTTTTCTAAGATGGAAAAACACATATAATAAAGATATTCACTATCTCACTCAGGATATTTATCGAGAAAAAAGAATGGATATGGATTTTGCCATAACCGACTCGCAAAAGATAAGAGATTTGCGCTCACAAATTAATCAAACAGATAACTATGCAGGCTGGGGATTTTCGATGATTAGATTTAGCTTTTTTGAAAGGATTATAACATCGATAGTTAATATTATCTGCTCAGTTGCACTAACTTACTCATTATTTACTTCAAAAGTTACGGATATGACGTATAGCTTTTTAAATAGTCCGATTTCAGTGTTAATTGTTATAGCGTGCGTAGTTTTAATAACAGCTATCTCTGCAATGTGTATAGTTTACGCTCAAAAAGGATTGATTGGCCTAGATGAAGACATTAAATTTGCAAATAGACTATCACTTCATTTTGGCCGTAACATACTAACAGAAAAATATGCAAAAGATATTAGAATATATAATCAAAAAGATATTTGTTTTCACTATTTAAATAAAGATACACTATTTACAAAAACAGGTACAATACACAAGGAGATGAAAGGCAGAAGGGGGATATTTCTAGGCATAGGAAATGGAGTATCCAATCTTTTAACTGGGGCTGTGTATGTCTATGTTGTATTAAAGGCTTTAGCTGGTGCCTTTGGGATAGGGCTAGTTGTTCAGTATGTAGCGGCGACAGTTAAATTTTCTAGTGCGTTTTCTGATATATACAAAACATTGTTATACACAAAAGAAAATGCTCAATTTTTAAAGAACACATTTGAATTTTTAGAAGCTGAAAACACTATGTATCGTGGCTCACTTACTACCGAAAAAAGAAGCGATAAAAAATACGATGTTGAATTTAAAAATGTTAGCTTTAAATACCCAAACAGCGACATTTTTGCTTTAAAAGATGTATCAGTGAAATTTCAAATAGGAAAAAAACTTGCAATCGTAGGCGAAAATGGCTCAGGAAAAACAACCTTTATTAAACTTTTATGTAGATTATATGAGCCGACTGGGGGAGAAATACTATTAAATGGTATAGATATTAAAAAGTATAACTATGATGACTATATAGATATTTTCGCTGTTGTTTTTCAGGATTTTAAGCTTTTATCATATTCACTGGCACAAAACGTTGCAACTAGTACAAAATATGATAAAGAAAAGGTATTAGATAGCCTTGAAAAAGCAGGATTTTTAGAAAAGCTTAATAGTATGCCAAATGGAATAGAAACAATGCTTTATAAAGATATCGATAAAGAAGGGATTATAGTATCTGGTGGTGAAGCACAAAAGATAGCCATTGCAAGAGCGATATACAAAGATGCTCCATTTATAATACTCGACGAGCCAACAGCAGCACTAGACCCAGTGGCAGAAGCTGAAATTTATTCTAAATTTAGTGAGATAATAGAAGATAAAACGGCTGTTTACATATCTCACAGATTATCAAGCTGTAAATTCTGCGATGATATTTTAGTTTTTGATAAGGGCAGTATTATCCAAACGGGAAATCATAATAGCCTAGTTTTAGAAAATGGGAAATATAAAGAATTATGGTATGCACAGGCTCAATATTATAATGATTAAAATTATAAATTAATATATTTTTTAAGTTTGGTTTAAGGTTTGCAGGGTATAATAATATTAAGAAAAAGTATTAAGGAGAATTTTATTATGTATATAAGAATATTATTAATCGCTGCAATCTGGGTTTTATCAATTTCATCACTCACAAAATCAACAGCAAAGGTTGAACTAGAAGTTTATAATAATTATAAATAAAAAAATAAAGGAATATCTCTTTTGAGATATTCCTTTTAAATTAATAAGCGTTATAATGAACTCTAGTTTCATCATATCTATCAACAAAATTATTCGCTTCTTCGTCCACTGGGTAGCCAATAGTTAAAATAGCAAAAGGCGTTATTTCTTCGGGGATATTAAATGATTTTCTTAAAAAATCAGTTCTTTCTCCCTTTTGAACTCCAATCCAGCACCCACCAAGCCCTAAATCTGCCGTTTGAAGTAGGATATTTTGAGTGCAAGCGCCCAAATCTTGGTGTGTAAAGTATGGCACCTTTATATCTGATTTTTCTAAAACAACAATAATAGCCTGACATTCTTGAACCATTTTAGCATTTGGGAAATGGTCTTTGAGAATTTTTAAAGAGCTTTCACTTTCTAAAACTAAAAATTCCCAAGGTTGCTGATTAGCACCACTTGGAGCCTGCATACCTGCTCTTAAAATTTTATCAATTTTTTCAGCCTCGATTTTTTTGCTCGTATAAGTACGAACACTTCTTCTTGTAAATATTGTATTCATAATTTAAATATCCTTTCAATAGTAAATATCATAATATATTTACTATAAAATATAGATGTGTTGAAATGTTGATATTGATTATAAGTGAAAAAAATTAATGAAATTTTAAATAAATGTATAACTAATTAATTTTATAATTCATATAGAATTGATATCAAGTACCGAGAAAACATATGATTTAAGTATGAATTGGGTTGTAAAATAAAATCATTATTATATCATTCTTAACAATTATTAAAATGCAATTATGTATAAAACATACAAAAAAAAGACGATTTCAAATTGGATATAACAATTTTCACATTAATTTCACTAATAAATACATTTTGCGTATAGGGGGCAATGTGGTTTATGAATTTGAAAAAAAATATAAAAAGGCTATAATTAGTTATGTAAGATATCCATAACAAATAGTTATTGCATTTATAAGAAAAAGTTATTTTAGTATTTTAATTAATATGTTATAAATGTAAATTGTTTGTAAATTTATTCTTATAATAAACTATTTGTTTTTACGGAGTTCCGAAAAAATAAAAAACAAAAAACTTTAAGGAGAAACTAATTATGAAAACAGGCTTAAAAAAATTCTTAGCTCTTTCATTAGCAGCTGTGTGCACTTTTGCTTTAACGGCTTGTAGCAGCACAACAGAAGAGGTTGCAGAAGGTGAATGGGTGTTTGAAAACAACATTGAAATTATCTGTCCATGGGGAACAGGTGGCGGTGCAGATACAACTGTTAGAACTTTTGCAACAGCTCTTGAAGAAGAACTAGGTGTTAAAGTTGTTGTTAACAACAAATCAGGTGCAGGCGGCGTTACAGGTACTCAATTCTTTACACAACAACCAGCTGATGGATATACATTCTTAATGCTTACACCATCTCCAGTATTAGCACAAATTTCTGGCGCAACAGATTTTGATGTTTATGGTTCGGTTAAACCACTTGTTCAAATGGTACACGATGTAAATATTTTAATCACTGGTAAAGATGCTCCATACAATAACTATGAAGAATTAATGGAATATGTTGATTCTAATCCAGGTAGTGTTAAAGCTGGCGTTATGACTGTTACAGGTCTTGATGGTGCTTGTGTTCAAGCGGCTTTTGGTGATAAAATTGAAGCTGTTGGTTACACAGAAGGTTCACAATTAAACGCTGATGTTATGGGTGGACACGTAGGCCTTGCAGTTGTAGGTCCTGCTGAAGTTTCAGCTCTAGTTGAATCAGGCGATGTTAAAGTTATAATGTCATTTACAGAAGAATCTCTAACTCTTCCAGGATACGAAGGCGTTCAATCAGCTGCAGAAGCTGGCGTTGAAGCTTACTTTGGTCCAGCTCGTGGAATCTTCTACGCAGAAGGAACTCCTGAAGCTGCTGTGTTAGCATTTGAAGCGGCTGCTGAAAAAGCTATTGCTAGTGCAACATTCCAAGATTGGGCTACTTCACAAGGTCTAGATCAACGTCAAGGTTTCCTAAACACAGCTGATTACACAGCTTCATGGGATGCTGACTACGCTAGTTTAACAGAACTATTTGGCCAATAATCAAAACTAATAATTAAAAAAGATTTAAATAGGGAGAGAAATCTCCCTATTTTAGAAAAAAGGAAGGGAAATTATAATGCTTGATATTATTTTTTCAGTTGCACTATTTGTTTTTGGTGTTTATTGCTATTTTTATGTTGGCTCAACATCACCAGATCCTACGGCAACAGAATTGGGTGCAGCTTTTTGGCCACAAATTATTTTAGTGGCACTATGTGCATTACTTGCTGTAAATATTTTTAAATCAATTAAAGGGTTTAAAGATTTAGATGAATCAAAAAAGAAACTTGATATTGGAGCTTTTTTAAAAAGTAAACTATTTCTAGGTATGGTTTTAGTAGCTATTATGGCTATTATTTTCCCTATAATCGGATTTATGCCAACTTGTTTATTATTCTTAATTGCTTATGGCTACTTATTAGGTGAAAAAAATATTGGAAAACTTACAATTATTAGCTTAATTATAACTATTATTTTATATATAGTATTCCAAGGAGTTCTAGATATAATGCTTGCAAGAGGAACAATCGGAATTTTCCGTGAATTTGCTCGTACTTGTGAGAGAATTTTACCATTTTAATGAAAGGAAGTTTATATAATGTTTGATTTATTATTTACTGGTCTTGGAATAGTTTTCCAGCCATCTACCTTCCTCTTGTTAGTGGCAGGTACAATCTTAGGGGTTATTTTTGGAGCTATGCCTGGTGTTAGTGCTTCTATGGCTGTTGCATTAGCTCTACCATTCGCTTATTCAATGAACCCTGTTATCTCTATTGCTTTCCTAGTTTCTGTATATTGTGCATCTATCACAGGTGGTGGTATTACAGCTATCCTATTTAGAATCCCAGGAACACCATCTTCAGCGCCAACAACTTTTGATGGATATCCAATGGCTCAAAGAGGTGAAGCTGGTAAAGCTCTTGGATACTCTTTAGTAGCTTCAGCTATTGGTGGACTTGTGGCTGCTATTGCTATGGCATTAATTTCACCACAACTAGCTGCTGTGGCTCTTGAATTTGGTCCAAGTGAATTATTTGCAGTTTCATTTCTAGGTTTATCAGTTTTATCTTGTCTTGATAGTGATAATCTATTAAAAACACTTATCTCAGGCCTTTTAGGGCTTTTATTAGCTACAATTGGTATGGATCCAATGCTTGGTGTTGCACGTTTAAACTGGGGAAGCTCCACACTTCTTGGCGGTATTGAAATGATTCCAGTTATGATTGGTTTGTTTGCTGTAACTGAAGTTTTAAAACAAACTCAAAAGCCAAGAAAAATTGAAGTTGAAGAAGATTCATCAGCTAAATCAAAAACAGTTTTACCTAGCGTAAAAGAAGTTTGGAAAACAAAAGGCACAATGCTTAGATCATCTGTTTTAGGTACTATTGTTGGTATCCTACCGGGTGCAGGTGCTACAATTGCTTCTTTCTTATCATATGCAATTGAAAAGAAAGTTTCAAAAAATCCAGAAAAACTAGGTACAGGTGAACCTGCTGGTATTGTTGCTTCAGAAGCTGCAAACAATGCTGCTACTGGTGGTTCAATGGTTCCGTTACTTTCACTAGGTATCCCAGGTGGTAATGCTGCTGCTATCATGATGACTGCTCTTGTAATGCAAGGTGTACAAATAGGCCCACTTCTTGTTAGAAGTCAGCCAGAATATGTTGCTTCAGTTTTTGGTTCAATGCTTGTTACAAATATTGTAATGGTTATCGTTGCTATGTTTGTTGCTAAAATATTTGCTAAAATACTTTCAATTCCATACAGTGTTTTAGGTCCTACAATCGTTATGTTAGCTGCAATTGGTGCATACGCACTAAACAACAACACAGGCGATGTTATGCTAATGGCTGGTGCTGGTATTGTTGGGTTCCTATTTGTGAAATTAGGATACAACTCAGCTGCTCTAGTTCTAGGCTTAGTTCTAGGAATTATGTGCGAAAGTAACTTTAGAAGAGCATACACACTAACTGATGGTAATATGATTGAAATTTTTACAAAACCAATCACAGCTGTAATTATGATTGCTTGCGTAATAATGATTTTAGGCCCAGCTTTAAAACCATTATTTGTTAAAATGAAAAATAAAAAAGCTTCTTAATTGTTAAGCAGTTTTTACATAATTAAAAACCTCCTTGCAAAATAGGAGGTTTTTTTTATTGCTATTTAAAAGTTGTATATTGATGGTAATGTGGATTTACAAATTTCGATAAATGCAGCGAATCCTTTAGGTAATGCAAGATTTTTAGCATGAATAACAGCTAATGCCCACTCTGGTTTTAAATCAGGCTCAATATTATAATAATTTGGCTGGTTTACCTTATCGAAAATGTTTGGATAAGAAGATGGTATTAAAGAAACACCAAGTCCTTTACTTACTAAGTTTACAATAGTTTGTAAATTTCGAGTTTGATACTTAACATTTGGTGTAAATCCTGCATTTTTGCAAATTCTCACAACTTCTTGAGGAGTTCTTTGGTTTGGCGCGTTTAAAATAAACTGCCTGTTTTTTAATGATTTAACATCTATGTATTTTAAGTCATCCCCTTTATCATATGCAAGGGCATTAAGGGCATCATGCTTTGAAAGTGCCACTAAGAATTTTTCCTGACCAATATGAACTACCTCTAAATTAGGGTTTGAAATAGGAAGGTGTATAATGCCAACATCTACAATTCCTTTAACTATTTCAGCTTCAATTTCAAAAGAATTCCCTTCAATTATTTCAAGTTTAATATTAGGGTATCTTGTGTTGAACTCAGACAAAACAACAGGTAAAATTATTGCACCAAGAAAAAAGGTTGTACCGATAGTTAATTTACCACTGTTTTTTTCATTCACTAAAGAAATAGAGTGCTCAAGATTTCGATAAAGCTCTATCATTTGCCTCGCGTGCTCATTATAAATGTCTCCGGCGACTGTTGGAATGATACCTTCGATAGTGCGTTTAAAAAGTTCAGTTCCAGTGTCTTCTTCTATTTTTTTTATAATCCTAGTTAGGGTAGGTTGAGAAACATACAGCCTTTCAGCAGCTTTTGTGATTGAGCGATTATCGTAAACTGATATAAACGCTTGTAATTCTTTTATATTCATAAATAATATCCATCCTAACTTAAAACTTAATTTCATTAATATTATACCAAAAAGAAGTTGTAATAGTCAATCAATCCGTTAAAAGAAGAATATGATAAATAAAATTATTCAGATTCAAGATTTCTTATTATAAATTATAAATCTTTTCTTTAGAAAATTGTAGTTATATTATGTTTTAAGTGATATAATATATAAAACACAAAATAGATGCGTTAAAATATTGACAGAAATAGTTTGAAAAGATATAATATAAAACTAAAATAAATTAAATAGAAAGAGAGATTACTATGACACGAGAAACATATAATAAGATAAATGAATATTCAAAAACTATGCTTTCTGATAGTGCGCATGATACAGAGCACGTTAAAAGAGTACTTATGCTTTCTTTAAAAATTGCAAAAAGTGAAAAAAATATTGACTACGATGTTTTAATTGCATCAGCACTTTTACACGATATTGGAAGATATAAGCAAATGGAGGATAAAGATATTTGTCATGCTGCATTTGGAAGTGAATTAGCTTATGAATTTATTTTGAGTTTAGGCTGGGGAGAAGAAAAAGCTTTACATGTTAAAGAATGTGTTTTAACACATAGATACCGCCAAGATTTAAAGCCAAAATCTATTGAAGCAAAAATTGTGTTTGATGCTGATAAAATAGACGTTATGGGCTCACTTGGAGTTGCTAGGAGTTTTATGTTTATAGGCGCAACTAATAGTTTAATGTATTCTCTAAATGTGAATGGAGAAATAGAAAACACTAAAAATACGAAAAACGATTCTTTTTTTAGGGAATATCATAAAAAGCTTAAAAATCTAGATAAATTAGTGCATACAAAAAAAGCAAAAGAAATAGCAAGAAAAAGAAAAAACAGCCTAAATGTATTCTACAAAACTTTACGTAAAGAAATTAATTATTCATATAAACAAGCAAAAATACTAGATAAGATATTGAAATGATTTTTAATATATGCAAAATGCTTATATATAAATAAATACTTTGTTAAAAAATAGTTTATTATAATGAAAAAGCTAGATATCTCTTGAAATTTGTGTTTAAAAAGTGTAAAATAATGAAGTACTTATATTAGTTCATTAATATGGAATGAGAGTTTCTACGTGGCACCGTAAATGCCTACGCTATAAGTGTTTCACTATAATAACTGGGGAAACTCCCTTTTATTTATTTTGACAAACACTTTTTGTGTTTGTCTTTTTTAATTTTGGAGGATAAAATGGTAGAAAAAATATTTAAACTTAAAGCACACAAAACAGATGTAAAAACAGAAGTTATTGCAGGTGTTACAACATTTTTGGCAATGGCTTATATTCTTGCAGTAAACCCAAGTATGCTTGCGGATGCAGGAATGGATGCAGGAGCAGTTTTTACTGCAACAGCGCTTTCAGCAGCAGTTGCATCAATTTTCATGGGAGTATTTGCGAATTATCCAATCGCACTAGCTTCAGGAATGGGGCTTAACGCTTATTTTGCATATTCAGTTAGTCTTGGAATGGGGCTTGGTGAAGATGCCTGGAAAATTGCATTAGCAGCAGTTTTAGTTGAAGGGATTATTTTTATAGTGCTTTCATTTTTCAAATTTCGTGAAAAAATATTAAATCAAATACCAACAAACTTAAAATATGGCATTACAGTTGGTATTGGATTATTTATTACAATTATTGGTCTGATAGGCGCTGGAGTAGTTAGAGATGATGCAGCTACGTTGATTGCAATGGGAGATTTAACATCAGTTAAAACAATTTTAGCTATTATAGGACTGTTAACAGTAGCAGTTTTAATGCATTTTAATGTTAAAGGTGCGATTTTAATAGGGATTTTAGTAACTTGGGGACTTGGTATTGCAGCAGAAATAACAGGGATTTATGTTGTGAATCCTGAAATAGGAATGTTTTCGAATATTCCTGATTTTTCAAACTACACACTATTCCCATCACTTGAGCCAACATTATTCCAATTCAATTTTGAGTGGGCAGCAGAAAATATTATTTCATTTATAACAATTGTTTTTGCTTTCTTATTTGTTGATTTATTTGATACAGTTGGAACATTAATTGGCGTTGCAGCAAAAGGTAATTTATTAAATGATAAAGGTGAACTTCCAAACGCAGGAAAAGCTTTAATGGCAGACGCTGTTGGTACTGTTGTAGGGGCTTGCCTTGGTACATCAACTGTAACTAGCTATGTTGAATCTTCAGCAGGTGTTTCAGCAGGAGGTAGAACAGGTCTTAGCGCTGTTGTTTCAGGATGTTTATTCATAGTGGCATTATTTCTTTCACCAATATTTTTATCAATTCAAAGCTATGCAACTGCACCAGCTTTAATTATAGTTGGACTTTTAATGATGACATCAATAAGCAAAATGAGTTTTGAAGGGGATATGACAGATTCAATCTCAGGATTTTTAGCTATCGTTGTTATGCCATTCACATATTCAATTGCTAATGGTATAATGTTTGGTATGCTTTCTTGGGTAGTTTTAAAGGTATTAACAGGCAAGGTGAAAGACATATCTGTAACAATGTGGATTTGTGGTCTTTTGTTTTTGGCAAAAATACTATTTTTATAATAAAAATTTAGTTATATTTTACATAAAAATAATCCGTTATAGCAAAAATAGGCGCTATAACGGATTTTTTTATTTGCTATTACAAACTTTGATACCCTGTATGTAAAACTTGAATTTGTTAAATCTATTTGAAGATATTATAATAGTAGTAAGTATTATAAGAGAGGTAAAATATTATGATTATTAAAAAGTCTGCAAATGCAGGAACTCTAGAGTCAAGCGATGCTTATGTTTTAATTGAGCCAAACAATGGCGGTATTGAATTAGAACTTGAAAGTAGTGTGATAAATCAGTATGGAGATAAAATTGAAAAAACTGTACTAGATGTTTTAAAAAGATTAAGTGTTAGCGATGCAAATGTTAAAATTGTTGATAAAGGGGCACTAGATTGCACAATTAAGGCAA
The DNA here is from genome assembly GCA_964525015.1 of uncultured Oscillospiraceae bacterium. GTDB lineage: Bacteria > Bacillota > Clostridia > Oscillospirales > Ruminococcaceae > RGIG3102. The sequence goes on from CAZGFY010000006.1 coordinate 12,329, forward strand.
GAGTTGAATGTGCTGTTTTTAGAGCAAATGAAAATGAAGACACTATTAAATGGGGGGATTTAATAATATGATAAATCCAAATAAAAAAAGATTAAGAAGAAGTATGATGTTTTTAAATTGTCAAAAGCCAAGCTTAATTAAGGACCCATACATTTATGCGCCAGATACAATTATATTAGATTTAGAAGATGCAGTTTCAGAAAATCAAAAAGATGCTGCAAGATTTTCATTATACCACGCACTGAAAACTATTGATTACAAATCTTGTGAAAAAATGGTTAGAATTAACGCACTAGACACTAGATTTTGGCAGGAAGATATTAGAGCGTGTGTTGCTGGTGGTGCTGATTCAATTAGAATTCCAAAAGTTGAAACTAAAGCTCAAGTTTTAGAAGTTGAAGCAGCAGTTGAAGCAGCTGAAAAAGAATTTGGTGTTCCAGTTGGGCACACTTTAATTATGGCAGCTATTGAAAGTGCAAAAGGTATTGTTAATCTTGCTGAAATTTGCAATTCTTCAGATAGAATGCTAGGCGTTGCATTATCTGGAGGTGATTACACTAAAGATTTACAAACAACAATTTCTGGAACAGGTGTTGAATTGAATGGCGCAAGACAATTAATGATTATTCACGCAAGAGCAGCTGGAATTCAATGCTTTGATACTGTTTATACAGATGTTGCTAATCTTGAAGGTTTTGAAGAAGAAGTAAAACTTATCAAAACTATGGGATTTGATGGCAAAAGTATCGTTAACCCAAGGCAAATAAGCATAACTCATAAAATATTTACTCCAACAGAAAAAGAAATAATTTTCGCTGAAAAAGTTGTTAGAGAAATTGATGATAAAAAAGCTCAAGGTATTGGCGTATTTACAGTTGATGGAAAAATGATTGATATTGCCTTTTATGATGGAGCAAAACGCACAATTGAACTTGCGAAAGCTTCAGGTGTGTATAAGGGGGATTTATAATTATGATTAATAAAGTTGGCAGAGAAATACCACAGAGTATTTTAGAATTAACAAAAAAAGAAGGCTACAAAGGTCAAAATGCTTTTGATGGCTATGAATATAAAAAAGCAGCACCTACAACTAAAGCTTTAAACGACCCAACTAAAAGTAAAATGGTTTCTTCAATTGAAGAAGTTTTACAAAAAGTAGGGATTAAAGACGGTATGACTATTTCTTTCCATCATCATTTTAGAGAAGGTGACTTTGTTGTTAATATGGTTATGCTTGCTATTGAAAAAATGGGCATAAAAGATATTAGACTATGTGCAACAAGCCTTGGAAAAGCAAATGACCCAATAGTTCATTTAATTGAAAATGGAACAGTTACATCAATGAGGGCTTCAGGGGTTAGAGGTAAAATTGGAGATGCCATTTCAACTGGCAAACTTAAAGGCCTTGCAACAATGTGCTCACACGGTGGACGTGTTAGAAGTATTGAAAGTGGCGAAGAGCATATAGATATTGCGTTTATCGGAGCTCCAACGGCTGATGAATATGGAAACTGTCAAGCAAATGGTGGTAAAAGTGACTGTGGCGTTTTAGGATATGCTGTTTCTGATGCAAGATATGCAGATAAAGTTGTTGTTATAACAGATACTTTAGTTGCGTTTCCAAATGTTCCAGCTAGTATTTCAATGACAGATGTTGATTATGTATGTGTAGTTGATGCAATAGGTAATCCAGATAAAATTGCAACAGGCGCTGCTAAACCAACAACTGATATGAGAAAATTAAAAATGGCAGACTATTGTACACAGGTTGTTATAAATACACCATATTTTAAAGATGGTTTTTCATATCAAACAGGTGTAGGTGGTGCATCAATCGCATCAACTGCATTTTTAGCAGAAGAAATGAGAAAAAGAGATATAAAAATGGCTTGGGCTTCAGGTGGTATTACAGCTCCTTTATGTGATTTATTAGAAGAAGGCTTAATTGGAAAACTTGTTGATGTTCAAGATTTTGATTTAGGTGCCGTTGAATCAATTAAGAAAAATCAAAATCACATAGCAATGTCGGCTAGTGAATATGCAAATCCATTTAATAAGGGTGCATTTGTTAATAGGTTAGATTTTGTTATTCTAGCTTCACTTGAAGTAGATGTTAATTTCAATTGTAATGTTGTAGTTGGCTCAGACGGTGTAGTTACAGGGGCGCAAGGTGGACATCCAGATACTGCAGCCGGTGCAAAATGTACTATTGTTATCACTCCGCTTTTACAAAGTAGAATACCAGCAATTTGCTCAGATGTTACAACAGTTACAACACCAGGTGAAACAGTTGACGTTGTTGTTACTGAGTATGGTATAGCAATAAACCCATTAAGACAAGATTTAGTTGAATGTTTATCAGGCAAAGGGCTTGAAATTAAAACAATTGAAGAATTAAGAGATATTGCATACGATTTAGCAGATGAGCCTAGCAAGGTTCAGTTTGAAGATAAAATTGTTGGAATAATTGAAGCAAGAGATGGCACAATTATGGACGTTGTAAGACAGATTAAAACAAGATAAACTTTAAAAAATATATCAAAAGTCCTGTTATTTAAAAAAATAATAGGACTTTTATTTTAAAATATGATATAATAGTTTTTAAGAGATTTTGTAAAAGGAAGAATTATAATGCTGAAAATTAAAAAGTTAATTGAAGATTGTATGATATCAGAAGTTAAAACTTATCCAAAACCCGGACTTGTTGATTTATACGATAATGGCGCTCACACTGATATGGATTACAGCACTTTTAAAAGAAGTGCAAAAGCAATAACTCCTTTTATCTATGAAATGTTTGAAATGGGACTTAAAAATAATATCTCAATAGAAGAAAAGTTTTTAAATATTAGACAAATTGGACTTCTTGCAGAGAAAGATATGTTTTTAGCTACTAATAATATCAATACTCATAAAGGTATGATATTTTCGCTCGGAATAATAGTTTGCTCGGCTGGAATTTCACTTAAAGATAAAAATAAATTTGATATTGAGTATATTTTAAACACAGTTAAAAAAATGACGTATGATATAATCGAAAGCGATTTTATAAAAATAGATAGAAATAACCCTAAAACAAATGGCGAAAAACTATATGTAAAATATAATGATAAGGGAATAAGGGGAGAAGTTCAAAATGCCTTTCCAAGTATTCGAAATTATTCATTTAATGAAATGAAAAGGCTTAAAAAAACATATAAAGATGAAAACGCAATTAATCTTCAAACTTTGCTATATTTAATAAGTAATGTAAGAGATACCAATGTGTTATCTCGTGGCACACAGGAAGATTTGATTTACTTAATGAATGAGGCAAAAAAGCTTTATGATAAAGAAAGTCCATTTACAAATGAGGGAATAGAAAAAATAAAAGAATTAAATAAAGAATGTATAAGAAGAAATATAAGTCCAGGAGGGAGTGCAGATTTACTAGCTGTTACTATATTTTTAGTGAATCTTGAAAGATTAAATGATGATTTATAAAAAAGTGAGTTTGGAAGATATGCTTTTATGTAAGGATAGAAGAGTGTATATTCAAAATGAGATGATTAGAAAATATAAAAACACACTTATATGCTTAACTTTAAATATCCCAGGAGAATATAAAGCGAGTGAAGATATTGAAAAGATTTATGAAATTGCAAAATCAAGAATAAAAGATTCTTTGAAAATTGAAAATGTCGATGTAATCAAAGAATTTGAAATAAAAGAGCACACAGGATTTGAATTTTATATTTGTGCAGATAAAGATGCAATTAAAATTAAAAATATTTGTATGGAGATAGAAGATAAAGATAAATTATCACGTCTTTTTGATATAGATATTATCGATAAAGATAATAAAAAAATTGATAGAAATGGGCTTAATTATCAGCCAAGAAAATGTCTTATTTGCCAAAATGAAGCAAAAGGATGTGCTAGGAATAGAACTCATAGCCTAGAAGAATTAGCCAATGAAATTAATAAGATAATAAAGGAACATATATTATAAGACAATCCTGCAAAAGCAGGATTGTCTTATAAGTTGAACAAAGGTGGCAAAGTTGATTTACATATTTCTAAAAACTCATGAAAACCTTTTGGTAGTGCTAAGTTTTTAGCATAAATAACAGCTAAATGCCAATCGGGGTTGAAATTGTTCTCGATATGATAGTAATTTGGAGGACTTCTTTTGTCAAAAATATTTAAATAGGAAGAGGGAATTATAGAAACACCAAGACCTTTACTAACTAAATTGATAATAGTTTGTAAATTTCGAGTTTGATATTGAACTAAAGGAGTGAATCCGGCATTTTTACAAACCCTTACAACTTCTTGCTGTGCTCTTTGAGAAGGAGCATTTAAAATAAAAGGTTGGTCTTTTAAAAGATTTATATCAAAATAGGATAATCCATCTTCTTTTACATAAGAAAAATTATTTAAAGGATTGTCTTTTGAAAGTGCAATTAAGAGTTTTTCTTTTCCGATATCTATAATTTCTAGATTAGGATTTGAAACAGGAAGATGAATTATACCAACATCTACAATACCTTTAACGATTTCAGCTTCAATTTCAAAAGAATTTCCCTCGATGATTTCAAACTTTATATTAGGGTATTTAATGCTGAATTCTGATAATACAGCTGGAAGTGCAATTGCACCAAGAAAAAATGTTGTACCAATAGTTAATTTTCCGTTGTTTTCCTTCTCAACTAAAGAAATAGAGTGCTCAAGATTTCGATAAAGTTCAATCATTTTTCTAGCGTGTTCATTATAGATATCTCCAGCAATAGTTGGTATAATACCTTCAGTAGTACGTTTAAAAAGTTCAGTTCCAGTATCTTCTTCTATTTTCTTTATTATTCTAGTTAAAGTAGGCTGAGACATATAAAGCCTTTCAGCAGCTTTTGTAATTGAGCGATTATCATAAACAGATATAAATGCATGTATTTCTTTAATATTCATAAATTAACCATTATTCTTTCTTTATATATGATTTTATTATACAAAAACAAATCAATATAGTCAATAAATCAAGGAGATTAAAATGAACTTTGTACTAACATTAGTTGTGGCATTAATAGTAGGCATAATATTTTTTAAATTAAAAGTGCCCGGAGGCCTTATGATAGGGGCAATTTTTGGAGTTGCTGCTTTTAATATTATAACAGGGGAAGCGTATATGCCTTATGAAGCAAAATTTTTTGCTCAAGCTATTTCAGGGGCATTCATAGGAGTTGGAATTTCAAAAAATGATTTACAAAAGTTGAAATATTTAATAAAACCTGCAATTATTATGATAGTAGGATTATTAACTTTAAATTTATGTGTTGGTTTTGCCATTTATTTTTCAACGGACATAGATTTACTTACAAGCTTTTTTATTGCTGTACCCGGTGGAATGACTGATACACCAATGATTGCAGCTGAAATGGGTGCAGATAGCGCGACTGTTGCACTATTACAGTTTGTTAGACTATGCGTTGGCCTTGGGATGTTTCCAAGTTTTATTCAATACATGGGAAGACATGAAGGTGAAATTAATAAAGGCGATACAAAAAAAGAGAAAACCAATTATACACACAAAGGGTTGATAATAACAGGTGTTGCTGCCTCTTTAGGTGCTATTATTGGAGAGATAAGCCAAGTTCCGGCGGGTGTATTGCTTTTTTCTTTAATAGCTACAATAATAGCAAAGCAAATTTATAATAAATGTATGATGCCAACTTTAGGAAGAAGAATAGCTCAAATTTTTGCAGGCTCATATATAGGTACATCTATGGACTATAAAGATTTAATTGGAATAAGCGAACTTATAGTTCCAGCGATTATTTTGGCAGTAGGATATTTTATAGCTTGTATATTAATAGCAAAAACTTTAAAAAAATACTGTGGATTTTCTTTAAAAGAAGGAATGCTTTGTGCCACTCCAGCAGGAGCATCAGATATGGCGTTAATTAGTGCAGATATTGGAGTGAGTAGCCCTGATGTTGTGGTTTTGCAGATAGTGAGATTATTAAGCGCTGTATTGTTATTTCCTCAAATTATAAATATTGTCTATAATCTTTATAATTTTATATTTACTTAAGAAAACACACCGATTTCTATTAGTAAATCGGTGTGTTTTCTATTTTTCATTATTTTCAATTGCTCTATTTTGAACAATTGTTTTTACAGTGTTTTTAACTTCAGATAGTTTTCTTGATAATCTAAATTGATTAACAATTAAAATAAAAATAATAATTAGATATAATAAATTTGTTGGGGATTCAATATTTAATAAATCAGAAAAAAAGAAAACAATATTTGGAAAAATACTAATAATTAAAATTCCAAATGCAAACACTACCCAAAAAACAGTATCTTCTATTTGCATTTTTGATTTTTTTACTTTAGTTACAACATAATAAAGGGCTGTTAAAGATGCAATAATTAACATAATTTGAAGTGGGAGTTGTTGAAAATCTATCATAATATAAATTCTTCCTTTCTTTATTATCGAAAAAAATGTAAAAATAAAATTGAAATTGCCATTCTTGTCATATATTTTATACTATTGTATAAATTTAAATAGCTTGTACCTGTTTCACGCTCACGCATATCAACTTGAACCTCACTAAAGGTAAAGCCTTTTTTTAATAAATAGGCAATCGTGTCAGGTTCAGGGCCAAGGTTAATATTTGTTGCCATTTTAGTGATAACTTTTTTGTTGAATAATCGCATACCACTAGTAGGATCAGTTAATAGCTTTTTAGTTGTGATATAAATAGAAAGAGAGATAAAACGACTTCCAAGCATTCTTAATGTATATGGCTTTTTTGTTATAGCAAATCTTGAAGCTAGAATAATGTCGGCCCCAGTATTATTAGATGATGATATTAAATCATCCAAATATTTTGCCATATGCTGTCCGTCAGCATCAAATTGAACGGCAAAGTCGTAATTGTTTTTATGTGCATACATAATTCCAGTTTCAAAAGCACCTGCTAAACCTAAATTTGATTCTAAATTTAAAACATTTAAATTATTATCATTGCAAATTTTTAAAGTGTTGTCCTTTGAGCCATCATTAATTATAACATAATCCCATCCACTGCTGTTTTCAGTAATATCTTTTATTGTATTCAAAATGCTTTCTTCTTCATTATAAGCTGGAATTATCAGTATTTTTTTCATTTTAGTTTATCCTTTTTAATTTAAATCCTCTATTTTTTTAGCAGTAACATCCCAAGTGTAGTTTTTTAAAACTTTTTCTTTTGCATTATTTGCTTTTATTTTTAAATCATTATCGCTTAATGCTTTTAAGAGAGCTTTTTTAATATTTTCAACACTATTATCTTCCATTAAATACCCGTAACTTTCATCTGAAATAAGTTCAGTTGCACCACCACTTTGTAGGGTTGTAATTGTATAGCACCCACAAGCAGACGCTTCTAAAACAGTGGTAGGGAAGCCTTCGGATATAGTGGGTAGGCAGAATATATCGGAGTTTTTAAATAAATTAATAACTTCATTAAAATTTAATTTATTTAATATTATAGTATTTTTGTTTTTATTTTTTATTAAATGTTCTCGTAAATATCCTTCACCTGCAAACAATAGGTAAGTATTTTTTAAACTTAATTCATTAAAAGCAGTCATAAGCTTGTCTACTCCTTTTTCAGGAATAAATCTGCCAACATAACAGATGATTTTACTATCATTATTTAAGTTTAATTCAGATAAGTTTAAATGCTTTTTTGAAATTAAATCAATTTTTTTTATATCAATAGCGTTATTTAAAATGTTGCTTGTAGAAATATTAAAATTTAAAAGCCACTCACAAGATGCATTTGAAACGCCATAAAAATCTTTGCAATATTTTTTAATTAACGCTAGCATAGTATGTTCGTAGATTTTGATTATAAAATCAACAAGTTTATTATTAAATGATAGATAGTATGAGCCGTGTTCAATAATAAAAGAAGATATATTATATTTATAGCAAAATCTACTAGTGAATAAAGAGAGTGGGTAAATTCTAGTGTTGATTATAAATCTTAAATTTTTATATTCAAGTAAATTTTTCAATCTAGTTTTATTCTTTTTTGAAAATTTTACAAAAGGAAAGCGATTGTTTAGAAAATTATAGCTATCAAGCCTTATAATTTCAATCCCATTTTCATCTGTTTCATACTCAGGACAGTTTGGAAGGGAACTTGTAATTATAGTGCACCTATGTCCGTTTTTAATAAGGGTTTTTGCAAGGTTAAAGCTATAATTTTCAACCCCACCCATAGTTGGAAGATATTGAGCAGAAACAATACAATAGTGTTTTTTCATTAATCTATATTCCTTTTGGTGTTTATTGATTTTGTTATGATTTTATAGCTTTTTAAATAAATATCAAAAAATAAAAGAATAAATACATATAAAATAATAGGGAATACTACGAAATTAAATAAATCTGAACTATCGAATGCATTTATAGTATTAAAATCTGATTTATTCAAAATAAGCTCTTCGAAATCTATAGTGTTAGAGGAAGTAACGCCTAAATCAAATCTGATTTTCTGTGTGTTTATAGGCAGAGAAAAATAATAATATTCATCATAAGATTTTGCATATAACATTTTAGATATAGAGAAATTCTTATCTAAATCATCTTGATAAAATAAAATCCATTCACCAACATTAAATGAGGTGTCAGCTTTAAAATATAAATTTAAAATCGGAGTTTCACTTGAGTATATCATTTGGGAATCTTCAATTTCTGTAATAACAGTGTTTTCATCTACAAACTCTATTCCCAAAAGCTCGAAATCGCTGATGTTGAGCGTTTGTTCCTCTAAAAATATAAGATTAAATGCAGATAAAAATAGATTTAAAAGTAAAATTATAATTGCTACTAAAATATAACATAACTTTAAAAGTTTTACCTTATTTTCATTTAAGTTTTTTATAATATTGTTTAAATTATTCATTATTCAACAACCTCGAATGGTATTTTTGAACCTTCATTTACTTCAAATAGAGAATATGGAATTATTTCTGAATTAAAATATTCGCTAAAAGATTCGATGAATTCATATTGATTATGAGTTATATATATATAATCAAAATTTTGAAATGCTATATTTAAAAATTCTTCATCGCTTACAATTATAAAATAAGGCTCGTTATCATCAGTTAGAAATTCTTTATTAGAAAAACTCATTGAAAAATCAAATCCAGAATTAAATATGTCAACATTAGTTAAAGCGGGTATAGTGTAATAGGTATCAAGCATTAATTTGTAATCAAAAAATCTATCAGAAATAAGTAGTATTCTAGGGTTTTCATTAAAAATATTAGTATATCTTTCACTCTCATTTTTTGTTTCTAACGGAACACTATATCTATTTTCAGGAGAAGAGATTACAGTGTGCTCAAATTTTAAAATATATAAATTAAATGCAAATAAAAGTGTTAATAAATATATAGCACTAATTTTTTTGAAATTGATTAGTAGTAAGCTAATTAAAGTTATGGCAAAATAAATCCATAGCCAGTAATAGCTAGAAGAGTATCTGGGATATTCAACCATTCCATCATTAAAATTTGCGATGAATAAGCTAATTGCTAAAAGATAGACAACAAATCCTACACTAACTCCAAGGTTTGCTAAAAATAGAGGAAATTTAAATTGCTTATTAATAAAAAATATTGATGCAAACCCAAGAAATGTAAGAGCTGTAAATATTATTGAATCCTTGATATAAAAGGTGTTTTTAGAAGTTAAAAATTGTGAAAACATACTATTAATAACATTGTTTTGTTCGCTAGTTCTATATTCGGATGAAATTACTTTCTGAATTATATTACCTTCTTTTAAAGCAGGAGTGTTTTCTTCATTGTGTTCTGATTGAGCCTCGTTAAAATCAGCGTTTTTTTGATATTCTAGCGTTTGCTGAGTTATTAAATTAACGGGAGAATCAAAACTATCATTAACTTCCCTAGAAAGATATGCTGGCCAAGATGTATAAATAAAATATATAGCAAAAACTGCAATTAAAATATTGCTTATTTTTTTAAAAAATATTTTTTTGCTTTTTGATTTTATAAAAATCTCAAAACAAGCTATAACACACAGGCAAAGTATCGCAAAAAATATACCAACAGATTTAATTAATGTTAAAACTAAAAGTGAAATAATATAAATAGGTTTCCTTCTATTGGAAAAATACAAAAGTACAGAGTTAAAAGCTAAAATCGAAATAAAAAAATCAACAAGGGAGGTGCTATATGCATAATGTATGCTTTGATAATCAGCTGAAGGGCTACCAAAGGTTTGTAAAAATGGTGTTAAAGAGAGCATTAAAAATAATATAGGCGCAATAAATTTGTTTTCTTTGTTTATTTTAGAAACAATAAATTCAGAGGCAAGAGCAAATGTTGATAATGTAACGGTAGTGTAAGAAAATAAAAGACTGTAATCATTAAAAGAAGTTGAAAAAATATTAAAAACATATGTTAAAACACTGCTTCCTGCAATAATTGCTTCATTATAATAATAAACATAATCAAAAGATGATAATAGTGAATTAAATTCAACTGCAACTTTTGCACTGAATCCCCAAAAAGAATACTCATCCCAATAGCTAAATAATGGATTTTGGATAATATATATAGCTAAAAATAATAGGCAAGCAATACTATTCATTATATTAAAAATATTAAAATACGATTTTATCTCATAAAAGTAATTATTCTTATGGTTTTTATAAAAATCATAGAGAAGAACAATTAAAATAGCTATAAAAAATAATAATCTTCCGATATATAATAAATTAAATATTCCGAAAATATATGTGACTATAGTGGCAAAAAATATCCCAGAAATAAATGACGACATAGGTGATAGTTTTGCCTTTTTATATATGGTGAACCCTGTGATTTGAAATAAAATAAATGCTAAAAAATAAGACATTTGTGCTCCTTTTAAATAAGGTTTTTAATTTGGTTTAATCTTAAATATTTTATCATTTTTTTTAAAAAATAGCAACTATAATATAGTCAGGGGGATTGTTGTGATTTTTAATATTACCTGTTAAAATAAAAATAGTTTGCAGTAAAAGAGTATAGATGTACAAAATAAAAAGCTTAGCAGTAAAATGCTAAGCTTTAAAATTAATTAGCTTATTCCAACAGCAAATTGAACAGTTATAGCAACGATAACAACTAATGCTGAAATTATAAATCCATGAAGCATAGGGCGAAGTCCAGCTTGTTTCATATGTTTAACATCGGTTTTTAGCCCGATAGCAGCTAAAGACATAACCATTAAGAATTTACTTATGTTTTTTAATAATAATGAAACCTCAGGAGGGATTAATCCAAAACTATTTACAACAGCAAGTCCTACAAATCCTAAAATAAACCAAGGGATAATCTGAATAAAATTAACTTTTCCAGTTATGGTATCGGTTATAGTTGTATGATTTTTTGCAGCTTCTTTTCTTTTAACGTGAATATTTACCATAGAAAAGATTAAAACAGCAGGTATAATAGATAATGTTCTTGTAAGTTTAACCATTGTTGCATAATCGCCAGCAGCTTCACTAAAAGCGTAGCCAGCAGCTACAACGCTTGATGTGTCGTTAACAGCGGTACCAGCCCAAAGACCGTAAGCAGTATCAGACAATCCAAGGGCAAGTCCCATAGCAGGGAAGATTAAAATCATCACCATATCAAAAATAAATGTTGCAGACATACCAAAGGCAATATCTGTATCATCAGCATCAATAACTGGTGCAATAGCAGCAATAGCAGAACCACCACAAATTCCAGTTCCAGCTGAAATTAAATTAGACATCTTCCAGTTTAACCCAAGAGCTTTGCCGATAAAATATCCACCACCAAAACAGGTTAGTAATGTAAAAAACATTACAATTAATGAATCTCTACCAACAGTTAGTATTGTGCCAATGCTAAGAGAAGCACCTAAAAATATAATAGCAACTCGTAAAAGTTTTTTTGAGGTGAAATTGAGTCCGGATTTGAATGTTTCAGGAATAGATAAAAAATAGTTGAGTGCCATACCTATAAATAAAGCAATAACAGAATCTCCAATTAAATGAATTGGCATAAGTCCTTCAATAATTTGTGCAATAAATGCTATTACACAAGCTAGAAATACTCCAGGGATTACTCCAGTAAATTTATTTTTTGTCATTTTAATTCTCCAATCTTTCGTTAATATTGATTTTATCACAAATTCATGATAAAATAAAATAATTAAAAATAATCAATTGATAAATAATATTTATCAATAAGGAGGGTGTAATGCTTGACTTTAAAATAAAAACATTTCTAGCTGTTTGCAAAAATATGAATTATAGAAAAACAGCACAAGAATTGAATATGACCCAGCCAGCTGTTACAAATCATATACAGCAATTAGAGAATATATATAATTGTAAATTATTTATATATGAAAATAGAGTTTTGTATAAAACTAAAGAAGCAGAAATTTTAGAAAACTATGCTATTTCAGCCGAATACAATTCTAATAAATTATTAAAAGAAATCTTAAAAAAAGAAAAAACTCAACTTAGAATTGGTGCTACAAGAACAATAGGAGAGTATATAATAAGTGAGCAAATTACTAAATTGATATTGGAAAATGATGTTGAGTTGATATACACTATTGATAATACCAATAATCTAGTTTTAAAACTGAGAAATAGAGAACTAGATTATATTTTTGTTGAGGGATATATTAATAAAAAAGAATTTGAGTACTATGATTATAAAAAGGAATTATTAGTGGGAGTTTGTAGTGAGAATCATCGATTTAAAAATAGAGAGATTAAGTTGAAAGAAGTTTTTGGGGAAAGATTGATTTTTAGAGAGAATGGCTCGGGCACAAAAGAAGCTTTTGACAGAGTTCTAACAAATAACAATCACACGGTTAACAGTTTTAGTAATAAAATTCAAATAAATTCCTTTTCGGTAATAACAAAACTTATAAAGCAAGATATTGGTATATCATTTGTTTTTGAATCTGTTGCAGATAATACACCTAATGTGGAAAAATTTTATATTGAAGAAATTAAGTCAAAGCATGAATTCACTTGTTTGCACTTAAAAGATATTAATAAACCTAAATATCTTGAATATTTTATTAATTTATAATATAAAAATGCCGACCAGCCAAAAGTTGGTTTTAAAAATCTAACTTTTGGCTGGTCGGCATAATAAATTGCTTCTTTTAAATGTTTTTATTCTATTATAGCAATAGCTCCAGCTTCTGCATGTATTCTTGTAGTATCAAAAACAGGGATTGAAATATCATTTTGTGAAATAAGTAGACCAATCTCGGTGCATCCAAGTATTACACCTTGCGCACCCTCTAGCTGTAATTTATTAATAATTTCTAAAAATTTTTGCTTTGAGGAGTTGGTTATCTTTCCAAGGCAAAGTTCATTATAAATAATATCATTAACAATTTCAATATCTTGCTTATTTGGGATAATAACGTCGATATTACTATCTATTAATGTTTGTTTATAAAACTTTTGTGTCATTGTGTATTTAGTTCCGAGTAAAGCAATTTTGCAAAGGTTATTATTATTAATTTCATTTGCAGTAGCTTTGGCAATATGAATAATAGGAATGTTTATTTTTTGTGAAATTTGTGGGGCAACTTTATGCATAGTGTTAGTGCATATCATAATAAAATCAGCACCTGCGTTTTCAAGTTTTTTAGCAATTTCAGATAATATATCTGCACTTTTATCCCATTGCTCTTTTGATTGATATTCTTCGATTTCAGAAAAATCAACACTATAAAGAATAATTTTAGCTGAATGTAATCCGCCTAAATTTTCTTTAATTTTTTCATTAATAATTTTATAGTAGGATGCTGTGCTTTCCCAGCTCATACCACCAATTAGTCCTATTGTTTTCATAATTCCTTTCAAGCTTTATATAGCAAAAAACATATAAAATTTGCATTACAAGTTATTTAATAATAGAAACACCAGTCATTTCTTTTGGTTGAGGGAGTTCTAATATTTTTAAAATTGTTGGTGCAATATCAGATAATACGCCACCTTCACGAATTGTGCAGTCGTAGTTAATAACAGAGAAAGGAACAGGGTTTGTTGAGTGTGCAGTGAAAGTATTGCCTTCCTCATCTAGTAATTTTTCAGCATTTCCGTGGTCGGCAGTAAGTAGAATAGCCATATCAAGCTCTAATGCTTTATCTAATAATTTACCCATACACGCATCAACTACTTCAACAGATTTAATCGCTGCATCAATTTTACCAGTATGCCCAACCATATCGCAATTAGCATAGTTTAAAACAACTAAGTCGTATTTAGTTGAATTTAGTTTTTCTACAAGCGCAGCAGTAACTTCATATGCACTCATTTCAGGAGCTAAATCATAGGTTAAAACTTTTGGAGAGTTAACTAAAACTCTATCTTCATTTTCATAAGGAGCCTCAACACCAGCGTTGAAAAAGAAGGTTACATGTGCATATTTTTCAGTTTCAGCAATTCTTAATTGTTTTAGTCCATTTGAAGCAATATATTCACCTAATGTATTTTCAAGGCTTTGAGGTTTAAAAGCAACATCAACATTTGGCATACTTGCGTCATATTGAGTGAAGCAAACATAGCTAAGGTTTAGATTGTTATTCTCTCTTACAAATCCATCAAAGTTTTCATCAACAAGGCTTCTTGTTAATTCTCTTGCTCTATCTGGTCTGAAATTGAAGAAAATTACGCTATCACCATTTGAGATTTGGCTGTTCTGGGTAACAATAAATGGTTTAACAAACTCATCTGTAACCTCTTGGGTGTATAGCTCATTAACATATTCAACTGGATTTTGATGGATATCACCTTTAGCGTTAACAATAGCGTTATATGCTTCTTCAACTCTTTCCCAGCGATTATCTCTATCCATTGCGTAAAATCTACCACTTACAGTTCCGATTTTACCTGTGCCAATTTTATTCATTTCTTCTTCTAAATCTCTTAAAAAACTAGCACCACTTGTTGGGCTAACATCTCTTCCGTCTAAAATAGCGTGTACATAAACATTTTGAGCTCCATATTGTTTGCAAAGCTCTAAAAGAGCATACGTATGTTCGATGTTACTGTGAACACCACCATTTGAAAGTAGTCCTAGTAGGTGAACAGCTTTATTATTTTCTTTAGCTGATTTTACAGCGTTTACTAAAACTTCATTTTCAAAAAAAGTTTTTTCTTTTATTGCTTTTGAAATTCTAGTTAATTCTTGGTAAACAATTCTGCCAGCACCAATGTTTGTATGTCCAACTTCACTATTTCCCATTTGCCCCTCAGGAAGTCCAACATCTAGCCCGCTAGTTCCGATTTGTGTAGTAGGGTAGGTGGAGAAGATTTTATCAAGATTTGGAGTGTTTGCAAGGCTGATTGCATTACCAGCGCTTTTTTCAGCAATTGCATAACCGTCCATAATACATAAAATTACTGGTTTTTTCATAAAATATATTCCTTTCATAAAGTTCAGTTTTTAGCTAAACTTTTAGTTTGAATAATAAAATCCAAACTAGTTTTCTCACTTTTGAGAAAATTAAATTATCTAGTTGCTTTAATAATTTGTGCAAAATCATCAGTTTTTAAAGATGCACCACCGATTAAACCACCATCAATATTTTCCATATCAAGAAGCTCTTTAGCGTTTTTAGCATTCATAGAGCCACCATATAAAATTGAGATAGCATTAGCTGTTGTTTCATCATACATTTCAGCTAAAACACTTCTTATATATCCGCAAGTTTCTTCTGCTTGCTCAGCAGTAGCAGTTTTACCTGTTCCAATTGCCCAAACCGGCTCGTATGCTATTACAACATTTAAAACATCTTCTTTAGAAACATTTAAAAGTCCTTTAACAACTTGAGATTTTACCACTTCATTAGTTGTTCCATTTTCTCTTTCTTCTAAAACTTCGCCAACGCAGAAGATAGGGCAGATGCCGTTATTTAAAGCACCGATAACACGTTTGTTAACGCTTTCATCAGTTTCGCCATAATAAGAACGTCTTTCACTATGGCCTAAAATAGAGTATTTAACCCCATAGTCATTTAGCATTAAAGGAGAAATTTCGCCTGTAAATGCACCTTGGTTTTCAAAGTGAACATTTTGAGCAGAAATGTTTATAAAGCTATCTTTAGTAATAGAGGTTGCAAGAGGGATATTAATGCTTGGAACAGAGATTATAACAGTAACATCACTAAAGTTATCAAGAGTTGATTTCATTTCTTCTAAAGTGCTAGTTGTAGCGTTAATAGTGTTGTTCATTTTCCAGTTACCAGCAATGATAACTTTTCTTAAATTTTTATTCATCTTAATATTCATTCCTTTTCATTATTTAAAATAAAGCGGCAATTAATATGCCGCTTTATATAATTTTTAATTATTTATCATCTAGTGCAACAATACCTGGAAGAGGTAAACCTTCAAGAAATTCTAAAGAAGCGCCACCACCAGTTGAAATATGAGTCATTTGGTCTGCATATCCTAATTGCTCAACAGCAGCAGCACTATCACCACCACCGATAATTGAAATTGCATCTGTTTCAGCTATTGCTTTTGCAAGAGCCTTTGTTCCGTTTGCAAATTTAGCTATTTCGAAAACGCCCATTGGGCCATTCCAAATAACAGTTGCAGCTGATTTGATAGTTTCACTAAATAGTTTCACTGTTTCTTCGCCAATATCAAGCCCCATCCAGCCTTCTGGAATATTTTCGCTAGTAACTGTTTGAGTGTTAGCATCGGCACTAAATTCATCAGCGACGATATTATCAATAGGAAGTAAAAGTTTTACACCTTTTTCTTCTGCTTTTGCTAGTAATTCTTTTGCAAGTTCAACTTTATCATCTTCACAAAGAGATTTTCCAATGCCATATCCTTTTGCTTTAAAGAATGTGTAAGCCATACCACCACCGATAATTAAGCTGTCCACTTTATCGATAAGATTATTTATTACGCCGATTTTATCACTAACTTTAGCACCACCTAGAATTGCAACAAATGGTCTTTGTGGATTTTCTAAAGCTTTGCCCATAATTTCGATTTCTTTTTGGATTAAGTATCCGCAAGCACTTGGTAGGTAATCAGCAGCACCAGCAGTTGAAGCGTGTGCTCTGTGAGCAGTTCCGAATGCATCGTTAACATAGACATCAGCCATTGAAGCTAATTCTTTTGCAAATTCTGGAGCATTTTTTTCTTCTTCTTTATGAAAACGTAAATTTTCTAAAAGCATTACTTCACCAGATTTTAATTCGCTTGCTAATTTTTTAGCATCTTCGCCAATAACGTCTTTTGCCATTTTAACTGTTGTATTAAGTAGCTCTTCTAATCTTTTTTGAACTGGAGCTAGTGAATAGTCCATATTAAACTCACCCTTTGGTCTTCCAAGGTGTGAGCAAAGAATTAATTTTGCACCATTATCTTTAAGATATTTAATAGTTTTTAATGATTCAACTATTCTTTTATCATCTCCGATAACACCGTTTTTAACTGGGACATTAAAATCACAACGAACAAGGCAAACCTTGCCGTTAACTTCAATATCTTCTACTGTTTTTTTTCCTAAACCTAACATAGTAAATCTCCTTTTTTATAAATCAGTATTTTAAATATATACCTACAATTATTATATTGAATTAAACTCACTTTTTCAAGACATATATTAAAAAGTTTATATATTTTGTATTATTGCCTAAATAGATAGTGAAATTTTTGTCAAAATAGCTTTGTTAAAAATACTACAATGTATTTTTGTTGCATAATTATAGTTTAGTATTATCTAAAAATTAAAAAATAAGCAGTTTTTTAACTGCTTATTTTTTCTTTATCTTTAATTTCTTTTTGAATTAGATATAAGTTTGCATCTTTAAAAAAGCTAGCAAGAATTACTATGAAAATTATCCCGATAGGAAAAGCTGCAATTATTGAAACTGACTGCAAATTATAAATAGAGTTTTGTGAGAAGATTAATCCGATAGGGAAGATTATAAACACAATAGTCCAAAAAGTTTTCACTGAGTTATCGGCATCTTTTCCAGCTGGTAAATTTTTATAAGAATAAATAGAAACAACCATAGTAACTGACTCAAAAGTTGTAGAATAGAAGGTAACCATCATAATAAATAGCACTATTAGCAGTAATTCTGTAAGTGGTAGGGTTTCAAAAATTTCTATTATACCAAGATTTAAATCTTTGCCGTCAGATACTAATGAAAGTATATCTATCTCTCCTTTGATTTGCTTTGATAATCCATAATTTCCAAAGATTATAAATGAACAAAATGTGCCAGCTATTCCATAGATATATGAGCCTAAAATAACATTTTTAATTGTTCTTCCTTCGCTAATTATTCCAATGAAAAATGGTGTTGCAACACACCAAGCCATCCAATATGCCCAGTAAAAAATTGTCCAATTTTGAACAAATCCACCATCGGCTGTACCTGTTTGGCGAAGAGGATCAAGCGATGTAGATAATGAAATAAAGTTTTGTGCAAGTGTACCAAGGCTAGTTATTCCAGTTTCAATTATATAAACAGTTTCACCACCTAATAAAAAAACAAATATCATCATGAAGATAAATAAACTAGTACATATTTTAGCTGAATGCATAATGCCTTTTATACCCTTTAAAACAGAAAAACCATACACCAAAGCAATGATTATTAATATAATAATAGTTAGTATAGTGCTTGAAGGGATATTAAATACCCTTGTAACGGCTGATGATAAAAGGGGCGTAGCTAGAGAAAAGGTTGTAGCAGTTCCAGCTAAAAGAGCACATATTGCAATTAAATCAATAATTTTCCCAGGGAGTCCATCAACTTTATCTTTTAATAATGGTCTGCAAGCTTCTGAAAATTTTTGTTTTTTTTGCTTTCTAACATGTATCATAAACCCAAAGCAAATAGCCAAAGCTATATAAAACGACCATGGTATAGGTCCCCAGTGAAATAATGGATAAACAGGAGCCCACTCTTGAACGCCGATTTCTTGAACATAGCTTTCACTTGCATATAACGCCCATTCTATAAAAGAATAATATATAATATCAGCAGCAAAAATGCCAGTGAATATCATGGTTGCCCATTTGAAATCAGAATATTTGGGTTTTTCCAAATTGCCAAGCCTAATCTGTCCAAATTTTGAAAAAGCAATGTATAAAGTTGTTAAAAAGGTCATAAATCCTAAAACTATATAAAAGCTTCCTAAATCATTTCCTAAAAATTGACGAATAGAATTTAATAAATTTGCACTAGAATCAGGAAATACTATAAAAGATGCACATAAAAATAAAACAATAAGAAAAGGGAGTATCATAAGAGATAAATCAAGTTCTTTAAGAAGTTTGTTGTTTTTCAAAAGCAGCCTCTCTTTCTTTAAAAAGTTCTAATGCTATTTTACTATATTTTCTTGCGTATCTATATTGCGACATCATATATTCAGTATAGACAACACCATTTAAAGCTTTGTATTCCGACCAAACTGTCCAAAGTAATCCGCAAATAGCAATATAAGAATACACTTTTAATTTTATTTCATCAGTAATTTCACCTTCGCAGTATTGATGAATTAATCTGTTAATTCCATCTTCTTCATATAAACTAAACAAACAAAACATAGCAATATCTATATATTTATCTGCCATCCCTGCATACTCCCAGTCAATTAAATGAATTCGATTGTATTCATCAAATAAAAAGTTTGGAGGGATTGGGTCGATATGACACAAACAATTTGTAGCTGGAAGAGAATTTAATAATGATTTTAATTTATAAACATTCTCTCTAACATCTTCATAATCTGCAAAATAAGATGGTGTATTTCTTAATTTTTCATAATAATCTAATCTTTCATAAGGATCGAAAGTGAAATCAGTTTTAAGGTTTAAATTGTGAAGCTCACGCAACTTTTGCATACATAATTTTGTATCATCAAAATTATTTTCATCGCAAATCCTAGCATTATTTATAAATTTTGTTATTTTATATCCTGTAATAGGATTTATATAAATAATATCATCACTAATTTTGTAGTCCTTAATTAATGAATAAACAGTTGCTTCAGTTTTTCTTGAAATAAGTTGATTACTTCCTTCTCCAGGAACTCGAAGAAGATAATCCTCATCTAAAACTGAAAAGCGCATAAGTTTATTAGTCATGCCTTTTTGAAGAGCGTAGACATTTGAAACATCGCACGGGTCAGCATCTAAAACATCGGTGATTAAATTAATTATTTTAGATTGCAAACTTTCGGATTCATCATCTATATCTCTTAAATCCTCATAAGTTTTAATAGGGTAGGCATCTCTAGTTCTCAACACATTTAAATAGCAATCAGCTATTGGTTTTTCACCACAAAATAAAGCTTCTTCCCAAATTAATTTTTCTCTTGGGTGTTTATTGATTAAATGCTTTATATTGTTAACTAAAAGTTTGCTTGTGCTTGAATTAAAATATCCAAAGCTTAGTAATGCATTTCCGAATCTATCAATTTTAGTTGGTTGCATTTGTCTTGAAACCCTAATAAAACTTTCCTCAATTGTATAATTTAACACATTATAGTGCGAAAATAATTCATTTTTTCGAAAAGGGTTTTTGCTAAACCAAATATCACAAGGCAAAATATATGTATTGTTTATTTTATCTTTTACAAGATTTAGGGAATATAAATTATCTTGCTTTACATAATTAGTATTTAAAATAATTTCAACATTATATTTTTCACCTAAATATTCATACATTTCAGCCATATATCCTACCACGATAGTTATATCAAATATTTCAGCTTCGTGTAATTGTTTAATTAATCTTTCGATTAGCGCTTCATCATGCACTTTAAATAGTCCCTTTGGTGTTTTTGAAAAAGGAATCATTCGAAGTGCAACTCCCGCTGCTAAAATTATAGCATTTTTAGGTTTATTATTTTTTAAATATTCCAAGGTTTTTAATGTTGGGCAATATTCTTTTGTTAGCCAATTGTTTTTGATTAATTTTTTTAGTGAAGAGTTGATAAGGCCTAAAGAGTATCCGCTTTTTTCAGTTAAATCACGCTGTTTTAAATATCCGTATTTTAAAATTATTTGTAAAATAACAAAGTCACGTTTGTTCATAAAATATCCTTTCTCTATTCTTGTTCACGAAAAATGTTTGTCAATATATGGATATTATACACTAAAATTATATGTTTTGCAACTAAAATTCATTTTTAATTAAAGAAATATATGTGAAATATATGAAAAAAGTTAACAATATTAAAATAAATTGTCTTAAAATTCAATTTTAATTAATTTTGTTCGTGAACAATAAAAAAGTAATGATAAGATAAAACTCATCATTACTTTTTTGATTATACATAAGATATTTTGCGAAAAAAAGTGAAATTTGCCATAATATTATTAAAGTTTTTTTATTATATAACTTCCAGCTTCAACAATATAAGATTGATTATCATATGTTAAGGTTTGTTTATCATTTGAAGTGTTTACAATTATGATGGTTTCATCGTCATCGTTGTAACGGATAAATGCTGTACAACCATTGTAGCTATAAATAAAGTGAAGTTGTCCTTGTTTAAAAATTTCATTACTACTTCGTTCAGTTGATAGTTTTTTAATGGCATCTAAAATTTGGGTATCCATATCATTCCATTTAAAAAACAATCTATTAAAAGGATCTTTATATCCTTGCATACCAATTTCATCTCCATAGTAAATACAAGGTACACCAGGGAGTGTAAAAAGGAGAACGTAAGCCAAAATTAATAGCTTTTTAGAATAATCATACTCTTCTTTGGTTAAAAATGTTTCGCTTTGTTCCTGTCTTGATTCTAAATAAGGATTTTTTGAGCCAATAAAAGTTATGGCTCTTAGAGTGTCGTGAGTTGAAAGGCTATTTAGCGCTGTATCAAGGGCAGGCTTTGGATAGTTTTCGTAAATAGTCATAATTTCTTCTGCAAATTTATTAGAATCTTTATTTTTAACAAAATTTAAAATAGCATCTTTGAAAGGATAGTTCATAACACTATCTAGCCCTTTTCCAAGAATGTATTTTCTTCTTCCACCAAGACTTATTTTGTTGCTTGCATCCTCCCAAACTTCGCCTATAATAAGAGCATTAGGATTAACTAGCTTTACTCGTTCTCTAAGTTTTTCTAAAAACTTATCAGGTAATTCATCCGCAACATCAAGCCTAAATCCATCAGCCCCTTTTTCTAGCCAAAATTGTAATACGCCATTTTCGCCACATATAAAGTCTATATAACTTTCATCCATTTCATTTATTTCTGGCAGAGTTTCAAATCCCCACCAAGAGCGATATCCGATTTTATATTCATCATTAAAATCAAACCAAGTGTAATAAGGGCTGTATTTTGAATTATATGCGCCTAAGGAAGAGTATCTATTTTCTTTGTTGAAATAAATACTATCACTGCCAACATGGCTGAAAACTCCATCAAGAATGATTTTTATATCCATATCTTTTGCTTTTTTACAAAGATTTGTAAAATCTTCAATAGTACCAAGTTCAGGATCTACTTTTAAAAAATCAGCGGTGTTATATCGGTGATTTGAATGGGATTCAAATATCGGATTTAGGTATATAGCATCTACATTTAATTCTTTTAAATAGCTGAGTTTTTCAGTAATACCAAGCAAATCGCCACCATAGTAATCAGTAGTTATATCACTATTAGAAAATAAAGGGGTTGTGTCTTTATCTTGGATATAAATTCTTCCTTTGGTGTTGCTAAAAGGGGTTTTATCACTTCGATTAAATCTATCAGGAAAAATCTGATAGAAAATACCACCTTTGAAAGTATCAGGTGTTTTAAAGTCTTTACTATAAACGGTTAGCTGAAAAAGGTTTCCATCTTTTCTTATAACGCCTTCACCTTTATAGTTGTTATAAATTCCATTATTATCGCCTAAATCAAAATAATAAAAATAGGTGCTTTCGTCTTCAAAGATAATATTTGTGGTGAAAATATTAGAATTATCACCCTTGATTAAAGTCATGGATTTTTTTATAAGAAAATCATTATCATCTTTAATATTAATAATCACTTTATGATAATTTAAAGGGAGTGTCACTGTAAAAGTTACACTCTCCTTAGTTTTTACTGCACCAAAAGGAGATTTGTGATAAGGGTTTCTACTATTGTAAATTAACATAGTTTTTCACACTACACTTTCTCTATATGCCAAATATCTCTAGCGTAATCATCAATACTTCTATCAGCTGAGAATTTTCCAGCATTAGCAATATTCATAAGGCACATTTTTCCAAATTTTATTCTATCTTTGTAAAGAGATTGAAGATAAAGTTGTTTTGCATGATAGTCATCAAAATCAGCTAAAACCATAAATGGGTCGTGATAAACTAAATTTTCTAAAATTTCAATAAATGTTTTTCCGTTGATTCCATCGGACAGTAATTTGATAACTTTTTGAAGCATTTCACTTTTTGCAATAAAATCTCTTGAACGGTAGCCAGAATTTTTAAGAGCGGAAACTTCTTCTGTTAGCATACCAAATTGAATAAAGTTTTCTTCGCCACATTGCTCTTTAATTTCAACATTGGCACCATCAAAAGTGCCCATTGTAACAGCTCCATTTATCATGAATTTCATATTACCAGTGCCAGATGCCTCTGTTCCAGCTAGAGAGATTTGCTGGCTGATTTCACTTGCAGGCATTAGTTTTTCACTAAGAGTAACAGAATAGTTTTCAAGATATACAATGTTTAATTTATCTTTAGTTAATGGGTCGGCCTCTACTAATTCCTTAATTGAGAAAATAAGTTTGATTATTTGTTTTGCCATATAATATCCAGGGGCAGCTTTTGCGCCGAAAATATATGTTTTTGGGGTGAAATCAAATGTTGGGTTTTCTTTAATAAAGATGTATTCAGCTAGAATATTTAAAGCATTTAAATGCTGGCGTTTATATTCGTGAAGCCTTTTCACTTGAACGTCGAAAATTGAGTTTGGATTGATAATTTCGCCAGTTAGCTCTTGGTAGAATTCAGCAAAATCTTCTTTATTTTTTTGTTTGATATCTAAAAGTGTGTTAATAGTATTAATATCATTATGAAAGCTTTCCAGTTTTTTAAGCTCTTGTGCATCTTTTCTGTACCCAGTGCCAATTTTCTTATCTAAAAATTCACATAATCTAGGATTTGATTGAAGTAGCCATCGCCTATAAGCGATACCATTAGTCACATTTTTAAAAGCATTAGGCTTGAATAAATAGTAATCATTAAAAACCGTTTCTTTAATAATTTCGCTGTGAAGCTGAGAAACACCATTTATGGAATGACAGATATAACAGCATATAT
The DNA here is from genome assembly GCA_964525015.1 of uncultured Oscillospiraceae bacterium. Lineage (GTDB taxonomy): Bacteria > Bacillota > Clostridia > Oscillospirales > Ruminococcaceae > RGIG3102. Next base: position 36,693 of record CAZGFY010000006.1, read on the forward strand.
TAGCTGTTCTCACTTCATTATTATGAAGTAAACTCATATAATCAACTTTTCCAGCATCACCAGGGAATGCCTCGAATAATTCTTCTCTAGCTTTTTTATTAAGTTCAACTAAAATTGAATGTATACGAGGTAAAACTTCTTTAAACATTCCCTCGTTCCATTTTTCTAATGCTTCTGGAAGAACAGTGTGGTTTGTGTATGCGAAAGTTTTTTTTGCAATATCAACAGATTTGTCCCAAGAAAATCCACAATCATCTAATAGAATTCGAATTAATTCTAAAATTGCCAAAGTAGGGTGGGTGTCATTGATGTGAATAGCCACTTTATCTGCTAAATTATCCAAGGTACCGTATTCTGCAATATGAAGATTAACGATATCATAAATACTTGCAACACATAAGAAGTACTGCTGTTTCAGTCTTAAAATTTTACCCTCTAAGTGGTTATCATTTGGATATAAAACTTTTGAGATTAATTCAGCATCGCTAGTTGATTTTATAGCATCAAGATAATTACCACTATTAAAGCTATTCATATCCATTGTTGGCGCTTTTGCTTCCCATAAACGAAGTTTTGAAACACCTTTACTGTTATATCCAGAAACATACATATCGTATGGAACAGCTAAAACTGTGGAATAATCTTTGTAGGTAACATGGTGATATCCATCATACCAATTTTCTTCAATAGTGCCACCAAATTTCACCTCAACCTGTCTTGATTGATGAGGGTTTAGCCAAACTGAACCTTTTCTAAACCAGTTATCCACTTCCTCTTGTTGCCACCCGTTAACAATTTTTTGCTTAAAAATTCCATATTCATATAAAATTGAATAACCATTTCCTGCATAGTCATCACTTGCCATTGCATCTAAAAAACATGCAGCTAAACGACCAAGACCTCCATTTCCAAGACCAGCGTCTGGCTCGCAATCATAAAGATTTTCTAAATTAATATCATATTTACTAAAAACATCTTTGGCGATATCATCAAGCCCTAAATTAAATAAATTAGATTTTAAACTTCTACCCATTAAAAATTCAATACAAAGATAGTAAACTTTTTTCTTTCCGTGTGAATTTGCATGAGTGTTAAAATCTTTGTATTTATCACTTAGATAATCACGTAAAACAGAAGATAGTGCTTTGTAAATATCATTGTACGTTGATAATTCAATTGTTGTAGAAACTTCTTTTTTTAAGGCTGCTTCTAATAATTCTAAAAAACCCTCATTTGTGAAAATTTTATCCATAATTAATATTCATTCCTTTCAGTGAGTTGAATTAGATTTTACATTAAAATTAGAATTGAAAATCGAATTCAAATCTATATCTCTAAAAATAATTTGCTATAAACTCATTATATACCCGCATTTATAATCTTTCAACTATAAATTTGTAAACAAATTGTTTAAGAATATTATTGCTTAATATAATAATATGTAGTATTATATTAAATAATAGCAATATTATTAAAAAAAATAAATGGTAGGACATAAGGAGGAACGAAATGTCTTTAAATAAAGTGAAAATCGAGGTTGCCTCAACAGAATATACAATAAATACAACAGATTCACAGGAAAGGGTTTTATCAATAGCAAAAACTCTTGATGAGGGAGTTAAGGAAATATTAGAAGCAGCACCCTCAGCGTCTATAACTGCTGCACTAGTTTTAAATTCGATTAATATCCTAGACAAGCTTGATAGGGCAAATCATAGTGCTGATAATATGAGAATGCAAATTAGAGAATATATCGAAGATGCAAATACTGCAAAGTTTGAGCTTGAAAAGGTTAAGCAAGAACTTGAAAAGTATAGAGTGGAAATACAAATGCTAAAACAGCAAAAGGGAAACAATGAGCGCAAATTTTGAGATACTAGCCCCAGTAGGCAATAAAGAAAATTTAATAGCAGCAGTTAGAAGTGGTGCAAATGCTGTTTATTTAGGAGTAGAAACTTTTAATGCAAGAGCCTCAGCCGATAATTTTTCATTTGAAGAATTAAAAGAAGCTGTGGCTTATTGTCATGCAAGAAATGTTAAAGTGAATGTTACTTTAAACACTATTTTATATGATAATGAATTAGAAGAATTTAAAAAATCTGTAATAGAAATTGCAAAATGCGGTGTAGATGCTGTTATCGTGCAAGATTTAGGAGCTGCAAAAATAATTAAAAATGTTTGCCCTGATTTAGCTATACATGCATCAACACAAATGGCTATACACAATTTAGAAGGTGCGATTCTTTTAAAAGAGCAAGGTTTTTCACGAGTTATACTAGCTAGAGAATTAAGCTTTAATGAAGTTGAAGATATAACAAAAAATTCAGGAGTTGAAATTGAAGTTTTTGTTCACGGAGCTTTATGCGTTTGTCTTTCAGGGCAGTGCTATGCATCAGCTTTTTTAGGTGGAAGAAGTGGTAATAGAGGAAGATGTGCAGGAACATGTCGGCTGCCTTTTTCAGCAAAAGGAGATATTGAAGATAATCATTTAAGCTTAAAAGATTTATCAGCGATGGATATGTTGCCTAAATTAAAAGAAATTGGAGTAGCATGTGTTAAAATTGAGGGAAGACTTAGAGCACCGGAATATGTTTCCTCAGCTGTTAGTTCTGCCATAAAAGCAAGTAATGGTGAAGAATATCAAAAACAAGAACTTCAAGATGTATTTTCACGTCAAGGCTTTACAAATGAATTTTTAGAAGGTAAGCTAACAAGTGATTCTTTCGGTAAACGCACTAAAGAAGATTCTCAAAAAACAAAGCAAACCCTTCCTAAAATAAGAGAAAATTATAGAAGAGAAGGGCAATTTGTACCTGTTAAATTTGAATTTAATATGAGCGAGAAAAAAAGTGTTTTGTCTATAACTGATTATAAAAATAGCTTTGATTACACAATAAATGAAAAGGCTCAAGATGCCACTAGCGATTTTACTAACGCATTAAATAAATCTTTATCAAAACTTGGGGGAACGCCTTTTTATCTTAATGATTTTAAATTAAATCTTTTAGAAAATAAATTTATTCCATTAAGTTTAATTAATGAAGCAAGGAGAAATCTTTGCGAAACTCTTTTAGAAAAAAGAAGTGAAATATCGCAATATGAAACTTTTGATTATGAAATCAAAAAAACAAATAAGAGTATTAAAAAACCAAAATTAATTGCAAGATTTGAGGATATTAATCAAATTCCAGATAATTTAAGTAATTTAGAAAAAATTATTATCCCAATTAAGGATTTTAGCGATATATCAAGTGATGTAAAATCAAAAGCGATATTAGAACTTCCAAGAGTGTTTTTTAATGGCACTGATAAAATTAAAGAATTAATATTAAAAACAAAAAAGGAAGGGTTTAATGAATTTTATATTCATAATAAAGGGCATATTCCATTAGTTAAAGGCAGTGAAATATACACTTCATTCACTTTGAATATATCTAATAGCCTAAGTGCAGAATTTTATAAAGAGCTTGGAGTGAAAAACATAACTCTAAGCACTGAAATAACATTAGAACAAATTTCCAATATTAATACGGACTTAAAAACAATGGCATTAATTTATGCTCATATCCCGCTAATGCTTACAAAAGCATGCCCGCTTTTAAATGAGAGAAGCTGTACGAATTGTAATCAAAAAGGATTTTTAACAGATAGAAAAGGTAAAGATATGCCGATTATCTGCAATGGAAAGATAAAAGGGTATAGAGAAATGTTTAATCCTGTTGCGTTATATATGGGCGATAGGATAAAAGAAATTCAAACAGACTATGCTATTTTATCATTTACTACTGAAAATAAAGGTAGAGTTTTAAAGATTATTGATTTAATTTTAAATCAAAAAAGTTTTGATACAGAGTTTACACGAGGCTTATATTATAAAGCTTCAATTTAATAAAAGGAAGAATATATGAAAAGACATTTTTTATTTGCATTTTATCTATTAGCGGGAATAATAATAGGTTCTTTAATTGGTAGTGTTTGTGCTAATATATCATTTTTATCTTGGCTGAATTATGGAAATACCATAGGTTTTTCAGCTAATAATCCAGCGGTTTTAGATTTAATTATTATTAAATTAACACTAGGATTTTCAATGACAATATCAGTAGCACAAATTATCTGTGTTATTATTTCAATGAGTGTATATAATAGAGTTAGGTAAATACATAAATTAAGAAGGATTGTAATTAATGAATACAAAAATTGTGCTAGCATCCTCATCGCCAAGAAGGATAGAATTAATGAAATTAATAGCTGAGGATTTTGAACAAATTTCACCAGATGTTAATGAGGATATTTATAATGATTTAATGCCAAAAGAAAAAGCAATGCTTTTAGCAAAAGATAAGTGTAGTAAAGCTACTGAAATAGTTAATGATAAAAATAAAGTTATTATTTCTTGTGACACAGTAGTTGAGTATAATGGAGAAATCTTTGAAAAGCCAAAAGATGAAAATGAAACTATTGAAATGATTTCAAAATTTTCAAATGGCGTACATTTAGTTCATACAGCAGTATGTATATCTTATCAAAATAGATATAGTAAAGTTCTCGTTACTACAAAAATATTTATGGATGAAATTCCTACTGATATAATAAAAGAATATGCAAAAACTAGCGAACCATATGATAAAGCAGGGGGGTATGCAATTCAAGGCACTATTGGGAAATACGTTAAAAAAATACACGGAAACTATCATAATGTGGTTGGATTTCCAGTTCAATCGATAATGAAACTTTTTAAATTTTTACAAATTAAAACAAATAAGTGAAAATTTAGAAAAAATAATTGCATAACTACTATATATTATGGTATAATTTAGTTTATGATATTTATAATTAGGAGATAAAAAATGTTTAATTTTTCAAAAGATATTGGAATAGATTTAGGAACGGCAAATACACTTATTTTTATGAAGGGCAAAGGCATTATTATGCGTGAGCCTAGCATTGTAGCAGTTGATACAAAAAATGATACAGTAAAATTTGTAGGACAAGAAGCAAAAGAAGTTGTTGGTAAAACTCCGGGCTCAATTATGATAGTTCGTCCATTAAAAGATGGCGTTATCGCAGACTTTGATGTTACATCAAGTATGCTAAGAATATTTATTAAAAAAGCTTGTGGCTCATCGATGTTTTTTAGACCTCGTATAGTAATCTGCATACCATCAGGTGTAACAGAGGTGGAAAGAAGAGCAGTTAAAGAAGCGAGTATGAATGCGGGTGCAAAACAAGTTTTAATTATAGAAGAGCCAATGGCAGCGGCAATTGGAGCAAAACTTCCAGTTCACGAGGCTGGCGGTAATATGGTTGTTGATATCGGTGGTGGTACTAGCGAGGTTGCGGTTATATCATTGAATGGTATAGTTGCATCAAGAAGCCTTAGAACTGGTGGCGACGAATTTGATTTAGCTATCATCAATTATGTTAAAAGAAAATACAACTTATTAATAGGTGACAAATCAGCTGAAATGCTTAAAATTGAAATTGGTACAGCGAGCAAAATGGAAGAGATGTTTATTGATGTTAAAGGCAGAAACTTAATTAACGGACTTCCTAAAAATATTCAAGTTTCATCAGAAGATATAAGAGATGCTTTAACAGAAAGTCTTGAAAAAATAGTTGAGGCTATAAAAGAAACTTTAGAGAGAACTCCACCAGAACTTGCAGCTGATATCATTGATAAAGGAATCACGCTAACTGGTGGTGGTGCTTTATTAAAAGGATTAGATGTATTAATTCAAGGTGAAACAGGAATAGATGTTCATATTGCAGAAAATCCGCTTGATTGTGTTGCGGCTGGAACAGGTTATGTTTTAGATAATATGGATTTACTAGGTGAAGTTTTATCAGACGATGTTAAAAAGATATAGTTTATTAATTTGCAAGCTGTAATAAGCTTGCAAATTTACTATTTATAAAATAAAAGAGAAAGGAGTTATTATAGTATGAATTTTAATTCAAAAGCTTTTAAAGTAATAGTTGTAACAATATGTATACTTCTAGGAATGATGATTTATGCAGCAGCTAATAATCAGTTAACATTGCTACCACAAAAAATCATTGGTGCTATTGTGACTCCTGTTAAAACAGGTGTTACAAATGCATATTATTCATTTGAAAGCTTTTTTAATCTTGATGATAATACTTATGAAGAAGTTTTAGCTGAGAATGAAAAGCTAAAAGAAGAGATAATTCTTTTAAGGGAAAAGCAGATAGATTATGATAATTTAGTTATTCAAAATGAGCAATACGAGGAGTATTTTGATATTATAGAAGAAGATGCGAACATGCAGTATCTTCCAGCTTTAGTAATTGGTAGGGATAATTTAGATGAATTTTATAGCTTTACAATTGATAAAGGCGAAAATGACGGCTTAGAGCTTAATGATGTTGTTACTACTCCTGAAGGAGTTGTTGGTATAATAACAGAGCTTGGAGTGAATTATGCAAAGGTTGAAACAATTTTAAATCCTAGTGTTCAAGTGGGCGTTTATTCAAGTCAATCAAGAGATACAGGAATAGTATCAGGTAATATAAACCTAGATAGTGGGGAAGAGTGCATTATGAGCTATCTTCCAAAAGACACAAAGCTTACAGAAGATGAATTAATAATAACTTCTGGTCTTGGGCTAATTTTTCCTAAAGAATTAGTGGTAGGAACAGTTAGTAAGATTGAGTTTGATTCTTCAGGGAATTCAAAATATGCAGTTATACAGCCAGCAGTTGATGTTAGCGATATTAAAATGGTTTTTGTTATAACAGATTTTGAAAATTAGAGGTGTAAATGGATAGAAATAAAATTTTTATACGTCAAATGATTAAGTATTCAATTTTAGTTTTAGCAGTGATGCTTTTATATGTAATTCAAACCACCCCAAATCTTTTTGAGTTTTTTGGGGTTAAGCCGAATTTTATAATTCCATTTTGCATTGTTTTAACATTTTTTGAATATGAATCCCCAGTTTTGTTTGTGTATATAACAGCTGGGTTTATGAATGAGATGGCTATGTCTAGGCTAATCGGATTTCACACTATTTTAATTATAATGCTAGCGGTAGCAGGGAATATAATATCAACATATTATTTAAATCCAAACACAAGAAATACAACAATTTATTCGTTTTTATCTATGATAATTATTTTAAGTATAGATTTTTTATTTGTGTATATAATGGGTGGATTATCAGGAATTATGCCAACATTTATTCAAAATGTTGTACTAACTAGCCTTGTTTCTACTCCATTTTGTATACTATATTATCATTTTATAAGATTTATATTTAATAGATTTATAAGATATGATGCAAGATAAATATTAATTGTTTAATATTAGGAAAGGAGTGATATATTATGAGCTCTAAAAAGGTTTTAAATGCAAGAATAAATGTGCTTGTAATTGTAGTATTACTGATTTTTTCAGCTTTTATTGCGCGTTTAGTGCAATTTCAAGTTGTAGATGGTGATGAATACTATGAAATGTCCAATTCTGTTGTTTTAGTTAATCAAAATATAGAAGCTTCAAGAGGAGATATAGTAGATACTAATGGAGAATATATAGCCACTACTCACCCAGTTTTTAATGTAACACTAAACTCGGTGTATTTTGATTTTTCACAGGTTAATCAAAGATTATACGAAGTATTAGAAATATTAAATGCACAAGGAGAAGAAATTAATGATTTACTCCCTTTAAGTTATGAATATCCATATATATTTAATGAAAATCAAGACTCTGAAATAGCAAGAGTTAAATCTACTTACAATTTAAATGTTTATGCAACTGAAGAAAATATAATGGACAAGCTTATTGAAACTTATGAGCTGGAAGAATTTCCACAAAGTTATCAAAGGCAGATAGCAGGACTTCGCTATACAATGGAAAGAGAAGGCTTTTCAGCCGCATATCCATTTAATATTGCAAAAAATGTTTCGAGCGAAACGGCAACGATTATTAGTGAGTATTCAAGAGAACTTTCTGGAGTTGAGATTATTCAAAGTAGCGATAGATACTATGAAAATGGAACATTAATTCCACATATTCTAGGAACACTTGGCCCAATTTATGCTGAAGAATATACTGAATTAAAAGAACAAGGCTATAAAATGAATGACATTATAGGAAAAAATGGTCTTGAAAAAACATACGAATCATATTTAAAAGGTGAAGATGGTGCACTTCAAATAGAAAAAAACAAAAATGGTGAAATTTTAAATCAAACAATAATAACTGAGCCAGAGCCAGGGGAAACAATTAAGCTCACTATAGATAATGAGTTGCAATTAGCTGTAAATGATATTGCAAAAGCACAGATGGAATATCTACAAGCAAGAGAAGCTGGTTGGGGCAAGGAAACATCGGGTGTGTCAATTGTTGTACTCGATGTAGATACTGGTGGGATTTTAGCTAGTACAACATATCCTAGCTATGATTTGAATGAATACTATAATAAATACACTGAATATCTAAACGATGAATTAAACCCATTATTTAATAGGGCAATCCAAGGAACATATCGCCCAGGTTCGGTTTTTAAAATGGTTGTGGCTTCAGCAGGATTACAAGAAGGACTTATAACTGAAACTAGCACATACCATTGTAAAGGGCATTATGATTATTACACGGTAGAAGAGTGGGGCGGCCCTCTTCCAAGTTGTGCAGGAGGAGTTGCACACGGTGTTATAAATGTTGAACAGGCACTACAAGTTAGCTGTAATACATTTTTTTATGATTTAGGCAGACAGCTTGGGATAGATACTATAAATGAAATGGCAAATAACTATGGGTTTGGTGTTGAAACAGGAATTGAAACTGGAGAAAATATAGGAATATTATCAAGTCCTGAATTTCGCCTAGAAATGGGGATGGAATGGAATGCAGGTGACGTTATTCAAGCTTCAATTGGACAGCTAGATACCCAAGTTACCACACTACAACTTGCAACATATGCAAATACCATAGCAAATGATGGTGCAAGACTTGAGACGCATATAGTTAAAGCAATAGAAACTTTTGATGGTAGTGAAATTATTTATGAAACTCCTGTTAATACGCTTAGTGTAATTGAAGATAATGCAAATATTTTTGACACATTAGAAGATGGTATGGTTCTCGCTTCAACTTCGGGTAATGCAGGATTATTTATGAGTGAGCTTCCATATAGCGTTGCCACTAAAACTGGTACAGCTCAAGTTTCAGGAGATTTATATAATGCAACAATGGTTGCCTATGGGCCAGTGGAGAATCCTGAAATAGCAATAGCTGTAATCGGTGAAAAAGCTGGTAATGGATACAACCTAGCATTTGCAGTTAAAGAGATATTTTTAGCATATGATAATATTAAATTAGAAAGAGAAGGCTAGTGTATAAAATACATTGAATTATCTAAGTAAGAGATAAACGGAATTGACTAAAATTTTACAAAAATTTTGTGAAATAAGTTTATTTATTGATATTGTTAAAAGTTAAAAATTGTGATATACTATATATTAGGATAAATATATATGGTATTGTAAAGATAAAAAAGAGGTTATAATGGCAGAAATTATAATGATAGCATCAGGAAAAGGGGGAACAGGGAAAAGTACTTTTTCGGTGTTCTTTTCAAATGAATTAGCTTTACTTAATAAAAAAGTTTTGTTAATTGAGCTAGACGCTGGGCTTCGTAGCTTAGACGTTATAGCTGGTATAACTGATAAGGCTATATATGATATTGGAGACATTTTGCTTGAAAGAGCAGATATTAAAAAGGTGTTAGTAAAATCAAATACAAATGAAAATCTTGATTTTATATGTGCACCTTATAAGGATGAAAAATTACCATTTGAAAATATTGAAAAATTAATTAAAAATGTTTATAAAGAGTATGATTATATTATCTTTGATACAGCAGCAGGAATAGGGGAAGCATTTTTGGCAGCTAGAGATGTTAGCGACACTGTGATTATAGTTTCAACGGCAGATTTAGTTAGTGTAAGAGATGCGAAAATAATTTCAGATGCTTGTTATCAATATGGGATTATTAATATAAGGCTAGTAATAAATAAATTTTCAAAATCACTTTTTTTAAAAACAGACTTTACAGATTTAGATGCAGTAATTGATGAAGTTTCAGCACAACTATTAGGAGTTATTCCATATTCGAATAATATAATTTCATCATCACAACTTGGAAAACAACTACCAAACGACTCAGTAGGAAAAAAAGTTTATAATGCCATTGCAAATAGATTTATTGGCAATTATATTCAAATGCAGATACAGTGAATTTAGGAGGAATTAAGATGAATATAGCATTAATAGCACACGATAAGAAAAAAGAACTTATGGTTCAGTTTTGTATTGCGTATAGTGGGATTTTAGCAAAACATAATATTCTAGCAACAGGAGTGACAGGGAAAATGGTTGCAGAATCAACTGGACTTAAAGTGCATAGATTTTATAGCGGCTCTCAAGGGGGCGACCAGCAAATAGCTGCGAGATTGCAATATAATGAAATAGATATGCTTTTGTTTTTTAGAGATGCTATTTCAGCAAAGCCAACAGAGCCAAATGAAATGAATTTATTAAGGCTTTGTGATGAAAACAATATCCCAGTAGCAACTAATATTGCAACAGCTGAGGTTTTAATACACGGATTAGATAGAGGCGATTTAGATTGGAGAAATATTGTTAATCCTAAAAACAATAGCTTTTAAAATTAAAAGATTATCACCATTAATTATTATGTAGCTTCATATTAAAGCTAAAATATTCAAAAGGAGATGGTTTATTTATGAATTATAGATGTGTTAAATGTCATAATGACACATATGAACTAGAGCATTTTACTAACATAAGTAAAGAATTAACAAGAATATTTAATCAGCAAAATAAAAAATTTATCGCTATTAGCTGTACCGAATGTGGGTACACAGAGTTTTATAAAGTTAAGATGGACTTTAAAAAGGGCGATAAATATACTAATGAAGTGAATGGTATATAAAATATATAAATGATTTTAATAAATAAACAGATAAAAAACAGCAGTATCTTTTTAGTTACTGCTGTTTTTAAGTTTTTAAGATGTTATAGTAAAATATAATTATTAGTATGTTTACTATAATTTTTTGATTTAGAATAGCAAAGTTTTTTATAAAATAGTGTATTCTAGCATTTCATATCTTAGGCGAGAGCCTATGTTTATTTCTAATGGAAGAAGTGCCATTGCGATCATAAATAAATCATCAGATTTTTCATCAGTTCTTTCTAAATAGGCATAATCGCCCCTAATATCTTTTACAATATATTCTTTTGGTTCCATTTGTGATTTCCTTTCTTTTAGTTAAAAATTAATTAATAGGGATTGTAAAAATAAACTCAACTCCATTTTCTTTGTTCAAAGCTTGATATTCACCATAGTGATTTTCAATTATTGTTTTAACGATATATAACCCCAGCCCAACGTTGCTACCATCTTTTCGGGTTCTTGATTTATCAGATTTAAAAAAGCTTTCCCAGATATGATTTAAATCTTCACAAGGAATATGTTCGCCTTCATTGAAAACAGAAAATATAGCATTATTATCATTTTTATATAATGAAATTTTAATAATATCTTTATTTTTAGTATGAGAAATAGCGTTAGTTATAAAGTTGCTCATTGCTTGAGAAAGATAATATTTATCCCCTTTAAGTATTACATTATCCTGCACATTAATAATTAAATTATGTTTTTCTAAAATAGGCTTTAATTTTTCAATTTCGTGTAGTGCAGTGATTGAAAAATCTATTTCTTCAAGATTTAGTTTAGAAAGTCCATTTTCTAAATTAGATATATCTAGTAAATCCCGAACCATTTTATCTATCCTTGAAACCTCTTCGATTATAGTATCATAATAAAAGGTTTTATCAATTCCTGCAATATCTTCTTTTAGATTTTGAGAATACATACTTAAAATTGCAAGTGGAGTTTTCATTTCATGTGACACATTTGCAACAAACTCTCGGCGCATAGTTTCTAACTTTTTTTGATATTCAGATTCTTCTCGAAGTTTTTGATTTGCTAAATTTAAACTTATGATATTTTCATTTAGCTTTTTAGACATACTATTAATACTGCTAGCAAGATTTTTAAGTTCTATAATTTTAATATCTTCATTAGCAAATTTTGAGAAATTTAAATTTGCTAAATCAAAGGACACTTTTTCAATTTCTTCAATCGGCTTAGTTATGCTTTTAGAAATTCTAAGCGATAAAAACACTCCAATTAAAGCTATAACAATTGAAATATAGATTGTAATATTTGTAAAAAAGCTTGTGGCACTTTGGATGGATTGCGTTGGCACTTGCATACTAACATAGATATCTTGACTAGAATAATCAAATTTTCCAACAAGGTATGTTACTGCATTTTCATCATTTTCAGGAAATTCAAAAACTGTTGGAGTATCAAGATACTCTTCATCAGAAAAAGTGATAACTAAATTTGGCAAAGCTTGATAGTCGTGCGAAAAGTATTTTTGCTCAGTTATATACAAAATTCTATTCGCAGTAGATATTTGAACCCTTACATTTTCATTGTTTTCTATATCAAAAGTATTATTTATAACACTTTCATAACTTCCATCAAAATTTTCTTTAATTGAATTAAAAGTTTCAAGCATTAAATCTTCTTTATAATCTTTATAAAGACTATTTGCAAAAAATGAATAAAAAACGACTTGAAAAATAAGGCTCATTAGAATAAGGCTTGAAAAAGCAAGAAGAATTTTATTCTTAATTGTTATTTTCATTTTTAATTTTATCTCCTTTTTATTTTGAAATAATTATATTTCAAATTTATACCCAACTCGGTGAACTGTTTTTATAAATTTTGAGCTATCTAAAAGTTTAATTCGTATTTGTTTAATATGAGTATCAACAGTTCTAAAATCTCCATCAAAATCATAACCCCAAACAGCGTTTAATAATTGCTCTCTTGAGAAAATTTGTTTTTGATTATTCATTAAAAATAATAATAAATCAAATTCACGCTTAGTTAATTCAATCTCTTTATCATCAATAAAAAACATTCTTTTGGCAGCGTTTATTCTAATATTTTCTAAAATTAAATCTTCGGATTTAATTTTCCCACTCCTTTTTAAAACAGCTTCTATTCTAGCTAAAAGAATTGAGAGAGAATAAGGCTTTATTATATAATCATCAGCTCCATCACTAAAGCTAGAAAGCTGTGAAGTTTCTTCTCCTTTTGCCGTTAGCATTATAACTGGTGTAGAGTTTTTATGTGTTCTAATTTCTTTCAAAACCCCGTAACCATCAAGTATTGGCATCATTATATCAAGCAAAATTAAATCAATTATATTGTTGTTTTCATAAAAAATATCTAAGGCTTCTTGTCCGTTTTCGGCTATTAAAATATGATAATTATTAGCAGTGAGAAAGTCTTTTAATCCGCGAAGCATTCTAGTTTCATCATCAACTACTAAAATACAAATTTTATTATTAATCATAAAAATATTCTCCTTTAAATAAATTATATTATACCTTTATATTATCAGCTAATAATGATGTAAATGTGATATGAAATGTTTTATATTCACATTACTTACACAAACAAAGCAGAATACATCACAACTATATCAAAATACAAATATAAACTTAAAATACAGAAAACAAATTTCTAGTTTTGTGATTTCGCTTTGATGTATAGCATAATTACAAGATATATAGAAAGGAATAGAGGTATTTATGAATTATAATAATCAAAATGGATTTAATAGCCAAAATAGTGAAAATGAAATATTTGAAAGCGCTACTTTAACAGTTGTTCCTGAAATAACAATAATGGAAAAAGAAATTAAAGAAAAAAAGAAACCAAATAAAATTTTTAAAAGAGGGGTTTCACTGCTACTGAGTGCTGCAATTTTCGGAAGTGTGGCAGGGGGAAGCTTTTATGGTGTTAATTCATTTTTAGAAGAGAAAAATCAAAATAATATGATTGGTCAAGATATTGCAAATAATGTTTCACAAAATGAGATTACTCCAATGACTGACACAAAATTATCAGTTGCACAAGTGGCAGAAAATTCTAGTAATGCAATGGTTTCAATTACTAATAATGGGGTTCAAGCAGTTCAATCATTTTTTGGAACTGGATATCAAGAGGCTTCTTCTGCTGGCTCAGGAATAATCATTGAAGAAACAGAAGAAGAAATTTATATAGCAACAAACTATCACGTTGTAGAGGATAGCTTAGAGCTTGCTGTAACATTTTTTAATGATGAAACAGTGATTGCTCAGTATAAAGGTGGGGACAAAAATAATGATATCGCAGTAATATCTGTTAAAAAATCAGATATCACAAGCAGTACATTAGGTTCAATTTCAATTATTCCAATGGGTAATTCAGAAGAAATTATAATTGGTGAGCAGGTTGTAGCAATTGGGAATGCATTAGGGTATGGATTATCAGTAACAAGTGGGTATGTTAGCGCACTAGACAGACCAGTTACTTTAGAAAATAACTACTCAGTAGATATGATTCAAACTGATGCTGCTATAAATCCTGGTAATAGTGGTGGTGCACTTTTAAATATGCAAGGGGAATTAATTGGAATTAATACAGCGAAAACAGCTCAAACAGACGTTGAGGGGATTGGATATGCAATACCTATAAGTGATGTTCAAAATTTGATTAATCAAATTATAGAGCTTCCAGATAGAGTGGCTGAGGAAGAAATAGGATATCTTGGAGTGTATACTTCTAGTATCGATCCAGCAGTAGCTCAAAGTTATAATGTACCACTTGGTGCATATGTTCAAGGTGTTGATGAAGGAACACCAGCAGAAAAAGGCGGAATACTAGAAAAAGATATAATAACAAAGGTTGAAGGATATGAAATTACAAGCTCTGATAACCTAGCTGAAACCTTAGCTTATTTTAAAGCAGGTACAAAAGTTGAGATAACAGTTCAAAGGCCAGTAGAAAATGGATATAGTGAAGTTGTTTTAAATGTTACTCTTGGAACACGTGATGCCTAGAATATAAAGTTTTTTGATATCTTTATTGAAAAGGTCTGGTATGTAAAACACGATGCTAAATTTATAAAAACTCAAGAAAACAGGTGTGGATTTTCACACCTGTTTTCTTGAGTTAGATTATATAATTAAAGAGTATGTATAACTGTTTTTTATTTTGCCAGTTCTTTTTAAAAGGTTTAAATCAACTAAAACATTGAGCATATTTCTTGCAGTTTGAATTTTAATTTTTAAATTGCTAGATAAATCCTTACTAGTAAAATTACAAGGTAAATTATTAGGGATTAAATTATTTATATCAGCTAAAGAGTTTAACTGAGTTTCAAAAAGTAGCTCGTTTGGGATTATATCAATTTTGGAATATGATTTTCTCCATTTTTTATTTATTAAATCTAAGCGTGTTTCATTTGCTGTAATCTCGATAATATGAAAATTTAAGTTTTCGTTTAAAATGTAAGGTTTAATTTTATAAAATTCATCGAATATATTATAAACACTATTCCTACTTGGAGATTTTCTCACTTTTATAATTTCGCCAGTTTCCTCACTGATTGTAGTTATCGTTTTAGTTTTTATAACAGGGTAAACAATTGTTACCGGATACAAATTTAAAAATATATCAAGCTTTGGTTTTAATTTATCAAAATTACGGCTTTGGATTTCTATTATCTTATCTCCTGTAAAAATATCGGCAATTTTTTTGTTTATTTGATGTTCGATTAAATCACCATTTTCTAAAAGATATAGTTTTAAAACTTTATGCACACTTTTTTCAGATAAAAGTCCGATACTATCTTTTGGGGTTTCACTGTTTAAAATATTAACTTTTGCTTTTTCAAATTTAATTTTATCTATTTAAATCACCTCGTTTTAGATATGATATCATATCTTATGTAGGATTTCAATTTTTAATTTACATACATAAATTATTGCAGTATAATATATAAAAAGGGGTGCGAGAATGAAAAAAGATGAAAAGTTATTGTTTTTAATTAAATATTTATTAAGTGAAGATGAAAGATATAAAAATCAAGAAATTCCTAAAGAATATGATAAACAGTTTATGCTTTTTAGGGCTTTATTAAACATTAGGCAAGCTAAAAATATAAGCGATGAATTTATAAATATTCAAGATGAGTTTTTGCAAGAAATTTTGAATGAAAAAGAAATAACAGATATTAACGCTTTAAAAGAAATAAAACCCAATATAATTTTATGGCAAGGTGATATTACCACATTAAAAGTGGATGCGATTGTAAATGCAGCTAATAGTGGGATGCTCGGATGTTTTTATCCTAACCATAACTGTATTGACAATGTTATACACACTTATTCAGGTGTTCAATTAAGGCTTGATTGCAATGAAATTATGCAAAATCAAAAAAAAGAAGAAGAAACTGGCAAAGCAAAAATTACAAAAGCCTATAATCTTCCAGCAAAGTTTATTTTACACACAGTAGGGCCGATAATTTATGATAGTGTAACAGATGAAAAGTGCAGTTTATTAGCTTCTAGTTATCGTGAATGTTTAACTCTAGCAGATAAAAATAATATAAATTCAATAGCATTTTGTTGTATTTCAACGGGAGAATTTAGATTTCCAAATGATACTGCTGCTGAAATTGCAATTAAAACGATTTTGGAGTATTTGAATAATAATAATACAAATATAAAGAAAGTGGTATTTAATGTTTTTAAAGATATAGATAGGGATATATATGAAAAGTTACTTAGATGAAATTAAAAGTGTAGTACAAAAACTCCAAAATGCACAAGCAGTTTTGATTGGTGCTGGGGCAGGGCTTTCAGCAGCTGCAGGGCACACATATTCTGGAGATAGATTTTTTGATAATTTTTTAGATTTCCATAAAAAATATGGGATACCTGATATGTATTCAGGTGGGTTTTATGAGTTTAAAACCCAAGAAGAATTTTATGCTTGGTGGAGTAGGCAGATTTATCTCAATAGATATAAAGAACAAGAAAGCGAGCTATATAAAACTTTAAGAAAGTTAATTAAGGATAAAAATTATTTTGTTTTAACAACAAATGTTGATAATATGTTTTTGGATAATGGCTTTAGTAAAGAAAGGATTTTTTATACACAAGGTAATTATGGGCTTTTTCAATGTAAAAATGCTTGTCATAATAAAACATATGATAATAAGGATATCATTTTAAAAATGATTAGTGAGCAAAAAGATATGAAAGTTCCAAGCTATTTAATTCCGAAATGCCCGGTTTGTGGTAGTAAAATGGATATGAATTTAAGAAAAGATGCAAACTTTGTTCAGGATGATATCTGGTATGAAATGGGCGATAGATATAGCAGTTTTATAAATGAAAATAAGGATAAAAATTTAGTTTTATTAGAACTTGGAGTTGGAATGAACACACCGAGTGTTATAAAATATCCATTTTGGCAATTAACTTATAATAATAAAAATGCAAGTTTAATAACCATTAGTAAAGATACACTAGGCGTTCCAAAAGAGATTATTAATCAATCAATAGTAATTGATGAAGATATTAAAAAAGTTTTCGAGGATATATT
Organism: uncultured Oscillospiraceae bacterium; assembly: GCA_964525015.1. GTDB lineage: Bacteria > Bacillota > Clostridia > Oscillospirales > Ruminococcaceae > RGIG3102. The sequence continues at coordinate 54,263 of CAZGFY010000006.1, forward strand.
AAAACATAAATAAAATAAAATGATAGTAGATTTTTAATTTTCTACTATCATTTTATTTTATTTAAACTTTATAGTTCTATCAGAAATATCATCTAAAATAGCAAGGCTTTCAAGCTGATAACCCAGATTTCTTATTGTGTTACCACCTTCTTGGAATCCTTTTTCAATAACGATACCAATACCGGCAACGTTACACTTAGATTGGTTTGCCACATCAATAAGTCCTAAAAGAGCATTTCCAGCAGCTAAAAAATCATCAATGATTAAAATACTATCATCACTATTTAAAAACTTTTTAGAAACTGTAATAGTGTAGTCTTTTTTATAGGTAAAAGAATGAACTTCGCTTGTGTATAAATCACCATCTAAATTTTTGCTTTTAGCTTTTTTTGCAAATAATACAGGAACATTAAAATGCTGAGCAGCAATAGATGCAATAGCAATTCCAGAAGCTTCAATTGTTAGAATTTTAGTGATTTTTTTGTCTTTAAATCTTGATTTTAATTCTTTTCCGATTTCATTTAATAAAGTTATATCTAATTGATGATTTAAAAAGCTGTCAACTTTTAAAATATTTCCTTCTTTTAAAACTCCATCTTTTAGAATTCGCTGTTTTAGTAATTCCATTGGTAACCCTTTCTTTGGTTAAATATTTTATATTATATCAGTTGCCCTATGAAATAGTATATCATAAAATATTAAAAAAATGAATATCTTATTATTAAAAGTAATTAAAAAGGGGAAAAAATTTGAAAGTTAAAAATATGGTGGTTTTTTTATATTTAGTTATAGCAGTAGTGGTTATCATATCTTTTAGTACAAATGGAACTGATTTAGCAAATACAAATTTTAATAAAGCAATTGATACTTTATCATATCAGCTACAAAACCCACACTTATATGCGTTAAAACTAGATGAAAGCGTAGAAACTATATCATCAGAGGAAAAGGTGGTATACTTAACTTTTGATGATGGGCCAAGTCCGAGAACAGGTGAAATATTAGACATTTTAAAAGAATATAATATTAAGGCAACATTTTTTGTTTTACAGCCACAAGAAGAGGAATATAGCGAATACTTAATAAGGGCTGCTGATGAAGGGCATTCAATTGGTATACATACAAGTAGTCATAAATACAAAGAAATATATGAAAGTGTAGAAAGTTATTTATTAGATTTTGAAAATGCATATAGTTATATAAAAACTACAACAGGCTTAACACCAAATATCTTTAGATTTCCTGGTGGTAGCGTGAATAATTATAATAAAGATATAATAAATGATTTAGTTAAAGAGATGACAAGAAGGGGATTTGTATATTTTGATTGGAATGTTGAAAGTAATGATAGTAATGAAAATTTATCATCAAATTCGATTTATAACAATGTTATAGAAGGTGTTGGTGAAAAAGAGAGAGCAATAATTATAATGCATGATTCCTATACAAGAAAGACAACAGTGGAAGCACTTGATGAAATTATAAAAACTCTTTTAGAAAAAGGCTATGTTTTTAAAACATTAGATGAAACAGTAGATCCAATACAATTTAAATTAAAATAAAAAACAGCTTACCTTTAAAGGTAAGCTGTTTTAATTATTTAAAATAGGAATAAGGAAATAATAAATATTAAGGCAATAATAAAAATTGGAAAAATAAAGGATGACTTTGCTGATTTTTCAAGATTTAACTTTCGCAGAGTATAAAATACTAAATAAACAATAAATATGAAAATTAAAATATACAATGTATTGTAATTATTTAAAACATCTGCCATAAAACTTGCCTTTCCTTAAATTATCCTTTTAAAACTTCGCCATTCATTATAATAGTTTCAGTTTTTGCTCTATAACTAAATAAATCATCACTCCAAATAACGATGTCAGCATCTTTTCCAACTTCGATTGAGCCAACACGATTGTCTATTCCACAAATTTTAGCAGCATTAATTGTAAGTGCTTTTAAAACAGTCATATAGCTTGCACCGTGATTTATAAATATAGCCGCTTGAGTTCTAATAAATTGAATTGGAATAACAGGGTGGTCTGTCATAATAGCGAATTCAATATCTGATTGCTCTAGAATTTTTGCAGTATCGAATGATTTATTAAATAATTCAAGCTTTGATTTTCCACCAAAAGTTGGTCCAATGATAACATTAACATTTCTATCTTTAATAAACTCTGTGATTAAATGAGATTCAGTAGCGTGTTCGATACTGCCAGTTAAGCCGAATTCTTCCATAATTTGAACAGCTGTAACTATATCATTTTGCTGATGTGCGTGCATTTTTACAGGCAGACCATTGAAAACTTTAGCAAGTCCGGCAAGTTTTGCATTGTATTCAGGCTCTTTAGCTTCTTCGTTTCCATTTGCAAGTTCAGCTTCGTATTTTTTGATTTTTTCATCATATTTTTTAGCTTTAATTAGATTTTCTCTTAGCATTGAAGCAATAGCCATTCTAGTACCTGGCATTTTACCTTGATTACCAAATAATCTTTTTGGATTTTCGCCAAGAGCAATTTTCATAAATGCATCTTCAACGATACACATATCTTCAATAGTTTTTCCATGTGTTTTTAAAACACAGAAAGTACCAGCAAATACTTCGCCTGAGCCAGGGCCAGTTACAACAGTTGTTATACCAGTATCTAAAGCTGATTTAAATGCTGTGTCTTGAGGTTTTATAGCATCGTAACCTCTCATATGTGGAACAACAGGGTCTGTTCTTTCGTTTGTGTCATTACCAGGTTCAAGGCCTGCTTCTTGTGCTAAACCAATATGGCAATGAGCGTCGATTAATCCTGGTGTAACCATTTTACCATTAGCATCGATAACTTTGGCAGCTGGATAATCAGCTTCGTTTAGTTTGCCAAGCTTGGCAATCTTGTTTCCTTCAACTAAAATATCACAAATTTCATTGTTTATATCAGCCATACTATAAAGATTGGCGTTTTTAATTAATATCATTTACATAATCCCCCATAAAAAGTTTATATATTAAGTAGTTATTATCCTTTTAAAACTTCACCATTTAAAATGATAGTTTCAGTTTTAGCTGTGTAGTTAAATAAATCATCAGTCCAAATAATTATATCTGCATCTTTTCCAACTTCAATAGAGCCAACTCTATTATCTATACCACATAGTTTTGCAGCATTAATAGTTAAAGCCTTTAGAATTGTCATATAGCTTGCACCATAGTTTATGTAAATAGCAGCTTGAGTTCTAGCGTGCTCAAGAGGAACAACAGGATGATCAGTCATAACAGCAAACTCAATTCCGTTTTCTTCTAAAATTTTAGCCGTTTCAAATGTTTTGTTGAACACTTCAAGTTTAACTTTTCCAACTAGTGTTGGGCCAATAACGACTTTTATATCATTATCTTTGATATATTCAGTGATTAAATGAGATTCAGAAGCATGTTCAATAGTTCCTTTTAAGCCGAACTCTTTCATAATTTGAATAGCCGTAACGATGTCGTTTTGTTGATGAGCGTGCATTTTAACAGGAAGACCGTTAAATACTTTTGAAAGTGCAGCTAATTTTGCATTATATTCAGGCTCAGTTGGATTTTCTTTTCCAGCCTCAACATCTGCTTGATACTTTTTCATTTTTTCATCGTATTTTTTAGCTTTTATTAAATTTTCTCTTAGCATAGCAGCGATAGCCATTCTAGTTGCAGGCATTTTGCCTTTTGTTCCAAAAAGTCTTTTTGGATTTTCGCCTAAAGCGATTTTCATAAATGAATCTTCAACGATACACATATCCTCGATAGTTTTTCCGTGTGTTTTTAATACGCAGAAAGTACCAGCGAAAATTTCCCCAGAACCCGGACCAGTTGCAACAGTTGTAATACCAGCATCTAAAGCTAAAGGAAAGGCTTCATCTTGAGGTTTTACTGCATCATATCCTCGCATTTCAGGAACGATAGGGTCTGTCATTTCATTGGTATCATTACCAAAGTTTAATCCAGCTTGCTGTGAAACACCAACGTGGCAGTGAGCTTCGATAAGCCCTGGTGTAACCATTTTTCCATCAGCGTTAATAACTCTTGCGTTTGGATAATCAGCTTCGTTTAGTTTTCCAACTTTTGCGATTTTACTTCCCTCAACTAAAATATCGCAGATTTCATTATTAATATCTGCCATACTGTAAAGATTTGCGTTTTTAATTAGTATCATTATAAATTCCTCCATTTTTAATTGTTTAAAATAAGTATATCATATCGATAATATTTTTTGCAATTAAAAAACTAATCTATACTATTTTTAGTATAGATTAGCTAATTTTTTATCTTAAAAAGAGGTTAAAATGGATTTTTAACCAATTAATATTCCGTATATTCGCTTAAATCAGGGAAAGAAATTTCAAATGGCTGATTAAATGAATTGAAAACTAAATCAATTTTAGAAGTTGCCTCTTCTGGAGTTTCTAAAGTGGCAGAAAGCATATGCATTCTAATTATAGTGTTATCTTCACTAACTATAAGTGTAGTATATACTATATCTCCGCTATCAATACTTCCCTCACTTGAGCCGAGGGCACTAGCTAATTCATCAAAATTTATACTGGAGCTTGAATCGTAATTAAATTCAAAAATTTTATTTCCAGTTTCGCTATCATAAGTTAATGTAATATCATTTGCATCATCAAAAGATGAAAAACTATTAAGGGTGTCTTGTGTGGAAAATAGGCTTCCAATATCGGTTTTTTCTTTAACTTTTATTCCCATAACTTCTATATAAGAATAGCCATCTTTAAAATACATATCAAAAGAACCCATTACAGGTGCATCCATAGTAACTGCCATTAATGGATTATCTGGATTTGAAAAATCTGTTTGCACTTTCATATACACATCCATAGATTCTTCTGATTCTTCTTGAAAAGCAGACATAAAAATTTCAAAATCTAAGTATTGCGCATCACTAACAGTATTTAATGAATTTGCAACAATATCAAGTTCAGCTTTTGCCTCGTCCCCAGTTATAATGCTTGGGGTTGTTGTTTCTTCTAATTGTGAAGAAGTAATTTCATCGTTTGCCTTTTCTTGGCTAGAACAAGCCGAAAAGATAAGACTAATAGATACTAAAAAAGAAATAAGCAATAATTTTTTTATTTGTTTCATAAAATAAATCCTCCTAATAATCGATAGATATAAATTTCATACTGTAATTGTATCACGGAGATAGTACAAAAGTCAAGCTTTGTGATATATTAATTATTCGAATAAAATATGGTTATTATACTTTACAATGGATAAATTTTATAGTAAAATATAGAGAGAATAATTATAAGTGAGGTAAATAGGGTGTCAACATCATATAAAAGAGTGCTAATCAAATTAAGTGGTGAAGCATTAGCCGGTAATAAAGGCTTTGGGCTAGACTACGATACAGTTCTAGAAATTTGTGAAAGCATAAAAGCTGCACATTCACTAGGAGCAGAAATTGCAATAGTTGTAGGTGGCGGAAATTTCTGGCGAGGAAGAAGTAGCGGGCAAATGGAGAGAACAAGGGCGGACCAAATTGGAATGCTTGCAACTGTTATGAATGCTTTATCAGTTGCAGATGCACTAGAACAACTAGGAGTTGAAGTTAGAGTTCAAACAGCTTTAATGATGAATCAAGTTGCAGAGCCATATATTAGAAATAAAGCTACAAGACACCTTGAAAAGGGAAGAGTTGTGATTTTTGCTTGTGGAACAGGGAATCCATATTTCTCAACAGATACAGCAGCAGCTTTAAGAGCAGCAGAAGTTAATGCTGAAATAATCTTTAAGGCAACAATGGTAGATGGGGTTTATGATAAAGATCCAAAAGTTTTTGCTGATGCAGTGAAATATGATGAATTATCATTTACAAGAGTTTTAAACGACCAATTGAATGTTATGGATATGACAGCAGCTACTATGTGCAGAGATAATAATCTTCCAATATTAGTATTTGATTTAAAAGACGATAATATAAGTAGAGCCCTTAAAGGCGAAAAAATAGGAACTTTAGTTAAGGAGTAATTTATTATGACAAAACCATATGAAGAAAGAATGAAGAGTGCAGTAAAGCATTTAGAGCAAGAATACACTTCGATTAGAGCAGGAAGAGCAAACCCAGCTATTTTAGATAAAGTTACAGTTGATTATTACGGAACACCAACTGCTATTAATCAAGTTGCATCAGTTTCAGTTTCTGAAGCTAGAACATTATTAATATCACCTTGGGATAAAACATTAATTAGCCCAATCGTTAAAGCTATTCAAACTTCAGATATTGGAATTAATCCTATCGATGATGGACAAAGCATTAGACTAAACTTCCCACCTCCAACAGAGGAAAGAAGAAAAGCTTTAACTAAAGATGTTTCAAAAATGGCAGAAGACTCAAAAGTTGCAGTTAGAAATGTTCGCCGTGATGCAATTGATAAATTTAAAGCTCAAAAGAAAGCTAGCGAAATAACAGAAGATGATTTAAAATCATTAGAAGAACAAGTGCAAAAAATCACAGATAAATTCACAAAAGAAATTGATGCGATTGCAGCTATGAAAACAAAAGAAGTTATGGAACTATAAAAAGTCCCTGTAAAATGGAATTTATAATTAAAGGGCACATTGCCCTTTAATTTTTTTAATAAGAGGTACACTTTATATGCAAAATACACCAAAACATATTGGGATAATAATGGACGGCAATGGAAGATGGGCAAAAAAGAGATTGCTGCCAAGAAATATGGGGCATAAAAAAGGGGCAGAAGTTTTTCAAGATATAACAAGATATTGCAATGAACTTGGAGTAAAATCTGTAACATTTTATGCTTTTTCAACTGAAAATTGGAAAAGACCACTTGAAGAAGTTTCAGGAATTATGAGTTTATTAAAAGAATATCTAATTACTGCTTTTGATTATGAAAAAGAAAATAATAGAGTGATATTTTTAGGCGATAAATCTGCATTTAATAAAGATTTACAGGATTTAATGAATGAGATAGAAGAAAAAACTAAAAATAGAGATGGTATGATTTTGAATATTGCATTAAATTATGGCTCAAGAAATGAAATTTTAAATGCAACAAAATTAATATCAAAAGAAATTAAAGATGGGAAATTAAAAGAAGAAGATATAACAGAAGAATTATTCTCTAGCTTTTTATATACAAAAAATCAGGCAGACCCTGATTTTATACTGCGTCCAAGTGGTGAAAAAAGAATATCAAACTTTCTTTTGTGGCAAAGTGCTTATTCAGAATTTATTTATATGGATGTATTGTGGCCAGATTTTACAAGGAAAGACTTAGATAAAGCAATAGAAGAGTTTAATAATAGAAACAGAAGATTTGGTGGAGTTTAAAATTAAACTCTTAGAAAGGAATTATCTTGATAATGAAAAAAAATAGCGGATTATTCAATATTATCAATATCTCCTATGGTCTATTGTTTCTATTGTTTACTTATAGTATGGTTTTTTATGTTTTTACAAGATGGAAAGAATTTTCGCCAAATATTTCATTTAATATTGCTGTGGCAATTGGCGCTGTAATATGTATTTTAGCTATTATTAAATTACTTTATAGCTTAAATAAGAAAAACAGAAAAATACTAAGGATAATTATTATTTTAGTATTATTTATAGCTCAATTTTATCTATTTTGGAAAACAAGTAGAGTAGCTGGATGGGATGCACAAATAGTAACTGAAACCGTTAGGGATGGTTACACGGATATGCTTTATTTTGCAAAGTGGCCAAATAATATATTTATGACTTCAGCTTGGCAAATATATATTTATATAACAGATTTTTTGTATTTTATATCACCATTAAAAAGAATGATAATATTAAATATTTTTATAGCTGATATTTCGATATTATTATTATATTTGAGCTCAAAAAGAGTTTTTGGAGAAATAAGCGCAGAAATAAGTTTAGTTTTAAGTATAATATTAGTAGGATTTTCTCCGTGGATATCAGTTGTTTATACTGATGTTGCAGCACTAGTGTTTCCAATAGCAATAATTTATTGTATTATACGAATTGTCCAAGCAAAAAATGAAAAAGAGAAAAATATAACTAGTTTTTTACTTTCTATAATTATAATTATAGGCTCTTATATTAAAGTGACAGTTGCTATTTTATTAATTGCTATGATTTTAGTTTTATTATTTAGAAAATTACTAAAATTCGATATTAAATTACATAAAAATCAATTAATATCTTTTATAATAGGATGTGGTGTTGCATTTTCATTAGTTACAGCTATTACTTATGAGGCAAATAATAGAATAAAAACAGAACTTCCTTACCAAAATTCAAGAGGGATACATTATTATCTAGAAGTAGGACTTTATAATTATGGGTATGGAAACTGGAACTTTGAAACTTTTAATTGGACAAATGAAAATTCCAATAAAGAAGATTACACCGAAAATGCAAGCAAGAGAATATTAGATTTAGTAAAAGAATATGGTGCTTTAGGTATGGCAGAGCATAGCTTTTTAAAGCTTTTATGGTGTGGCACGGATGGAACATTTGCTTATGGAATGGAAGGAGCTTTTCACGCCGAAGGGCAAGACACAAGTGATTCTGTAAAATATTTTTTGCAAAATTATATTTACCATAGTTCAGATTTTTATCAAAATACTTTATCGCAAATACTGCAAGGTGTTTGGATTACAGTTTGTATATTATCAGTTTTTTCAGGATTTTTTAATAAGAATATGATATCGTTTATAGCAAAACTTTCAATTGGTGGATTATTTTTATTTTTAATGATATTTGAATCAAGAAGCAGATATGTGTTTTTATATTTGCCAGTGATTATTTTTGCAGCCCAAACGAATTTTGATTTTCTATATAGTAAATTAAAATTAAATAATAAAAATGGAGAAGAGAATGAAACAAAGAGTTTTATCAGCGATAGTGGGAATACTAATAGCGATAGCAGCACTATCACAGTTTAATAGCATAGTTTTTAATATATGTGCTGTAATAGTTTATCTTATAGCTATATATGAAATTTCAGGAGCATATAAAGAATACAACTCAGCGTTTGTTCATATAACTCTTGGGCTTTTTGGAACAGTAAATATTATGAATGAGTATTTAAACTTTTCATTTTTTAATCTTACTATGATATTTGTTTTAATTTATGCATTTATTATTGTGTTTCAATTTGAAAAAATTAGCTTTAGAACAGTTTCAACTAATTTAATATTTGGATTATTTGTAATGTTTGGAATATATTCAGTTGTTAATTTAAAAATTATGCTACCATATAGTAATTTTGGCTGGGATGCTGGATTTATCTTCACTTATATTGCAGCTATTTCTTGGGGTGGGGATACAATGGCATACTTTGCAGGATACTTTTTTGGCAAAACAAAGCTTGCCCCTAAATTAAGCCCTAAAAAAACTAGAGAAGGGGCAGTTGGGGGATTAGTTGGTTCTGCATTATTTGCAAATTTATTTTTATTTATTTATTTAAATCTAAAGCCTATTTTAGAAACTGCTAGTGTGAAGTACGAAATATCAACACAATTATTTATTACAATAACTATAATAGCTGTTCTAGGCTCAATGGTTGGAATGATTGGTGATTTATTTGCTTCTGCTATAAAAAGGCAGGTTGGCATAAAAGATTATGGAAATATTATGCCAGGACATGGTGGCGTTTTAGATAGGTTTGATAGCGTTTTATTAGTGGCACCATTTGTCAGTGCGATTTTAGGTAGCGTTGTTCTATCAGCTGGGGGAATTTTTAATGTATAAAAATATAATAATTCTAGGAAGTACAGGCAGTATTGGAACGCAAAGTTTAGAAGTTTGCAAAAAACATAATATAAATGTTGTGGCTTTGTCAGCCAATAAAAACACCCAGTTATTAAAAAAGCAGGTTTTAGAATTTTCGCCTGAATTTATTTGCATAACGGATGAAGAGGTTGGTAGTAAATTTAAAGAAGAAAACAAAGATTTAAAATGCAAAATTTTAATAGGGAAACAAGGGCTTGAAGAACTAGCAAAATTAAAAAGTGAGGCATTAGTTTTAAATGCAGTTGTTGGAATAGCTGGTTTAAAAGCAACTTTAGCGGCGTTAAATAGCAAAAAAGATGTGGCGCTCGCTAATAAAGAAAGCCTTGTAACGGCTGGAAAACTCGTTATGAAAGCAGCTAAAGATAATAATGTTAAACTACTTCCAGTGGATAGCGAACATTCAGCGATATTTCAGTGTATGCAAGACAATCACTCGGCGAAAAGCTTAAAGAGAGTTATATTAACTGCATCTGGTGGACCTTTTTTTGGTTATAGTAAGAAAGAACTTTTAAATGTTACAAAAGCACAAGCATTAAAACATCCTAACTGGGAAATGGGAAGTAAAATAACAATAGACTCTGCTACTTTAATGAATAAAGGATTAGAATTAATCGAAGCGGCTTGGCTTTTTGATTTGAAAGCTGAAGATATAGAAGTGGTGGTTCACAGACAGAGTATTATTCATTCAGCAGTTGAGTTTTCAGATAATAGCATTATTGCTCAAATGGGAACTCCTGATATGCAAATTCCAATTCAGTATGCAATAACTTATCCGGAAAGATATGAAAGTAATGCAAAACAATTAGATTTCTTTTCTATGGGAGATTTAACCTTTCATAAGCCAGATATTGAAACTTTTTTATGCCTAAAAGCTGCTATAAAAGCAATAAACTTGGGTGGACTTTATCCATGTCTTATTAATGGTGTAAATGAAAGGGCAGTTGAATTATTTTTAAATGATAAAATTGAATTTGCTGATATTGGAAGAATTGTATATAAAAGTATTGAGAATTTTAACTTAGAAAAAGAATATACATTAGAAGAAGTTTTTAAAATAGATGAAAAGGCTAGAGAATTTGTTGATTTACAAATTTAAAAATAAAATGAATATAGGGATAGAAATGGAGATAAATAATTAATGGGGATATTCGGAATAATAGTTGCACTATTTGTTTTTGGTTTAGTTGTATTTGTGCACGAATTAGGGCATTTTATAACGGCTAAAAAAAGTGGAATAACAGTTAATGAATTTAGTATTGGTATGGGTCCAAAATTATTTTCTTTTAATAAAAATGAAACAGCATATTCAATTAGATTACTTCCAATAGGTGGGTTTGTTTCAATGGAAGGCGAAGATGAAGAAAGCGAAAATCCAGGCGCATTTAATAAAGCGCCAATATTAAATAGGATGCTTGTACTTTCAGCAGGCGCAATTATGAACTTAGTTTTAGGTTTTATTGTTTTAACAGTGTTAGTTAACGGTGAAGAATTAATAACAAGTAAAACAATATCAAGCTTTTATGAAGATTCATATACACAAGCATCAGGACTGGAAGTTGGGGATGAAATTGTTGCGATTAATGGCAGAAAATGTTATGTAATTAGCGATATATTCTATGAATTTGCAAGAGCTCAAGATGGCAAAGCCGTTTTCACTGTTTTAAGAGATGGAAATGAAGAAGATATAGATATCCAGTTTGAAACTTATACAGATGAAAATGGATTTGAACAGATGGTTATAGACTTTACAGTTTTACCAATAGAAAAAACTGTATTCACTGTTTTGGAAGAGTCATTTAACTGGACAATAAGTATGGCGAGAATGATATTTTTAAGCTTAGTTGACTTAGTAACTGGAAACGTTGAAGTTGCAGAAATTTCAGGGCCAGTTGGAATAGTTACAACAATAAGTGATGCTGTGAGTTATGGCTGGTATAATGTTTTAATGATTTTAGCAATGATAACTATAAATTTAGGTGTATTTAATCTAATTCCTTTCCCAGCTCTTGATGGTGGCAGATTAGTGTTTTTATTTATAGAATTAATAAGAGGAAAACCAGTTCCACAAAAATACGAAATTTTTGTTAATGCAGTTGGATTTATGATGCTTATGTGCGTTATGATATTTGTAACATATAGCGATATAACAAGGATATTCGGTTAATTAAAAAGGGAGGAGTATTGATATGAGAAAGCTTAAAAAAGAAATTAGGGTTGGAAATATATGTTTAGGTGGAGATAATCCTATCTTAGTTCAAAGTATGCTTAATGCAAAATCTAGTGATACATTAGCTAATGTTGTTCAAGCGAAAATGCTAGAAAAAGAAGGATGCCAAATAGTTAGAGTTAGCGTTCCAACATTAAAAGATGTTCAGTTAATAACGGCTTTAAAAGAAAATATTAATATTCCAGTTGTAGCAGATATTCATTTTGATTATAAAATTGCTTTAGCCTGTATTGAAGCAGGGGTTGATAAAGTTAGAATTAACCCGGGTAATATAGGTAATGATGAAAAGGTAAAAGCTGTTGTAGAAGCGTGTAAATTAAGGGGTATTCCTATAAGAATTGGCGTTAATGCAGGTAGTCTTGAAAAAGAAATATTAAAAAAGTATGGCTCTCCTACGCCAGAAGCACTTTGTGAAAGTGCGATGTATCATATCAATTTACTAGAAAAATTTGAATTTTATAATATAGTTGTATCTATAAAATCTTCAAATGTAGATACGATGATTAAAGCTTATACAATGCTTTCAAATATGTGTGATTATCCGCTTCACTTAGGCGTTACGGAAGCTGGAACATACAGAATGGGGCTAATAAAATCGGCGCTTGGTATTGGTTCGCTTTTAAGAGAAGGAATAGGTGATACAATAAGAGTTAGCCTTACAGATGAGCCGATTAAAGAAATTTCGGCTGGGTTTGATATTTTAAGGGCTAGTGGAATTAAAGTTAACGGACCTGAAATTATATCTTGTCCTACTTGTGGGCGAACTAATCAAGATATTGCTTTTTTAGCAAATAAAGTTGAAGAAGGATTAAAAGGAATAACAAAGGATATAAAAATAGCTGTAATGGGATGTGCTGTTAATGGACCAGGAGAGGCTAAAGAAGCTGATATAGGTATAGCTTGTGGCATTGATAACGCTGTAATGTTTAAAAAAGGCGAAAAGGTTAAAACCTATAGTGGTGATTATATACAAGAGTTTATTCAGGATATTAAAGATTTTTTAGAGGAAAACAGTGACTAATTTAATTTTAACAATTTTTAGCGAATATAATAATGGTAATGCCCATGTCCACGAATTTATGGGCGCAATATTAGATAGCATTGATGTGCATAGAAAAAGCTCCAAACTTTCAGCTGTTATAAAATCAAAACAGCTGATTAGCTATGGGGCTTTAAGCCATTTTGCAAGCTTTCTAACTGATAAATATATTGATTTTTCAATTGAATTAATTAATAAATTCGATTTTAAATCTTTTACAAAAAAAGATTTTGATAGCTTAATAAATTTATACTGCGATACGGTTTCATTTATCCCAACGCAGTTTTTTTCTGATGCACAAATAGATATTTATGATAATAATATAGATATCCACGTTGGCAATGGGTATAAATTTTTAAAAGAAAATAGATTTCCTTCAGCTTTAAGTGAGTTTTTATTAAAATTAACTGATGAAAAAATAGGGGTTAAATTATTTGAGATTGAAAATTATGAAAGCAAGGTTGTCCCAAGCTTTAAAATGCCTGTACCTATACCAACGTTTGATATTGAAAATAAGCCAAAGATTAAAGATGTTGAAATTTCAGAGCTTAGAATTAAATCTGGCTCAACAAAAGTTATACTAGGAAAACATTTTGAAACTAAAAGACCATACACAATAGATAAAGCCTTAGAAGAAACAGGAAAAGTTGTTATTTGGGGAAAAATTTTTGCAGTAAATCAGCAGGGGAATTTTAGAAAAATATTTATATACTCACTAACTGATGGCACAAATTCTATAAATGCAAAACTAATACTAGACCAAAACGATAAAAATCTTGAAAAGTGGGAAAATATTAAAGCAGGATTATATGTTGCCATTCGTGGTGATGTTCAAATGGATAAATATGAAAGAGATTATATAATAATGCCTTATGATATTCTTTCATTTGAAATTGAAAGCAAAAAAGATGAAGCTGAGGAAAAAAGGGTGGAACTTCATCTACATACAAAACTTTCAGCTATGGATGCACTAGTTGCGCCTGATGAAGCGGTGAGATATGCATATAATTTAGGGCATAGAGCTGTTGCAATAACCGATCACGGAGTTGTGCAAGGATTTCCACAAGCAATGCTTGAAGCTGATAGAATACAAAAGTCAGACCCTGATTTTAAAGTTATATACGGCTGTGAGGGATATCTAGTTGATAATATAGTAAGTGTTTATAAAGGGGATAAAAAAGGTGTTTTAAAGGATTTAGAATATGTTGTTTTTGATATTGAAACAACAGGATTAAATCCAAAATCTGAAGAGATAACAGAGATAGGTGCTGTTGTTTTTAAAAATGGTGAAATTATAGATGAATTTCACACCTTTGTAGACCCTAAAAAGCCTATTCCAGCAAAAATTATAGAGTTAACTGGAATAACTGATGATATGGTTTATGGAGCGCCTAGCCAAAAAGAAGCTATCACAAGCTTTAAAAGGTTTATTAATGACAGAATACTAGTGGCTCATAATGCTTTTAGTTTTGATATAAATTTCATAAAAGTTGTTGGTGAGAGAGTAAATGAAACTTTTAATTACTCAGCAATAGATACACTTCCATTGGCAAGAAATATTTTAACAAGTATAAGAAGTCATAAATTAAACAATCTTGCGGATTATTATAAACTGGGGGGATTTAATCATCATAGGGCGACCGATGATGCAAAAATTCTATCAAAAATATTAGAAAAATTAATAGATGAACTACATGAAAAAGAAATTTTTAATGTGGAAGATATAAATCATTCTCTAAGTAGTACAGAGGCACTTCCAAGAAGAAGTAATCATATTATTGTGCTTGCAAAATCACAGTTAGGAGTTAAGAATTTATATAAATTAATATCATACGGACATCTAAATTACTTTTTAAAAACCCCAAGAATGCCAAAGAGTGAAATAATGAAACATAGGGAAGGGTTAATACTTGGAACAGCTTGTGAAGCTGGTGAGCTTTACAGAGCGATAGTTGACGGTAAATCAAAAGATGAACTCGTTGAAATAGCATCTTTTTACGACTTTTTAGAAATTCAACCACTTGGAAACAATGAATATATGGTTAGAGAAGGAAAGGTTGAGTCAAATGAAGTTTTAAAAGAGTATAATAGAATAATAGTGGAACTTGGGGAAGAATTAAATATTCCAGTTGTGGCAACTTGTGATGTGCATTTTTTAACAATGGAAGATGCTGCTTACAGAGCAATTTTAATGGCTGGTATGGGATTTCGTGATGCAGATAATCAAGCACCACTTTATTTTAGAACAACGGATGAAATGCTAAAAGAGTTCACTTATCTTGGAAAAGAAAAGGCACACGAGGTTGTGATTAAAAACACAAATTTAATTGCAGATATGATAGAGCTTGGCGTTCGTGCTATTCCAAAAGGTACATTTCCACCAAAGCTTGAAGGAGCTGAAGAAGAACTTAGAAACTCAACTTATGATAAACTACATTCAATTTATGGGGAAAATCCCCCTGAATTAATAGTTGATAGAATAGAAAGAGAGCTCACTAGTGTTATAAAACATGGATATGCAGTGTTATATGTTATTGCAAAAAAACTAGTTCAAAATAGCGAAGAAAATGGCTATCTAGTTGGCTCAAGGGGCTCAGTTGGCTCGTCAGCTTTAGCTTTTTTTGCAAGTATTTCGGAAGTAAATCCACTTCCAGCTCACTATATTTGTAAAAAATGCAAACACAGTGAATTTGATGTGCCTAATAATATAACTTCAGGATTTGATTTACCAGATAAAAATTGTCCGAAATGTGGCGAAAAATTAATTGGAGATGGAAATGATATCCCATTTGAAACATTTCTAGGATTTAATGGTGATAAGGAACCTGATATAGACTTAAACTTTTCAGGTGAATATCAAGCCTTCGCACATAAATATACAGAGGAATTATTTGGACAAGAATATGTTTTTAAAGCTGGAACAGTTTCTGCTTTGCAGGAAAAAACAGCTTTTGGATATGTTAGAAAATATCTTGATGAAAGAAATTTAATTATTAATAAAGCAGAAGAAACAAGGCTAACTATCGGTTGTTCAGGAGTTAAAAAGACAACAGGGCAACATCCAGGGGGAATGGTTGTTGTGCCAAGTGAAAATGAAGTTTTTGATTTTTGTCCTATCCAGCATCCAGCTGACTCAAAAGAGAAAGGCGTTATCACAACACACTTTGAATTTAAATATCTTCACGATACCTTATTAAAACTTGATATCCTAGGGCACGATGTGCCTACAATGTATAAATATTTAGAAGATTTAACTGGAATTAAAATGGCCGATGTTCCAATGAATGATAAAGAAGTTTATAGAATGCTAACTAGTACCGAGCCAATCGGAGTTAGCCCAAAAGATATTCAAAGTGAAACTGCTACTTTTGGTATTCCAGAACTTGGAACGGATTTTGTTAGACAAATGCTAGTTGAGGCATCGCCTAAAAGTTTTGCCGATTTAATTCAAATTTCAGGACTTTCTCACGGCACCGATGTTTGGAATGGTAATGCGCAGGATTTAATTAAAAATAATATTTGCACTATTACAGATGTTATAGGAACTCGTGATAGCATTATGATAACCTTAATTAAAAAAGGTGTTGATAAGGCAGAAGCATTTAAGATAATGGAAGTTACAAGAAAAGGAAAAGCAGCAAAAGAATTTACAGCAGATACTGAGAAAATGCTAAGAGATAACGGCGTTGAAGAGTGGTATATTGAAAGCTGTAAAAAAATCAAATATATGTTCCCAAAGGCACATGCAGTTGCATATTTAATAGCAGCAATTAGATTAATGTGGTTTAAAAAATATCATCCAATTGAATTCTACGCAACCTATTTTACTGTTAGGGGGGATGATATAGATTATATTTCTGCGATTAGTGGTAAAGATGTAGCTGTTAAAAATCTAAAGCTTGTAAGTGATAGATTGAGAATAGAAAAATCTGCAAAAGATGAAGAGCTTAGAACTTCTCTTCAAATGGTTTGCGAAATGCTTTCAAGAAACTTAGAGTTTTTACCAATTGAACTTGGGAAAAGTAGTGCGAAGAAATATAATATTGAAGATGGGAAAATAAGACTTCCATATTCATCTTTAAAAGGAGTTGGCGAAAGTGCAGCTATATCCCTTGAAAACACTTGCATGGATGGGAAAACCTTTATTTCAGTTGAAGATTTACAATCTCAAAGTGGTGTTTCAAGTGCTGTTATCGAGTCTTTAAATAATGCAGGTGCATTAAAGCATCTACCAAAAAGTAATCAAGTGTCACTATTTGGATAGTATCTGAGATACTAATTATTAAATAAAGAGAAAGGAATAAAGTATAAATGAAATATGGAATTTCCACGGGATGCTTTTTTCCGAAAACTCCAAAAGAATCTTTAATTGAGTTAGCTAAATTGGGGGTAAGGCATACCGAGATTTTTATAAATGCTGATAGCGAATTATCAAAAGAATATTTATTAGAACTTAAAAAAATTGCGGATGAAGCTGGAATCGAAATAATTTCAATTCACCCATTCACATCTGCAATTGAAGGATTTTTATTTTTTTCAAGATATGATTATATAGCAAAACTTGAGGATTCATTAAAATTTTATGAAAGATATTTTAGAGCTTGTAATATTCTAGGTGCTAAATATGTTGTTTTTCATGGAAGTTTTTTAGAACACACATTTATATCCCTTGAAAAATATTCGCATATTATGAATGTTCTAGCTGATAAAGCTATGGAATATGGCGTTTATATATCTCAAGAAAACGTTAATAAATATGTTTCTTCTACAAAGGAAAGTTTAGAAATAATATATAATAATACACGAGATAACCTTCTTTTTACTTTTGATATAAAACAAGCAGTTAGGGCAAATGAAGATATTTACGGTATGCTTGAAGTGATAAAAAATCGAATTTCACATATACATATTTCAGATTTTACTTTTGATAAAGATTGCCTTTTACCAGGAGAAGGAACTTTTGATTTTAAGAAATTTAAAAATTATATTAAAGAAAATACAACTACAACAAGTATGCTCATTGAAGTATATGAAGATAGGTATTCTAATGAAAAATCACTAAAAAAGGCACTTGAGTATATGTTTTTTGACTAGCTATTTTGGTTAATATGTAAAAAATACCAGAAAAGCTTTACATTAAGCAGATAAAATTATATAATTATGATTGTTAATTTATGTCTGATTTTTTTAAATAAGTAAAGCGTAAATGCTATTATCTAAAAAAAGAAAGGTAGTGCTTTGGTTAAATTAGAGTTATCTATTATAATTAAAGTGTAATGGTGCGTAGCTTATGGCTGTAAATAAAGCTGACACAATCATTGAACTTGATATAAAATCTGAGAGATTTGTGTATGTCCTATTTAGTCATACGGCATTTGAAAAAGAAATGTTTGCGATTGAAGTAGTTGATTTATTAAAAAATGAAAAATCTCAGATTTTGGAAATTACAAGTATTGAAAAAGATGCAAAAAATATGTATAATATTATAAGAAATAATATTGTGCACCCAATTCATTTACAAGATGTAGTGTGCAATTTAGTATCAATGTGATAAATGAAAGGAAATCTATATTATGAAATGCCCATTTTGCGGTAATGTGGATAGTAAGGTTGTTGACTCAAGGCCAACTGAAGACGGAGAAAGAATTAGAAGAAGAAGAGAGTGCATTAGCTGTCAAAAAAGATTTACAACTTTTGAAGTTATTGAAACTACTCCGATTATGGTTATAAAAAGAGATAATTCTCGTCAAGTTTTTAATAGGGATAAACTATTAAATGGAATGATAAAGTCTTGTGAAAAACGTCCAGTATCTCGTCAAGATTTAGAAAGCTCAGTTGATAAAATTGAGTATAAGCTAGTTAATAGCTTAAAACATGAAATTTCCTCTATGGATTTGGGCGAATTGGTTATGGAAGAACTTAAAAAGCTTGATGAAGTGGCATATGTTCGATTTGCTTCTGTGTATAGACAATTTAGTGATGTTAACACATTTTTAGAAGAATTAAATGTACTTCTTTCTAAAAAGAAATCTTAAACCACACTGTAAATTTCAGATTTTAAATAAAGAATTAATTCCTGAATTTCCTTAGTATTTTTTTCCATTTCAATAATATCATTGTTTTTAAATGCAATACTTAAATTATTCATTAAAACATCTATTTTTAAAAGATGCTCCTTGTTTGATAAAACTTGGAGCGTTTTTTTATTATCATTATATTTATTTAAAATATTTTCAAAAATTTCAGTGTTTGAGTCAATATCGCTTTCAAAAACAATAGATTTTGTATCTAAAAGAATAGAATCAAATATAGCTCTGCCTTTTATATCAATAAAAATGCTATATGATATTACTAATGTAAAAGTTATTATGCATATGATGAAATGCTTCAAATTTATAGCTCCTTTTTTGTTAAATTATAATTTTTATCTCCGTCGATTGTTAATAGTAAAACCTCTTTTAATTTTATATTATTATTATCTAAAAATGAATTAATATAATTTTCATCAATACCTAAGTATGAAAAGGTTGTACTGAAAATTTTACCATTTTTAATTACTGCAAAAGGAGGGGTACTACTTTTAGTAATTAGATTATCAATGTTTGGGTTTTTGTAAATATTAATAGCACCGGTCGTTTCTATTATAGCTAAAGAAATTTCTTCTAAATAAAAAATTTGATTATTTCTCATTCCTTCAAGCACATCATTAACAGTTAATCGTAAATCTTGCATAACTTTTTGATTTAAAATTCCATTAAAAATTAATATTTTGCTAGAGCCTTGTGTTAAAAGCGAAACTTTATCGCTTTTTTTTGAAGCCATAGATAAAAACACCTCATAGCACATAATTAAAAGTATAGGTATAATCGAATAAAAAATAGGCAATTCGGGAGCTTCTAAAACAAGAGCAGTTAAATTTGATATTAAAATAGTTGAAACTAAATCATTAGGCTGAAATTCGCCTAAATTTTTTTTGCCCATTACTCTCATTGCAAACATCATTACAATAAACATTATACTAGTTCGACTAATAACTCCAAACATTTAAAAACTCTCTTTCAATTATATTGATAATATTATTGCTTAATGTTTTAACTTTAGACATATTGAGCATAATAAAATCAAAAGACAGGAGGAAAGATTATGGATAAAGAATTATTATTTAAAAATTTAGATGAAAATAAGGCGTATTTTGATGATTATTTTTGTTCATCAGCAGATTATTTTTATAAATCAATAAAAATATTTAATAAAGATGCTGCGATAATTATGTGTGAGGCAATGATAGATAGGCAAAGACTGTGGCAAATTTTTTTAAACCCTTTAAATTCGCTAAAAGGAGATAAATCATCTAAAGAAATTATTGAATATATAATTAATGAAACTACAATTCCAGCTAATGAAAACACAGCTGATAATTTTAAAGATTCAACTTTTTTTCTAACTGCAGGATTTGCATTATTAATAGTTGATGGTAGTAATAAAGCTGTTGTACTACCGGCACAAGGCGTTCCGTTAAGAAGTATTGGTGAGGCATCACAGGAAGGGAATTTAAAAGGAACAAAAGAAGGGTTTACGGATTCTTCAAGGGTTAATATGGCATTAATAAGAAGAAGAGCAAGAGGGGAACATTTTGCAATAGATGCTATGCAAGTAGGAGATAAAACAAAAACTGAGGTTTGTGTTTGTTATAATAAAAACTTTGTTGATGAAAAATTAGTAGCAAGAGTTAAGGAAAAAATAAAAAAGATAGATTTACCAATGATTTATGATTCAGGGTATATAGCACCATTTATAGATGATACAAATTTTTCTATTTTCTCATCAACATTTGAAACAGAAAGACCAGATACCTTTTGTGCAAAGCTTTGCGAGGGCAAGATAGGAATTTTAGTTGACGGAAGCCCTTTTGCACTTGTGTATCCGTATTTTTTTCATGAAAATTTCATTACTAATGATGATTATATTCAAAGACCATATTTTGCATCTTTTATGAGAATAATTAGATATATAGCTTTTTTAATAGCCATCTTACTTCCAGGATTATATGTATCTTTTACTTTGTATGCACCACAGGTTTTACCAAAAGAATTAATTTTTTATATTTTTTCAAGCAAACAATCAGTACTTCCTTTGTTTTTAGAAGCCGTAATGATTGTTATTGCATTAGAAATTATTAAAGAAGCCGGACTGCGATTGCCAAAGCCAATAGGTCATTCCGTAAGTTTTGTTGCAGCATTAATAATTGGCGATGCAGCCATTAGTGCCGGATTTATATCTTCATCAGTTTTAATTGTATGTGCTGTTAGTGTTATATCTTCATTTGTAATTCCTAGTTTTTATGAAGCAATTATAATTTTAAGAATAGGTGTATTAATTTTATCTGGCTTATTTGGAGTTATTGGATTTGGATTTTCTACGGTAATATTATTAATTAATATGATAAATGTTAACACAGATGGATATAATTATTTACTACTATTAGATAATACTAAATATTTATTTCAAGATGGGATTATAAAATCTAGCTTTAGAAATAAAAATAATAATTTTGAAATTAAAAAGGGGATAGAAAATGATAAAAAGTAAGCAAAATGCATTGTTATATCTTGGTTTTTCATTTTCAATTTTTGAATTTACAACAACCATGTTAAATAACACAGTTTTCACCTTTGAGTGGATAGTTAGTATTTTTATTAGTAGTATATTAAGTTTAATTGTTATGTTAGTTATTTTTAAAGCTAAAAAAAATTCAAAAGTAATAAACTGGTTAATCATAGTTTATTCATTAAATACTATTATAAGATATATATTTAGATTTTCAGATTATATAGATATTAAACATGGTACAAACTCACTTTTAAGTGTTGCGATATTAAGCTTATTCATTATAATATATCTATTTAAATTCCACAAAGAAAGCTTTGAAAGAATTGCGCCAATAATTTTATTTGTAACATTTAGTATGCTGTTAATGGCATTAATTTTGAATTATAACAAAATTCAACCAGTAAATATATATATCCAAGAGAAAATAGTGCTGTTAAATGTAAATATTGTTAAAGTTTATGATTGGGTTATACCATTATCGTTTTTATATAAAGAGAAAGAAAAAAGTAGCGTAAAATGTTATTGTTTTTTAATTGTTAACGGAATTTTGTTAGTAAGTATAAGCCTTTTTAGGGGGATGAGTATAAGAGGGGAATCACTGTATAGCCTATCACCTTTACACTCGATTTTTGCTATTTCTAAAGGATTAACAATACAAAGATTTGACTATGTATTTACTATGCTTTTAGTTATATGTTTTTTTTCCGTTTTACTATTAAATATTGCGCTAATAAATAAAATTAAAAGCAGTAATGATTATATAAATTCAAAAGTTATAATATATCTTGCTTTCATAGCATTTATCATAAATATTTTTTATAATGTTTTTACTAATATTTATTTTGTGTTTGTTATTTCAATTTTGCTAATTGTAAAAATCATAAAAGAAAGGAGGAAAATAAAAAATGAAAATTAAAAGAATACTATTAGTTTTTATTTCAGTTTTGTTTTTTACTTCTTGTTCGCAAAACCAGGATGAAGTTATGGTGAAAGCAATAAATTTTTCAAAGGAAAACGATATGTATTCACTAGAATTTATAGCTTATGATTTTTCTAATAAGAGCGAAAGTTATACAGAATATATATTTACTGATAGTAATTATGATAAAGCGTTTATTTCAGCTGAAAATAAATACAATTTAAATTTATCTCTCTGTGATTATGCATTTATAAGTAGCAGCGTTGTTAGTGATAATAAAATGAATTTAGTTTTAAAAGCATTAGAAGAGTTTGGAGTGAATTCAGATACAAATTTAGTTTTATCAGATGATGTTTCAAAGGATAATTATACGGATTTAAAAGAAAAAAACTTAAAAATTACTCCAATATACTCCATTTTAAATAAAAAAGATGAAACAAATTTTATATTGCCAGTTTTAAATAAGGATTTATACATTAGTTCAGCGGTAATTATAAACAATGATGGAGCATTATCAAATCTTTCAAATGAAGAATTAAACATAGCTTTACTACTTTTAGCAGGGAATAAAGATTTTAATTATAATTTTAATAATTCAAATGATAGTGCAGATATTAGAAATGGATTTGCTTATTTTAATATGGAAAATAATATTTTAGAAATAACAACGTATCTGGATATAAAATCAAGGAATGGGGCAACAAATAGCAAAACATCATCTAATGCCTTTGACACACTTTTAATATACGACATTCAGTCTAAAATATATGATTTATTTAATGATCAAATTATAAGAACCACCTTAAATTTAGATTGGGTAGAAAAACAATATAATCAAGAGATTGATGATATAAATGTAGTGGTGAAAATATTGCAAAATAAAGATTGACAAAAATTTACCAATTTAGTATAATTTAAAACGGTAAAACATTTACTAAAAGAGTATATTATTTATACAAAAATGAAAGGGAACTAAAAATGAAAAAAAGAATTATTGCAACACTTTTAGCTTCAGCTATGATTTTAGCAACTGCTTGTTCATCAAATGAGCCAGTGGAACAAACGGTATTAAAAGGTACAGCTAAAGGATACGGTGGCGAATTAAAAGTTGAAGTGACACTAGAAGGTGAAACTATCGTTGGTATTGGTGTGACTGAGCACAAAGAAACAGACGGAATAGGAACTCCTGCAATTGATGAAATTCCAATGGCAATCATCCAAGCAAACTCAACTGATGTTGATGTAGTGGCTGGGGCAACTGTTACAAGTACTGCTATTATTAATGCAGTTAACAATGCACTAGATCCAGAAAAATATCCAGCGGAAGAAATAGTTGAGGGTGAAGTTTTAAAAGAAGTTACACCACAAACTGCAACAACTTTATATCAAGGAACTGGTATGTCTTCAACAGCAGAAAGACTAAACCAAAGCACTGATGATCAAGAAGGTAGTTTCTTTTATCAAAACAAAGTGTATGCAAATGCAATTTTTGATGAAAATGGTACAATTATCAATCTAACAATTGATCAAGTTGAAACAGGTACACCAAATATTAAAAATCCATATATGCCTCATTTTTACGGCTGGCCAGGTCAAACTTACAATCACGATGGGGATCATGATGGAGTAGTGGATGAGCAAATTGAAATAACAGAAGAAGTGTTTTTAAATCAATTTAGCGAATGGAAAACAAAAAGAGAACGTGGCGAAACATATATGATGACTTCAGGTTCTTGGTCTTCACAAATGAATGCATTTGAAACTCTATTTACAGGAATGACAGTTGAAGAAGTGGAAGCTTGGTATGTAGCGTATACTTCAGATGTTAACGGGCGTCCATTAAATATGGTGGAAGGTGCTCCAGAAGAAGATGTTACAAAATTTGAAGCATTAACAGAAGAAGAACAAGCTATGCTAACAGATTTAACTGCGTCAGCGTCAATGAGTGTTAACGATGCACATGGTAATGTTGTAGAAGCAATAGTTGATGCGTTTGAGCAAAAAGAAGAAATCACAGCTACTGAAATAGCAAAAGAAGGTTTTGGAGCAAGTTTTGTTGGAAGAGTAGGCCCTGGTAGTGATGAAACAGGAACATCTGTTTATTCATTTAATGAAACATTTGTTTACGCAACATTTGATAGCGAAGATAGAATTGTTTCATTAAATACTAATGTTTATGAAATTATGACTCCAAACTATGATGGTACGGATAAATCAGTGTTTATCGGCTGGCCAGGCACAAGCTACAATGATGAAACTGGAACTTTAGTGGAATCAACAGAAGAAAATATGAAAGAAAATGCTAACAATTGGACTACTAAAAATGAAAAAGGCGATTCATATGTAATGGGAGCTGGTTCATGGGAAGCTCAAATGGATGCATTCGAAGAATTATTTATTGGCATGACAGCAGCAGAGGTACAAGAGTGGTATGATACTTATACTTCTGATGTTAATGGACGCCCTTTAAAGGCAGATTCAAGCAATGAAGAAGATATTGCAAAATATGATGCACTAACAGAAGAAGAAAAAACAATGCTAACAGATTTAACTGCTTCTGCGACTATGAGCTTAAACGATGCTCATGGTGATATAGTTAAAGCGATAGTTAATGCTTTTGATAATAGTCGCCCAGTTGATATTACAGTTGGGTAATTATATGTAACAATTTGATAAATAACAGTAAGCTATAAGAATTTATGGTTTACTGTTATTTTTTGGTTTTATAGGATAAATAATATTGAATTTTACAAAAAACATTTAAATTAATCTAGATGTAATGTTTTTTATGGAATTTTAATTAAATCCCAATATATGAAAATAATTACCTTAAAATGGAAAATATTAAAGAAAATCGATACTTAAAATATTTTAACTATTTTAAGGCTGAAAACCTTAGAAAACACTGATAAATACTGAAAAAAATGATTAAATTTAACACTTGAATTGATTTAGTCAACTTGCATATAAAATTAGAAAAAAATTCCTTTAAAATGTATAAGTCTACAATTTTTTCAAAAAACACCATTTTAATTGACCTGTGTAACACAAATGTAACAAAAATATGTTAAATTAGGTAGCACGGAACAAATAAACCGAAAAAATATTAGGAGGATTTAAAATGAGAGATTTCATAACAAAAATTAAAAATGACAATCTTTTCAAAAGAGCAACTAGCTTACTACTAGCTTTCTCAATACTGTTTTCAACAGTGAGTGGTAGTATGCCAGTATCAGCGACAAACACAATTAGCTCAAATGCTGAAACAGTTATAAACACAAATAACTTTACAGCAACTTTTAACACTACCCTTATAGATGGAACAGAGGTTATCGACCTTGCTGTTACCCCAAGTTTAGAAGGAGTAGAGATACTTAATATCACAACACCAGATGGTATAGTTGTTGATGGAAGTATGGCAACATATTTTGTGCCTGAAAATGGTGAGCAAAACTTTGTTGTAACTTATAATGCACCAGAAGTGCAAGAAGAAGTAGATTCAGAAGAAGTAACTTCATCAAGTGAAGAAACATCTTCAGAAGAAGTAACTTCATCAAGTGAAGAAACATCTTCAGAAGAAGTAATTTCATCAAGCGAAGAAGTATCTTCAGAAGAAGTAACTTCATCAAGTGAAGAAGTATCTTCAGAAGAAGTAGCTTCATCAAGTGAAGAAACATCTTCAGAAGAAGTAGCTTCATCAAGCGAAGAAACATCTTCAGAAGAAGTAGTTACATCAAGCGAAGAAGTATCTTCATTAAATGTTGAAGGTATGTCTTACAAGCCAATGACTCAAGATTTAACAACTTCATCAAGCGAAGAAACATCTTCACAAGAAATTAAGGAAGAAATTAAAACAGAAATTACAACTCAAACAGCACTATTTACTTATAATGCTGTATTAAAAGGAGTAGTTAATGTTGAAATACTAAACCAATCTTTAGAAAACAGCGAATTAATCGGTGTGTCACCAATTCTTTTAGATGGTGCTGAAGTTGTTAGTATGCAATTAACTGGGTATGAAGATATTAAATCTGAAGATTTAGATGGAATGCAAGCTTTTGAAATTCCAGCTGATAGATTATCAGAAGATGGCAGATACAATCTTGAAGTAGTATTTACTTTTAATTCAAAAACCTACACAGCTAATTTTAGCTATACACTAACTGAAACAGCTAATTTTGCAAATGTTTTATCTGCTTCAGGTGCTAGAAGTGGTTCAGGTACAATGGCAGACCCATACATTATGTATGAAGGCGACACAATGACTTTAACAGTGTCTGGAAATGAAATTCCAAGCTACTGGTCAGAAAGTAGCGCTGGAATTGATTTAACAGAAAAAGGTGCAGTTAAAACTACTACTGTAAAATCTTTAGGCGGTACAGGTACAGCAACAATCACAGCAACTTTCGATGGTTGGTTTGAGTTTGAATTCTTTTACATTGAAATAATCAAAAAACCTGTAACAGCAAAAGACCCTGTGAATTCAAATGAAGCAGGAACAGTTAAGGTTAATAAATCAGCTGAGTGGACTGATTATACTAATAAAGAAGCTAATATAACATTTGATTTAACAGGTGTTCCAAGAGAAACTGGATATGATGTAATTATAGTTTTAGATCAATCAGGTAGTATGATAAATGAGTATGCAACGGCTAAAACAGCAGTTAATAACCTAGCTGCAGATTTATTAAAAAATCAATATAACAGAGTTGGTTTAGTATTGTTTGAAGGCAGTAAAGGACTATTAGGAATTAATGCTTCAAATGATACAACGCTAGTTCCTTTAACAAATAGTCTATCATCTATACAAAGTGTAGTTAATAGTAGTACAGCAGATGGCGGAACAAACTATACATCAGCGTTAAGAATGGTTGAAGGTATAGCAGCAGCTAATAAGGGAACAAATAGAGAACTACATGTAATATTTGTAACTGATGGTGCACCAGGATCAAATGGTGAATCAGCGGACGCTCCTGAATGGAATGGCGTTGCAGAAGCAAAGGAATTAAAAACAACATATGGTGCAAAAATTCATACAGTTGGATTTGATAGCATTTCAGCAGAAGGTAAAACTTTGCTAGAAACAACAATTGCAAGTTCAAAAGAAAATGTAAATATTATTAACAGTGCAAGCGATTTAACTAATACTTTTAATAAAATATTAGCAGGAATTCAATACGCTGCAACAAATGCAACTCTAACAGATGTACTTTCAGAACATTTCAAAATTGATACAAATAAACCATTGCCAGCAGGAGTTACAATTGACCCAGCTGATACAACAGGTAAAACATTGAAATTCGATTTTGATAAAATCACAGCTGCAACTACTACAATAACAATTCCAGTTGTGGTTGATGGTAATTTAACTGAAGGCGAATATGATACAAATGAATCAGCAAGTTTTACCTATACAGATATAAACGGAAAACCAGCTGAAAAAAATGATACATTACCATTATCAAAACCAGATATTCAAAAGCCTAATCTATCAATTGAACAAGGTAGTATAGAAGTTGTTTACTATTTAGTTGATGAAGATGGAAATTTCTTAAGCGAACTTGAAACATCAACAACAGTTGACGGTGCAAAAAACTGGCATTTTGATTATTCAGTTAATGGAACTACAGCACTAGACTATACAACATACACAGTTGATGGAAATTACTTCTTATCAACACAACAATCATTAAATGGATATTCACTATATACAGCTAACACGACTTATCCTACGACTCAAACAACTAACCTAACTCTAGGAAACCCAGATTCAACTGTGAAATTCTTAGTTACTAAAAATTCTACTGAATATACAGTGACATATGATCCAAATGGAGGGTCTTATAAAGCTGGAACAGTTGCAGGTGATTATGTTTACACAGTACAAAACGGAACTCAGCATACTGCAAAGGCTTTTGACTTTACAGCGCCTGAAGGAAAAATGTTTAGTCACTGGGGTGTAACTCCGACAGCAACAATAGCAGGATATAATGAAGGAACACCAATTCCTAATACTTCAAATAGAGATATAACTCTTTATGCTATTTATGAAGATGCAGAATTTACTATTACATACTATGATAATGCAAATTTCTTAGATAATAGTGCAATAAACGAAGAAAAAGTTGTAACTATAGAAGGTGGCAAATCAGCTTCAACAATAACTTTTGATGCTTCAGGCTTTACAGCACCAACTGGATATGAATTTATTGGTTGGGGTCTAACACCTGATGCATTCGCAACAGACGTATATGATGAAAATGATGCTTTAGGTATAATTGCAACTGACTGGGAATTATATGCAATTTATCAAGTTGCAAAATACACAGTAAGTTTTGATGTGACAGGAACAGCACCAAGTGCATACCCAACACC
>CAZGFY010000007.1:0-71989 GCA_964525015.1 uncultured Oscillospiraceae bacterium
TTATCTTTGGATGGCTTAGTAATCACTGAAACATATTCAGATAATAGCAAAGTAAATGTTGATTTAAGTAAAGCAACAGTAACTGGATTTGATAACACGGTTACAAGTGAGCAGACTATCACAGTGAAATATGGCGAAGTTACAAAAACTTTCAATGTAATAGTAAAAATTCCAACTATTACGAAAATTGAATTAAATAGTATTAGTCCGACAATTGAAAGTGAGCTGGGTGAAAATCTAGATTTATCTGGACTTACATTAAAAATCAGTTATAGTAATGGTGAGGTTAAAGATGTTAAAGTTACCCAAAGTATGATTTCAGGATTTGACAGCTCAAAGCTAGGAGATATTACAGTAACTCTTACATATGAAACAATACAGCTAGAATTTGATGTGAAAATAGTTGAATCAGAGTCAACCGATACATCTAATACAAACACATCAACGCCTAGTACATCAACACCAAGCACCACAGTTGTAACAACAGTTACAGTTCCAACGCAAACAACAGAACCTACCCCAGAAGAAAATGATAATGTTGAAATTGATAACGAAGAAATTCCTTTAGGTGATGGATCTCAAGACGATGTAGAAATCGAAGAAATAGAAACTCCAACAGGAAGCTTTGAGAATGATACAAATAATGGTTTTATGATGTTTATATTCATTATTATATCTGGGTTTACGTTTATATTTTTTCTTTGGAAAAGAAGAAGTAAAGAAGAAGAGTAAATAAAAAATAATTCTTTACAGCTAATACAAAAGGTAATTATATATAATTAAGTAAAATATGGAAAAATCTATTTTATATAGCTGTTTTCCATATTTTAACTTTATTAGCTAAGAGCAAACATATAAAAGGGGTAATAAATAGATTTTTTCAGTGTTTAAGTAAATTTTCAGTAAAATTTGTTGACTTTTAATAGCTAGTATCTTATAATTACTACGGTGTAAAAATTCAAATAAATAATAAAAGGAATTGTTATACTGATGAAATTAATATTTCTCAAAACATTAATATTGAAAATTGAATTTGTTTTTTGATATTACAAACAAAATAAGCGGAGGATAATTTAAATGAAAAAATTATTAGCACTTTTACTTGCGTTATCATTAACTGCAACACTATTTGTTGGATGTTCACAATCAACAGAAGAAACGACTACGGAAGAAACAACAGGCGCAACTGTAGTTGAAAAATTAACAGTAGGCTTTGTTCCTTCACGTGATCCAGAGGAAATTGTTACTGCGACTGAACCTTTAAAAGAACTTTTAATAGCAGAGCTTGCAACACTTGGTTATGAAGTGGGCGAAGTTGAAATTACAGTAGGAACAGACTACGAAGTAGTTGGTGAAGGTCTTGATGCTGGAACTATCGATATTGGTCTTATCCCTGGTGGTACATATGTATTATATGATGAAGGTGCAGAAGCTGTTTTAACAGCTACAAGACTTGGTCTAACAAATACTTCTTCAAATCCAGCAGATTGGAATGCAAACGAACCAACAACAGATTCTGAAGAAATGGCTGTTTCTTATCTTGCACTAGTAGTTGCAGGTCCTTCTGAAAAAGGAATTGAACTTGCAGCAAAAGTTAATGCAGGAGAAGAGTTAACATGGGAAGATATAAATTCAGCTAAATGGAGCGTTATGTCTACAACTTCACCAGCAGGATATATCTATCCATCACTATGGCTACAAGAAAACTACGGAAAAAGTATCACAGATTTAGAAAACGCAGCTCAAGCAGATTCTTACGGAAGTGCATTTGCTCGTTTAGCATCAGGTCAATCTGATATTGTTTTAATTTATGCAGATGCTCGTCGTGATAACGAAGAAAAATGGACAACAGAATTTGGTCGCACAGCTTCTATTTGGGAAGAAACAGACGTTATTGGTGTTACAGCTCCTATTTATAATGATACTATAAGTGTTTCAAAGCAAATGGCTCCTGATTTAGCAGAAGCAGTTGCTCAAGCATTTATTAATATTGGAAATACAGATGCAGGTAAAGAAGTTATCTCTATTTACAATCATGCAGGTTACCAACTTGCAAATCCTGAAGATTATGATTCAGAAAGAGCAGCTCAAGAGTTAATCAAATCTTTAAATGCAGCAGGATAGACTAATAAAAAAATAATATATCGCAAAAAAGTTTTTAGCTGTATGGCTAAAAACTTTTTGTGTATTTAATAGACATAATCTGATATCTAGATTTGAAATATGTCAAATATCTATAAAATTTTTAATTATTTATGCCTACTTAAAAGTGGCAGAATGGAGAATTTCAATGATTAAATTTGAAAATGTTAGCAAAATTTATTCAAACGGAGTTAAGGGGCTTGATGATGTAACATTGAGTATAAATCAAGGTGAATTTGTTGCAATTATTGGGCTTTCTGGTGCAGGAAAAAGTACATTGATAAGAACAATTAATCGTATGCATGATATAACTAGTGGATCTTTAACAGTTGATGGAACAGAAGTTATAAGTTTAAAAGGTAAGGCGCTTCGTACTTTTAGGCGAAATATAGGCATGATTTTTCAGTCCTTTAATCTTGTAACAAGAACAACAGTTATTCGTAATGTATTAACTTCAAGAGTTCCAGAGCTTCCTTTATGGCGCAATTTACTTGGTGTTTTTAGTAAAGAAGATACTGTGCTTGCACTAGAAGCGCTAGATAAAGTGGGGATTTTGGAAAAAGCATATACAAGGGTGGATCAACTTTCAGGCGGACAACAACAACGTGTTGCGCTTGCAAGGACTTTAGCACAAAATCCAAATATTATTCTTGCAGACGAGCCAGTTGCAGCTCTTGACCCAGTTACGGCGAATCAAGTGATGGATGATTTTAAACAAATTAACAAAGATATGAATATCACAGTTGTTATAAATATTCACCATGTAGATTTAGCACTTAAATACGCTCAAAGAGTTGTGGGTATTAAAGCAGGTAAAATCGTGTACGATGGACCAAGCGATAAAGTTACAAAAGATATTTTAAATAACATTTACGACAATAAAGAGATAGACACTTTAGAGGAGGAGCTGTTAAATGTTTAAAAATATTTTTAAACCTAAGATTATAACACTCTCAAATGGTAAATCAATTCAGCAAAAACGTTCGTCTGTTCCTATAATAATTATTATACTTATAATAAGTACAATAATTTGTGCACAGATGACAGATTTTGACCTTGGCATTTTGATTGATAGGGGAGATGAGTTTTTTAAATATTTTGCAAGAATGATACCAGTTACCATAGAATATTTTCCTAAAATAATAGACCCACTTTTAGATACAATAAAAATGTCGTTACTTGGCTCAGTTCTTGGAGCTGTACTAGCAATACCAATTGCAGTAATTTCAGCAGGTAATATTATGAAAAATCCTGTGATACTATGGACAGCTCGCTTGATTTTAAGTGTTGTGCGAACAATACCTACACTTGTAATTGCACTTGTTGCAACATTTGTTTTAGGGCTTGGTACGCTTGCGGGTACAACTGCTATAACAGCGTTTACATTTTCTTACATAGGTAAATTACTTTATGAGCAAATTGAAACAGCAGATATGGGAGCATTTGAAGCGATGGAATCTATGGGGGCAACTAAAACTCAAGCGTTTATTGGGGCAATAGTTCCGCAAATTTTACCAACATATATTGCAAATTGTCTTTTTAATTTCGAGGGTAATGTGAGATATGCTTCGATATTAGGGTTTGTTGGTGCCGGTGGTTTAGGACTTATTATCAACGAAAAAATCGACTGGCAAGAGTATGGCAGTGTGGGAATGATATTAATTGTGCTATTTATAGCTGTTGCAATTATTGAGGCAGTAAGCCATTATATAAGAAAAAAATTAACTTAACAAGGAGGCAATAATTATGAGCGAAATTATACTTAGACAGTATGAGAAAAAACCAAATATTATTAAAAAGCAAATTATTGTGTCTGCAATTATGTTTTTTTTGATGGTATGGTCTGCAACTGCACTTAATTTTGATAATATCTCAGATGATGGCAGTGCAATAGTAAGCGGAATTTTACAAGGTTTGGCAAATCCGGATTTGGAGTTTTTATTTGATTTAACAGAGCAAGGAGTGCCGTTTTTGCTAATTCAAACAATTGCAATTGCATTTCTTGGTACATTAGTGGGTGCAATTATAGCGATACCCCTTTCTTTTTTAAGTGCATCAAATATTGTGCCAAAAATCGTAGCTATTATTTTTAGAACAATTATTATGATGATTAGAACAGTTCCTGTTTTTATCTATGGTATAATTTTTGTTAGGGTGGCAGGGCCTGGTCCATTTGCAGGATTATTAACTATGTCGTTTTCATCAATTGGTATGGTTTGTAAGCTTTACATAGAATCTATTGAAGATTTAGATAATAAAATATTGGAATCACTTGATGCTTCTGGCTGTAATCTTTTTCAAAAAATACAATACGGCATATTACCACAATTAATGCCAGATTTTTTATCAGCTATAATATATAGATTTGATATGAATGTACGTGATGCAACAGTTTTAGGGCTAGTTGGGGCAGGTGGCGTTGGTGCACCACTTATTTTTGCAATGAACTCATATCGCTGGAGCGAGGTTAGTTCTATTTTAATAGGGCTTATTGTATTGGTGCTAATAGTTGAATATTTCTCAACAAAAATAAGAAAAAAACTTGCAAGAGGCTAAAAAATTAAGGCTGTCGCAAATGATTTAAATCATTGCGACAGCCTTTTTATATTGCGTAAATTAAAAAAATACTACTATATCGGATACTCTAGCCTTACTCACATAATCCGAACCGCCTAAAATCGGATAATTTTTCTCTAAAACTTGAGTTTAATTCACTTATAAGGCAAAAGTGGAGATTTAATTATAAGATGTATAAATAAGAGTTTATCTTGTTGTGCCACGATTAATAAAAGATGGGGTCATATATGTTTTTGAAATAGCACGAAGTTTACTTAAATTTGGATTTAAATTAATTTTTGTTTGAAGTGAATAGACAGCTGAAATTCCTAAATCTTCTTTTGAGCATTTAATTGTTGATAAACTTGGCTCACACATTGTTGCAATGGGAATATCATCAAAACCTATAATAGAAACATCGTTAGGA
Organism: uncultured Oscillospiraceae bacterium; assembly: GCA_964525015.1. GTDB lineage: Bacteria > Bacillota > Clostridia > Oscillospirales > Ruminococcaceae > RGIG3102. The sequence goes on from CAZGFY010000007.1 coordinate 5,126, forward strand.
ACAGAATATCCAGCAGATTTAATTGCCCTTAATGCAGCGATGGCTAAAACATCATTATCTGCAAAAAAAGCATCAGGTAAGCTAGGATTTTCATTTAACCAGTTTTCAACATCAGTGTAGGCATCTGTTGAAGAAAGTCCGATATCAAGTGTTGTGAATAATGATAGATTGTTTTTTGAAAGTTCGTTTATTAATCCAGCCTCACGCTCATCGAAATTTAAAAGTCTGGTTTTTGATTTTAAATATCCAATGGTTTTACACCCAGAGCGAAGTAAAGATTTTACAGCAAGTGCACCACCTGAAAAATTATCATTACCAATACTATCCTCTTCGCCAGCTAAAATCATTGTATCGATAATTACTTTAGGTATATCTTTTGTTATATCCATAAGTTTTCGCATATCGCTTGCAGTTTCGCTATTTACGTCGGTTGCAAGGATAATAAGCCCGTCAACATTAGTTACAAGTTCTATTGTGCTTTGATTTAAAATATTTTTAACATCTATATATTTTACCAAAGTGTTGTATCCTATTTCTTGGGCGGCTGTGTCAACTCCATATAAAACACAACTTTCAAACATACTATGTTCTCCACTTTTAACATAGCTATCTGTTATAACAAGATAGCAGATAGTTTTACTTTGTGAAGAATTTTTTGTATCATTATTTTGAGGTAAACGCATACCGTGTTCAATTGCAGACTTTAAAACTATTTCTCTAGTTTTCTTGCTAACACCATCCTTACCATTTAAAGCAAGGGAGACAGCAGCGGCTGATATTCCGAGTTTTTTTGCTAATTCTTTAGCTGTTAACTGTTCCATATTAAACTCCTTAACTAAATATTAAGTTAATATTTAGTGATTATTAATTTGATTATATACTAATATTTATTTAAAATCAAGCATAAATTAATTAAAATAAATATTTCTAAAATATTAATTAAAAAATAATATTTTATTAAGTAACTTACAGAATTAGCCTTAAACTAGATAATATATACTAAAATAATCAACATTAAGGGTGTCTATTGACGAAATACACAAATTAAATATTAATAAATTGAGTCTATATACAAAATTTTGGTAAATGGCAAAAATTAGCTAATTTTCACTTGACTAAACGATGCTTATTGATTTATTATATAAATAAGTTAAGGGGAATTAAGTTGATTTCCTAAATCTTTAAAAATGAAAGGACAAAAGAAAATGAAAAAACTGATTGCATTAATTTTAGCGGCAGCATTATCTCTAAGTCTTGCTGCATGTAGCTCTTCAACAGAAACAACAACAACTGAAGAAGAAACTACTACAACAACAACAACGGAAGGTACTGAAGGTGAAGGCACAGGTCTTATCGGCGTTGCAATGCCTACTAAAGATCTTCAAAGATGGAACCAAGATGGTACAAATATGGAAGCTCAACTAGTTGAAGCTGGATATGAAGTTGACCTGCAATATGCAGCTAATGATATTGCAACACAAGTTAGCCAAATTGAAAATATGATTTCAAATGGCGTAGAAGTTTTAGTTGTTGCTTCAATCGACGGCTCAGCTCTTGGAACAGTTATGTCACAAGCTAAAGAAGCAGGAATTCCTGTTATCGCTTATGATAGATTAATTATGGACTCAGATGCAGTTTCATACTATGCAACATTTGATAACTATGATGTTGGTGTAAAACAAGGTTTATACATTGAAGAAGCATTAGATTTAAAAAATGCTGGTGATAAAACATACAATATCGAATTTATTACTGGTGACCCAGGGGATAATAATATCAACTTCTTCTTTGGTGGTGCTATGAGTATTCTTCAGCCTTACCTAGACGCTGGCACATTAGTTTGTCCATCAGGTCAAACAGAACAATCAGCAGTTGCAACAGCTAACTGGGCAACAGATGCAGCTCAATCTCGTTTTGAAAACATTTTATCTTCATACTACTCAGATGGAACTCAATTAGATGCAGTTTTAGCTTCTAACGACTCAACTGCTATTGGTGTAGCGAATGCTTTAGCTTCTTCATACACAGGCGAATACCCAGTTCTAACTGGTCAAGACTGTGATATCGTTGCAGTTCAAAACATCGTTGATGGAAAACAATCAATGTCAGTATTTAAAGATACTCGTGACTTAGCAGAAAAAACAGTTGAAATGGTTGATGCTATTATGAAAGGCAGTGAACCACCAGTAAACGATACAGAAACTTATGACAATGGAACAGGCGTTGTGCCATCATACCTATGTGAACCAGTTGTTGGAACACTTGACAATTACGAAGAATTATTAATTGAATCTGGATACTACACAGCAGATCAAATCCAATAATAAAACCTTGACTCCATAATCGTCGGGCAAGAAGGATGAGTCCGCCTTGCCTGGCGATTTATTTTTAAAAGGAGCTAAAGGAAGGGAGGAAAAAAGATGTCTGAATACATTTTAGAAATGAAAGATATCACAAAAACTTTTGGACCAGTTAGGGCGCTAGATACTGTTAATCTTAAAGTTAAAAAAGGGCATATACACGCATTAGTTGGCGAAAATGGTGCAGGAAAATCCACTCTTATGAACGTGCTTTCAGGAGTTTATGCTCACGGAAGCTACACAGGGGATATTATTTATGAGGGTGATGTCTGTAAATTTTCAAAAATACATGATAGTGAAAATAAGGGAATTATAATTATTCACCAAGAACTCGCTTTAATACCTGAAATGTCGATTGGTGAAAATATGTTTTTAGGAAATGAAAAAGGCAAAAAAATGGCAATCGACTGGGATAATACATATAGTGAAGCCGATAAATACCTAAAAACAGTTGGCTTAAAAGAGCCTTCAAGAACTAAAGTTAGCGAACTAGGTGTTGGTAAACAGCAACTAGTTGAAATAGCAAAAGCTTTAGCTAAAAATGCAAAACTACTTATCTTAGATGAACCAACTTCATCTTTAAATGAGGCTGATTCATTGGCACTTCTTGAATTGTTATTACAATTTAAAGAGGAAGGAATGACATCGATTATAATATCTCATAAATTAAATGAGGTATCATATGTTGCAGATGAGATAACTGTTATTCGTGATGGTCAAAGTATTGAAACAATTGAAAAAGGAAATACTTCAATTGACGAAAACCGTATTATTAAAGGTATGGTTGGCAGAGAATTATCTGATAGATTCCCAAAAAGGCTAGAAAATTATGTCACAGATGAAGTGGCTTTAAAAGTTGATAATTGGTCGGTTATTCATCCAATTTATCGCGATAGAAAAGTTGTTGATGATGTGTCTTTTAATATTAAAAAAGGTGAAGTTGTTGGTTTTTCAGGGCTTCAAGGAGCAGGAAGAACAGAGCTTGTTATGAGTTTGTTTGGAAAAAGCTATGGCCAGTATGCTGGTGGGAAAATGAGCATTCTAGGAAATGAAGTTTCACCTAAAAATGAAAAAGAAGCCATTAAAATGGGTCTTGCCTATGTAACAGAGGATAGAAAAGGCAATGGACTGATTTTAAGTAATCCAATAAGAATAAACACAACTTTAGCAAATCTTACTGGAGTTTCTAAAAATAGCGTTATTGATATTGATATGGAGCATAAAGTTTCAAAAGAATATGTTGAAAAAATGCACACTAAATGTTCTGGAGTAGAGCAAAATGTTGGAAACTTATCTGGTGGTAATCAGCAAAAGGTATTGCTTTCAAAATGGATGTTTTCAAATCCAGAAGTGCTGATATTAGATGAGCCAACTAGGGGTATCGATGTTGGTGCAAAATATGAAATCTACTGCATTATCAATGATTTAGTTTCAATGGGGAAATCAGTTATTATAATTTCATCTGAAATGCCTGAAGTTTTAGGGATGAGTGATAGAATTTATGTTATGAATGAAGGCAAAATTGTTGGCGAATTCAAAACAGAAGATGCAACTCAAGAAAAAATTATGGCAAGTATCTTAAAATCAGGTGCATAAAAAGAAATAAAAAGTTTGAAAAATAAAAGTCAAACTTATAAGTTTTGTGTTTTACTTAAGTAATAAATTAATAAAAATACAAATTTAAAATTAATTATGGCAAAAAACACAAAACATAGAGAAAGGAATGGTTATTATTATGAATAAATTAGCTGAAAAATCTCCAGTAGAAAATAAAAAAGCTAAAGGCAATTTACCAATAGGAGAATTAGTGCAAAAATACACAATGGTGATTATCCTAGTTTTGGTTATAGCTTTTTTTACATGGGGGACAGATGGTAAGTTATTACTTCCACAGAATGTTACTAACTTAATTTCGCAAAATGCGTATGTGTTTGTATTAGCAGTTGGTATGCTACTTTGTATATTAACTGGTGGTAATATCGATTTATCCGTTGGCTCGGTTGCTGCGTTTGTTGGCGCTGTTGGTGCTATTATGATGCAAGATGGTGTTAATGTGTGGGCAGCTTGTATAACAATGCTTTTAATAGGGCTTGGTATCGGCGTTTGGCAAGGATTTTGGATTGCCTATGTAAGAGTTCCACCTTTTATCGTAACTTTAGCAGGGATGCTCGTTTTTAGAGGTCTTGCAAACGTTGTTTTAGAAGGTATGACAGTTGCTATAAAAAGCGATGTATTCGTTAGCACTTTTGGTGGTGGTGCAAGCCCTTATATTCCTGATATATTCGGCGGTGGTATCACTATGATGGTTTCAGGAAAAGAAACAGAACTTAATACTTTAACACTAGTAGTTGGCGCTGTTGGGATTATTATTTACTTAATATCACAATTAAATGCAAGAAAAACAAGAATTAAAAAAGGATATGAAGTTGAGTCAATGGCTGCAATGGCTGGAAAATCAGCTTTAATTATAGCTACTATACTATTCTTTACAATTAAATTAAGCCAATACAAAGGTATTCCAACATCATTAATATGGGTTGCTGTTATTATAGCTATATATGCGTATATAACATCTAAAACAACTGTTGGTAGACATTTCTATGCAGTTGGTGGTAATGAAAAAGCAGCAAAACTTTCAGGTATAGACACAAATAAAATCTACTTTATGGCTTATGCAAATATGGGGCTTTTATCAGCTTTAGCAGGTATGCTAACAATAGCTAGGATGACATCAGCACAGCCTACATATGGTCAAAACTATGAAATGGACGCTATTGGTTCTTGCTTTATCGGTGGTGCATCTGCATACGGTGGTATAGGAACCGTTCCAGGGGTAATTGTTGGTGCTTTACTAATGGGTGTAATAAATCTTGGTATGAGTATTATGGGCGTTGATGCAAACTATCAAAGAGTTGTAAAAGGTTTAGTTCTTTTAGCAGCTGTTATATTTGATGTTGTGTCTAAAAAACGCAAAGCTTAATTAATAAAAAGGAATTAATGTATTATGAAAATTAAATCAGTATTTGAGCCAGCATTTTTAGAATATGGTCAGGTTGTTACTGGGTATGATTTTTCTTTGGTGCTAGATATTTTAGAAAATAAAACAGAACTACCAGAAGGAGTTATCTATGTTCCTTCCGAGCCACTTTTAGAAGAAACAGAAGTTTTTTTAGAAGTTCAAAACAATGCTTTTGGGGGTATGCCAATACAATTTGGATATTGTAATGGGCACAATACAAAACTAAACTGCCTTGAATATCACAGAGATAGCGAAATTAATATAGGCACTCGTGATTTTGTTCTTCTTTTAGCAAAGCAAACTAATATTTCAAATGGAAAACTACACACATCTACTGTTGAAGCGTTTAGCTGTCCAGCAGGAGTAGCAGTTGAACTATTTGCAACATCACTTCACTATGCACCTTGCAAAACTGATGGTGGATTTAAGGTTATGGTAGTGTTACCAAAGGGAACTAACACAGATAAACCAGAAATTAAAGCTAAAAATCAAGATGACTTAAGACTTTTTGCAAAAAATAAATGGCTACTTGCGCATAAAGATACTAGCGAAGCTGAAAATGGGGCTTACGTTGGATTAGAAGGAAAAAATATAGATATTAGTCTATAACTAACAAATTTAAAATATTGAAATGGAGAAAAATATTATGCTACAAAATATGCCTGAAGTAAAACTTGGTATTATAGGGGTTTCAAGAGATTGTTTCCCAGCTTCTTTAACAGAAAGAAGACGCAAAGCAATATGCGATATTTATGGTGCAGAGTTATATCAATGTCCAATAACTGTTGAAACAGAATTAGATGCAAAAAAAGCAGTTGAAGATGTTAAAAATAATGGAGTAAACTCTCTAGTTGTATTCCTTGGCAACTTTGGCCCAGAAACACCAGAAACAATGATAACTGATTGGTTTACAGGGCCAATTATGTATGTTGCTGCTTCTGAGGGTGATGGAGATTTAATAGATGGTAGGGGTGATGCATACTGTGGTATGCTAAACTGTAGCTATAATCTTGGAATTAGAGGTAAAACTGCATATATTCCAGAATTCCCAGTTGGAACAGCTAAAGAAATTGTAGGTAAAATTAATGATTTTAAATCAATTGCAAGAGCAGTTTTAGGCGTTAAAAACCTAAAAGTTATAACATTTGGTCCACGTCCGAGCGACTTTTTGGCGTGTAATGGCCCAATTAAAGGCTTATATGATTTAGGCGTTGAAGTTGAAGAAAATAGCGAACTTGATTTACTAGCAGCATTTAATGCACACGCTGGTGATGAAAGAATAGATGCTATCCTAGATGATATGCAAAAAGAATTAGGTGCCGAAAATAAATATGCTGGTATCCTGCCAAAACTTGCACAATTTGAGTTAACATTATTAGACTGGATGGAAAGCCATAAAGGGGCAAGAGATTATGTAGTGTTTGCAAATAAATGCTGGCCATCATTCCAAACTGAATTTGGATTTGTGCCTTGCTATGTGAATTCACGCCTAACAGGTAGAGGAATTCCAGTTTCTTGCGAAGTTGATATTTATGGTGCTTTATCAGAATACATAGGTCAATGCGTTTCAAATGGGGCAGTAACACTTTTAGATATTAATAACACAGTTCCAGATAGTATGTATCAAGAGTCAATTAAAGATAAATACGATATCAGACTAGACGAAACATTTATGGGCTTCCACTGTGGAAACACTTGCTCAGATTTACTAAGAAATCCACATATGAGCTATCAAAGAATTATGAAACGTGGACTTGAGCCAGACCTTGCTGAGCCGAATATTTCAAGAGGAACACTTGAAGGAGATATTAAAGCTGGCGAAGTTACAATTTATCGCCTGCAAAGTGGAGCTGATACATCATTAAAAGCATATATTGCTCAAGGTGAAGTACTAGATGTTGAAACTCAAAGTTTTGGTGGTATTGGTATTATTGCAGTTCCAGAAATGGATAGATTCTATCGCCATGTTTTAATTGCAAAACAATATCCACACCACGCAGCGGTTGCATTTGGCAAACACGGAAAATTAATATTTGAAGTATTTAAATATCTTGGAATTAAAGATATTTCATACAATCAACCAAAACACTTACCATACCCAGGTGAAAATCCTTTTGCTTAATAGCTAGGAAAGGAATAACTTAATTATGTATTATATAGGAATTGATGTTGGAACATCTGCCACTAAAATGCTTTTGATGCATAAAAGTGGTGAAATTAAAAATATTGTTAGTAGAGATTATCCTCTTTTAATGCCAAATACAGGATGGTCGGAGCAATCGCCAGAAGATTGGTGGAAAGCAGTTGTAGATGGTATGGGTGAATTAATTTCACCCATAGACGCTAGCGAAATTAAGGGAATTAGCTTTGGTGGGCAAATGCACGGTCTTGTTATTTTAGATAAAGATGATAATGTTATCCGTCCGGCAATTTTATGGAATGATGGCAGAACAGGAAAAGAAACGGAATATTTAAATAATGTAGTAGGCACAGAAAAATTAGCAAAACTCACAGCTAATATTGCCTTTGCAGGATTTACTGCACCTAAAATTCTATGGGTGAAAGAGAACGAACCAGAAAACTTTAGTAAGATTGATAAGATTATGCTACCAAAAGATTATCTAGCTTATAAAATGACAGGTGTTCATAGCTGTGATTACTCAGATGCAGCAGGAACTTTGCTTTTAGATGTTGAAAAAAGAGAATGGTCGAGCGAAATGCTCAAAATTTGTTCAGTACAAGAAAAGCAAATGCCTAAATTATTTTACTCTTATGAGTGTACAGGAACTATTTTAGAAGATGTTGCAAAACAGCTAGGACTACCAAAAGACGTTAAGATTATGGCTGGTGCAGGGGATAATGCTGCTGCTGCCGTTGGAACTGGAACTGTTTCAAATGGGAGCTGTAATATATCTCTTGGAACTTCTGGAACTGTATTTATATCAAGCGATAAGTTTAGCTTACCAGATAACAATGCAATTCACGCATTCAATCATGTTAATGAAAATTATCATTTGCTTGGCTGTATATTAAGTGCTGCTTCTTGTAATAAATGGTGGAGTGAAGATATTCTAGGCACTAAAGATTTTAATTCTCTTCAAAAAGATTTTGTTCCAGCTGGTGAGAATAAAGTGTTTTTTGCACCATATTTAATGGGAGAGAGAACGCCACATAATAATCCAAACGTTAGAGGTGCGTTTTTTGGTTTATCAATGGATACAACAAAAGGTATGATGACTCAAAGTATAATGGAGGGCGTAACTTTTGCAGTTAGAGATAGTGTTGAAATTGCAAGAGAGCAAGGTACTGATATTAAAATGACTAAAATTTGTGGTGGTGGTGCGAAAAGTCCAGTTTGGCGACAAATGGTTGCTGATATAATGAATTTACCAGTGCAAACAATAGAATCAGAAGAAGGCCCAGGCCTTGGAGCTGCTATGCTTGCAGCGGTTGGATGTAATGAATATAAAAGCGTTGAAGATTGTGTAAATGCAATAGTAAAAGTAACTGATACGATTTATCCAAATGATGAGTCAGTTAAAAAATATGAACAATCATACCAAATTTTTAAAAAATTATATAAGGCTGTTTTAAGTGTTGATATTTAAATAAAATTGAATAAAACTTAGTGCTTATAAAGAATAAACGTCAACTTTTTAGTTGACGTTTATTTTTTTATTTATAATAATTACATATATACTAATTTAAAGAATAATTTTCCATTTCAGTAATTGATTCTAAAACTCTACCATAGATTGATTTATCTTCATTTATAGCGATATTTTTTATTTCTTGAATATCTAATTTATCAAAATCAGTTAGTGTGTTTTTAATTACTTTAAAAGAATAATGAACAACTTTAGCATAATCAAGTTCTGCTCGAAATCTTTTTTGGAGATATGAAATATTGCCACTTTCGCCTAAAATCCAAATGGTGCTTTTTCTCATATTTATTGTATCTATTAAAACATCTTCAGAATTTTCCATTAGATTATCTTGAATATTTTTAGCATTCACCATATTTTTTATAAACATCATCCTTGCAATACTAAAATTTAAATGCCCTTTAAAAAGGATATCATCCATAGAAAGCTCTAAAGCATTTGAGAAAGCTGTGATGGCTAAATTAGAATAATGGATAATCTCTTCTCTTGCTTTTTCAAAATCAATATTTGAAATATTTAAAATATTACTTATTATGAATTCATCCTTAGTATTGCCCGTGTATTTTGAAATAAGCTTTGATGCTCTTGCTTTATATTCAAGGCCAAGATAGTTGTAATAAGCAGCTCTTGCAACAGGATTAATTAAAATTCCCTGTCTTATATCAAGAATTTTAATGCTATCTCCATAGTTTTTAGCATTATTTTGTCTTGAATGTTGATAATATAATATTTTTTCTATTAACTTAATATTCTCATCAATAACAAATATAGTACCATTGTTTATTTCATTAAATTTTTCATTATTTTTCTTTAATGCTGGAATAATTTTAGATGATAGACTTTCTATATCATTGCTAAAATATGCAAACCAAATTAAATTATCTATTACATATTGAATTGCTCGAGTAAACTCCATACAGGTTTTATAATCTTTATCAACCTTTTTTTCAATATCATTAAAAATATAGTTTTGAAGCTCGATGTTAGTTAAAAGATTGGTATCGTTTTCTATACCACACAGTTCTCTAATTTTTTCGCTGTAATTAACAGAATAATTTTCATTTTCTAAAACATTACCCTCCATTGATGTTATCTTATTTAAAACATCTATTGAAGAATATGTTTTAATTGCTATACCTAGTGCTAAAATAGATATACCCCAAGAACTAAATAGTATAACAAAATCATTAATAGCAAAATTATTTGTTGAAATAAAAGTTAAAACATCTCCATTTAATAAAGCTGATAGTGCGTCTTCATCAGGAAAATTAGTTACAAAAAAGCTGTAAACTCCATAAAATAATGCAAAAGCAATTATTAAAATACCAACTAGAATAAAAATATTATCCCATAAATTTTTAAATGTTTTATTCATTATGTGAGCCTCCATTTCATAAATTAAAAACAAGCAATATTGCTATCTGTTCTGCTTTCAGTTCCACCAACTAAAACCCCATTTTGAAGTTTTATAATTATTTGACCACGTCCGAAAGAAACATTATCTAGTGCAACTTCAATTTTATGTCCCTTAGCTGATAATTGTTTTGCAATTTCATTTGAAAAGCTATCCTCTACTATAAATGAAGTATCTTTTGTCCATTGCCATCTAGGTGCGTCAAGTGCCTGCTGTGGATTTAAATTAAAATCAATTAAATTCATAGCTACTTGAACGTGTGCCTGTGGCTGCATATACCCACCCATAACGCCAAAAGGTGCAATCGCTTCACCATCTTTTTTAATAAAGCCAGGGATTATGGTGTGGTAAGTTTTTTTACCACCTTTAAGCGAGTTTGCAGCATTTTCATCTAAAGAAAAATCAGCACCACGATTTTGCATTGATATACCAGTATCTGAAACTACAATTCCTGAGCCAAAGCCCATATAATTACTTTGAATAAGTGAAACCATATTTCCTTCGCCATCGGCAGTACAAAGATAAACTGTCCCACTTTTAGGTGGAAGTTCAGGACAAGGAGATTGAACTTCATCAGTTATTTGTTTTGCTCGATGTTTTCCGTATTCATCGCTTATTAAATCTTTGTAGTCAAAAGTCATAAAGGCAGGGTCGGTTATGTGTTTTTTTCCATCAGCAAAAGCAATTTTAATGGCTTCAAATTGTTTGTGGAATGTATCAACGCTTTCTTTTTCTTTAAAATCAAATTCTTTAAGCATATTAAGTGCCATTAAAGCAACAATACCTTGTCCGTTAGGTGGGATTTCGCAAATATCATATCCTTTATAATTAACTGAAATAGGTTCAACCCAGCTCGGCGAATAGTTTATAAAATCATCTTTAGTGAAAAAGCCACCATGTTTTTCGCTTTCTTCAACGATTTTTTCCATTAGATTTCCTTGATAAAAGGATTTTGCGTTTGTTTTTCCGATTTCTTCAAGTGTGCTTGCATGGTAAGGAAGCGTGATTATATCGCCAGCTAATGGGATTTTATTATTTGGCACAAAGGTGTTAAACCAGTTTTTAAATTCTTCTTTGTCTTTTAGTACATCATTGAATTTAAGAGTTGCCCTTTTCCACATCTTTGCAAGATTTGCAGAAGCCGGATAACCGTATCTTGCATAATTAATAGCCGGTTTTAATGTTTCATCAAGGCTTAATTTACCAAACTTTCTATTCATCTCTGCCCAGCCAGCAGGCGCACCAGGAACCATTGTTGCACTCCAGCCGTATAAAGGCATTTTATCCCCCTCGATTTCTTCGCCGTGTTTATCACGAATTTTTTTAATAGAAATATTTTTTGGAGAAATTCCACTTGCATTAAGTCCATATAATTTTTTTTCTTTTTCAATCCAAATAAGTGCAAAACAATCTCCACCTATTCCATTTGCACTAGGTTCTGTAACTGTTAAGGTGGTTGCAGTTGCAATAGCTGCATCAATAGCATTTCCGCCATTTTGAAGTATTGAAAGCCCAGCAGATGCTGCTTGAGAAGATGAAGAGCAAACCATTCCATTTTTTGCATAAATAGGATAACGAATTGATTTGTAAGGCTGATATGTAGGGATAAAATTCATAAAAATGTCCTCCAATTAAGCGTTTTAATATATATTAATATTATATACATAGATTTAAAGTTTTACAAGAAATTATTTATTTAATATTTATATTGCAAATTATAGATTAGAATGATAGAATAATTAAAAGGGAATATATTAAATAGCTTTTAAATGACGAGAGGAAGTAAGTATTATGGATTTGAAAAATCCGATGATGGATAGCAGATTTAATATTAAGAGTTATGATCAATATCTAATTGATTTAAAAGAGAAAAAATTTAATAAACTATGCATGACCGAAGTTATGAATGCTGATATGATGATAGCTCATTTTGGCGAAGAAAGTTATAATAAAACTTGTAGTGACATATTAGAAATGGGGAATATAGGATATAAACAGATGGGAATAGACCATTTAATCCATGTTTATGCTAGAGATTATAAATCATTTATGGCTGTTGCTAATGATGATATGTCAAACGAAGATTTTTATAATTTAATGAGAGCTTCATATGAATATTATGAAATTTCATCATCAAAAGAAACAGAACTTGGAGGAGTATCAAGATTTGTTTTAGCTTTTGGAGATAATTTAGTTAATAAAGCTAGAAGTGCAAGCTATTTTAATAAAGACTTACAGAATAATTTTATAGTGGCATCTGATGAAACTGAAAAATTAAAAGAAGAACGAGAAGAGAATTTAAAGATATTTAATTTGCTAGATTATGCTATTAAAAATGATAAAGTAGTTCCTTTTTATCAAGGTATTCATAATAATAAACTAAATAAAATAACAAAGTATGAAGCTTTAATGCGCGTATATGATGAAAATGATAAAATTTGTCCACCGGGTGTTTTTTTAGAGATATCAAAAAAACTGAAGATGTATTTAACTCTAAGTAAGATAATTGTGGATAAAGCATTAAAAGATTTTGAAAATAAAGAAATAGAGGTTAGTTTAAATATTTCGCTATTTGATATAGAATCAGAAGATTTTAGAAACTGGTTTATTCAAAGGATTAAAGAGCATAAAAATCCAAATAAAATTATAGTTGAATTTGTTGAAACAGAAAACTATAATGGAAACAGGCAAATGATTGATTTTTTACAAGAAATTAGAGAATTAGGCTGTAAAATAGCAGTAGACGACTTTGGTGTTGGATTTGCAACATATTCTTCAATAATATCTTTAAAGCCAGATATTATTAAAATTGATGGTGATATTATTAAAAAAATCACTAAGAATGAAGAGAGTAAGATAATATTAGATTCAATTTGCTATATGGCAAAGTTGATAAAATCTGAAATAGTTGCAGAATTTGTGGAAAATGAGAAAATACAAAAAATGTTATACGATAGTGATATTGAATATTCACAAGGGTATTATTTCTCAAAACCAAGGAATATTAGCGAATTAGATATAAAATAATAAAAAATCGATTTTCATTATTTGAAAATCGATTTTTTTATAGTTATAATATAATTTAAAATTGAACAAGTAATACTAAGCCAATAATAATTAAGCTAATTCCAATAAGTAATAAAACAGACCCAGCAGAATTTGTTTGGTTAATTAAAGATTGGGAATCAATAATTGCAGTTTGAGCATCTTCGTTATATACTCTTATTTTAATTTCATCGCCAGTTGCAAATTTTTTACCGTCTTTTTTTTCGCTAAGTTTCCTTATACTTATCCCCATATTACTTTTAATAAGGTGTGAGGTTCCATTAAAATCAAATTCTAAAACAGGGTAGTGATATACTGGCTTTTTCTTTGTGTAGCTTGTTTGAGCTTCTTGGCTAACTATTTCAGAAATTTTGCCATAAGCTGTTTTATAATGCTGTGAGTTTAGAGAATTTGTTCTTCTTAAAACAAATATTCCAAGGCTAAAAAATACAAGACCTATAATTATAGATACGAATGCTAAAAAAGTGAATGCTATCATTGTGAAAAACCTCTCTAATTGTATATTATTGTAATAATAAAATATTTACGATAAGAAATATTAACCCCAAAACAGTGAAAAGTCCACCGATGCTCATAAAGATAATTGCCCCAGTTTTTGCAACATTTAAAACTTTTGGTGAATCGATAATAACAGAGTTAATATCATTATGATAAATCCTTGCTGTAACCCTATCTCCAATTGAAAAAGTGTCGGGAGAATAAGAAGTGCTTGTTTTATTATAAGGGATATTGGTATTACTTTTAACAGAGTAATTATATCCATTATAAACAAAATCTAAAACAGCGAAGTAATATGTGTTTCTAATTTTTGAAGAGCCACTGCTTTTTTTCTCGATAATATCCGTAATAGTTGCAGATACAGAATCGTATTTTTCATTTTTTAAATTATTGCTATGTTTAAATAAGGTTATACCCGTTAAAAGAACGATACCCCCTATTAAAATAAAGGCTATTGATAGTATAGTGAATGCGAGCATTATAGTTTCCTTTCAAATTTTATAGTAGTTGCAGGGCAATTCCAATTATAATTAAGAAAACGCCATACATTAGTAAAGATTTAATATCAGATTTTTTACTATTTAAAATATCATCCGAATTAATCATTGCAGTTTTTATATCATTTTGATAAATACGAATACTAACTTCATCATCGATCTTTATTAAATTAACATTTGATTTAAGATGTTTTTTATTAGTTGGAAGACTAATTCCACTTTGAACGTGGTATTCAGTATTATTAAAACTAAAATTTAATACAGGATATTTAAAAGTTTTCGTATTTGGTTCTTTCCCCTTAATAATAGTTGTTACATCTTCAATTGTTCCAGATACAAGAGTGAACTCTTTAGAAGAATATTTTTTTAAGGCTTTGCTAGAGATAATAAATGCAAATATTCCTATAAATCCACCGGCTAAAGATAGCAGGCTAACGATAAAAAATAATATATCCATTTAAATACTCCTTTCTGCATTAAAAAAATATAATAATAGTACGATTTTATTATTTTAACATTTTTAAAAAGATTTTGCAATCAAATATATGATTATTATATATTATATGGTATAATAGTATAAAATTAAAAAAGGAGTTAAGAAAATGAATATACCAAACTGCCCAAATTGCAATTGTGATTACACATACGAAGATGGAAATTTAATTATTTGCCCAAACTGCTTGCACGAATGGGATAAAAATACTGTGATAGAAAACAATGATGAAAGCCCAGTGATAAAAGACGCTAGTGGAAATGTTTTATCAGATGGCGACAGTGTAACTTTAGTTAAAACACTAAAAGTTAAAGGTGCGCAAGGAGATTTAAAAATCGGAACAAAGGTTAAAAATATACGCCTTGTTTATGATAGTAAAGATGATCACGATATAGAATGTAAGATAGATGGATTTGGAGCAATGAAATTAAAATCCTCAGTTGTGAAAAAAGCATAATTAAAAAACTCGACTATTAATAGTCGAGTTTTTATTTTAAAAATATTAGCCAATATATTCAATAGCTGAATTAGCAGCAATTCTACCAAATACAACAATATCTGTTACAGCATTACCACCGATTCTATTACCACCGTGTATGCCACCAGTAACTTCGCCAGCAGCATATAAACCAGGGATAACCTCGCCTTCAGTTGAGATAACTTCTGCACTTGTGTTTATAGTAACACCACCCATTGTGTGATGAACACCAGGAGCGATTTGAATTGCATAGTAAGGAGCAACTTCAGCTTTAACTTCCATACCAGTTGTTCTGCCAAATGCTTCATCAACTTGAGTGTCAACAGCTGTGTTCCAGCCTTCAACTGAAGCTGAAAGAGTAGCAGCGTCTGCACCGATTAATGCAGCTAATTCTTCAACAGTTTGAGCTTCAACAGTTAAACCACCATTAACGTATTTTTCAATAGCTGATAAACCATCTCTAACCTGTTGGTCAAATACAAGGTAAGCATATCCACCTTCTTGCGCTAAAATACCAGCAGAAACAACGTCACGAGTTTCAAGTTCGTTTATAAATCTTGCACCAGTTTGATTTACTAATATAGCACCACCACCACGAACAGATTCAGTAATCATAATTGTTGATTCTTGGTGAACAGTTGGGTGAATTTGAACTTGTTCTATATCTGTTAATGATGCACCAGCATTTTCAGCCATAACAATACCTTCGCCTAATGCGCCAGCGTGATTTGTTGTAACAAAGCCTTCTAAGTCAGGGCGATACTGAGTGAATAACTCGCTATTAGCACCAAAACCACCAGTAGCAAGGATAACAGCAGAAGCATTAACAGTGTAGTCAACTTCATTTGAAGAAGCAATAACACCAGTTGCAACGCCATCCGTCATAATAACTTCAGTTGCAGTTGTGTTGTATAAAATTTCGATTTCTAACTCATTAACAACTTCCATTAAGTTTGTAACCAGATAGTCGCCCACACCAGCACCACCTTCTGGACGGTGAATTCTTTTATTTGTAGCACCACCTGAGAATGAAACTTCAGGAAGTGGAGCGCCAAGTTCAGCTAGCCAATCAATAGCTTCTGCTGAATTTTCAGCCATAGTTGTGATTAAATCAATATTGCCAACTTCGTATCCGCCAGCATATGTATCATCGATAAATGTTTGGATGCTATCTTCGATTTCAAGAGTTGCTTGAACGCTTGTTTCAGCAGCATTCATACCACCAGTTGCACGAACAGTGTTACCACCAGCAAAAGGCATTTTTTCTAAAACTAAAACTGATTTACCAGCTTGTGTAGCTTCGATAGCAGCTGTAATACCAGCACCACCAGCACCAACAATAACTAAATCAACTTCTTTAGTTTCAGCTGTTTTTTCTACTGTTTCAGTAGATGTGTTCATAAAATCCTCTGAAGTGTATCCACCAGAAGTTAAAGCAGTATCAACAGCTTCTAAAAATGCAACAGAAGACATAGTTGCGCCTGCAATAGCATCAACTCCAACATTTTGAGTTTCTAATATTGTGCTAGTTAAAGTATCGATTGCAGCACCACCAATTGTAGGTGTTTCTTCGTGCTCGGCTGTTAAAGATGTGATTTTGCCATCTTCAACAGATAAATTAACGGTAATTGCAACAGATTTGTTGTATCCGTTTTCGCTAGAGCCAGTTAATGTTTGATTTTCTGCAGATGTGTCAGTGCTTGAAGAGCAAGCCGCAAGTGAAAACATTAAAGCTGAGCTTAGTAATAATGAAATAATTTTTTTCATTGTTTGATTCTCCTTATTAGGTTGTAGTAAAAAATGTTAAGATAATTTTTTATCGAATGTTATTATACTATATTAGTGCAATAAATTCAATATGCAAATTGTTAAAAAAAATATAAACAATAATGAAAGAAAATTTACATATTAATCAAATGTGAAATATATGTGAAAAATATAAAGGGCTAAATGTAACATTTTGCTTCAAAAAAATGTTAAAATATGGTAATTTGTTCAATGTGAATAAAACATATATAAATATTTGTGTAAAAAGCTACTGCAAATGTATTAAATAAAGTACAGACTTTATAAATTGATAAAAAAATATCGCTATATTGATTTTGTGTAATTGAGATGTAACAATTTTATAGTATGATTAATTGAATAAAAATATAAATCCATCTTACAATTTAGAAAATATAGGAAAGGACTTCTTCGATATGAAACATTTAAATATTTTAATTAAAGATATTAATGATATTAAAATTAATTCAGAGATAAAACAATTTTTAAATCAAGAAAATTGTTTAGTTAGAATCCATGTTTCAAGTGCTGATACAAATTTTGCATTAGATTTAGCAAAAGAAATTAGAAATATACTACCTAAATCAAATATTATGGGAACAGCAGTTGATGGAGTTCTTTTTAATGGCGAAATTTATGATGATTTTCATTTAATATCAATAATTTCATTTGATAAAGCAAAAATTTTTACAAAACTTATTTCAGGTAATGAATTAAAAGTAAATGAGCTTTCACATGCCATTTCAAATACAGTTTTAAATTATGAGCCATCTACAATATTTTTGTTTTTAGGTGATGAAAATAAAGAAATACATAAAATATGCCAGCATCTTAGCAAAAAAGCAAACAAGGCGTCATTTGTTGGTGGGGTTTCTGGATATTTAAATAAAAAAACAGGTGAAGTTACAAATTATGTTTTTGATGATAAAAAGCTAATTAAAAATGGCTGTGTTTTAGCTGGTGTAAGTAAAGAGTATATATTATCTTATACTAATGCTGTTGTGGGTCATGAAGCTATTTCTAAAATTTACACTATAACAGATACAACCGATACCTATATAAATGAAATTGACAATCAAAATGCCAATGATTGGATGAGAGAAAATTTAGGATTTGATAAATTATACAAAAACGATGATAAAGCACTTGAGAACGATGTATTAATAAGGCTGCCATTCGTTTTGGAAAACGAAGATGGTGCTAGTAGAATTTTAGCTTTTAATGAAAAAGAAAAGAAATTCACACCAAATTATACTCTACTAGATAAAAATCAAAAGTTTCGAGTTGGCTATTTAAGTACTCTTAAAAGCGTTGAAGAGTGGCAGAATGTATGCTTTGATTTAGAAAACACATCAGTTGAATATATGTTTACCTATTCCTGTTTATATAGAAGAATTTATTTAGAAAATCTTTCAAAAATCGAAATGAGTCTATTTAAAGATACAGAAATTGCAGGCGCATTTTTGCGTGGTGAAATAGGCACAAAAAATGGAGTTACTAGATATTATAACGGAACGTGTAGTTTGGTAACTTTGGCTGATGAAGAAAAATATATTGATATAAATTTTTCGGCTTTTCAATCTATATTGCAGTTAAATGATTCAATTAAATTAGAAGAAAATTTAAAAGCAGTTTCAGCAAATAAAAACTTATTAATTAGCAGTTTAATATTAGATGAATTAAATAATATAAAAGATGAATCAAATGAAAACACAATGCTAACCTTTGTTAAAGACAATAAAAAGGATGAATATTCAAAAGTTTGTCTTATAAATAATAAAGTTTTTGATTTGAATTTTAATGAAATACTGGGTGCAAAGCAAAAAGAAGTATCTGAAAAAATGCTCAAAAGTGCACAGATGTTTTTACAAGATGAGTATAAAAATGTTGCTTTAGATATTTATAGATATAATAAAGATAGCTTTTTTGTTTTGATAAATGAAATTAAAAATGATGCTAAAGTTATTGAGATTACTCAAAGGCTATACAATCATCTAAATAAAATTGCTGTTTTAGATAAAGAGTTTAAGATATTTAATAATATAACTATTGCTTTAAAATTTGAAAGAATACAAAAACTTGTGTTAAGCCAAAAAAATGAAGGCGAAGAAAAATTTAAAAATAATTTTAATATATTTAGTGAAAAAGATGAGAGTTTAAGTTTGCAAGAAGAATTTGAACTTGTTGCAAATTTAAAAGAAGTTGTTAAAAATGAAAGCGTTATGCCATATGTTCAAGGAATTTATGATAACATAAATGGTGGATTTTATGCATATGAAGTTATAATGCGCCTTATGGCATCTTCTGGTGAAGTTTTGTTTCCAGAGCATTTTTTACCAATAGCAAAAAAACACGATGTATATTTAGATTTAAGTTATATATTAGTAGAAAAAGTTTTAGATTTTGTAAAATTTAAAAATGAAAAAATATTAATTAATATATCTGTTAAAGACGTTGAGTCGGATAAGTTTTGCAAAATGGTTTTTTCAAAATTGAGTGAGATGGAAAAACCAAGCAATATAATATTTGAAGTTTGTGATTTAAATCAAATTTTATATATTGAAAAACTTAAACTTTTCCTTTTTAAATTAGAGCAATTAAATATGAAGTTTGCAATTGATAATTTTGAAATTGCAGATTATGATATTGTAAGAGAAAATGAAATTAAGGTAAGCTATATAAAAATTACTAGTAGCTATCTAAGCGATATAAGCGAGCAAAGCAGTGTGGATAATATTTTTACATCAGCTAAAAAA
This sequence comes from uncultured Oscillospiraceae bacterium, assembly GCA_964525015.1. Taxonomy (GTDB): domain Bacteria; phylum Bacillota; class Clostridia; order Oscillospirales; family Ruminococcaceae; genus RGIG3102. The sequence continues at coordinate 25,157 of CAZGFY010000007.1, forward strand.
ATGAATGCACAGCTTATGGTAAAGCATGTTGAAACAGCAGGAATGCAAAAACAGGTTTTATCCTACTCAATTAAATACACTCAAGGATTTTTCTTTTCTCGCCCAGTTTCTATTGAAGAACCTAATGCAATGATGCAAAATGATACTTCAAAAGAGAATGTTGCGGATATAAGCGACAAGGAAGAACTATCAGATAAAACAAATAAAAAATCAAAAAATCTTGTGTATTTTGGAATTCTTACATTTATTATTATAGCAGTTATTGCTACAATAAATTTTACAAGCGAAAATTTAAAGCTTGTTTCTAATATGAATGATATATTTTTAACAGAGCTTGCAAGTGGGCTTTCTGAACAGGTTTCGGATAAAATGAATGACTCAAAAGAATTTTTAATTTTAGCTAGTGATTTTGTGGTAAGTGATGGATACGAAAAAGAAGATTTAATTAAAAATCTAGGCGATATGTCTAATCAAACAACCTTTGATGAAATTTACATCTCTTTTAATGGTCAAACCGCTGTGAATTATAATGATGAGGAACTTTTAATTGATATCAATAGCGTTTATGGAAGTGCAACAAAGGATGAAGTAGTTATTTCATCCCCAATAAAAATATTAAATCGAAGCTTAAATACTGAGCTGTTTATTCTTAGCTATCCAATACTTGATGGCGATGAAAAAATAGGAGAGATATACGGAGTTTATTATACAAATAGTTTTTCAGAAGTATTAGATTTAACGGTTTTTGGTGGAGAAGCATTTTTTCATATATGCGAAGTTGATGGAACTGCAGTTGTAATTAGTGGTGATAATAATAATTTGTTTTCCGGTGGAGATATGTATACCTTTATTGATTCCCTAGATATGACAAATGATAATACATCTCAAAGCATTAGACTAGATATGGAAAACTCAAACCCAGCTTTACTAAAATATGAAATAGCAGGTCAAGAAAGAACAGCAGTAATGCTAAGAATTAAGGGTACTGATTGGTGTGCTATTAGCATAGTTGTAGATGAAACGGTTAATACCATGCAAACAGATATTACTTCAAATACATTTAATTTTGTTGCTTTTGTATTGGTAATGATTATTTTATACAGTGTTTTACTAATCGAAATTGAAAGAAGAAATAAAAAGGAACTATTAAAAGCCTTAGAATCAAGCAATCTTTTAGCAAATTCACTTCAGACAAATATGGAAATGGATTCTCTTACAAGAACATTTAGCCGTTCTGCAATCGAAGAGAAAATTTCAAATATTATAGACAAACCTCAAGAAAGTCAAAAGAGTGCAGTAGTTTTACTTGATGTGGATAATTTTAAAACTGTAAATGATACATATGGACATAAAACAGGGGATTTATTCCTTCAAGAATTAACCTCAGCTGTAAAACGCAGTTTGAGAGGCGGAGATATGATTGGAAGAATTGGTGGCGATGAATTTGTTATTTTATTAAATGATATAGTTGATTTGGAGATAACAAAATCAATTTTAACAAGAATACTTTCTAATGTTAATAAAATTGAAATTAAAGGAGTTTCTTTAGAAGAGGTTTCAATTAGTGCGGGCGTAGCTATTGTTCCAAAAGAAGGTATTGATTACGATGAAATAAGCACAAAAGCAGATAGAGCACTATATCTTGCAAAACTTGCAGGAAAAAATAAATTTATGATATATGATGAATTATAGATATTTATAAACGAAAGTGGGTAGTTTAGCTACTCACTTTTGCTTTTTTGTAATATATCATTCATTGACTTAGATAGCTTGATTTGATATTATTAGATTAATAAAATAAGCGAATGAAAGGAAAGGATATTAAAATGTTAAGTAGATTATTTATTTTATGCCTTATGATAATATCTTCATTAAGTCTATCAGCATGTTCTATAGGAGCTGATATTGAAATAGAAAGCTCTTCTAGTAATATAACTCAAAGTGAGGATCAGATATCAGAAAGTGAAGAAGTTTTAACTCAAAGTAAGGGGGAATTAGAAGACACTGCTTCAACTTCTAATATGAGTAAAGAAGAGCAACAGATAATTAAAGATAAGATGATAAATATTATTAATAACTCAGATAAAGTTGAGGTTGTTGATAATTTAATCCTGACTTTAAAAGATGAAGATAAACTGGAAATAATAAATATTTTAAATTTAGAAGAAAAAGAGGTTATATCTTCTGATAATTCTTTTGGAGCTTTTGGAATTAAACTTCTGACGGATAATAGCGATGATTATATGCTTTTTACAAGCGTTAGCGAAAGTGAATATATAATAATTATAGATGCTATTTATAGAGTTTATCTAGATGAGGATACTGTGAATGCTGTTTCGGATTTCTTTTTTAATCTTGGAGATGAAAGCATTAAAAATGGAAATGAAAAATTGGAAGAAGATGTTTTTAATATATTAAAAAATCTTGCACTTGAAGATATTATTTATTCATATGAAGTATCGCCTGAGCAGATAAAAGAGCTCTCTAGTGAAGAAATTCAAAGTATAAAAGATGTTCTTAGTATTAATGATTGGAGAATTTACACGGGCAATTATTCATTAATTCACCCGTATAAAGAAGATAGCATCACTTTTACAAATCAAGTTGATATAGGCTCAGGATACATTTTTAATCAAACGATTAATTTTGCTCACTATGATGGAGTTTATGTAGCAAAAATAGTTTATTTAGATGGACCAGGGATGCAATTAGAATTATATATAACTCAAGAAATTTATGATAATTTAAAATCAGAGATTTCAAAAATTCTAGGCGAATAAGATAGCTGTACTTCGATGTTTTGTTAATAGTGCACAAAAATAACTATGAAAAATTTACGAAATAGATTTTTTGTACAGAAATTGTCCCTTTTTGTACTGTTTTCTATGTTTTAAATCTATATTAAAGTTGGTACAATAGTTAAAACTATAACATCAAACTAAGATGATGTTAAAAAAGGAGAAAATTTATGTCACAAAAAAATACGAAAATGACTATGCTTGGTTGCGTTACAATGGCTATGGGCGCAATTATCGGAGCTGGTCTATTCACATCACTGCCAATGACCCTTGATATGGTTGGCTCAAATGTGGGCTGGGCACTAATTTTAACAACAATATTTATATGTTTAAAAACTCTGCCAAGCTTATATCTTCAATCATCACTACCAGTTACAGGCTCAACTTATGTTTATATAGCAAGACTTATCCACCCAGCCGTTGGATATGTTCAAACTTTAAACTCTGTTATCGGCGCACTTAACATTTCAATTATGTCGATGACATTTGCTAACTACTTTGTTGAACTATTTCCAGAAATAGCGCTAGACACAAAATTAGTTGCTGTTGCGTGTGCTTTAATCTTCACAGTTATCGGAACATTTGGTGCTAATGCAATCGGTAAATTCCAAAATATTATGATGGCTCTTTTATTAATCGCACTTGGCGTTTATATTTTCTTTGGTATTGGCGCTGTTGAAGTTGGTACAACTGTTCAAGATTTCATCGTTCCAACTGTTGATTTTGCAACTATGTGGGGTGCAATGGCAATACTAAACTACTCACTTCAAGGTGGTGCGATTGTTTCTTCATTCGCAGACGAAGTTGAAAATCCAGGAAAAGTTATTCCTTTATCATTCTTCTTAGGAACCGTTTTAGTAATGGTGCTATACATAGTTATCGCATTTGTAACATACGGTGCAGGTCCTATTGATGGAGGCTACAATTTAGCTACTATCGCTGCAACATTTATGTCACCAACTTTAGTTAGATTTTTCATTGTTGCAGGTGCTCTATTTGCAACTATCACAACTTTAAATGGCTCTTTAATGATTTACTCTCGTGTTCACTATGCTAGTGCAAAAGATGGTATCTGGCCAGAAGTTATTGCAAAAACTAACAAATACAATGTTCCATATGTAAGTTTATGGGTTTGCACTTTAATTGCAGTTGGCGTAATGCTTACTGATATTGATTTAGGCTCAATTCTAAGAATTGTTTCTATCCCTGGACTTCTACTAGGTGTGGTTTTCTATATTCCACCACTAACTTTTGCTAAAAGATATCCAAATGCTGCAAAAAAATCATACTTTAAAATACCATTTGTTTTAAATGCAATTTTATGTGTGTTCTCAGTAGTTATGTCTTTTTATATGGGTTGGAGTCTGCTTATGGATATAGGCTCTAGAGCTATTCCAATGGCTATATTCTACGTTGGCGGATATGTTTACTACTACTTCCGTTGGCAATATCTAAAAAAACATAAAGGCATTGATATTATAGAAAGAACAAAAGGCTCACTACCACAATGGGACGAGTTAAACAAAGCATAAAATAGATAAAAAATTATAATTAAAAAAGCTAATCTGGTTTATTAAAAATAAACAAAATGATTAGCTTTTTTCTTTGAAATTTTTCTATAAATTTTATGAATTATATGTTTTATCTAGTTAAATTTAATAAATTTTGTACAAAATGCAGAAAAACAATATATTGGTGCTATACTCTTGTCTAACACAAGATATTGTTGTATAATAACTATATTGCAATAAATATTGTACTATGCTATTTAAAAAATAAGATGTATTTATAGATAAATTAAAAAAAGAGGAGTGTAGAAAATGGAAACAATCAAAGTTATTAAAAGAAATGGAAGACAGGTTGATTTTGATTCAGTGAAAATCGAGCAAGCAATACTAAAAGCGATGAAGTATGGCAGTGGTATTGTACACGAAAGATTAGCAAAAGAAATCGGAGAAAACTTTTCAACTGATAAAACAATAATAACTATTAAAGAAATCGAAGACTATGTTTACAAATCATTAGTTGAGGCAGATGATACTCTAACAGCAAAATGCTATGAAGCTTATAGAGCAGTTAGAGAATATCAAAGACAAAAAAATACAATTGATAATAAAGTTATTGGACTTATAAATGGTGAGAATAAAGAAGCTTTAATGGAAAACTCTAATAAGCAAGAACAGTTAATTTCAACTCAAAGAGATTTAGTTGCAGAAGAGGTTTCAAAAGACGTTGCTAAAAGAATGATGCTACCACCACACATTGCACAAGCTCATGATAATGGACTAATTCATATTCACGATTTAGGACATTATTTAAACCCATCTTTTAACTGCTGTTTAGTTAATCTAAAAGATATGCTAGAAAACGGAACGGTTATCAACGGAAAATTAATTGAAAAACCAAAAACATTTAGAACTGCTTGCACTATTGCAACTCAAATTATTGCACAAGTTGCATCAGGTCAATTTGGCGGACAAACTATTTCACTAGCTCACCTATCACCTTTTGTTAGAATTTCTGAAGAAAAAATCAGAAAACAATTAATAAAAGAATGGGGAGATAATGGATTTAGCTATACGCCTGAGCAATTAAAAAATGCTGTTGAAATAAGATTAAAAGAAGAAGTAAAATCTGGTATTCAAACAATTCAATACCAAGTTAACACTCTTCAAACTTCAAACGGGCAAAGCCCATTTTTAAGCGTGTTTATGTATATTTCAGAATATCCAGAATACGAAAAAGAAACAGTGATGCTTATAAAAGAAGTGTTAGAGCAAAGAATTCAAGGCATTAAAAATGAAGTGGGTGCTTGGATTACTCCAGCATTCCCAAAACTTCTATATGTTACAGATGAAAATAATATACACGAAGATAGTCAGTATTATGAATTAACTCAAATTGCTTCTGTTTGCGTTTCAAAAAGAATGATGCCAGACTTTATTAGTGCAAAACACATGAAGCAAAACTATGAAGGAAATGTTTTTGGCTGTATGGGTTGTAGAGCATGGCTTTCACCATATACAGGTGATATTAATAACGTTGAAGGTGAATACAGATGGTATGGCAGATTTAATATGGGCGTAACATCTTTAAATCTTGCCGATGTTGGGCTTTCAGCGCAAGGCGATATTAAAAAATTCTGGAATATTCTTGAGGATAGATTAGATTTAGTTAAAGAAAGCTTAATGCTAAGATATGATAAGCTAAAAGATATCACAAGCGATGTTTCTCCAATCCACTGGCAACACGGGGCAATTGCTCGACTTAAAAAGCATGAGCCAATCGGACCACTTCTTCAAGATGGATATGCAACTATTACTCTAGGCTATATCGGATTATACGAATGTGTTTTAGGATTAATCGGCGAAAGCCATACAACCCAAAAAGGTGAAGCGCTTGCAGTTGATATCATGAATCACTTAAAAGCTAAAATTGTTCTTTGGAAACGCCAAACAGGGCTTGGATTTGCTTTATACGGAACACCAAGTGAAAGTTTAACTGAAAGATTTGCAAAATGCCTAAGAGCTCGTTTTGGTGTAATTGAAGGGATAACTGATAGAGATTATCTAACAAACTCATACCATGTATTTGTTGGAGAAGAAATAGATGCATTTGAAAAATTAAAATTTGAATCTAAATTCCAGCAAATATCTTCAGGAGGTGCAATTAGCTATGTTGAACTTCCAAACCTTGCAAACAATCCTGAAGTTATCCTAAATTTAATTAAATATATGTATGATAACGTTCAGTATGCTGAAATGAATACAAAGCTTGATTTCTGTATGGAGTGTGGATATGAAGGCGAAATTCTTTGCGATGAAAAATTAGAATGGTATTGTCCAAACTGCTCAAATAGAGATAGAGATAGAATGAACGTTGTTAGAAGAACTTGCGGATACCTTGGCGAAAACTACTGGAACGAAGGCAGAACTCAAGAGATAAAAGAAAGAGTAATGCATTTATAATATTTAAAAAAATAAATACTACAAAAGGGGCGATTTCGCCCTTTTTGTAGTATTAAAATATTGTATAAAGGAATATAAAAGGTATGAACTATGCACAGATAAGACAATTTGATGTAGCAAATGGAGTTGGAATTCGCTCAACTTTATTTGTTAGTGGATGTCATTTTAAATGTGAAAATTGTTTCAATGAAGAATATTGGTCCTATACTTATGGTCAAAAATACACCGATGAGGTAATGGAGAGTTATATTAAAATGGGAGAAAACAAAAATGTTGAGGGGTATTCTATTTTAGGTGGCGAACCAATGGGGCAAAATGATGATATGGTTTTAAAAACGGTTAAAACTATAAAAGAGAGAACTGGTAAAAGTATTTGGATGTGGACAGGCTATTTATTCGAAGAGTTAAACGAAAAGCAAAAAGAAATACTAAAATATATAGATGTTTTAAAAGATGGTCAGTTTATAGAAGAAAAAAAAGATTTAACCTTATTATTTAGGGGAAGTAGTAATCAAAGATTAATTGATGTTAAAAAAAGTTTAGAAGAAAATAAAGTTGTGCTTTGGCACAGATAAAATAGGGGAAACAAAAATGGAAATTAAAATTAAATATTTCAGTGATGATATAGAAAAAGTAAAGCCAATTTCAAAAGGGGATTGGATAGATTTAAGAGCAAGTGAGAGTGTTGAATTAAAGCAGGGAGAATTTCGCTTAATTCCACTAGGTGTAGCAATGGAGCTTCCAAAAGGATATGAAGCTCATATTCTGCCACGCTCTTCAACATTTAAGAACTTTGGAATTATCCAAACAAATTCAATGGGAATTGTTGATAATTCATATTGTGGAGATAATGATCAGTGGTTTTTTCCAGCGTTTGCTTTAAGAGATACAAAAATAGAAAAAAATGATAGAATTTGCCAGTTTAGAATAATGAGTATTCAAGAGCCTGTTAATATAAATTTCGTTGAGAGTTTAGATAATGAAGATAGAGGTGGGCACGGCTCAACTGGAGTTAAATAAATTATGAAATATTTGGATTTTCCTATATTTACTTGAAAAGTATTAGAAAAAATGATATAATTATATCCTAAATTATTACTAAATTTAAAAATAAAAAAGTAGAAAGGGATGGTATTAGTTATGATTACAAGAACATATGTAATTGGTTTTATTTTATTTTTTATACATTCCTATTTATTTACACTTTTAGCAAAAAACTACACGGATAAAGAAAGATTTCCAGTCTTTGTAAGGATTGCAGTTTGCATTTTTAATGCCTGCCTATCGGGATTTATTATAAATTTGCTTTTTGAAAATCAATCTTTAGCTTATACGATTATATCAATAATAATTATAGCTGAAGTTATATTTTTATTTGAAGATCATATCTGGGGGCTAGTAGGGATAGCCTTTAGCATTTTAATACATTTTTCGGCAAGCCGTTCGATAATTTTAGGCACACACTCTATTTTTATAGATAATTCAATGTATAATATTGTAAATTCTTACGATTTATCCTTATTAAATACATACCTAGTTATAGCTTTTCATATTATGCTAATTTTTACAGTTATAGTGGTTATTCCAGTTTCGGCTGTTAGAGTTATTGTGAAAAGTCGTGTGTTTTTGCCTTATATTTTAATTATTATGCTGGTGCTACAAGCGTTCTTTATATTTAATGTTACAATATTTAGTATTAATATACACAATAATGAGCTAACTCTTCAGCAAATAATTCTTCCTTGTTTACTGCTTGGAATATTCTATGTTGTTTTGATATTTATGATAATGCTAATAAAAGCAGAAAATTATCGGAAAATAATAGCAGAACTTGAAAGCAAAACAGAGATAGATGAATTAACAGGTGCATATAATAAAGCAGCCATTAAAACAAGGGTTTCACAAAGCTTAAACGATGGAAAAATGGGCGCATTATTCGTTTTTGATATAGATAATTTCAAATCTATAAACGATACTCTAGGGCACGCATACGGAGATAAAATGCTAAGTGAGGTACACGAAAGTATTAAATCAATCGTTAGAAGAGAAGATTTTATAGGCAGATTTGGCGGCGATGAATTCGTAGTGTTTGTAAAAGAATGTGTAGATGTTGAAAAGATATCTAGAATTGGTTCGGCTTTCTGTCGTGTGCTTGAAAAAATTCACACTAGCCCTACTGGAGAAGATATTATTGTTTCAGCATCTATTGGAATTGCAGTTTCTCCAAAAGACGGAAAAACTTACGATGAACTTTTTATAAATGCAGATACAGCATTATATATATCAAAAAATAAAGGCAAGAATACATTTACTATATATGAAAAAGGAATGAAAGCCTTTTAAAAAGCTAATATTAAATAAAAAAATGCAATGTGTAATCATAATATCACATTGCATTTTTATTATTAATAAAATATTCATAGATTAGCAATTTATTTATAAATTTGATAATATATAATTAAGATATAAACTCACTAAACTCTTTTAATTAAAAGTATCTTTTAAGATTAAAAATTTATTTATATTTTAATTAAAGGTATTTAGTTTACTCATTTAATATTATAGAAAGGCTGGGAGTTAGTATGAAAGGTATAACATTTGATTTGCAAATAAGGGTAGCGCTTATAATTGGTGTGATTGGTTTTATTATGGCAATTGTAACACAGAATAGTATAGTTTTAAATTTAGCTTGTGTATTTTATGGTATGATGTTTGTAACTAATCCTGTTGTGCCAGATATAATGCTAAAATACAAGAATTCACAAAGAATGGTTAGATTATTTGGGGTTATAATTGTTGCACTAGCTATTTTAATTAAATTTAATTAGATTTTAAATTAAAAAATCCGATTTTTAAAAATCGGATTTTTTAGTTATAGATTAATCATTAAATAAATTGATTTTAGGAATATCTCTATCATTAACAAAGGTTTCGGTATTGTATAAAAATAATATATTTGTAAAATCTTCTTTTTTTATTATAGCATCAAGCCCTTCGTTTAAATATCGTAAATCAATAACGTGTATTTTAGCAAAATCTTCAGTTAAAAAAGGAACAAAAGAATTTGCATAGCTATCTTTAATAACTAATATACTACCCTCGCCATTGCCTTGGATTTCAGAATATCCAGCATTACCTCTTAAAAACATTGAATATTTATCACGAGTTTCAAGTTTTTCGATTTCATAAATACTATCAGTGTTTTCGCCGATAGTTATCATAGCATTATTCTCTATATAGCTTAAAGTATCAGGGATAACATTAAATGATTTTGCTTTAGAATAGTGCGTACCTAAAAAGTTTTCAACATTTATTAGTTCCGTTGTCGATAAATCACGGGGCTCTCTATTAATACTAAGCATATAATCACTATATGCATAATATGCACCAAGAGTTGTCCAGTGATGATCGGTGCGATAGTAGATGTATTCATCATTCTTACTTTGAAGTAAGGCTAGTAAATCGATTGAATTTTCTTTTGGGATAATATTGTAAACAGTATCAAGAACTAGCTGATTATCAATAACTGGTGAATGAGATTTAACGTTTTCAATCATAACACCAGGTGCTGTTGGTGCAAGTGCAACAATTATATTTCTATCGGAGTGTCTTTTAATAAATTCATTGATAGCATTAGCATTTTTATTAGTTAGCTCTAAATCAAGACTGCTCATTTTTGTGAACATATATCCATCAGTTCCATAAACAATATTATTGTTTTCACCTTTTAAAAGAAGTGATTCCGAAACGCTTTTAAGTGAAATCCAGCTATTTCTTAAAATGAAATGGTCAGTTGTGAATTCTTCGATTTTTGGGGTGTATTCGTTCTCGATTAAATCATTTAAAGAGAATTTAGGGAAATCAGAAAGCTCTCTATTTTCAAGCTCAGAACGCTCATAAGTAGGAGAAAATAAATCCATAACACTAATTGCATAAAGTAAAGCTGCAAAAAAGATAATCAAAGGATATTTTTTTAAAGTTTGTATCATATAAATTTCCTCCTTTAATTAAAATCTAAAATAAATAAATGGGTTATAGCTAGAATCTACAAGATATGCGATTGATATAAAGAATATAAAGGTTAAAACAATTCCCATAACTATATTATTATCTTTGTATTTCTCATAAAATTTCATTGGAAGTGTTGTAGATAATAATACACCAATCACAATACTAATAATATAGCTAGAGAAATAATAAGTAGCACTAATACCATTAGTAGGGATAAATAATCTAGCAATAAAGGTTTGTAGCATTGATAAATCAGTTATATAAAATAGTGCCCAGCCAACTAAGAATGCAAGAATAGTGTAAACTCGTGCAAATATTTTATGCTTTTCTAAAAAAGATAGTAGGAAAGCTTTTTCAATAGCTAAAAGGATAAAATAATATAGCCCCCAAAGTATAAAGTTCCAATCGGCACCATGCCAAAAACCTGTTAAAAACCACACAACAAGCATATTAAAAACCTGTCTTTTAAGGCCTTTTCTATTACCACCTAGTGGGATATAAACATACTCTCTAAACCATCCACCTAAAGTCATATGCCATCTTCTCCAAAATTCAGTGATACTTTTTGAAATATAAGGCAGATTAAAGTTTTGAGGGAAATCAAAGCCAAGCATCTTGCCCAGCCCGATTGCCATTAATGAGTAGCCAGAGAAATCAAAATAAATTTGAAGTGCATAAGCTATAATTCCAAGCCAAGCAAGTGGAGTTGAGATATTATCAAATCCTAAAAGCTCGATATCCGTCCATAAAGCGCCAACATTATTAGCAATTAAAACTTTTTTTCCAAGGCCGAATATAAATAGCTTTATCCCTTCGTTTATCCCATCAAGGGTTATTCTATTTTTATTATTATTTAATTTTTCGTTTATATCAGTGTATTTAACGATAGGCCCTGCTATTAACTGCGGAAACATTGTTACAAAGGCAGAAAAATTGATAATATTTTTTTCAGCTTTTACCTTACCACAGTATACATCAATAGTATATGACATTGTTTGGAAGGTGTAAAAAGAAATGCCAAGTGGCAGAGTGATTTTAAGTAAGTCAAAATCTGTTCCAGCAAAGGTATTTAAATTAGTAAGGAAGAAATCGGTGTATTTGAAAAATAAAAGCATTCCTAAATTAAAAACCATAGAAAAAAGCAGTGCAAATTTTCTAATATTTTGTTTATCAGAATTTTTTTCAATAACCTGTCCACAAGTAAAATCAACTATTGTGCTAGCTAGCATAATAGGAAAGTACTTAACCTCTCCCCAAGAGTAGAATATTAAACTGAATATTGTTATTGTAACATTCTTATATTTATATGGAAGAATGTAGTAGAGCAAAAGAACAATAGGCAAAAACCTAAAAATAAAAAATATATTACTAAAAACCAAAACGGTACCTCACTTAATTTTAATATTTAAAAAGACGGAGAAAAAACTCCGTCCTTTATTATACTATTATTTAAAGAATTCATCAATAGCTATATCGATATTTTCATAAACTTCATCAATATTTACTTCTGTATTATCAGCTAAATCAACAGCTACAACAAATATAACATAATTACCCTTAGAAACAATCCTTGCATTTTCAATTTTTTCAAATAGACTAGGGAAATCAGCAGCGTATAATTCTTGTGAAGATATTAGATAATCTTTATAATCATTTAAAATAGTTTCAACTTCGCCAGCTTTTCCTTCATTTGCTTCCACAACTAAGTTTATACCAGCACCAGGCTCTAGTTTTAGTATTGTTCCAGCAAATGATTTATATAAAGATGAATCTAATCCCATAACCACTAGATTATCTTCAACCATAGCAGCAGTGTAATCATTCATAACATTTGCAGTGTTAATTGCAGCGAGTGCATCATTCACATCGTATGGTGAATCTTGAGTGGTTTCTGTTGCATCTTCTGTTTGAGTGCTTTCAGTTGTTGTTTGCGTTGTATCTTCGCTAGTTGTTTCTTCTTCAGAGGAAGAGCAAGCAGTTAACGTTAAAAGCATAGTAGCCACAAGGCTAAGTGCAATAAATTTTTTCATATATTTAAAGGCTCCTTGAATTTTTGTTATTAATATATTTGGCATATTTAATTATAATATGCACAAAATAAGAAATTTGTAAAAAAATAATATTTAATTAGTTTGCATTATTTTCAATTAAGCTTGTTTCACTTTCGCCTGAGTATGCATTTAGCATAGCTTGAGTAGCTAAAGCTTTAAAGCTATCAGTTGCATCAGTAGCACCAGCCACAACGTCTATACTATCAACTGATTCTCCAGCTATAAATTGATTAATTAAATCCTGATTGTATTTTGCAGGATATGTACCTATATGGGCAGCTTCCATTTGAGCTTTATAAGATTCATCTTCGCTTTTTAATTCTCCATCTTCATTAAGAGAATCAAAAACAACTTGTGATAATTCACTATCTGTAACTGTAACTTCGATATAATCTTTCCAGCCAAGAGAGTCGTAATCGCTGAATTCAACACGGTAAGTGCCATCTACTAATTCGATTTCTGAAAGCTCAACATTTGAAATATCAGCACCAGCACAGCCAGTTAAAAAAGAAACAGATAGTGCAAAAGATGAAACTAAAGTAATAATTTTTTTCATAATATAGTAATTCCTTTGTTAGAATATTTTTATTTGTAAATTTAGTGTAAAAAATACACTGCTAATATTATATATTTTTTAACAAAAAAAGTCAATTTTTTAACAGTGTTTTGTAATAAAAGCGTAACTTTATTACCACAAACTATAATATATAGCACAAACAAATGCCGTAAAGCTTGACATAATGCCCTAAAAAAATTAAAATATTATATAGTTATTATTTTAGCTTAATAAAATAGCTTAAAGAAGAATTTAATAAAGAATTGAGTGTAAGATGAGAAAAACAAAAAAAATCACAACAATTGCAATGCTTTTTGCATTAGCTATGGTGCTATCGCTTTTTGAGGGGATGATTGTGCCATTATTTGCTTTGCCTCCAGGGATAAAACTCGGGCTTGCAAATATAGTTGTTATGTATTGTATGGTTTATATAGGATTTTCAAGTGCATTACAATTAAATTTATTAAAGGCAATATTTGTGCTTATAACAAGAACTCCAACATCAGGCTTTTTAAGCCTTTTAGGCGGCGTGTTCTCGCTATTGATAATGGTCTTATTAAGTAAATTATTAAAAGATAAAATCAACTACTATACTTTATCAGTGTTTGGAGCTTTATTTTTTAATATAGGACAGCTTATAGGTGCATCTATTATATTAAGCAGCCCTTTTACGATTTATTATCTTCCAGTTTTGGCTGTTTCAGCAGTGGTAACTGGAATTGTCACGGGTGCAATATTAACTGTTGTAATACCAGCATTAAAAAAGTTTTAAATTAAATATAATATAAAGGAGTATTAAATTATGAATATCAAGCCATTATTTGATAAGGTGGTTTTAAAACCAGCTAAAAAACAAGAAACAAGCAAAAGTGGGATAATATTATCTTCACAAGCTCAAGAAACACCAGACTTTTTAGAAGTTGTTGCTGTTGGAGAGGGTAAAATAATTGATGGAGCATTAGTTCCAGTTAGCGTTAAAGTTGGAGATAAGGTGCTAATGGCAAAATATACAGGTACACAAGTTAAGCTTGAAAATGATGAATACACAATCGTTTCTCAAGATGATATTTTAGCAGTTATAGAGGATTAATATATAGTATAAAAGGAGAATATTAAAATGGCAAAAAAAATGTTATACGGTCAAGATGCTAGAGAGAGTTTGCAAAAAGGAATTAACACTCTTGCAGACACAGTTAAAATAACACTGGGTCCAAAAGGGAGAAATGTTGTTTTAGATAGAAAATTCGGTTCACCACTTGTTACAAACGATGGCGTTACAATTGCAAAAGAAATCGAAGTGCGTGATGCTTTTGAAAATATGGGTGCACAAATGCTACGCGAAGTTGCAACAAGAACAAACGATGCAGCAGGTGATGGCACAACAACTGCAACTGTTTTAGCTCAAAGCCTTGTTACAGAAGGAATGAAAAACGTTGCAGCTGGAGCAAATCCTATGGATTTAAAAAGAGGTATAGCAAAAGCTTGTGAAGTTGCAGTTGGGGCTGTTGTTGAAAATTCACAGGAAGTATTAAGCAGTGAAGATATTAAAAGAGTTGCAACTGTTTCAGCTCAAGATGAATATGTTGGCGAATTAATCGCTGATACTATGGAAAAAGTTAGCCGTGAAGGTGTTATCACAATTGAAGAATCAAAAACAGCTGAAACTTATTCAGAAGTAGTTGAAGGAATGCAATTTGATAGAGGATATATCACGCCATATATGGTTACAGATTCTGAAAAAATGGAAGCTGTTATTGATGATGCTTTAATTTTAATCACTGATAAAAAAATCTCATCAATCCAAGAAATTTTACCAATACTTGAAGAAATCGTTCAAACTGGTAAAAAATTAGTTATTATAGCAGAAGAAATTGAAGGGGAAGCACTTTCAACAATTATTCTAAATAAAATTAGAGGCACTTTCACTTGCGTGGCTGTTAAAGCGCCTGGATTTGGAGATAGAAGAAAAGAAATGCTGCTAGATATAGCTATTTTAACAGATGGTACTGTTGTTAGCGAAGAATTAGGATATGATTTAAAAGAAACAACAACTGCTATGCTAGGAAGAGCAAGACAGGTTAGAATTAATAAAGAAACAACAACTATCGTTGATGGCGCTGGCGATAAAAAAGAAATTGAAGATAGAGTTATGCAAATTAAATCACAAATTGCAACTGCAACTTCTGATTTTGATAAAGAAAAACTTCAAGAACGCCTAGCAAAACTCGCTGGTGGCGTTGCAGTATTAAAAGTTGGTGCTCCAACAGAAGTTGAAATGAAAGATAAAAAACTAAGAATTGAAGATGCCCTTTCAGCAACAAAAGCAGCAGTTGAAGAAGGAATTGTTGCAGGTGGTGGCACTGCTTTAATCAACACTATTCCAAAAGTTAGAGAATTAGTTGACACTCTTTCAGGAGATGAAAAAACAGGGGCTAAAATCCTACTTCGTGCTCTAGAAGAGCCAGTTCGCCAAATTGCAAAAAATGCAGGACTTGAAGGAAGCGTTATTATAAACGAAATCTTAAAGAAAAACGAAGTGAATTATGGTTTTGATGCTCAAAATGAAATTTATACTGATATGCTAGTTCAAGGAATAGTAGACCCAACTAAGGTTACTCGTTCGGCACTTCAAAATGCTTCAAGCGTTGCTGCAATGGTGCTAACAACTGAGGCATTAGTTGCGGATGATGAAACCCCAGAAGAAAAAGCCGCTGCTGCAAGTATGGCAGGAATGGGTGGAATGGGCGGATATTAAAAATCTTTTGATTTTTAATATCCTAGTTTTACTAACAGTAATATTGAAAGAAAAAATAACAAATAAAAAGGCTGTACCAAGCGTTAATATATGCAAGGTGTAGCCTTTTTGTTGTTTTTATAAGTATTTATTTAAATTATCATTCAATAGTTCGTGTTTTAATATATTACCATTATCGTTTTTAATAATATAGGCACGGGATTTATTATCTGATTTAATAATACTGAATTCACCATCGATTTTAGCTAAGGCTGTATTATCTTCTAAAGCAATGCCGATTTCTTGATTAGTTAACATTTTATCAAACGTATGATTTTCAATTTCGTTGTAATGAGGGCAATGGGCAAAGTTTAAAAGGCTTAATCCCAAAAATTGATTAGGATAAAGAAAAGCGCTATAACCCCTGTTAAACCAGCAAAGTGCTCCAGCACTAAGCCCGGATAAAACAATTCCTTTTTCATAAGCTAATTTTAAAAGATTATTAGTGCCAGTATTTTGCCACACTTCCATCATTGTATTAACATTCCCGCCACCAACATAGATAATATCAGTGTTTAGAATTTTATCTTTAATTTCATCATAAGATAAATTTTTACTAACTAAACACAAACTATCAACAACACAGTTTAAAGCTGTAAAGTGTTTAGAAACACTCTCGATGTACCCTTGTGCATCACTTGAGGCAGTTGGAATGAATAAGAGTTTTGGTGTTTCTTTTTTTGCTAAACTGACTATAAATTTATCTATTAAAAGCGTTTCGCCTTTTGCAATTTCGCCACCACCAATAGCAACTATTTTTCCCATTTTAATAACCAGTCCTTTCTTTGAGCTTTTTGTTTTTATAATTATAAATATAGCTTATAGCTAAATCCAAGCTTTGTTTTTTCTTGTTTAATAAAGCCAACGCTCTCAAACATTTTTTGAGAAGCGATGTTGTGCTCGTAAATCTCTTTGATATGAAGAGAAGAGAGTCCAAGTGATTTTCCGTAATCAATTAAAGAAAGGATAACTTTTTTACCTATGCCTTTCCTTTGATAAGATATATCACCTATCACAATTGGCATATCTAACTCTGAAAAAGATACATCACCAATTGGCAAAAACTCACCATTATCTAATATTTCAATAAAAAATAATTCCATATTTTCGTTAAGATAATTATACATTTGATTTAATTTATCTTTACTATATGGCTTTTTTACACCATCAACCATAAAAACCGTATCTAAATTTTGATACCATTTAAGTGCGAAACAATGATTTCCATCGTATTTTCTTAATCTTAAATTATCATCTATTTTTATAATTTCAATTTTACATTGATTATCATTCACGCACATATAGTATCTCTCTTTCATATATCAAATTCAGATAAATTAAACTTATATTTCTTAGGAAAAAGCTTTTTTAAACCTTTAACAATTAATTTATCTTTTTTAAAAGCAATTTAAATTGCTCTGTTTTAATAAAAATACAAGTAGGACCTGATTTTAAGTCATTAAGCGAAATATTATTATCTAAAATTATTTCTTTTATAATTTTAGCATTAAGTTTACTTATAATTTTTATCCTTAATATCTATAATTTACTTTATACTAATTATACAAAAACTAAAAGATATTTTCAAGATGTATAAATTTATGGTAAAATATTAAAAAAGGTGTTGACATTAACGCTTCGTAATAGTGTATCTTTATAAATAGGGGGTGAAGAAAATGAATTATAAAACAAGTGAAATAGCGAAAATATCAGGAGTTTCATCGAGAACTTTAAGATACTATGATGAGATAAACCTACTAAGACCAAACAAAGTTGATGCTAATGGATATCGAGTTTACACAGATAATGAAGTAGATAAACTGCAGATGATACTTTTTTATCGTGAAATGGGTATGCCACTTGAAGAAATAAAAATGCTTATATCTTCAGATAATTTTGATAAAGAAAAGGCATTAGAATCTCATTTAAAAATTTTATATGAGAAGAAAAGTTTGCTTGAAGAAATGATTCTAAACGTTACCCAAACAATAAAATCACAGAAAGAAGGTATACAAATGTCAAACAGTGAAAAATTTAAAGGATTAGAATTAATAGCTGAAAATGAATCAAAGTATGGAAAAGAGCTAAGAGAAAAATATGGCGATGAAGTTATAAATAAATCTTTTGAAAAAATTAAAAAAGGCAATTTTGATGATATTAAAAAAGCAACAGAAATATTGAATGATAGCCTAGTAACTGCTTTTAAAACAAATGATGCATCATCTAATGAAGCAGTAATCGCTTGCGATAATCATAAAAATTTACTACTGCTCACTTGGCCGGATGGAACTTATTCAAAGGAAAGTCAGCTAGCGTTAGTTGAAAGCTTTACAGAAGATGAAAGATTTACAAGTTATTATGAAAATATAGAAAAAGGCTTGATGGATTTTTTCTATAAGGCAACAAAAAATTATTGCAAATAAAATTGATGAAATATATTATTAAATTAAAAAAACACAAATGCTAATTTTAAAAAAATCGGCATTTGTGTTTTTTATATAATTAAAATATAGTTATTTATTTTTCGTTATAAACTGTGAATGTTTGGAATGCAAAGTCGGTGTTTTCTTTTTCAACTATATCCATAATTATATACTGAACTTTTTCTTTTAAAAGTAGGTGTTCCGGAAGTGCGATAGGGAATGAATGATACTGAACTAATATATCAAGGCTTGACGCTGAATAATTATCAAAACGAACTATAATTGTGTCTGATTTTATTTCAGGAATTAATTTTAATTCTTCATTTATTTTATCAATAACAGTTTGCATTGTTTCCTTACTAGTTGAATAAATTAAACCAATGCTTATTTTTGTTCTTCTTAAATTCATTAAAGTCCAGTTTGTTATGCTATCATTGCTTAGTTTATTATTTGGAACAGTGATTAAAGCGTTATCAAAAGTTCTAACTCTTGAAGAACGGAAATTAATCTCTTCCACAACCCCTTCAATACTACCAGTTGAAATCCAATCGCCGATTTTAAAAGGTTTATCCATTAAAATCATAACACCAGAAAAGAAGTTTGAGGCTGTGTCTTGTGCTGCTAATGCAAATGTTAAACCGGTTAGCCCAAGGCCTGTAATAAGTCCTGCCACATCAAAATTAAGCTGGTCTAATATCATAACAACAGTTAGTGCGATAACTAATGCTTTAACTATATTAATAAAAAATCTTGAAAGTGTTTTGCTTTTATCCTCTAAGGCTTTTGCAAGATTAGGAAAAAAAATATTATAGTAGTTAATAAGATTTAATAATGAAACACAGATAAGCAAAACGCTCACTATATCAATAAAATCACCTGCTAATATGCTAATAATTTGTGAAATAGCAGATGGTAGAGGGAAGATTGCTAATAATAAATAAATACCAAAAGCTTTTAAACTGTATAATATTGGCTTTCTAAAGCTTTCAACAAAAGCGTTTTGGAATTCAGTAGATTTTTTGCGAAAAAACTTTGGAACAATTTTTAAAATTAAGTTTGTGATAGATTTTGCACCATAAAAAAATATAACAAATAAAAGTAAAGCAGTAGCTACACTTACCAATGAAAAACTAGTGATTAAATCCATCAATGCGTTGGTGACATAAAACATAAAATATCTCCTTTTGATATATAATAAAGTATGGAATATAGTAACACCTAATTAAAAAAAAGTCAAATTTTAATAAAAACACTTGATTTTTTGTTTAAAATGAATTATACTAAATTTGTAAACAAAGTCTGTTTCAGGGCGAGGTGTAATTCCTCACCGGTGGTTATAGTCCACGAGCTGGAAAATATTTCTGGTTGATTTGGTGAAACTCCAAAACCGACGGTATAGTCCGGATGAAAGAAACAAGCATTTTTTTGTGCAATAATTTTCGCCCTATTTAAGATTTTTTGATTTTAAATAGGGTGTTTTTTGTTTTCAAAATAAATACTTGCAAAGAAACAAGACATAATAATTATTATTGTATTTATGGAGGAAATTATGAGTACACAATCAAAAAGAAAACCAATGGACACAAGAAGACTAACAGGAACAGCTATGCTTGCGGCATTAGCGTCTGTTTTAATGTTTATTAACTTTGTGCCCCCGTTAATGCCAAGTTTTATCAAAATGGATTTTTCAGAAATGCCAGCCCTGCTTGCAACTTTTGCTTATGGGCCTATGTATGGCGTTGCCGTTTCATTAATTAAAAATCTAGTGAACTTACTATCAACTTCAACTGGTGGTGTTGGCGAATTATCAAACTTTATTTTAAGTATCACATTTATTATCCCAGCAGGGCTTATCTATCAAAGAAATAAAAGCAAAAAAGGTGCTATAATTGCAGCTTTAGTTGGTGGGATTTTAATGGCTCTTATGAGCGTTCCGTCTAATTTATATGTTGTTTATCCGATATACACAGCGTTTTTGCCGATGGAAGCTATTATTGGAATGTATCAAGCAATACTTCCAAGCGTTGATAATTTATTAGAAGCTTTACTAATTTTTAATATGCCATACACATTTATTAAAGCTATGCTTAATTTATTAATAGTTAGCCTTATATATAAGCCACTATCACCTATACTTCACAAAAGATAGGCTTGACAAAATATTATAATTAATGATATAATATTACACGAAAAGTAAATACTACACTTATAAAGAATGGCAGAGGGACTGGCCCTATGAAGCCTAGCAACCTATCTAAATTAATAGAAAAGGTGCTAAATCCAGCGGTGAAACCGAGAGATAAGTAGCTTATAAAGCCCAAGGTTTTGCCTTGGGCATTTTTTATGCAAAAGAAAGGAATTTTAAAATGAGAAAAGAATTTTTTACATCTGAATCAGTTACAGAAGGGCATCCAGATAAAATCGCAGACCAAATTTCAGACGCTGTGCTAGATGCTATATTAGAAAACGACCCAGACGGGCGTGTTGCTTGCGAAACCTGCGTTACAACGGGGCTTGTAATGTGTATGGGCGAAATTACAACAAATTGCTATGTTGATATTCCAAAGCTTGCAAGAAATGTTATAAGAGATATTGGATACACAAGAGCAAAATTTGGCTTTGATAGCGAAACTTGCGCTGTTATGACAACGATTGATGAGCAATCAGTTGATATTGCACTTGGAACAAATGATGAAGTTGGTGGAGCAGGCGATCAGGGTATGATGTTTGGTTTTGCTTGCGATGAAACTAAAGAATTAATGCCACTTCCAATTTCACTAGCTCATAAATTATCAAAAAGGCTAACTGACGTTAGAAAAGATGGAACTTTAGAATATCTAAGACCAGATGGTAAAACACAAGTTACAGTTGAGTATGATGATGGCGTGCCAACTAGAATTGATACAGTTGTTGTATCTTCACAGCACGGGCCAGAAGTATCTTTAGAAAAATTAAGAGAAGATATTATAAACACTGTTGTAAAACCAATCATTCCAGCTAATCTACTTGATGAAAACACAAAATATCACATAAACCCAACTGGGCGTTTTGTGGTTGGTGGACCACAAGGGGATAGCGGATTAACAGGAAGAAAAATCATAGTAGACACTTACGGCGGATATGCTCGTCACGGTGGCGGTGCCTTTTCAGGCAAAGACCCAACTAAGGTTGATAGAAGTGCAGCTTATGCAGCAAGATATGTTGCGAAAAATATAGTTGCAGCTGGATTTGCTAAAAAATGCGAAGTTCAATTAGCTTATGCAATCGGCGTGAAAGAGCCAGTTTCAATTTTAGTTGAAACTTTTGGCACTAACACAGTTGAAGTTGAAAAAATCGAAAAAGCAGTTGCACAAACTTTTGATTTAACACCAAAAGGAATTATCGACACGCTAGAACTTAGAAAACCAATCTATCGTAAGTTGGCAGCTTACGGACATATCGGAAGAGAAGACCTAGGCGTTAAATGGGAACTAACAGATAAAGCAGAAGAACTAAAAACAGCAGTAGCTGGTATGTAATAAAATTAATTGATATTTAAAAAGTCGAAAATATAAAGTTTTCGACTTTTTTTGATAAAAAACGACATTTTATTAATGATATGTTAATATAGAATATTATATATATTAACATATATTGGGTATAATAATATTGTAACTAGTTATAATGCGATAACAATTAATTATTTAAAACAATTATTAGAAATTTATTTGATGGAGGTAATAGTTATGAAAAAATTAGTCAGTATTTTAATTGCTCTATCTATGGTGGTTGGATTATCACCGTCTGTTTTTGCTAATTCAAGTGGAAGCACTATTGTACTGAAAAGTGATGGCATTACACTCGATAAAACATTTGAAGTTTTTCCAGAGGTTGAAAAAATATCTAATATGTATAAATCGAATATCGGGAATATTCTTCAAGCTCAAGTATTTGATTCAAACTACAATATTGTATTAGATACTATTGAAGTTTATTCACAAGAAAAAATTATATTAGAAGATGAAATAATTTATGAGTATAAAGTTAGTGTTGAGTCAAATGGAGATATAAATATTGCGAGAGTATTTGGGCCAAAAACAACATTGTCTGGAGGGTGGGAATACTACTCATTTGGGAAGAGTCTAAGAAATGGTATAGCTCAATTTACAGGACATAATGGAAATGGTCAACCAGTACATGTGATATTGTCAAATGTATACATATCAATATACAATGGTGTGAACGTTCCAGATACTTTACCTGCTACAGGTCACTTTATTGGAGGTTCTGTAGGTAGTTCATTTATAGGAGCTGGCTTTGAAAGTGGATATAATATAAACGAATTAAGGTCAGAGTTTGTTATACGTGAGACGGATGTAGATGCATACGCTAAATTTGGGGATGTAGCAAGATTTCGAGTAGGAGATGATACATGGAAATTCGATGTGTTTCTATAATAATTTTAGAAAATAAAAATGTTCTTTACTGTAGTTAGATAGCCAAATATACTTTAGATATAGCTAATAAGTCAAGGAGGATATTATGAAAAACCTTATCACAGTAAGTATAATATTATTAGTGATTTTAACTGGATGTACTTCGAGTGAAACATCAAAAGAGAATTTAACAGCTGATGAAAGTAGTGAAAAATTAGTTTATTTGCAAGAGATAAATTCAGCATTAGAAAAATCGAACGAATTTGAAACTATTGAAGTTCAGGGTGTTTACACTTTAAACGGGTATACACAAATGAGCACCAGATTATTTTCAAGAAATCCTAATATGTATTATCTTTATCCAACTAATAAAGAAGATGTACCATCTGGGGCATATTATGAAAATATCTATATAGAAGATGAAAACGTTATCGGAAGTATAAGGGATGCATCATTTAATGGTGGTAAGGAAGGTGAGTTAGCATTTATTGAAACTGAGATTGATACTATTTTTATAGAAGGGGAATTTACTTCTAATATCTTTGATATGGGATTAACTCAAAGTATAGATTTTATAAAAAGTATAGAAAAGGAAGATAATGTTTACACTTTAATAGCTAGTGATGCTTATTTTGAAAATGTGCGTGAGAATACAATAGAAAATATTAAAGAGCAAGGAAAAGAATTGCCAGAAGAAATGCAAGGGATTGTTAGCCAAAATATTGCATATATCGAGAGCCAAGAAAGCCCAAAATTAACAGTTATAATAAATATTGAAGATGAAAAAGCTATAAAAATAGAGCAGATAAGCAGTATGATGGCTTCACAATTTGCAGAAAATTATACAGTCACTCAGGAAAAATTCTTAACGGAAAGTAATACCAAAATGCTTGTAATAAGATTTAATGATGAAGAAATAAGAAATGAAATCTTAAAAGTTTATGATATGTATAAATAATGCTAAAAAGAGTGGCGAAAGTCACTCTTTTTTCATATAATAATTTAATAAATAAAAGAAAGGGCGAAAAATATAGTTGCAGCTGGATTTGCTAAAAAATGCGAAGTTCAATTAGCTTATGCAATCGGCGTGAAAGAGCCAGTTTCAATTTTAGTTGAAACTTTTGGCACTAACACAGTTGAAGTTGAAAAAATCGAAAAAGCAGTTGCACAAACTTTTGATTTAACACCAAAAGGAATTATCGACACGCTAGAACTTAGAAAACCAATCTATCGTAAGTTGGCAGCTTACGGACATATCGGAAGAGAAGACCTAGGCGTTAAATGGGAACTAACAGATAAAGCAGAAGAACTAAAAACAGCAGTAGCTGGTATGTAATAAAATTAATTGATATTTAAAAAGTCGAAAATATAAAGTTTTCGACTTTTTTTGATAAAAAACGACATTTTATTAATATAAAATTTAAAAAAAATTATTATTGTAGTTAAGTTTTTAACCTATAATATAAATGTAATCGATTACTTTTATATAGAACTTAATTTGTAATGGTTCTATGACATTTGGATGTATAGTGGGATAAGGGGGTAATTTCAATGAAAAAGGTTATAAGTGTAATGATAATGATTTCGATATTTTTTATGATGTCTGCAACAACTTTTGCAACATCGGATATGAGTGTTGATGAAATGAATGTAAAAGAGTTGACGTTTGATAAGGCATTTGAAATTTTTCCGCAAGCTGAGGTGATTTCAAATATTTATAAAGTAAATAATATACAAGTACTTAGGAATGAGTTTACTACGCTAGAAAACCATTTGGGTTTAAATTATAATGAAGTGTATTCTGATCATAAAATAGTTGTAGAAGATGGTATAGTATACGAATATAAAATAAATGTGAACAATAATGGTGAAGTTAATATAGCAAGAGTTTTTGGTAATAATTTAAATGGTGGATGGGCATATTATTCTGATAGAAAAACGCTATCAAATGGTATAGCAACTTATTTAGGTGGAACAGGAGATACAATTATATATGTTACTTTAATAAATATAAATTTTACTATTTATTATGGAGTGAGTAATAAAGATTTCATTTCAAGCACACATTCTTTTGCGTCAGGTAGTATTGCAGGAACAGTTAATAATGTGGGAGGTCAAAATTTATTTAATGAGCGTACTGGATTTAAGAAGGTAGAAACAAGTAGTAATGCATACGCTGCATATGCTGGAGTAGCAATGTTTGAGCTGGGTTCAGACACATGGAATTTTTATTACATTCCTTAAGTATTAAATGTTGATGAAGTTTTATTTATATTAATAATTTATTAACATAAAACCATTAAAATGCAAATGTGTAAATGTTATAATATATAATATAAATGAAATGATTGGAGGAAACTAATATGAAAAAACTAGTTGTTTTTAACGTTTTATTATTTTTGGTTTTAGTCGGATGTTCGCAAGATGAAATAAGTGTTGAAACTACTGCAAATGTGGGTCAAGGTGTAAACCTTGAATATTTAGAAGAAATAAACACAGCACTTACGAATAGCGAAAATTTTGAAACTATTGAGTTAGAAAGAAATTCAAGCTTTAATCAGTCAAGTCAAAAGCATATAACATTGATTTCAAAAGGTCCGAATATGGGATATAGTTATCCGGTGTATGAAGATGAAAGTATGATGCAGTATTATTATGGAGATATCTACATAGAAGAAGATAATTTTATTGCTTGGATTGTTTCGATGGATGATGATAAAGAACTTACTATAATGCCTCAAGAAGAAAATTATTTTTATCTCAATGGGGAGGTTAAGTCTGATTATTTCAAAATTAGTTTATTAGAAAATCCTGAATTTATTCAAAGTATAGAAAAGAAAGACAATGTTTATACTGTTGTGGCAAGTGATAAATATTTTGAGTACACTTTAGAAGAAACGATTAAAAATATACAAGAAATAACCGACAAGGCTCCAGAAGACGGTAAAGAATCAGCACAAGCAAGTGCTAATCAGTTTATAGAATACAATCAAAATTTAGAAGAACAAAAATTAACGATTGAAATAATAGTTGAGAACGATATGGTTGTGAGCTACTATGCTCTATCTAGTATGATGGCACCACAATATACCAATGATTTTAAAGTAACTAAAAAAAAATACTATTCAGAAACTGGTAGTAAAATAGAGATAATCCGATTTAATGATGAAGAAATAAGAAACGAAATCTTAAAAGTTTATGATATGTATAAATAATGCTAAAAAAGAGTGGCGAAAGTCACTCTTTTTTCATATAATAATTTAATAAATAAAAGAAAGGGCGAAAGATATGTTTTATCATTTATTAAATATTATATACGCAGCCTTTTTTACGCTAGGGGTTTATTTTGTGTTTGAGATGATTTTAAAATCTTTTCAAAAGCAAAATATTCCAAAATCTATAACGATAATTTTAGAGGAAACAGAAAAAGAAACAAATAGAAATATAAGATTTTTAAAGAGTAATTTAATAAATCATAATATAGTTTTAATTTCTTATAAAGAAAATGATGAAGATAAAGAGATAAAAAGAATAAAAAAAGAAGATTTACACAAATTTATCTTAAATGAATTATTTACAAATACCTAGAATTAGCTTATAATATATAGGATATAGGCATATTTAAGCTTATATTAATCATTTTTTATAAAGAGAGATAATTTTGCAGGAACTTTTAAAGCTAGAAGGCGATATAGTTAATATAACTTTTAGAAGTAGCGAAACTGGATTTACTGTTTTAGAACTTCTATCAGGTGATGAATATATAACAGCAGTAGGCGAGATGGCAGAAGTAGCAGCAGGACAAAAACTTGTGGTTTTTGGCTCCTATGTAAGCCATCCTTCTTTTGGTATGCAATTTAAAATCCAAAGCTATGAAGTTGTTTTTCCATCTAGCGTTAATGCGATACTTACATATCTTTCAAGTGGGATTATTAAAGGGATAGGCCCTGTGACAGCTAAAAGAATAGTTGACACCTTTTTAGAAGACACTTTTTTAATACTAGACGCTCACCCTGAAAAACTAGGCGAGATTAAAGGGTTATCCTATAAAAAGGCGCTTGAAATACAAAGCGAATTTAAAAGAATATATGGAGTACAAGATGCAATAAGGGAATTTTCAGCGTTTGATATCAGTGCTTCTGAGGCTATAAATTTATACACTCAGTATGGCGCAGATGTTGTTGTGAAAATTAAAGAAAATCCGTATTTAATCTGCTTTGCGCCTTGCTTTCTTCCTTTTGAAAAGGCAGAAGAAATTGCAAACACCCTAACTTTTGAGTATGATGCAAAAGAAAGAATAGACGGTGCAGTTTTATATGTTTTAAATCACAACACCCAAAAAGGACACACCTGTGTGCCAAGAAAAAAACTTATAAAAACTGTTTCGGCTTTTATATCTGTTGAAGAGGATAAAATTGATAGCTATATAAATGAGATGCTAGATGAAAATAAAATTATCTTAGAAGAAATTAATAGCGAAGAATTTATTTTTATTCCAGAATTATATTCAGCTGAAATGATAGGTGCACAAAAGATTTGCGATTTGCTTTATAGAAAGGTGAGAGCGTATGAAAATTTTGAAGAAAAGATAAAAGATATTCAGTTTCTTCATAATATTCAGTATGCACCACTTCAAATTAAAGCTATAAAAACAGTTTTGGAAAATAATGTTTGCGTTATAACAGGCGGTCCTGGTACTGGTAAAACAACCTTGGTTAAAGGGATAATCAGCCTTTTTGAATCAAGGGCAGATAGAGTTTTTTTATGTGCGCCAACTGGGAGGGCTGCAAAAAGACTTAGCGAATTATCAAAAAAAGAGGCAAAAACAATTCATCGTTTATTAGGGTGCGAAAAAAGTGGGCGAGATGGCGTTAAATTTTCAAAGAATATGGAAAGTCCGCTTGATTGTGAAGTGCTAATTGTTGATGAATTTTCAATGGTGGACACTCTTTTATTCAGCCATTTAATAACGGCTGTTAAAGAAAACACAAGGGTAATTTTAGTTGGAGATTATAATCAGCTTCCAGCCGTTGGGGCAGGGAATATTTTAAAAGATTTAATTCAAAGTAATATAGTTCCAAAAGTGGAGCTCACTGAGATATTTCGCCAAGCTAGAGAGAGCGATATAATAGTTAATGCTCACTCAATTAATAATGGAGAAATCCCAAAAACAACTAAAAAGCAATCCGATTATTATTTTATTAGCAGTAATGAAATGAATGCTGGAAATCTTATTTCGGATTTAATAACTCAAAGACTTCCAAAGGCATATGGATTTGATACAAATGAAGATATACAAATTCTTTCTCCATCAAGAAAAAAACGAGGTGGAACTCAAAATCTAAATGCTATTTTACAAGAGGTTATTAATCCGGAAAATAATTCTAAACATCAAATAAAAATAAACGGGATAACCTATCGCGTGGGCGATAAAGTTATGCAAACTAAGAATAATTATGATATTCAATACACTAAAGACGATGGCGAAAATGAAACAGGGGTTTTTAATGGTGATATTGGGTATATAATATCAATAGATAAGTTTAATAGGGAATTAAAAGTTAGGATTGAAGATAAGGTTTATGATTATCAGGGCGAAGATATACAGCAATTAGAGCACGCGTGGGTGATAACAGTGCATAAAAGCCAAGGCTGTGAATTTAAAGCTGTTATATTAAGTATTCCAGACACTGTAAAAGAACTTCAATATAGAAACCTACTTTATACAGCATTTACAAGGGCAAAAGAGCTTTTAATAGTGGTTGGTAAACCTGAAATTTTATCTAATATGGTTAAAAATAATAAAACTCAATTAAGATATTCTGCGATAAAACATTTTATGACGGAGTATTATTATGTTGATTAATTTTATTAAAAGTTTAGTTGTGCCAAATAGGTGCCCAGCTTGCCAAAAATTTATAGAAAATGAAGAAAATATCTGCTTTGATTGTAAAGAAGATATAAAAAATCAAAAGGTGCATTCTTTAGATAAGAAGATAGAATTTTCAAATAAGGTGTATTCATCATACTATTACTATGGTAAAATAAGAGATATTGTGCTTTTTGCAAAGTATAAATCGCCTATATATTTTACGAAGTTTTTTATTGATAATGTTGGGAATGATATATTAAACCTTATAAAAGAAAATGATATAGATTATGTTATATCTGCCCCTTTTCATAAATCAAAGCTTTATAAATATGAGTATGATTTACCTAGCGAAATACTAAAATCGCTATCTGAAAAATTAAATGTAAAAACAATTGATGCAGTAAGAAAAAATGTAAAAACTCAAAAGCAACAAGATTTAAGCGAAGAAGAAAGAAAAGTAAATCTTATTAATGCATTTTTAGTTATAAAAGATATTAAAGATAAAAATATCCTACTGCTTGATGATATAATAACAACAGGAAACACAATTTCTCAGCTTTCTTTAGTTTTAAAAGAAGCAGGGGCAAACAAGGTTATAGCATATAGCTTTGCAATAAGAAAGGAAGAATAAAAATGGCAAATAATGATATAGGAATAGATTTAGGAACCACCAAAATAATGATATACGTTGATGGTGAAATAGTTTTAAATGAGCCGAGTGTTGTGGCTTATGATTCAAAAACAGGCGAGCCAATCGCATTTGGAAATGAAGCTTTTTCAATGGTTGGCAGAACTAATAATAAAATTTCAATTGAGTATCCATTAATTGATGGAGTTATCTCAAACTACACACTAACTAAAGAAATGGTACGCCATTTTATTTTAAAAACTCATAAATCAAAAATAGTAAAGCCTAGAGTTTGTATCTGTATTCCCTCTGCCGTAACTGGTATAGAAGAAAACGCAGTTGTCGACGCTGC
The DNA here is from genome assembly GCA_964525015.1 of uncultured Oscillospiraceae bacterium. Lineage (GTDB taxonomy): Bacteria > Bacillota > Clostridia > Oscillospirales > Ruminococcaceae > RGIG3102. The sequence goes on from CAZGFY010000007.1 coordinate 55,025, forward strand.
TATGAGTGCTGGCGCAAGACAGGTTTTCTTAATAGAAGAGCCAATTGCAGCGGCTATTGGAATGGGAATTGATGTTTTAAAAGCAAGAGGAAATATGATAGTTGATATCGGTGGTGGTACAACGGATATTGCGGTTGTTTCGCTTGGTGGTATTGTTTGCTCAAAATCAATAAAAGTTGCAGGAAACACATTTGATAGAGAAATTATAAAAACGCTAAAATCAAAATTCAGCTTTTTAATTGGACAAAAAACAGCTACATTACTAAAACATGAAACAGCTAACTGTATTGATGATGGCGAAGTGAATACATTTGAAGTTAAAGGGATAGATTTAGTTAAACGTCTACCAAAACGACTAGAACTTAACACAACTCAAATTTACCCAATTATTCAGCCTATAATCGAAGATATGCTTTCTGCTATAAAACAAGTTTTAGAAATAACTCCACCAGAACTTTCAGGGGATATATATGATAACGGCATTATTTTAACTGGTGCTGGTGCAAAAATTAAAAACCTTGATAAATTTCTTTCAGAACACTTAGGAATTAAAGTTGTTTTAGCGCAAGAAAGCGAAAACTGCGTTGCACTAGGGACTGGGAAATCCTTTGATTTTGAAGGAGAACTAGAATCAGGCTTTAGAAATGTAACTCCAGGATTATATAATAAATAATAATAGCTAAAAAATAGTAGTGAGAACTGCTATTTTTTTTGTGACTAAAACACTAGGAAAGTTTTATAAAATATGATATACTAATAAAGTATATGTTTATATTATTGTTTAAGATAATATAATTATAAAACTATGGTAATGAATATTGTTAATATCATTTTGAGATATCAAAAAATTAGTTTAAGGAAAACATAAAATAATGGAAAAATATATAAAGCTCAGAAAAGAATATATAAATCAGCAATTTGAGCATTTAAATGAAATGCAAAGGCAGGCTGTTTTTAAAATTAAGGGCGCTGTTTTAATTCTAGCAGGGGCTGGAAGTGGTAAAACAAGCGTTTTAATAAACAGGATATCTAATATGGTTCGCTTTGGGGATAGCTATAATGTAGAGTATTTTCCGTTTGATTGCCCAGAAGCTGTTTTAAATTCTTTAGAAAAAGCAGTTGAAAATAAAACAAAGCTTTCTTTTTCGCAAGAAGAAATGATTTCGGCAAATAGAATTCGCCCTTATAATATCCTAGCCATAACCTTTACGAATAAGGCAGCAGGAGAATTAAAACAAAGGCTAGAAACTTCGCTCGGCGAATATTCATACGATGTTATGGCGAGCACTTTTCACTCATTATGCGTTAGAATTTTAAGAAAATACGCAACTACTCTTGGATATAATCAAAATTTTACTATCTACGATTCAGACGACCAGAAAAGAATTGTTAGAGAAATAATGAAGGATTTAAATATTGATGATAAGTTTATTCAAATAAAAACAGTTATTAGTAGAATGTCGGGATATAAAGATAAACTAATATCACCACAAAAGGCAGAAGAATATGCAAGTAATATTCACGAAAAACAGATAGTTGCTTGCTATAATGAGTATCAAAAAAGATTAAAATCTGCAAGCGCATTTGATTTTGATGATTTAATTTATAAAACAGTTGAGCTATTTTCAAAAAATGAAGAAGCCCTGCTTTTTTATCAAAATAGATATAAATATATAATGGTTGATGAATATCAAGACACTTCAACGGCGCAGTTTGAATTAGTTCGCCTATTGAGTATGGGGCATAATAATATATGCGTTGTTGGGGATGATGACCAAAGTATTTATCGTTTTCGAGGGGCAACTATTGAAAATATCTTAAATTTTGAAAATCAATTCCAAGATACATTCACAATAAAGCTTGAAGAAAATTATCGCTCAACTTCAAATATTTTAAATGCTGCAAACTCTGTTATACAAAATAATAAAGGCAGAAAAGGCAAAACCTTATGGACGCAAAAGGAAGATGGCGAAAAGGTTTGCATTTATAATTTTGAAAGAGAGTTTGATGAAAGTGCGAATGTTGTATCACAAATATTTGAAAATATAAAAAATGGTGCAAAACTATCCGATCACGCTGTTTTATACAGAATGAATATGCAATCTTCCTTAGTGGAAAATGCACTAGCTAGAAATGGCTTAGCTTATAAAGTTATCGGTGGGCAAAGATTCTATGATAGAGCAGAAATTAAGGATTTAACAGCGTATATGAACATAATTGTAAATCCTAGTGATGATTTAAGATTAAAAAGAATTATAAACACGCCAACGAGAAAAATAGGCGCTACCACTATTCAAAAAATTCAAGATATCGCGACTGAAAAAGGGATATCGATGATTGAAGTACTATATAATATGTATGAATATCCATCACTTTCAAAATCTCTAAATGCACTAAACAACTTTTTAATGATTTATAAAAGTCTTCAAGAATTATACAAAACAAGGCCACTTGAAGATTTTATTCCTAATTTAATTAAGATAACTGGATATGAAAATATGCTTATCGAAATGGGAGAAGACGGAAAAACTAGACTTGAAAATATAGGGCAGTTAGATTCTAATATTAAAGCTTATGTAGACCAATATAAAGAAGAGGCAACTCTTGCATCATTTTTAGAAGAAGTTAGCTTAATAAGCGATTTAGATAGGCTAGATAGAGATGCCGACGCAGTAACTTTAATGACGATTCACTCTTCTAAAGGCTTAGAATTTCCTTATGTATTTTTAGTTGGCGTTGAAGAAGGGATATTCCCTGGCGAGCAATCAAAATATAATAATGATGATTTAGAGGAAGAGCGCCGTTTATTTTACGTTGCAGTTACTCGTGCAGAAAAGGAAATTTATATTTCACACTGCAATGAAAGAATGGTTTTTGGGCAAACTAAAAGGCCACTTCGCTCAAGATTTTTAGAAGAAGTAGATAAGGATGTTTGCGAAGAAATCGATAGAAATCCAAATAGAACAACTGTTAATCTGTTTTCAAAACCTAGTGTTTCAGCAAAAACTCAAAGCTTTAATAATCAATCAACAATTAAAGGGGCAGGGGAAAAACCGCCTGTTAAAATTAATAAAGATTTTGATATTGGAGATAGAGTTTTGCATAAGGCTTTTGGCGAGGGTACTGTTTTAAAAATAACCCCACTTGCAAACGATGCTATGCTAGAAATAGATTTTGGTAGTAAAGGCAAGAAAAAAATTATGGTGAACTACACACCGATAACTAAAATTGAGGGATAATTATTAAAAATTATATGTAAAAAAGTAATATAAGGCTTAAAAAGAGAAAGGAAATGTTATATTTATGATGAAAGTTCAGTTATTAACCTATACACAAAATCCAGAAAAGGTGGTTGCAGCGGCGGCAAAATTATGCTACTCAAATGCAAATATAGATAATTTACTAGAAGGCTTAACCGAAGAAAAAAGCAAAGATTTTGTTGAAATGCTTGCAAGCTTTGGCCATGCTAGCCCAACAGAGCACGTTAATTTCACATTTGCAATTGAAGGCGTTTCAAGAGCTTTACTCGCTCAAATAACAAGGCATAGAATAGCATCATACTCCGTTCAAAGTCAGAGATATGTTAATTTAAAGGATTTTGAATTTGTAACCCCACCAGAAATTCAAAATGATGAAAAAGCCTTAGAAGAATTTAATAAATCAATGGAAATGGCTGGCGAAAATTATCTAAGAGTTACAGCTTTATTAAAAGAAACTCACTTAGCTAGAATGATTGCAGAAGGAATGGATGAAAAAGCTGCAAAAAGAGCTGCTGAAAAACAAGCCTTAGAAGATGCAAGATTTATTCTGCCAAACTCCTGCACAACTAAAATGATAGTGACAATGAACACAAGAAGTTTAAATAATTTCTTTGATCATAGATGCTGTAATAGAGCTCAATGGGAAATTCAAACTCTAGCTGATAAAATGCTAGAGTTAGTATATGAAGTGGCACCATCATTATTTGTTCGCTCAGGTGCGCCTTGCTCATACGGTCCGTGCCCAGAAGGGAAGATGACTTGTGGTAAAATGCAGGAAGTTAGAGAAAAATACAAACAAATTAAAAAACAAAAATAACCTACATAAAGGAATAAATATATGGGTAAATTAATAGTTATAGAAGGGCTAGACGGCTCAGGAAAGGCAACTCAATCAAAACTTTTAGCCCAAAATTTAAAAAATCAAGGAAAAAAAGTTTTAAATATAACATTTCCTGATTATGATAGCGATTCGTCTGCTTTAGTGAAAATGTATCTTAAAGGGGATTTTGGGGATAAGCCAAGCGATGTTAATGCTTATACGGCATCCAGCTTTTACGCTGTGGATAGATTTGCAAGCTTTAAAACTCACTGGGAGAAAATGTATAATGATGATTATATAATTATCGCTGATAGATACACAACATCAAATGCCGTTCACCAATGCTCAAAACTTAGTGAAAATCAATGGAAAACTTTTTTAGATTGGCTATATGATTTTGAGTATAATAAAATAGGTATTCCAGAGCCAGATATGGTTGTATACCTTGATATGACGCCTAAAGTGTCGCAAGAGTTAATGACTAAGAGATATAAAGGCGATGAAACTAAAAAAGATATACACGAAAAGGATGAAATTTATTTAGATAAATCAAGAAAAGCTGCATACTTTTGCTTAAATGAGAATTTATGGCATAAAATAGAATGTGATAATGGCAAAACAGCTTATAGCATTGAAGAAATATCTAATAAGGTTTTAAAAAAAGCGATGGAGATAATTTAAAAAAGGAAAGGAATGAATATCTTATGCTAGAATTCCATAAATTAAAATTAGAAGACTACAAGGAAATAGATGCTATCTTAAAAAAAGATAGTATTGAAAATGCAGAGCACTGCTTTTTACCGATGTATATTTGGTCTTATATATATCCTGTTTGCGTTAGCATTTATCAAAACACTGTTTTTATGCGAACACACGATAAAGATTCAAATGCAGATTGGTATTTAGCACCAGCTGGCGATTTAGACTTCGAAACTTCTCTAAAATTAATTATAGAAGATAATGAAAAAAGGGGATATAAGCTAGTGATTTACAGCTTATCCGAAAAGCAAGAAAAAATAATAAAAGAAAAATACCAAGACTCTTTTAATATAGAATATAATAGAGATAACGCCGACTATATTTATCTAACCGAAGATTTAACTAAATTAGAAGGCAAAAAATATCAAAAAAAACGAAACCATATATCAAGATTTAAAAGAGATAATCCAGAATATGAATTTGTTTTAATAAATAAAGATAATGCTATGGAAGCTGAAGAATTTGAAGATAGCTGGTTTGAAAGATATCAAAGTGAATATAGCGATGATTTAGCCGGAGAAAGAGAAGCTATCGATGTTGTTTTAGAAAATTTTGAAGAGCTTGATTTAATGGGGGCTATGATTAAAGTTAATGGTGAAATAGTGGCGATGACTGTTGCCTGTGCTATTAGCGAAAATATGGTTGATATTATTATTGAAAAGGCTATTCACGAAGTTAATGGGGCATATGCTATTATCAACAATGAGTTTGCAAAAAATTGCCTGCAAGGATTTAAATATATAAATCGTGAAGATGATTTAGGGGAAGAAGGCCTCAGAAAAGCAAAACTTTCCTACTATCCAATTGAAATTAGAGAGAAAATTAATATTGAATATATTAAAAATTAATATATAGCAGAAAGGAAAAATATATAGTATGATTTTAACTACTGCAAAAAATGAAGATATAGATTATTTAAAAGCCTTATGGAACACAGCGTTTGATGATGGAACAAAAGGCTACTGCGATTTTGCCTTTACATTATGCGATATAGAAAATATTTATATCTTAAAAGTGGAAGAAAAAATTGTTTCGATGCTTATGGCAATCGAAGTTTTTATAAAAGGTGAAAAAGGGTATTATTTATATAGTGCTTGCACTGATAGAAATTATCGAAATAAGGGATATATGAAGGCTTTAATTGAATTTTCATATAAAGATAGGATAGAAAAAGGGGATAAATTCTGTATAACTAAGCCCGATAATGATACCTTATTTCCGTTTTATGAAAAGGTTGGCTTTACTAAAAAAACATATCTTCGAGAATTTGAAACTGTTATTAAAAAGAATATGTGGGCATCAGCTGAATTTGATATACTAACATCATCACGAATGAAGAGTATGCGAAAAGAAAAATGCGAGATGGCGTATGCTGATTTTTCAAGTAAAGGATATGAAAAATTTGCAGAATATATATATTCATTCGGTGGCTCAACAGCTGAAAATAAAAATGGATACTGCATTTATTATATTGAAAATAATAAAATGTTTGTAAGAGAGTTATTCTCAAAAAGAACAATTCACGCACTAGAGCTCCTTGAAGCTATAAGAGAGCGAACAGGGGTTGAAAGAGCGAGAATATCATTAAATGAAAACTCTGATTTATTTTTAGGTGAAGGCGTTTTAAGGCCATACTGCTTAATTAGGGGCATTGATGAAGAAGTATATGCAAACTTAATGTTTGATTAATTAAAAGAAGGGAATACAAAATATAATGAAAAAAATTATTAAATTTTTAGTTTTGCTAATAGTTGTAGTGGCTATTGGGATAGGTGCTTATGCATTTAGCGAAATTAATGGCAAAAGCGAAGGTGAAGAAGTGATTGTCTCAGTTCCTATGGGAAGTGGAACAAGTGTGATTGCCGATATTTTAGAAGAAAATAATGTAATTGGAAACGCCTTAGTTTTTAAAATCTACACAAGAGTAAACCCAGTTGATGGTTTGCAATATGGAGATTTTACGCTAAGAGAAGATATGAGCTATGATGAAGTTATAACAGCGCTTCAAAGTATTGCATCTGTTAAAGAAACAGTGAGCGTTACATTTCCAGAAGGATTTACCTTAATTCAAATGGCACAAAGGCTAGAAAATGAAGGCCTATGCACAGCAGAAGAATTTATCGAAACTGCAAATAATGGGGATTTCTCTCAATTTGAATTTTGGACTGCTATTAATGATAATCCAAATAAATTTATGAAAGCTGAAGGATATCTATTCCCTAGCACCTATGAATTTTACACAGATGAAACAGTTTATAATATAGTAGAAAGATTATTCGCTGAATTTGATAAAAGAATAACTGATGAAATGTATTTTCAAATGGACGCTATCGGAATGAGCCTTGATGAAGTTATCACATTAGCATCTTTTGTTCAAGAAGAAGCAGGACACCCAGATAATCAGCCATATGTTGCAGCTGTTTTAATGAATAGAATAGTGCCAAACAATGTTGTAATGAGATTAGAATGCAATGTTTGTAGCCATATTAATGAGCCAGGAAACTATGTTTATGATTATATAGTGCCATACTATGGTGGAGAAAACAATGTGCCAGCTGGAATGATGGAAGCTTATAATACTTATAAAATTGAAGGACTTCCACCAAGCCCAATTTCAAACCCAGGTATTGATGCTATAACAAACACATTATGGCCAGCAGAAGATTTTGAAGAATATTATTTCTTCTTAACAGATTTAACAGGAAAATACTACTACTCTAAGACAGTAGCTGAACACGACAGAAACTGGGATATTGCTCTTAGTATAAATGCAGGATTAAAAAAATGATAAATAAAAAACCAGAAATACTATCACCAGCAGGTGATATTGAAAGATTAGAATACGCCTTTACTTATGGTGCAGATGCAGTTTATCTAGGAGCCGAGGAATTTGGAATGAGAACTTCTTCTAAAAATTTCTCGCTAGAAGAACTTGAAAAAGCTGTGCAAATGGCTAATAGCTTAGATAAAAAAGTTTACCTAACTTTAAATACAGTGCCAACAAACGAAGACGTTAAAAAAATGCCTGAATTTATTAAAAAGGTTTATGATATTGGAATTCACGCAGTTATCGTTGCAGATTTAGGCGTTTTATCTATGGTAAAAGAAGTTGCACCAGATTTAGAAGTTCATTTTTCAACGCAGGTAGGAATTGTAAACTATACTGCTGCTAATATGGCATATAAATTAGGGGCAAAAAGAGTTGTTTTAGCTAGAGAGTTATCTTTTGAAGATATTATAACAATAAGAGAAAACACCCCAGAAGATTTAGATATCGAATGCTTTGTTCACGGGGCAATGTGTATGTCTTTTTCAGGCAGATGCCTATTATCCCACTACTTAACTGGTAGAGATGCAAACAAAGGGGAATGTGCTCAGCCTTGCAGATGGGAATGGACTTTAAGCGAGAAAAAAAGGCCGAATAAGTTTTTTGATATAGCTGAAGATGAATATGGCTCAGCGTATATTATGAACGCCGATGATTTATGTATGGCACCATATATAGATTTACTTGTAAAAGCAGGGATAACTAGCCTTAAAATTGAAGGACGCTCAAAAAGCTTTTACTATGTTGCATCAGTAACATCGGCTTATAGAAAAGCGCTAGACACCTATTTACAAGATACTGAAAACTTTGTTTGTCCAAATGAAGTGCTAGAAGAACTTACAAAAACTAGCCATAGAAACTATTCAACTGGATTTTACTTTGGAGCAGAAAACGCAACGCAAACAACTAATACTTCAAGCTATATAAGAGAATATGATTTATTAGCAGTTGTTTTAAGAACTGAAAATGGAACTTTATTCGCTCAGCAAAGGGGCAAATTTGAACTTGGAGATGAAATAGAAATTTTACAGCCAAATGGAGAGAATATCCTATTTACTCCAGAAAAAATATTTGATGAAAAAGGAGAAGAAATATCTTCAACTCCACATTCAATGATGAATTTTAGCTTTAAAATAGACCTTGATATCCCAAGGCTGTCGATTATAAGAAGAAAAGCAAAGTAAGAAAGGAATTTTAATTATGAATGCAATTGAATTATTAACCAAAAGAAGAAGTGTCAGAAGATACACAGAAACTCCTGTATCAAGCGAAGTTTTAAAAGAAATAGTTGATATTGCAAAGTTTTCTCCATCTTGGGCAAACACTCAAACAACAAGATACAACTTTGTGACTAGTGAAAATCTATTAAAAGAAATTGCCCAAAATGGCGTTAGAGGACATGTTTACAATAAAAAGGCTATTGATAGAGCAAAAGGCATATTAGTTTTAACATATGTTGAAGGTGTAAGTGGCATTTTAGAAGGAAAAGTTGAAGATACAAACGGCGAAAACACTGCTAAATGGGAAGTGTTCGACGCTGGTATTGCTTGCCAAACTTTCTGCCTTGCAGCATATGAAAAAGGCGTTGGAACTTGTATTTTTGGCGTTATAGACGATGAGAAAATTGCAAAAATAATTAATCTTCCTGAAAACGAAAAAGTTGCGGCAATTATAACTTATGGATATTTTGAAGATGAAGGAAAAGCTGCACCGCCAAGAAAAGAAACAGAAGAATTAATGAAAGTTCTATAAAAATAAAGCCTGCTAAAATTTTAGCAGGCTTTTTGTATGCGAAATATATTTTATATATAAATAAAAAAACTCTTGACAATATTAAAAAATGGTGATATCATAAGTCCCATAAGATACAGCAAAGGCGCTGTGAACAATGTGGTTCACAGCGTTTTTTTGTATATTATAAGATTTTTAAATAATTTTACTATATTTAGTATACCGGTTGCTATTTTAGTGAAATAACATTTAACACAAAGGTGTGTTCATTACAAGCTAATATTTTAGCTTGTAGTAAACACACTTTCTTTTTTTTGGAGGTTATGATTATGAGTGAAGTTTCAGTAGCAGTTTTTGGAGTATGGTTTTTAATAGGTGCGGTTTTAGTTTTCTTTATGCAGGCTGGATTTGCAATGGTGGAAACAGGATTTACAAGAGCGAAAAATGCAGGGAATATCATTATGAAAAATCTAATGGATTTTTGTATTGGTACAGTTATGTTCATTTTAATAGGTTACAGTTTATTGCTAGGTGAGGATTGGCTGGGGATAATTGGTTTGCCAAGTTTTGATATATTTAGTAATTATGAAAACTTTAACTGGTCAGGGTTTATTTTTAATCTAGTGTTCTGCGCAACAACTGCAACAATCGTTTCAGGTGCTATGGCAGAACGTACAAAATTTATATCTTATTGTGTTTACTCAGCTCTAATTAGTGGTATAGTATATCCGATTGAGGCGCACTGGATTTGGGGTGGTGGCTGGTTAGCACAAATGGGGTTTCACGATTTTGCAGGCTCAGCAGCTATACATATGGTTGGTGGTGTGGCAGCATTAATCGGTGCTAAAATTCTAGGTGCTAGAATAGGAAAGTTTTCAACAGATAAAAATGGGAAGGTGAATAAAGTTAACGCTATTCCAGGTCACTCACTAACTTTAGGTGCACTAGGTGTGTTTATCTTATGGTTTGGTTGGTATGGGTTTAACGGTGCAGCAGCAACTAGTGTTGAACAATTAGGCTCAATTTTTGTAACTACTACAATTGCACCAGCAGTTGCAGCAGTAGTTTGCATGGTAGTTACTTGGAAAATGTATAAAAAACCAGATGTTTCTATGTGTTTGAATGCAGCCCTAGGTGGATTAGTAGGAATTACAGCTGGATGTAATGTTATGGATGCTATGGGCTCAATAATAGTCGGTGCAGTGGCAGGTGTGTTAGTTATATTTGGTGTATGGCTATTAGACTATGTTCTTAATATAGACGACCCAGTTGGTGCAGTGGCTGTGCATATGATGTGTGGCATATGGGGAACAGTAGCCGTAGGGTTATTTGCAACCCCGACAGCACCAGATTCAAGTATCACAGGGCTATTTTACGGTGGTGGGATAAGTCAGCTTATGGTTCAATTAATCGGAGTTGTGTCAGTGTGTGCATGGACAGCAGTAACAATGACAGCTGTGTTTTTCTTAATTAAAGCAACAGTTGGTCTGCGCGTTACAGCAGAAGAAGAAGTAGCTGGCTTAGATATGGAAGAACATGGGCTTGCTAGCAGTTATGCTGATTTTATGCCTGCGCCAATGGGCACAGATTTAAAGCCATATGTTACTGCTAGTGATATATCTTCAATTAATATGGATAAAGCAATTCCAGTGATAAATAAATCACAAGAAAATGCTAAAATGACAAAAGTAGTAGTGGTGACAAATCAAGCAAAATTCGAAAATTTAAAATCTGCTCTTGATGATATAGGTATCACAGGAATGACAGTTACACAGGTATTAGGTTACGGTGTTCAAAAAGGTGGAAACTACTATCGTGGGGTAGAAGTGGAAGCGAAATTAATGCCAAAAGTAAAAGTTGAAATTGTAATAAGTAAAATCCCAGTAGCACTATTAGTGGAAACGGTTAAAAAAGCGTTATACACTGGTAGTATGGGGGATGGTAAAATATTTATCTACGATGTTGAGGAAGTTGTTAGAATTAGCACTGGTGAGCAGGGCTATGATGCACTTCAAGATGAAGATAAAGAAACGGCTTAACAGAATAAAAAATGTCACTGCTTTTTATCAGCAGTGACATTTTACTAATATTATTTTTTGAAAATTCCAAAAGGTTTGCCCATTGGTAGGAATTGTCTTCCAAATGTTGCATTACAAACATTTGCTGCAACACCATAGAATGAAACTAGTGAAATTGCAAGCTCTGCCCAAGCTGCAAGTTCGTGGAAGAAGTGAGGGTTAATTCCAAGAGTTGATAGAGATAAACCGATAAATAAAACATCGATTAAAACGAAAACTATAAATAGGAATTTACTTGTTTCAGTTGAAGCGATTGTCATAATTAATGTGAAAATTAAATATCCTAAAAATGCAAATCCAAGCTGTTTTACATCAGCATTCGCTGCCATAGTTTCGCCAAATACACCGTTTTGAATTAGCCATGTCATAGCAACACCCATCCAGAAAAAGCCGTATCCGCAAAATGCAGTAGCGCCAAAAACATTGTTTAGTTTTGCATCTAATGCGCCAGCGTAAATTTGAGCAGCAGCCCCAAGAAAGATTGCCCAAGGGATAACTAATGATGTGCCTTCTGTAATTCCTAGTTTTTGGCTAGCTGCAACTAGTGTTACTAGTGCTAGACCAAATAGACCAATTGAAGATGGATTTGCAGTGCTAACTGCGATAGTTGTTGTGTTAGGATTGTTTGAATGTCCTGCCATTGTGAATTCTCCTTTAATTGTTGAATATATCTAAAAATATTGTTGTAGTGTTGTGAAATTATACAAAACACAAACTTTTCCAATTATATCACTTTTTATTCGCTAGTTCAAGAGAAAAATGAGAAAATTGTATTAATTTGTAGAATAAAAAAAGTTTATTTTAAAAAAATATGTGTTATAATTGAAAATAAGAATAAATTTTAATAAAAAGGAGCGTAGAAGATGAGAGAGATTAAACTTAAAAAAGCAGCACTAGCACTACTTAAAATCGGAGTTAACCTGCAAAAAGGTCAGGTTTTGGTTTTGCAAGCGTCAACTGAGGCACTTGATTTAGCAAGAGAAGTTACAAAACAGGCATTTGAAATGGGAGCAAAAGATGTTGTTTTGCACCTTGAAGATGCACAAATTGAAAGGCTAAGAGCAATTCACTGTGACGAAGAAACACTAAAAGAAGTTCCAGATTATAAAAAAGAAGGGCTTGAATATTATTTTAGGCAGGGGAATGCAGTTCAAATGGGATTAAATGTTACCTATCCTAGCCTTAATTTAGATGTTAAAACATCAAAACTTCTAGCTCAAAACTTTGCTAAAAATGAAGTTAGAAATGTTGTAAGAAAGTATATACACAAAGGCGAATTAAAATGGGTTGGAACAGCAAGACCAGGGGAAAACTGGGCTACTACTTTATATCCTGAGCTTTCAAAAGAAGAAGCTTTTCTAAAATTAGACAATCAAATCTTTGAAATGCTAAGAGTTGATGAAGAAACAGATGTTTTAGAAAATTGGGAAAACCATATTGAAAAATTAGCCGTTATAGCTAAAAAACTAAATGATTATAATTTCAAAAGCTTACATATAACAACAGAGCTTGGCACGAATATTAAAATGGATTTAGTTAAAAATCATATTTGGAATTCAGCTGGAAGTCAGCCATCGGAAAAATTAAAAGAAAGATATGTTGCAAATATGCCAACAGAAGAAGTCTTTACCGACCCTGATTATAGAACAGTTAGTGGAATAGTTTTTTCTTCAATGCCACTTATGGTTTCAGGAAAATTAGTTAATGATTTTTCGATAACATTTGATGATGGAAAGGCTATTTCGTGTAGTGCAAGTAAAAATATTGATTTATTAGAAGATGCTATTTTTAAAAATATGCAAACTAGATTTTTGGGCGAAGTTGCACTAGTATCAAAAGAAAGCCCTATAAAAAAATTAAATCAAGTTTTTTGTAATGGGCTTATAGATGAAAATGCAGCCTGCCATTTTGCACTTGGCTCATCTTTTCCATCCTGCATAAAAGGTGGGGATAGTATGAGTAAGGAAGAATTATTAAATGCAGGGGTAAACGTTGCAAATGCTCATACTGATTTTATGTGGGGAACAGATAAAACAAAGGTTGTTGGGATTACTTTTGATAAAAAAGAGATAACAATAATGGAAAATGGTGATTTTGTTATATAAAATGGAAATCTTTAATTAAATCATAAAAAAACAAATGACGATTTTATAATAAAATCGTCATTTTAATATTATGATTCAATTTCTTTTTTTATTTTGCTCATCTCAGCATCAAGACCACTAATAGTGTCGGCACAAATTTTTAATCGCTCAACTAATTTATCGGCATTTTTAATATCTTTTTTATATTTTAATCTATGCTCAACGCTTGCCCAGAAATCCATAGCAATAGTTCTAAATTGAACTTCAACTTTAATTCGCTTCTTTTCTTCGGTTAAAAATATAGGCACTTCTAAAATTAAGTGTAAACTTCGGTATCCATTTGGCTTTGGATTTTGGATATAGTCTTTTTTCATAACTAAAACCATATCATCTTGGCTAATTAAATAATTTGAAAGACGATAAATATCTTCTTCAAAAGCACAGATAACTCTTATTCCAGCAATATCCATAATATTTTCTTCGATAGAGCTAATTGAAAGCTCAATTCCAAGCTTATTAGCTTTTTCAAAAATACTTTTAGTAGATTTAATTCGAGTTCTAATATCTTCAAAAGGGGTATGGCTGTTTTCAAAAGATAATTCTTTATTTAAAATATCAAGCTTTGTCCTAACTTCAAGTAGAGCACATTCATATTGGCTTATCATTTTTTCAAAAGGTATAAAAGTGTCGGATACAGTTTTGATTTTTTGCATAGGTATGGCTATTTTTAAATCATTCATAAAGAGAGGGAGTTCCTTTCAATTTTTAAAAATCTAAATTAGATTATACTTTCATTATACCCTAAAATCATAAAATTTGCAAAAGAATAAATGATGAAAATTCAATATAATTTTACACAAGTTATACACAAACAGCATAGTTTGTAAACTTTAAATAGGTTAAATTTACAAAATAATAGATAAAAAATAGATATATCTTGTATTAAAATCAATATTTTGATAAAATTATAAAGGTTTAAAACAACTGCTTTTATGGAGAAATAAAAGGTGTTCTCTTTAATTACAAAGAGAAAAGAAAGGAAAATATTTTATGGAAAAAATTAGAATTTTGCCAAAGTTCACTGCACAAAATTTTTTATTAGGATTTCAACACGTTTTTGCTATGTTTGGAGCAACAGTATTAGTTCCGCTAATCACAGGGCTTAATATTTCAACAACTCTTCTAGCAGCAGGCGTTGGAACATTATTATTTCACATCGCAACAAAAGGCAAGGTGCCAGCATTTTTAGGCTCTTCATTTGCTTTTTTGGGTGGCTTTGCAGCAGTTGCACCAAAATTAATAGATGCTAATGGCGAGTATACAATCCCAAATACTGAAATGCTTCCATATGCTTGTGGTGGTGTTGTTTTTGCAGGATTTATATATATAATTATGGCAGGTCTTGTTAAGATTTTTGGCGTTAGAAAAGTTATGAGATTTTTCCCACCGATTGTAACTGGTCCTATTATAATATCAATCGGATTAATTCTTGCTCCGGGTGCTATTTCTAATGCAAGCACTAACTGGACAATTGCTATTATCGCACTTTCAACTATTATTATATGTAATATCTGGGGTAAAGGAATGATAAAAATTATTCCAATTCTTCTAGGTGTTGTGGTTTCATATATTGCAGCAGTTGCTATGGGTGAAGTTGATTTTGCAGCAGTTTCAACTGCTAGTTTAGTTGGCTCGCCAGTAGTGCCAGAGGCGTTTGCAAAATTTGAAATTAGTGCAATTATAACAATTATGCCAATAGCACTAGTTGCAGTTATGGAGCACATTGGCGACGTTGCAGCTATTAGTGCAACAACAAATAATAACTTTATTGAAAATCCAGGACTGCACAGAACGCTTTTAGGCGATGGTATTGCAACAATGTTTGCAGGATTTATCGGTGGTCCAGCTAACACTACATACGGTGAAAACACAGGGGTTTTAGCTCTTACTAAAGTTTATGATGCTGCTATTGTTCGCCTTGCAGCTATTATCGCAGTTATTCTTTCACTTTCGCCAAAATTTGATGCACTAGTTGGCACAATTCCAACGGCTATTATCGGTGGTATTTCATTTATTTTATATGGAATGATTTCAGCAATTGGCGTAAGAAATATAGTTGAAAATAAAGTTGATTTCGCTCAAACAAGAAATCTTATTATTGCAGCAGTTATACTAGTTTCAGCGCTAGGCCTTGAAGAAGGAGTTACAGTTTCACTATTCTCTACTTCTGTAACATTCTCAAGCCTTGCAGTGGCTGCTATACTTGGAATTTTATTAAATGCTATTCTTCCAGGAAATAATTACGAATTTGGAAAAAGCGTTGAGGCAGATGCTTCTGCGAATATGAAAATATAGTAACAAAATGTCGATAATATTGACAAATACATTTAAATAAAGTATATTTATTGGTGCAAGAGTTTTCTTTTGCACCAACTTTTTTGTAAAGGAGATGATTTTATGGCTGATAATAGAATAGTGCTGAATCGTGCAGCAAGACACGAATATTTTGTTTTAGAAGCAATGGAGTGTGGAATTTCGCTTTCAGGTACAGAGATAAAATCTATCCGAAACAAGGCTGTTAATTTAAAAGAGGCTTGGAGTGACATTCAAAATGGGGAAGTGTATGTTTATGGAATGCATATTAGCCCATACGAAAAGGGAAATATTTTTAATAAAGACCCTTTTAGGCCAAGAAAACTTCTTTTACACAGAAAAGAAATTAATAGATTGGTTGGGAAATTAAAACAGGAAGGGCTCACATTAATTCCTTTATCACTATACTTTAAAGGGCCAAGAGTTAAATTAGAGCTTGGACTTTGTAAGGGTAAAAAATTGTATGATAAAAGAGAAGATGCAGCTAAAAAAGATGCCCAAAGAACAATCCAAAGAGCCTTGAAAGAGCAAAATCGAAGATAATAAATACGTTAAAAAGTTTTTCGATTATTTACTAAAGTGAATATTTTAGCTTTAGATAAACTAAGAAGAAAAACTAATATATATGGGGGCGTATTGGTTTCGACGGGGAGTATGCAGCGAGAGCAGCGAGTAGTGGCGGGGCCCCACTTTAAAAGCTACCAAAAATATAAACGCTAATAATAAAACATTAGTAGCTGCTTAATTAAGTAGCCGTCTTGCCCGATTTTCTATCGGTCGGAATCAAGGCGTCATGAAGATAGAGCCCGTGAATCTGCTAAAGCTTTGAGGCAGGTCATGATTTTATGAAGCTACTGAGTATATAGCCTGTTTATCGGCTTATATATAAGGGAATATTATAGATAAACTACACTCGTAGATACTGTCGTGAACTATTTTTCGGACACGGGTTCAACTCCCGTCGCCTCCACCAAATGATGTGCATATAGTAATGGGTACAAAAAAGATTGTACTCACTACTATATGCACTTTT
>CAZGFY010000008.1:0-9051 GCA_964525015.1 uncultured Oscillospiraceae bacterium
GTTGGTGCTTCTGTTTTTGCCATTTCTGATTTTAGGCTTGATTCATAAGTTCCAGAAGCAGCTGTTTGAACAACAACTTCCACACCTGTTTCTTCTGTGTAGATTTCTGCTAGTTCTTGCCATTGTGCATCTTGTTCTGGTTTAAAGTTAAAATAATAAACTTTGCCAGATGTTTCTGTTGCTTCTCCAGTTGTTTCTTCTGATGAAGAGCAACCAGCTAAAGCTGTTAGCATCATTGCAGATGCTAGTAAAAGTGCTAATACTTTTTTCATAAGTGTTCCTCCAAATTATTTATCTTTCTTTTAATTGGAAACGTTTCCAATTGTTTACATTTTTGATTATACATCACACAGCTGGCTTTTTCAATATTTATTAATAGAAAAGAATGAATTTCATTTATTTTAGTTAAAATAATATAGTAAATTTGTATATTTTGCATAATATATTTTGTTAAATAAAGTAACAAGCTTTTATTTAAGCATTTTCTAAATTAATGCCTGTATCTTTTGAAAATAGATGTGCAACATTACCACCGAATGTAAATTCAATTTCGCTACCAGTTTTAAAGTTAATATCATTAACTCCGTGAACATCCATTGTTTGCACTATGATAACAGTATCTTTTCCTAATGCATTAACGTGTAGATAAATTGATGAGCCCATCATTTCGCTAACGTCTACTGTTGCTTTAACAGTATTATCAATTTTATCACCTAATAGGATAATGTGTTCTGGTCTTACACCAAGGGTTATTTCCTGCTCTTTTGTGTTTCTTTCTTTTAGTCTTTCTTGCTTATCTTCTGATAGCTCAACTACTGCACCAGCTAAATCAACAAAATATTTATCTTCTTTAATAATTAATTTTGCATCAAAGAAGTTCATTTGTGGTGAACCGATAAACCCTGCTACAAACTCATTGTATGGATGATTGAAAACTTCTGTCGGTGTTCCGATTTGCTGAACAATACCATCTTTTAGTATAACTATTCTATCGCCTAAAGTCATCGCTTCTGTTTGGTCGTGAGTAACGTAGATAAATGTTGTGTCTATTCTTTGTCTTAGTTTAATTATCTCAGCTCTCATTTGATTACGAAGTTTTGCATCGAGATTTGATAATGGTTCGTCCATTAAAAAAACCTTTGGTGCACGAACTATCGCTCTTCCTATTGCAACACGCTGTCTTTGTCCACCTGATAAAGCCTTCGGTTTGCGATTTAGATATTTTGTTATATCAAGTATTTCTGCAGCTTCTTTAACTTTTTTATCAATTTCATCAGCTGGAGTTTTGCGGATTTTTAAAGCAAATGCCATATTATCATACACTGTCATATGCGGATAAAGTGCATAGTTTTGGAAAACCATTGCAATATTTCTATCCTTTGGTGCAACATCGTTCATTAATTCGCCATCAATTAACAGCTCGCCTGATGTAATTTCTTCAAGCCCTGCAACCATGCGAAGGGTTGTTGATTTACCACATCCAGATGGGCCAACAAAAACGATAAACTCATTGTCCTTAATGTGTAAATTAAAATCTTGGACTGCTAAAACACCTTCACTTGTAACTGTTAGATTTGTTTTCTTTTCGCCCTTTTTCTTTTTTTCTTCTCTTGGATAAACTTTTTTTACATTTTTTAGAATAACTTCTGCCATTACTAATTTGCTTTAGTAGCATTGCATTCGCACCCTGCTACCTCGTATTTTATAAGCAAAATATAAAATACATTACGGCATATCTCCATACTACCGCACCCAAAGCTCTGGGAGTGTTCCTCCTTCTTTTCTTTTAGCTAAATCAATTATTGGAGTGATTAAGCTAAATAATCATTAAGTTAACTATAACACGATAAAATTAAAATGTAAACGTTTTCATTAAAGTTTGTATATATATTTAATTTTACCTATTATATTTTATGCAATATCACCAACTGTCAAATGTTGCCAATTTCCTATATGTATTATATGGAATAAATTTTGAAAATTTTGCTGTTATATGGTATAATTTTTTTAAATAATTAAAAAGTGGGGATTTTATGGCTCAAAGTAAATTTAAAATGTATTCTAATTTTTTAGATACACCAAATTTTTTAAATGAATTTTTAAAATATATTCAAGCAATTAGAAATCTTTCTAGTAGAACAGTTGAGGCTTACTATATTGATTTAAAATTATTTTTTAGATATATATATCAAAAAAGAAATAATTGCATTAATAATAGCTTAATCGATGAAGTTGATATAAAAAATCTAGATATAGATTTTTTAAAATCGATTTCACAAAGTGATATTTTAGATTTTTTATATTTTATTATGAATGAAAGAAACAATTCTGTTTCTGCTCGCTCAAGAAAATTATCTAGTATTAGAGGATTTTTTAAATATAGTGTAAATAAATCTCATATCCTAAAAACAAATCCTTCTGAAAACATTGAACTTCCTGTTAATAAAAAAAGATTGCCCAAGTTTTTAAGTCTTGAGCAGTCTATCGAACTTCTTTCAAATGTTAACACAAAGTTTCCTCAAAGAGATTATTGCATTATAGTTTTATTATTAAATTGTGGTATGCGTTTAAGCGAGCTTGTTGGAATAGATGTTAATGATATAAGGGATGATACATTAAGAATTATTGGTAAAGGAAATAAGGAAAGAATAGTTTATCTAAACGATAGTTGCCTTAAATCCATAAATGATTATCTGCCATTTAGAAATAATATTATTTCTAAACACGAAGAACCTGCCCTTTTTATTTCTCAAAGAAGAAAAACACGCCTAACAACAAGGCGTGTACAGCAAATAGTTGAAGAATGTTTACAGCTTTCTGGATTATCAAATATGGGGTTTTCTGCACATAAATTAAGGCATACTGCTGCAACTCTTCTTTATAGAAGTGGTAATGCTGATATGCTAGCTTTAAAAGAAATCCTTGGACACGAACACGTTTCCACAACTGAAATATATACGCATATTTCTGATGAGGCATTAAAAAAAGCTGCCAAATCTTCCCCTCTTGCAAAATTTAATAAAAAATAAATTTTAAAAAAAATTTAATCACTTCTTAATTTTTTTATACCCATACGACATTGTTATAAAAAGAACGGATATTAATATAACGCTAGCTCCAATAAAATCATTAATTCCAAACGGCTCATTTAACAAACCAACACCTAAAATAACTGATATCACCGGGGTTATTGTGCTAAGAGCAGAAGATACTGTCATTGGCAAATTCGCCGTTAAATAATTAAGTAGCCACATGGCAACAACCGTTGAAGCAAGAGATAAATATACAGCTGGTATTATAAAATTCATATTATAAATACTTGTAAAAAATACAGTTATATCTCCTTTTATCGCTTCATTTGATAAGGATAAAATAGCAAAAATAATCCCAGCATAAGTTGTTACAAGATATGTGAATTCATAGGCTGTAAATATTTTAACTGTTTTCACTAGGTATATCCTATATAAGCTATTTGAAAACATATATGTTATAACTAAAATAAGACCTAATATATGAACTTCCCCCATACTCCCTGCTGCATTTATAATCATAACCCCTACTATTGATAGCATCATAAATGATATTTGAAATTTACTCGGCTTTTCCTTTAATAAAAGAACTGAAAGTCCAACAGCTACTATTGGAGTTAAGCTAGTTAAAACGCCTAATTGCGAGGAAGGTATAACTGTAAGCGCAGCTGTTTCCGAAAAAAAACCAATAACAGGATTAAGCAGTGAAATAAAAAACAATTTTAAAACTGGCTTGTTTTTATAATCAACCTTAACTAATTTAAAAATAATCGGCAAGCTTAATGCAATCGAGCCTAAAATAAATCTATATGCTAGCAGTAATAAAGGATTATTTTCAGTTGCATTATTAGCTAAAGTTATTGCATAAAATGTTGTTCCAAAAATTAAATTTGCCAAAACCCCTGCAATTAGTGGCATTATATTCTTCATAAAAATTAAAATTCCTTTTATATAAATAAATTTATTTATATACTATCACTTTAAATATAGGCTGTCAATTAGATAAAAAATAAATCTATTGTTAATAATTAATTAACAGTAGATTTATTTTTTATCTGATGATCTATTTAGTTATTGCTTTGATTTTATATTAACATTATCATTTTAAGACTTATATCTATTAGATAAACACTTGTTATTGCAACTATATATGCTACAAATATTCTAAAATCATATTTAATATCGTCTTTTTGCTTTATTATTTCGCTTATAACAGCTGATGTGCAAAGTATAAGCAAAAAGCTAATCGCTGTATCTTTTAATACAAAACTTGCTAAAATTTCAATTAAATTAATATTATTTATATTAGCTGCTGAATACTGCAATGCATTTCTAACACCTAGAAAAAGTGGTATTGAACTTGTTAAAACTTTTAAAACTCCTGAGTATTTTAAAAGGAAAATCAAAGAAAAAAATATTGCATCATTAAAAAGACTTTTAATCCAAAAAAATACACTTAACTCACTTGCAAGATTCATAGAAAATGAGTTTTTAATTATAGTAATAAGAAAGCTAGAGCTATCTTTATCTATAAACATTAAAAAGCATCCTAAAACAACCCCAAAAATGTATATAGCAATCATAATAATTAATATGTTTTCAAGCCGAGTTTTGCTTTTTTTAAATTTATTATTTATTTTCATTTAAAACTCCGTAATTTATTTATATATTTATATGCTCACTCCTATAAGTCCACCTAAGACTCCTGCTAAAAAAATCGATATTACCTTTGTGTAAAATAAATTTGTAAGTGAAAAACTTGAGGATACCACAGCACAAACGATAAAAATCATAATAAAAACTAAACTTATAAAAACCCCAATAATAAGCCCGTTTTCTTTAAATACTTTAGCTAGAATAAAGCTATCTATAAAACTTGAAAATGTGAGTATTCCAGTTGTAATTGGGATTAAAATATTTTGTGGTGTGTCGAATTGTAAAATTATAAGACTAAAAGCGCAAAGTAAAAAGCCAAATGTAAAAAAAGATAAAATTAAACATATAATTATTTTTATAATAAGTTTCTGAGTGCTTGTTTTAGAAATTAAAAATTTTAGTAACAAAAAAATCACCTCCTGTTTGATAGTATAATACTATTCACAGCAAGGTGATTTTATTACTAATTAAATTAGTCTAGTTTTAATTTTTCGATTTCAGCAACTGCCCATCTTTTAATTCTAATTCTAGCAGCTGAACTTTCGATGATTAATGTGTCATCTTTCAAGCTAACAACACGTCCAACAATACCAGCATTTGTTACAACTGCATCGCCAATTTCAAGCGCATTTACTTTTTCTCTTAATGCTTTTTCTTTCTTTTGTTGAGGTCTAATCATTAAAAAGTAAAGAACAGCAAACATTATAACGATTGGTCCAAATGTTGCAAGTAAACTTTCTGTTGTGCCCATTGTTTCTAAAAATAAGTACATATATTCTCCTCCTAATTACTAAGTCTATATAGAATGATAACATATTATTATGTTAATTTCAAGTTAAATTCTTGTGTCTAATTTTAGTACATTTTCACTATAAAACTCATTAAATGTATCATTGTCTATACTATCTCTTATTTTTTCCATTAAATTATTGTAAAAATACAAATTATGCATAACACATAATCTCATTGCGAGCATTTCGCCTGCTTTAAATAAGTGCCTAATATACGCTTTAGTGTAAGTTTTACATACAGGGCAATCACACTTTTCGTCAATCGGAGTGTCATCAAGTGCATATTTTGCATTTTTAATATTTATTACCCCACCCCAAGTGTTTATATGACCGTGCCTTGCATTTCTTGATGGCATAACGCAATCAAATATATCAACTCCACGTTTTACTGCTTCTAAAATATTCCCAGGAGTTCCAACTCCCATTAAATATCTAATTTTATCTTTTGGCATATGCTCTTCTACAACTGAGATAACGTGATACATTTCTTCCTTTGTTTCCCCTACTGCAAGCCCGCCTATTGCATATCCATCTAAGTCAAGTTCGGCTATTTCTTTCATATGATTAACTCTTAAATCATCAAATATACAGCCTTGATTAATTCCGAAAAGCATTTGATTTTTATTTATTGTGCTATCAAGGTTATTTAATCTATCCATCTCAGCTTTACATCTTTTAAGCCATCTAGTAGTTAGGGCAACTGAATCTATTGCGTATTTTTTTTCAGCTCTTGCATCAACACATTCATCAAAAGCCATAGCAATAGTTGATGCTAGATTAGATTGAATTTGCATACTCTCCTCAGGCCCCATAAAAATTTTTCTTCCATCAATATGAGATGCAAAATACACCCCTTCTTCTTTAATTTTACGAAGTTTTGATAAAGAGAAAACTTGAAATCCACCGCTATCTGTTAAAATAGGTTTTTGCCAATTAGTAAATTTATGAAGTCCACCTAATTTTTTCACAACATCATCTGTTGGTCTTAAATGCAAATGATAGGTGTTGCAAAGCATAACCTGACAGCGTATATCTTCTAAATCTTCTGTTGAAAGTGCACCTTTAATAGCCGCAGTAGTTGCAACGTTCATAAAAGCAGGAGTTTGCACCTTTCCGTGCACAGTTGTGAATTCTCCCCTTCTTGCAGTATTATTTGTTTTTAATAATTTATACATTTTAATTTTCCTTTTTATATAATAAACATAGCATCGCCAAAGCTATAAAATCTATATTTTTCACTAACAGCGTGATTATATGCATCCATACAAGTACTGTGTCCTGCTAATGCACTAACTAGCATAATTAAAGTGCTTTCAGGTAGATGAAAATTTGTTATAAGCCCATCTATCACTTTAAATTCATATCCTGGATAGATGAAAATATTAGTGTCCATATCACAAGGGACAACTTTTTTATGCTCTTTATAGCAAGCTTCAAGCGTTCTTGTACTCGTTGTACCAACTGAGATTACTCTATTTCCATTTTCTTTAGCAAAATTTATTGCATCGGCTGTATCTTTTGGAATATTAAACCATTCGCTATGCATATCGTGCTCTAAAATACTATCGGTTTTAACTGGCCTAAATGTGCCTAGCCCAACGTGTAGTGTTACATATTTTATAACAACGCCTTTATCTATAAGCCTTTGCATTAACTCTTTAGTAAAATGAAGTCCTGCTGTTGGAGCAGCGGCAGAGCCTAGAATTTTCGCATACTCTGTTTGATATAGGCTATTATCAGTTAGTTCTGTTGTTATATAATGTGGTAGTGGTAGTTTTCCAACGATGTCTAGTGCTTCATATAAAGTGCTAGTTGTGTAAGAAAACTCAATTAATTTATTCCCATTATCCAAAGTTTTATTTATTTTAGCTGTTAAAACTGGGCTATCAAAAATTATTTCTGCACCTTCTTTTAATCGTTTGCCCGGCTTTGCAAGACATTCCCAAACATTTACGCCAGTTTGCTTTAATAATAAAAGTTCGCAAGCTGCACCTGTATTTTTTTTGCCATATAATCTTGCAGGCAAAACTTTAGAATCATTTAAAACTAAAACATCGCCAGAATTTAGCATATCACATATATCCGAAAACACCTTATCTTCAAAATTACTAGAATTTTTATTAACGCATAATAGCTTGCATTTATCTCTTGGTATCATCGGAGTTTGTGCGATTAATTCTTCTGGTAAAAAAAAGAAATAATCGCTTTTATTTAATAGTTTTTCACTCATTTATTATTTATTTTCCTTTATAAATTTAAAAATTGCATAAATGATATTATACCTTATTTTACTAGTTTTTTCAAGCAAAATAATATATAGCTTGTATTTATTTTGTAAAAATTGTAAAATAATATTATTAAATATAAAAAAGGAATGTAAATATATGAAAAATAATGTAAAAATTCTTTGGATACTTGGCATTTTATTAATAATATCATCTGCAATTTTTTTTTATCCTTCCCCACAAAAAGTTTCAAACACGGCCGATGTTATCCAGCCTACCCCTACCCCAGCACCAACTGTAAAACCTACTGATACAGTTAGCTTTGTTGCCGCTGGCGATAATTTAATTCACGGCTCTATATATCTTCAAGCTGCAAGAAGAAGTGAAGAAAGTGGTGGATATGATTTTGATTATTTATATGAAAATATAGAATATTATTTTGATGATTTCGATGTAAAGTTTATCAATCAAGAAACATTAGTAACCCCACTTGAGCCTTCAACCTATCCAATGTTTTCTTCTCCTTTAGCACTTGGAGATAAGGTGATTGAAATGGGATTTAACGTTATTGGAACTAGTAATAATCACTCATATGATAAAGGCGTGGATGGAATTTATAAAACCTTGCAATACTGGAATAGCAAAGATGTTATAAACACTGGTTTTTACACTGGCGATAACACAGCTGATATAAAATACTTAGAAACAAACAATATTAAAATGAGCTTTCTAGCCTACACTTTTTCAACTAACGGGCTTAATATCTATGATGAAACCAGCCCTTATGTTATCTCACCTAGTGATTATGAAATAGTAAGAGAGCAAGTTAAAATCGCAAAAGAAAACTCAGAAGTTGTTATTGTTTCTATTCACTGGGGCACTGAAAACTCAAATGAAGTAAATTCATATCAAAAAGATGTTGTTATGAATTTAAATGAAATGGGAGTAGACGTTATTATTGGCACCCACCCACACGTTGTGCAAACAGTTGAAAATTATATAAATCCAGAAACTGGATTTGAAACTTTAGTTTGTTATTCACTTGGAAATTTTGTTTCAGCACAATCTGTTTCTAATAATATGATTGGCGGGCTATTCCAATTCGATATAACTAAAACATATGATTTAGATGGAAACTTTACTATTGATATAATTAATCCCTACTTTGTGCCACTTGTAACACATTATGATTATAATTTTTCAAATATTAGAAACTATCTTTTAAAAGATTACACACAAGAACTTGCAAGCACACACGGAGTTTCAGCAATGAGTGCAAAATTTAGTATGGAATACATTGAAAATATAATTAATACATATATCCCAGAAGAATATTTATTATATAAATAA
>CAZGFY010000008.1:9151-70889 GCA_964525015.1 uncultured Oscillospiraceae bacterium
GCTATAAACCTTTACCCTAAGTAAAACGAACAAGAAACACATTTCTGTATTTCTTGTTCGTTTTTTATATATAAGGATGGATTTAGTTAGTTTATACTATTAAAAATATCATAGTATGTTGGCAGACTATAAAATTCATTCGGCATTGAAAGTTCAACTTCATCAATAACAAATCTTATTTTATTCATCTGTGCTAAAATTTCATCGCGATAGAATGTAGCTTCTTCTATTAGAGTTTTTGAATTTTTAACTTCAACCATTAATGCTTCAAGTTTTGAAACTTTAACAGCGATATCTTTTGCAAAACCTGTGATTGATTTAATTGTTTCTTCTTCATATGAATAATCAATATCAAGGCTCTTTTTACTCATAGCAACTTCAAGCAAAGATTTTTCATATTTTAATATAGAAGAAAGAATTTCTTTTCTTGTCATATCAATAAGCGTTAAAGCTTCTATATGGATAGTTTTGCAGTATGTTTCCATTAAAATTTCATATCTTAAATTAACTTCAACGCTACTCATTACATTATTTTCTTCAAAAAGCTTTATATTCTTTTCTTTAATATAATGTGGCAGTGCATCAACTGTGTTTTTAAGATTTAAAAGTCCCCTTTTTTCAGCTTCAATTTCCCATTCACCCATATAGCTATTACCACTAAATAATATACGCTTATGCTTAATAAACGTTTCTTTAATGATTTTTTTAATATCTTCTTTAACATCGTTTGATTTTTCAAGTTCATCAGCAAATAATCTTAAAGAGTTTGCTATTATTGTGTTAATAAAAATATTTGGGCCTGCAATTGAGAAAGATGAGCCAACCATACGAAACTCAAACTTATTGCCTGTAAAAGCAAAAGGCGAAGTTCTGTTTCTATCTGTTGTATCTTTTGTAAAGTATGAAAGTTCTGAAAGACCTAGCTTTAAAGGCTTTTTCTCAAACTCTAAAAAGTCTTTATCTTCAGTTATCGCTTCGATTACTGCTGATAGTTCATCCCCTAAAAAGATTGAAATAATAGCTGGTGGTGCTTCATTTGCACCTAGTCTATGGTCGTTAGCAGCGCTTGCAGATGAAATTCTAAGTAAATCTTGATATTCATCAACAGCCTTAATTGTAGCAGCTAAAAACAATAGAAATCTTGTGTTTTCGCTTGGATTTTTCCCTGGTGAATACATATTTTTGCCTGTGTCAGTTGTAAGTGAGAAGTTATTATGCTTACCACTTCCGTTAACTCCTGCAAATGGTTTTTCGTGAAGTAGACAAACTAAGCCGTGTTTATCAGCTAGAGTTTTCATAATATCCATTGTAACTTGGTTGTTATCAGTTGCAACGTTTGTAGTTGTAAATATCGGAGCAAGTTCATATTGTCCAGGGGCAACTTCGTTATGGCGAGTTTTTGCAAATATGCCAATATCCCATAACTGCTCTTCTAATTCTTTCATATATTCTGATACTCTTGGCTTTATACTTCCAAAGTAATGGTCGTCTAAATCTTGGCCTTTTGGCGCACGAGCACCTAAAAGTGTTCTTCCAGTTAGCACTAAGTCCTGACGCTTTTGATAAACTGATTTATCAATTAAAAAATATTCCTGTTCTGCACCCACCACTGGTAAAACCTTTTTAGTTGTTGTATCGCCTAGTAATCTTAAAATCCTTAAAGACTCTTTTTCAACTGCAACCATTGATTTTAATAATGGTGTTTTTTTATCTAAACTTTCACCACCAAATGAGCAAAAAGCAGTTGGAATATATAGTGTATCATCTCTAACAAAGGCATAAGACGTAGTATCCCAAACAGTGTATCCCCTTGCTTCAAATGTGCTCCTAATCCCGCCAGATGGAAAGCTTGATGCATCAGGCTCACCCCTAACTAGTTCTTTTGCACTAAAATCCATTATCATTTTTCCATCATCGCCAACAGATACAAACGCTTCGTGTTTTTCAGCTGTTATACCTGTCATTGGCTGGAACCAATGAGTAAAATGTGTTGCACCTTTTTCAATAGCCCATTCTTTCATTGCCGTTGCAACTATATTGGCAACTTCAATACTTAATAAACTTCCGTCTGCTATTGATTTTTCAAGTGCTAAATATGTTTCTTTTGGAAGTTTTTTCTTCATTACTTCCTTAGTAAAAGCTTTACTAGCAAAAGTTTCTTCTAATTTCATACTACATCTTATTCCTTTCATAAAATGTATATATTTAGGCTATTATTAAGCCTAAATATATACAATGTTAAAAGCCTTTTCCTTTATTTCTCTATTAAATTTATTTGCCTATTTCTTCTTTTAAAACCCATTTCCCCATTGAGTTTTTAGTGAATAAATCTCTGTTGTAGAATTTATCAACTATTGCCCAGAATTCACTTTCAGAATATCCACAGAATTCGCAGAAATCTTTAACACATAGTTTATCTAAATCGCCATCATGCTTTTTAATTAATTCAAATCCTTCTTCTCTAGTCATCATTCCATAGCGGATTAATCTTGAAGAATAGTCAGTAGCAGCTGCGTGGCCAAACTTTGGATATTTCATCCAAGAGTGAACTAGGTATGCCCTTGAGTCAATTTGGTCAAAGTTTTCGATATGGTGAGTTCTATCCCATTCATGTGTTAAATCATTAAATCCTCTTGATTTTGCTAAATTGTAGTTTCTAACACTGTTCCACTCAACAAAGTAAGACATATAAAATGGATCTAGTTTATCAAGTTGCTCTTGAGTAGGTGCTTTTAAAAGATTTAAATCATTTTCTGTAACGCCATCGCCTAAAAGCTCTGCAAAATCTATATCCACAGCAACACCGTTATTAACTTGTGCTTTAGCTGAGTAAGTTTCTTTGTCTTCACTTCCGCCGTATTCATAGCTAACATTTTCACCATAGCAAATTAATGGAGTGTTAAATGCAAGAGCCATATATAGTGGGAATGTGTAGATAAATCTATCAACAAACCAAGTTGGTTTTCCGTATTTTTCAAAGAATTTTTTCATTAATATTTTTTGAACTTTTATATTTGGTTTCCAGCTAACTATATTACAAGAGAATTCTTCACTTAAGTTTTTAAGATTATGAACTCCTGCGTCTGTCATAGGGAAGTTGTCTTCAACTGTAAAAAGAATAGGGTTCATACCTAAAACTTCTTTTAACATATAAACTTGAAAATGACTGTCTTTCCCACCACTTACTGCGATTGCACAGTCGTATCCGCCAGGACCATTACATCCACGATATTTATCGCATAATGCTTTTAATTCTTCAAATCTTTTATTATAATCAACGTTTTTTCTGTTTTCAAAGTGATTACAAGCGCTACATACGCCGTTTTCATCAAAAGTAACTCCTGGTCTCATACTTGTCATTGTGCATTTAGTACATGTTTGCATAATTATTACCATAACCTTTCCGTTGATTTCTAAGCTCATATAGCTTAAAACCCACTAACTTGAAACCTTTTTTCAAGCTTTTAATTTTTTTTAATATTTAGTATATAACAAAAATAAAGGCACCGTGAGCTTTGTAAACTCACAGCGCCTTTGCTGTTATGGATGTAGTATACACCTTTGATTTAATTTTGTCAACACTTTTTTAAAAAATTTTTTCAAAGATTTTCATATTGACATTTTTTGAGTTTTAATATATAATATTTTCTATGAACAAAGGTGTTCATCATATAGTGTAAACTAAAAAAAACGGATTAAACAGCCGTGTTGTTTGAGTCCCCCATTTTACATTATATGATGAACATCTTTTTTTTATTTTTAAGGATGGTTTTTTATTATGAAAAATATTATTAGCGACGTTTTAGATTTTATAAACGAAAATAATGTTAAATTTATTAGGCTTAATTTTTGTGATATTTTAGGAGTATCAAAAAATATTTCTATTATGCCACACGAACTTGAAAGTGCTTTTACTAAAGGAGTTTCATTTGACGCAAACTCTATTAAAGGATTTAGTGATATTACTAAGAGTGATTTATTCCTATTCCCAGACCCAACTACTCTAACATTGCTTCCATGGCGTCCGGGCTCTGGTAGAGTTGTTAAATTTATCTGTGATATTAAATATCCAAACGGAGAGAATTTTACAGATGACACACGATATGTTTTAAAATCAATTGCACAAAAATGTGAAGAAAGTGGTTACACTTCTAAGATAGGTGCTGAATGTGAATTTTATCTTTTCAAAACAGATGAAAATGGAAATCCAACTAAAACGCCTTTGGATAACGGAACATACTTGGATATGTATCCACTTGATAAAGGTGAAGATATTAGAAAAGAAATCTGCCTATCACTTCAAGATATGGGAATTATGCCTGAAAGTAGCCACCACGAGCAAGGACCCGGACAAAATGAAATTGATTTTACATTCTCTGATGCTCTTTCTTGTGCTGATAATTTATTAAGTTTTAAATCAGTGGTGAAAAATATCGCAACTCAAAATGGTTTGTTTGCATCATTTATGCCAAAACCTTTAAAAGATAAAGCGGGGAATGGATTACACATAAATATTTCGCTTTCAAAAGACGGAGTAAATCTTTTTAGCCCTATTGATGAAAAAATGCCAATTATAGCACAGCAGTTTATCGCTGGTATTATAGATAAGGCAGAAGAAATTTCACTTTTTTTAAATCCCACTATCAATTCATACGATAGATTAGGTGGTTTTGAAGCACCAAAATACATCTCATGGTCAAAAGAGAACCGTTCGCAGTTTATTAGAATTCCAGCTGCTGCAAAAGAAAATTCAAGAATTGAAGTTAGAAGCGCAGACCCTAGCGTTAATCCATATCTTGCTTTTAGCCTTATCACTGCTGCTGGATTATATGGAATTGAAAATAAACTCTCTCTTCCCTCTTCAAAAGATGTTGATTTATATAAAGCTGACACTGATATGATAAGCGATTTAAAAAAGCTACCTTTATCACTTTTAGAATCTATTTCACTTGCTAAAAATAGCGAATTTATTAAAAGTGTTTTAGGTGAAAGTTTATTAAACAAATTTATTTTACTAAAAGAAGCAGAAATTTTAGAGTTTAATAGTATATATGATAAGAGCGAATTTTTTGATAATAGATATTTCAATCAATTATAATTAAAATCACTAAATTCTATGAAAGGTACTATTAAGATGACTAATGCACTTATTATTTCAGAATCCGAAAAAGGTGTTGCTTTTTTTAGTAAGATGTTAAAATCAGTACCTATCCATGACATCGTAATTAAGCGTTCTTGTTCTGAGGCAAGAAGACTTTTACTTGAAAGACAATTTGATTTAGTTATTATAAACGCTCCTTTAAAAGACGAAGTTGGTGATAGCCTTGCTATGCAAATTGCAATGAAGAGTGTTTCCCAAGTTATTATAACTGTTGATGCTTCTGTTTATGAAGATATTTCAGCTAGTTTAGAAGATTACGGAGTTTTAACTGTGGCAAAGCCAATAAATACAAATTTATTTTGGTCTGTTTTAAAAATTGCCATAGCCACTAGTAATAAACTTAACACTTATAAAAATGAAAATCAGCGCTTAACAAAACAAATTTCGGATATAAAAACAGTGGATAGAGCAAAAAGAATTCTTATGAATAACTTTTCTTTATCTGAAAATGATGCACATAAACATATTGAAAAAGAAGCTATGAATCAAAGAAAAAGCAAAGTTGATATAGCTTTATCAATATTAAAAACATATGAAAATTAAAAGGAAAGATTAAATTTATGACAAAATATATATTTGTAACAGGTGGTGTTGTTTCAGGACTTGGTAAAGGAATTACAGCGGCAAGCCTTGGAAGATTATTAAAACAAAGAGGGTTAAAAATAGTTTCTCAAAAACTAGATCCTTATATGAATGCTGACCCAGGGACTATGAGCCCATTTCAGCACGGCGAAGTTTTCGTAACCGAAGATGGCGCTGAAACAGATTTAGATT
Organism: uncultured Oscillospiraceae bacterium; assembly: GCA_964525015.1. Classification (GTDB taxonomy): domain Bacteria; phylum Bacillota; class Clostridia; order Oscillospirales; family Ruminococcaceae; genus RGIG3102. Next base: position 15,087 of record CAZGFY010000008.1, read on the forward strand.
TAGGACATTACGAAAGATTTATTGATGAAAATCTAACTAAGTTTTCTAATATCACAAGTGGTAAAATTTATTTTGATGTTATTTCTGCTGAAAGAGAAGGAAAATATCTTGGTCAAACTGTTCAAGTTATTCCACATATAACAAACGAAATTAAAAACTTTATATATCTTGCAGCTAAAAATAATGATGCTGATATATTAATTTGCGAAATCGGTGGAACTGTTGGCGATATTGAAAGCCTTCCTTTTCTTGAAGCAATCAGACAAATCTCGCTAGAGCAAGGAAGAGAAAATTGTCTGTTTATTCACGTGACTCTTGTTCCTTATCTTAAAGGAAGCAATGAGCATAAATCAAAGCCAACCCAGCATTCAGTTAAAGAGCTTCGCTCGCTTGGCATATCCCCTAATATTATCGTAACTCGCTCAGATGAAGCAGTTCCTGAATATATTAAAAACAAAATTTCTTTATTTTGCAATGTTGCGCCTGATTGTGTTATTGAAAACTCAACGCTTGATAGCTTATATCAAGCACCCCTAATGCTACATAAAAACGGACTTGATACGGCAGTTTGTCGATTGCTTAACTTAGAGTATGACAACGCTGATTTATCTGATTTAGAGAAATTAAATGAAAAAATTGAAAGTCGTAATGGTAGTATAAATATCGCCATTGTTGGAAAATATGTTCAGCTTCATGATGCTTATCTATCTGTTATGGAAAGTTTATATCACGCTGGTATTGAGAATCGTAAATTCATTAATATTAAATGGATTGATAGTGAAAAAATAACTTCTGAAAATGTTAGTGAATATTTAACTGATGTTCAAGGTATAGTTATCCCTGGTGGATTTGGAAATCGTGGGATTGAAGGAAAAATCACCACTATTAAATATGCTAGAGAAAATGATATTCCGTTACTTGGAATTTGCCTTGGAATGCAGATGATTTGCTGTGAATTCGCAAGAAATGTTTTAAATTTAAACGATGCAACATCAACAGAATTTAACGAAAAAGCAGAATATCCTATTATCGATATTATGGAAGACCAAATTAATATCACTAAAAAAGGCGGAACAATGCGCCTTGGTGCATATCCTTGTAGTGTTAAAAAAGATACACTTTTATATTCATTATACAAAGAGGATTTAATAAGCGAAAGGCATCGTCATCGCTTTGAATTTAATAATAAATATAGAGAAAGTCTATCTGAAAAAGGATTAGTATTCTCAGGCCTTAGCCCTGATGGAAATTTAGTTGAAGTTGTTGAAATACCAACTAATAAATTCTTTATCGGTGTTCAGTATCACCCTGAATTTAAAAGCCGTCCGGATAAGCCTCACCCTTTATTTTCAGGGCTTATTAAAGCTTGTCTTGATTAATGCTTAAACTTATCTCAAATATACTTTTGCAAGTTTATTTATTTTTTTATTATAAATTAACATTTATTTAACATTTTCTAATTTATTTATTTTTATAAAAAATGTATATTATAAATGTAATAAAAAAGGAATGGTATTTTATATGAAAAAAATGAGTAGTATTTTTCTATTAATTGTAATACTTACATCAATTTATATAGTATGGTTTAATCTTATATCTCCATATGATGTTGATACTATGTTATATCTTAGACAAAATCTAGTTTATAATCTAACGATTTTGCCGTTAAATTTTATTAGTATCTGCCTATTCTTGCTAATAAAAGCATCTAAACTTTATAATATTAATCAGCAAAAAAAAGTTGGGTAAAAAAAAGCAAACACTTTTAAATAAGTGTTTGTTTTTTGTTAAAATTTTAATATTATTATTCAAATGCATTTTCTATAATATTTATATCATAGTCTATATTATTATAATAAACTTCGGCTACATCAAAACGAATAAATGCATCTTCCATATTATTTTGAGATATATACAAAAGTGCAGTTTTTTTAATTCTTTCTTGTTTTTTATAATCAACAGCATCACTTGCATTCATAAATTTATTAGAATTCCTAGTTTTTACTTCTATAAAAATTACTGTATCTTTATCTTGTGCTATAATATCTATTTCTCCAAATCTAGATTTGAAATTAATTGATAATAATTTATATTTTCTATCTGTATACCATTTACAAACTTTTCGCTCGCCAATAGCTCCAATTATTTTTCTATCCATATTAAATCACTTCTCTTTTTAAGGAAAGTTTTTCTATAAAATGAAGGTATACCGTATTTTTCTAATGCTTCATAATGAGCTTTTGTGCCGTATCCCTTATGTTTTTCTAAATTATATTCTGGATATTCTTTTGATATTTCTATTATATATCTATCCCTTGTAACCTTGGCTAAAATGGAAGCTGCTGCAATTGAAAGGCTATTTGCGTCCCCTTTGACAACGCTTACTGCAACTTCTTCTAAACTTTGTGGAACTTTATTTCCATCAATAAGAACTAAATCGTAAGTAAAATTTAATCCACTAACAGAATTTTCCATCCCAAAAAGAGTTGCGTTTAGTATGTTTTTTTCATCGATTATTTTTTCATCAATTAATACGATATTATAAGCCAGACAATTTTCAATTATTATATCAAAAAGCTCTTCCCTTTTTTTTTCAGTTAGTTTTTTAGAGTCATTTATTCCCTCGCCTTTAAATTCTGGCTTTAAAATAACTGCTGCGCAAGCAACTGGCCCACATAAAGGACCTCTTCCAGCTTCATCTACACCAACGATAACTTTATAATTTCCTCTTAGTTCTTCATCATATTGATATAGATTATTCTTCATATTCACTTGGCCTTTCAAGAGATATCTTACCTATTTTAGATGCTCTAAATTCATCACATAGCATTATAGCAGCTCTTTCAGTGTCTTCTTCGCCGCCTTTAATTAACATTCCTCTTTTTCTAGCTATTTTTCCTAAAATTTCAAATGCTGTGAGTTCTAAATCTTCTTCGCTTAATTTATATCTTTCTTTTAATGCATCTTTATTTATTTTAACTAGCTGTTCTATTAAATACACGGCTATCGTTTCTAAATCCAACACATCATCTTTAATTGAGCCAATAAAAGCTAGGTTTGCTGCAATATGCTGGTTTTCAAATTTTCTCCAAAGTACACCTGGCATATCAAGTAAATCATAGTTTTGAACTGTAATCCATTGTTTACCCCTTGTAACTCCAGGTCTATCTTGTGCTTTAGCTCTTTGTGTTCCGGCGATGCTATTTATAAAAGTTGACTTACCAACGTTTGGCACACCAACCATCATTGCTCTTATTTTAGAGCCTTCAATGCCTCTTAAAGTACGTTTTTCTATAAGTTCTTTTAATTCATCATCTATTTGATTTTTAATACTTGAAAAGTTTTTACCAGTTTTTGAATTTAGTGATATAGCGCCCATCCCATTATTTTTAAAAAACTTTATCCATTCTTTTGTTATAACTGGGTCTGCTAAATCTGCTTTATTTAATATATAAATTTTAGGCTTATTTTTTATAATCTCATCTATTTCTGGATTTTGGCTGGAATATGGAATTCTTGCATCTAGTAGCACTATTACCACATCAATATTTTTAATTTCCTTCACCATAAGCCTTAGAGTTTTCATCATATGACCGGGAAACCAATGTATGCTCTTTGAGTTAACATTAAAATTATCTAAATCATTAAAATTTTCTGACATTTTAACTTGTCCTTTCCTTTGGGGATATCCCTTTTAACTAACTGTTCCAAATGATTCAAGGGGATAAATTCTTAATAACACTTCACCTAAAATTAGATTGTGGCTAACTGTTCCGAGTTGTGGAAGCCTTGAGTCATCTGAATTATTTCTATTATCTCCCATTACAAAAACATGTCCATCTGGAACTAAAAGTTCAATATTATTTTTTTCACTCGGATTAATTTTTTCTAAAATATACGGCTCATTTAAAAGTATATCATTTACATAAACATCACCTGTTGAGTAATCGATTTTTATTGTATCACCACCAACAGCGATAACTCTTTTAATTATAGGCTTTTCAAATATCGTATTCTGGTCGATAACAACTATATCCCCTACCTCAGGAGTGTAAAAAAAGTTTGATATAATTAATCTATCATTATCTGATAACGTATTATCCATAGAAACCCCATCAACCGTAACAGGCCTTACCCCAAGCATAATTAGACCAGCCATTAAAACAAAAGCAATACAGATTGTTTCAATTGTTTCATATATATTTTTCATAAATTAAAATATAGTCCTTTCTGCAATGTTCATTCTCTATTGTACTTTTCTAAAATTTGCACACAATATTCTTATATTATATCATATTTTTTTTATTAGGGCAATATTAAGAAACATCATTACTAAAGAAATTATAATTTCACTAAAAGTTTTAATGAATGATACATATAATCTTTTTGTAGTATAAGTCTTTCAATGCTAAAAGCTATTAGTTTTAATTAAAGATAGTAATCCTAAGCTCATAAATCTATACTTTATAAATTCTCAAAATTTATCATTAGTTTAGAAAATTATATTTTAATTCACATAATAAAAACACCGATTCTCATAAAAATCGGTGTTTTTATAGATATTTAACCTAGCTTATTTAACATTTAAACTCTACATTGCAAGTTTTGTGTCAATATATCTTTTTCGTTTTTCGCCGTGTTCGTACTCAGCCTTACCAGTGTTTACTGTGTCTTTTGTAACGATAACTTTATTAATTGTATCATCACTTGGAACTTCATACATTGATTGCATTAAGCTTTCTTCAAAAATTGAGCGAAGTGCCCTTGCTCCACTTTTTCTTTTAATAGCTTTTTCAGCCATCTCTTCTAAAGCTTCATCATTTATTTCTAAATCAACCATATCTAAAGCCATTAAAGCTGTATATTGTTTTAAAAGTGAATTTTTTGGCTCTTTAATGATTTTCATTAAAGCATTTTTATCAAGAGCAGAAAGCACAGAAACAACTGGTAGACGCCCGATTAATTCAGGAATAATTCCAAAAGGAACTAAATCATCAGGCTCTACTCTTTTTAAAAGAGCAGTTAATTCTTTATCTTCTTTTTTAGCCATCGGACTATTAAATCCAAGGCTACTTCCTTCACTTGTTCGCTTTTCAATATGCTTTTCTATACCATCAAATGCACCACCACAAATAAATAATATATTCTTAGTGTCGATTTGTAAAAATTCTTGATAAGGATGTTTTCTTCCACCTTGTGGTGGAACATTAGCTAATGTTCCTTCTAGAATTTTTAGTAATGCTTGCTGAACGCCTTCACCACCTACATCACGTGTTGTTGAAGGGTTTTCGCTTTTCCTTGTTATTTTATCAATTTCATCAACATAAATGATACCCATTTGCGCTTTTTCAATATTATAATCTGCTGATTGAATTAATTTTAATAAAATATTCTCAACGTCTTCACCTACATAGCCAGCTTCAGTTAAAGTTGTAGCATCGGCAATAGCAAAAGGAACATTAAGCATATTAGCTAGTGTTTGAGCAAGCAATGTTTTACCAGTACCAGAAGGGCCTAGTAATAAAATATTACTTTTTTGAATATCCACACCACCTGTGCTTTTTTTACTTAGTATTCTTTTATAATGATTATAAACGGCAACACTTAAAGCAACTTTTGCCTCGTCTTGACCTATAACGTATTCATCTAATCTTCTTTTAATTTCTAAAGGAGGATAAACAGTTACATCATTATTTATATTTGCATTATCTTTTTTACTAGCTTTTGGTGAAGATGTATTTCTTGGTGAAGTTTGTATAACACCTTCATCTTCTAATATTTCATAACAAAGTTGTACACATTCATTACAAATATTGATACCAGGACCAATAATTATTCTTTCTACCTCTGTTGAATTTTTTCCACAAAAATTACAGGTTAGAACTTTATCTTTACTTGACATAACTTTGTTCATTCCTTTCTATACAGCTATTTTAAAATAGCCTTTTTAGAAAACTATCTATTTGATATAACCTTGTCAACTAAGCCATAATCAGCAGCTTCTTGTGCTGATAAGAAATTATCTCTATCTGTGTCGATAGTGATTTTTTCAAGTGGTTGACCTGTTTGCTCAGACATAATAGTGTTTAATTTTTCACGGATTTTAATAATCCAATCTGCATGAATTTTAATATCACTTGCTTGACCACGAGTTCCGCCTAGTGGCTGGTGAATCATAATTTCGCTATTTGGTAGCGCAAACCTTTTTCCTTTTGCACCTGAAGATAGCAAAAATGCTCCCATAGATGCAGCAAGCCCGATACAAATTGTTGAAACATCGCATTTGATATAGTTCATTGTATCGTAAATTGCCATACCAGCAGTTACAGATCCACCTGGTGAATTTATATAAAGACTAATATCTTTATCTGGGTCTTGGCTTTCTAGATATAAAAGCTGTGCCACAACAAGGCTAGCTGTAACATCGTTAACCTCATCACATAACATAATTATTCTATCATTTAACAAACGTGAATAGATATCATAGCTTCTCTCTCCTCTATTTGTTTGTTCAACGACCATAGGTACTAATGCCATATAAACACCTCCAAAATTATTTTTATTTTTAAAGTATTAAGACTTTGCAATCTAAATAATATTTAAATAGCAAAGCCTTAAATTTATATAATCTTTATGGACTATATAAATAATCCGCTTTTTATATTTTAATAATATAAATTTGCTAAAATAAGTTTAGGCAAATATTAAAGAATTATGCATTTGTAATTTCAGCATTTTCTTTAATAAAATCAATAGCTTTTTGAATAGCTAAATCTTTTTTGATTTCATTAGCTGGAACCATTTGTTTAACATTATCTAGCGGAATATGATATAATTCGCTGATTCTTGTTAATTCTTTTTCTAAATCTTCATCAGAAGCTGTAATTCCTTCAAGCTCTGCAATTTTTTCTAAAGCTAGACGAATTTTAACTTGTTGTTCTGCTTGATCTTTGAATGTTTTTCTGAATGTTTCCATATCAGATTGAGTGTATTGCAGATAAACTTCTAATTGTAGACCTTGTTGTTGTAGTCTGCCTTCAAAATCTCTAACCATTTCATCAACTCTAGCTTCATTCATAGCTTCTGGAACATTAGCTTCTAAAGTCGCAACAACTTGTTCAACTATTTTATTTTCAACATCTAGTTCAGCAGCTTGTTTTGCTTCTGCTTCTCTTTTTGATTTGATATCATTTTTTAATTCTTCTAAAGAATCAAATTCGCTAACATCTTTTGCAAATTCATCATCTAATTCTGGAAGTTCTTTAGCTGTTATTTTATTTAGTTTTGTTTTAAATACAGCTTCTTTACCAGCTAGTTCAGTTGCTTGGTATTCTTCTGGGAATGTTACAACAACATCAAATTCTTCGCCTTCATTTTTTCCAACGATTTGAGCTTCAAATCCTGGAATGAATTGATTTGAACCTAATACTAAATCAAAACCTTCACCTTTTCCACCTTCGAAAGCAACTCCGTCAACAAATCCTTCAAAATCAATGTTTGCAGTATCTGTCATTTCAGCACTTCTGCCTTCAACAGCTACAAGTCTTGCATTTCTTTCTCTCATCATTTGTAATTGATCTTGGATAACTTCTTCAGTTACTTCAATTGTATTTCTTTGAGCTTTAATACCTTTATATTCTCCAATTTTAACTTCTGGATATGTTGTGATAGTAGCTTTAACAGTAAAACCTGCTTCTTTAGTGCACTCTGTTACTTCAATTTGTGGTTGTGCAACTGGAGTGATACCTGCTTTTTCAACAGCTTCAACATAAGCAGTTGGCAGTAATTCATCAATAGCATCATTAAAGAATACTTCTTCACCATATAGTTTTTCAACCATATTTCTTGGTGCTTTCCCTTTTCTAAATCCTGGGATAGTCATATCTTTGCTTGTTTTTCTAAAAACCTTAGAAATAGCTTCATTAAATTGTTCAGCTGAAACTTTAAATTCCACTTCAACTGTATTTTCTGCAACTTTTTCGTTTCTAATTAATTCCATTATTTAAAACTCCTTAAATTTGTTTAATTTTCATACCAAAACATTATATCATAACTTTTCTAATTAATCAATTAAATATGGACAAAAATATAAGCTATCTGCTGAAATAAGCTTAAATTTTGTTCCCTGATATACTGAGTTAAAAGAAAAACTAATGGTTTTACTATGTAAATGCCCATAATAACATTTTTTAATATTATACTCTTTTAGTGTGTTTAAGATATGTTTACTTCTTAAATCTTGATAAATTGGAGGATAGTGAAGAAACACTATCCTTTCCTTTTCGCTTTTTATATAATCAAGAGAAGCTTTTAATCTGCCAGCTTCCCTTAAAATTATTTTTTCATTTTCCTTTTCGCCATTTTCAAATAGCCAGCCACGTGTTCCGCAAATTATATTGTCTTCAACTTCATAGCTGTTATTAAATAAAAATTTAATAGTTTTAAAACTATTTCTTTCTAAAAATTCATTTAATTTCTTGCTAGTTTGCCACCAATAATCGTGATTGCCTTTTAGTATAATTTTTTGTCCATTTAATTTTTCTATAAACTTAAAATCTTCCACAGCATCTTCAATATCCAGCGCCCAAGAAATATCACCAGCTAAAACAACAGTATCTTCATTTGTTATAAGCTTTTGCCAGTTTTTTTCAATTCTTTCATAGTGATTTTCCCAACCTTTAAATATATCCATTGGTTTATTGCTTGAAAATGACAAATGTAAATCGCCAATAGTGTAAATTGCCAATAGTGCCTCCTTAAATTAAATGTTATAGCTATATAATAACACATATTTAATAGAATAAAAGTGAATTTTATCTAAACATTTAAAACTATTTGTGAACTTATTAAAGCTCAACTTTTAAGAATGTTTTCTTGCCTTTTTTAATGATAAATAGCTCATTAAATTCTTCTTTGGTAAAGCTTGTATCGATATTATCAATTTTAGAATCATTTACTAACACTCCACCTTGAGTTACAAGTCTTCTTGCTTCTGATTTACTACTCGCTAGCTTAGTTGCAACTAATAAATCTAAAATAGCGATTTTATTTTCAGTAAAATTTTCATCTGTTAATTTTTCGCTTGGCATATTTTCGCTATCTTGGGCACCACTAAATAAATCTCTTGAAGTTTTTAAAGCTTTATCTGCATCTTCTTTTGAGTGAACAAGCTCTGTTAAATTATAAGCTAGTAATTCTTTAGCTTTATTATAAGCTGCACCGCCCTCTTTTTCAAAGGCATCTATCTCTTCTAGTGGAACAAGTGTTAGCATTTTCAAACATCTTGCAACATCGGCATCATTTATATTTCTCCAGTATTGGAAGAATTCATATGGTGTTGTTTTTGTTGGATCTAACCAAACCGCCCCTGCAACTGTTTTACCCATTTTAACGCCATCAGAAGTTGTTAGAAGATTAAAAGTCATACCAAATGAATCTTGTCTTGCTTTTTTTCTAATTAATTCTGTTCCTGCTAATATATTAGACCATTGATCATTGCCACCAAGTTGCATTTTACAGCCTACCTCATTAAACATATGATAAAAATCGTATCCTTGCATTAACATATAGTTAAATTCAGTAAAAGATAATCCTTTTTCAAGACGAATTTTAAATGCTTCTGCTGTTAGCATTTTGTTAACTGAGAAATGAAATCCAACATCTCTTAAAAAATCAACATAATTTAATTCTAAAAGCCAATCAGCGTTGTTTAGCATTAATGCTTTGCCTTCTGAGAAATCTAAAAACTTTCTCATAGTAACTTTGAATTTTTCTCCATTAGCATCAATTTCTTCTTTACTCATAACTTTTCTCATATCGCTTTTCCCGCTTGGGTCGCCTATCATACAAGTTCCCCCACCAATTAAAGCGATCGGGCGATGTCCAGCACTTTGCATATGACGCATAACCATAAGCTGTAAAAAGTGCCCAACGTGTAAGCTATCAGCAGTTGGGTCAAAGCCTATATAAAAAGTAACCTTTTCTTTAGCTAATAAATCACGAACTAAATCTCTATCTGTAACCTGCGCTATAAGCCCTCTTTCCTCTAATAAATCAAAAACATTTCTTTCCATTATAAAAACCTTCCTTTAAAAATATATAAAATAAAAAACGCCTACTGCTAATTTAATGAAATTAGCAGAGGGCGTTGTTAATTACGCGGTACCACCTCTGTTTATAATGCTATAAACACTACCTTTAAGCTATAAGCTTTTATACTATAACGTGTATTATTCGTTTTCACCTACTATTATTTCAGTAAAACCACTCCAAAGTGTAATTCATTTTAAATCTTCGTCTTTTTTTCAGCAAACAAAAGCTCTCTAACACCTAATTTAAAACTACTCTCTTTTTCCCCGTGTTTAATTATTTACAAAAATAGTCTAACACTAAAAAAAAGATATGTCAAGATTTTTTTGTATTTAATATCATCTCTTTTGCATTTTCTAAAGATGTATTTGTTATATTATCGCCAGAAATTATTCTAGCTATTTCCATTTCCCTTTGGCTTTCTGATAAAGCAGAAACATTCGTGTATGTAGCCTTATCATCGCTAGTTTTTTTAATTAATAAATGATTATCTGAAAAAGCTGCAATTTGAGCTGAGTGAGTAACGCAGAAAATTTGTTTTCCTTTTGCAGTATCTTTTAATAATTTTCCAATTTTAAACGCAGCCGAACCAGATACACCTGCATCAATTTCATCAAAAATTAAGGTGCTTGTTTCATCAGTTTCTGCTAAAACGCTTTTAATAGCCAGCATAATTCTCGATAGTTCCCCACCTGAGGCAATTTTAGATAATGGTTTTGCAGTTTCACCTTTATTGGTTACAATTAAAAACTCTATATCATCCTTGCCGCTTTTTGAATAATTCTTATCTTTAATACTCAATATTAAATCAACTGCTGGCATATTTAAAAACTCTAGAGCTGTTTTTATTTGTTTTTGAAATTTATTAAAAATTTCAGTTCTATTTTGGGTTAAATTTTCTGCTGATTTTTTTAATTTCGGCAGTAATTTCTCTTGCTTTTCATATAGATTATCTAATTCTTCCTCTAAAAAATTAATTGTTTTTAATTTCTCTTTTGAAGTTTTTAGCATAGTTAAAACATCACTTGTTTCAGGTCCGTATTTTCTTTTTAAGCGATAATACAAATCTAATCTTTCTTCGATTTTATCTATATCATCAACGTCTACATCAAAATCATCTAAGTAATTTTTTAAAGCGAATAAAGCATCAGAAACTATATTTTGAGCCTCAATTAACTTTTCAGACACTTCCTTTAGTTTTTCATCATACTCTAAAACTTGAAAAAGTTCACTAGATGCAAAATCAATAGCACTAACAGCCCCTTTTACTTCATCTTCCCCAGCTAAAAGAGTGTATGCGCTATTAGCGCCCTGCATTATCTTTTGAAAATCTAATATTTTCTTCTTTGCTTTAACTAAATCTTGCTCTTCTTCACTTGATAAATCAGCCTCTTCAATTTCTTTAATTTGAAATGATAGAAGATCTAAGTTTTCTTCGCTTTCTTTATCTATATTTTCAAGCTTTTTAATTTCATTATTAATAGCAGTATATTCATTATAAAATTTAACATACTCTAATTTAACAAATTCACCAACGCCAAATCCATCTAAAATACTAATATGTTTTTGCGAATTTAAAAGACTTTGATTATCATGCTGCCCGTGAATTGTTATTATATCTTGAAAGATATCTTTTATAACACTTAAAGGAGCTGGCATACCATTAATTCGTGCGGTGCTTTTCCCTTCCTGAGTAACCTGCCTTGTTATAATGCAATCACTTGAAATATCTATATCAAATTCTTCTGCTTTTTTTATTAAATTTTCATTTATATCTTCAAAAACAGCAGTGATAACAGCTTTATTTGCACCATTTCTTACTATATTTTTTGAAATTCTATCGCCTAGAATTGCATTAATAGAATCTACTATAATACTTTTGCCTGCACCTGTTTCACCTGTAAGGCATGTGAAACCATTAGCAAAATTAATATTTGCTTTTTCTATTACTGCAACATTTTCTATAATTAATTCACAAAGCATATAAATTTTATTAAAACTTAGAAAATATCTAAGCTATCCTCCTAGTTACTTTATGTATTTTTTTAATTTTTCGCAAAGTTCGCTTGCTTGATTCTCTGTTCTCATTAATACAAATATTGTATTTTCACCCGCTAAAGTTCCAACAACGTCACCCCAGTTTAAGCTATCAAAAACTTCACACGCTGCTTGTGCCATAGCTGTTTGGCATTTAATTACAATAGTGTGTCCAGCATAGTCAACTGATTTAATAGATTCAGAAAAAATATAATCAAATCTATTAAATGTCGCTTTAGTATCGTGAACTATTGTATTTTGTGCATACTTATACTCACCATTTGAAGAAACAATTTTAACAAGGTTTAATTCTTTGATATCTCTTGAAACAGTTGCCTGCGTTACATCAAAATTGTCAGCTTTTAATAGCTCTAGAAGTATCTCTTGCCTATCAATATTGTGCTCTTGTATTAATGCTAATATTCTTTTATGTCTTAACTTTTTCATAAATAACTTCCTTTCTTTATGTAAAGTATCTATCTCATTTTTAATTTATTATCCAGCGTTTTTAACTGTCCGATTTCGTTTATATGATAAACCTCTAACACTTCTTTTGAAATCTTAATGGTTATAACATCATTTTCTTTTATCTTTGTATGATTTGCACCATCAAAAGAAACATATGCTTTATTTTCTTTTAAATTGCTAACAACTATTTTAACTTCTTTATCCGATGCTAAAACCATTGGTACACTATTTAAATTATGTGGTGCCACATATGAAATAATAAGCGCAGTTAAATCAATATCCACAACAGGTCCACCAACCGAAAGTGAATAAGCAGTTGAGCCAGTTGGGCTTGCAATAACCACTCCATCGCCTAGAAAACTAGTTAACTTATTATCATTTATTATAATATCTAATTTAATTGTATTAATAAAAATATCTTTTAAAATTGCCACATCATTTAAGCAATTAACCCATTCACTATCATTAATTTTTGCCATTATAAGATTATGTTTATTAATTTTAAAATAATTCTCTTTATCTAAATACACAAGATTTGATATTTCCTCTGATTCTAATGCAGTTAAAAATCCTAAATTACCACTATTAACTCCAAGTATTGGCTTTTTATATTTACTGCATAAAGTTCCAACAGAGAGAATAGTTCCATCACCACCAATAGTTAAAACTAAATCTGCCCAAACAATCCCATCTAAAACTTTTTTCTTTTCAATACCATTAGCATCAAATTTTTTTTCATCACTAACACTTACTGCACACTTTAATTCATTGAGTATTTTGATAACCTCTTTATAAACATTAAAATGATTCTCTTTTGAAGTATTAACTTTTATAAAAACTTTCATATAAATTTACAGTCCTTAAAATTTAATTATTCACCTAAAAATTCTCTAGATTTCAAAACTACATCTTCAATATTTTCTAAAGTAATTTTATCATCTAACTCATTTTTAGAAACAACAGCTAAAAATTCTATATTTCCCTCAGGGCCTTTAATTGGCGAGAATGTTAATTCTTTTATGAAAAATCCATTCTCTTTAGCAAATTCTAAAACATTGATTATAACTTCTTTATGAACATTAGAATCTCTTACAACACCTTTTTTGCCAACCTTTTCTCTTCCAGCTTCAAATTGAGGCTTTATTAAGCAAACGCCTAATGCATCTTCTTTTGAAATTTTATATGCAACTGGAAAAATATGCTTTAGCGATATAAACGAAACATCTACCGAAAAGAAATCAATTTTTTCTTTTATTAACTCTTCATCAACATTTCTAATATTTGTTTTTTCCAAATTCACTACTCTTTCATCAGTTCGAAGTTTCCAAGCGAGCTGACCATAACCAACATCAACTGAAAAAACTTTACTTGCTCCATTTTGAAGCATACAATCAGTAAATCCGCCAGTTGAAGCACCAATATCCATACAAATCTTATCCGCTAAATCAAAGCCATATTCATTTATTGCCTTTTCAAGTTTTAATCCCCCACGGCTGACATATTTTAAATCTTTACCTCTAACTTCAACATTATCGGATTCTTTAATCATTGTTCCCGCTTTATCAGCCTTTTGATTATTTACATAAACAATTCCAGACATAATCAGTGCTTGTGCTCTTTGCCTTGATTCAGCATAGCCTTCATTGAAAACATACTGATCTAATCTAATTTTCATTTATTTTAATACCCTTTTAAATTTTACTTTTAATATCTCCTGCAATATAAATTGAGTCTAAATTCGTTAATTTCATTAGTTCTTCAACATTTGCATGAGTTACTATATTATTATCAATATTTTGTGAGTAAAATCTCCCTTTAAAGTTTTTATTTAATAATTTATTCGCTAAATTTTGTGCAACGCTTCCATTTTCAACCTGTTCTTCGTAAATGAAAATATTTTTATATTTTAGCAGTTCATTTATAAGTTCTTCTGAGAGTGGATTAATTATATTTAATTTACAAATATCTACATAAATATTTTGAACAAATAAGTCTTCGCTCGCTTTTATAACTTTTGCAAAATGTCTGCCATAGCAAATTACTATTGTATCACTTTTTTTAGAAATTATATCGTACTCTTTTTTGGTGCAAACATAGTTTTGAGTTATTAAATCTTGTCCACCTCTTGGATATCTTATCACTTTTGGCCCGTTAACTTGATTAACCAAATATTCCAGCCAATATCTAAGCTCGTTATAATTTGAAGGTGATGCAATTATTGTTTCTTTAAAATTTGCAAAAATTGATAAATCATATATTCCTTGATGCGTTTCTCCATCTCCTGGAACGAGTCCTGCTCTATCTATTGCAAACAAAACATTTGTTTTCATTAGCATAACATCATGTAAATATTGATCTAATGCTCTTTGCATAAATGTTGAGTAAAGACAGACAACTGGCTCTAATCCACTTGCTGCTAGCGCCGAGGAAAATGTTACTGCGTGCTCTTCAGCCATACCAACGTCGAAAAATTTATTTTTATGCTTTTTATAAAAAAGATTTAAACCGGTGCCGTATTTCATAGCAGCAGTTATTGCGCAAATATTCTTGTTTTCATCAGCTAATTCAGCTAGTTTTTCACCAAAAACTGTTGAATATGAATCGCTTGGTGCCATATCTGGGTCTTCGATTTTATTTATATCAAAGGCAGAAACTCCGTGAAATGCACCTGGGTTCACCTCAGCCGGTGTAAAGCCTTTACCCTTTACGGTAAGGGCATGTATTAAAGTTGGTGCTTTTGCCCTTTTGGCTGCATTTAAAGCTGCGCACATCTCAGAAATATTATTTCCATCATCAACTAAATGATAAATTAATCCCATATCTTCAAAAAAAGTTGAATTATATAATGCTCTTCTTATCATAGATTTTGAAGATGTCATAATTTCGCTAACACCTCTACCTAAAACTGGTATCTTTTGTAGAGTATTTGAAACTTTTTCTTTAACATCAAGATAATCTTTACTTGTTCGCAGTCCTGATAGATATTTTGACATTGCTCCAACATTTTTTGATATCGACATCTTATTATCATTTAATATTATAATTAAATTATCAAGTTTTTCATCAATGTTATTTAGTCCTTCGTATATCATACCACCAGTAAAAGCGCCATCTCCAACTACTGCTATAACATATCCAGATTCATTTTTGATTTTTTTAGCTTTTGCAAGCCCTATCGCCACAGATATAGATGTACTTCCATGCCCTGAGATAAAGCAATCATTTTTGCTTTCAGTAGGCGATGGAAATCCTGATATTCCATCTTTTTTTCTAAGTGTTTGAAAACCATCTTTTCTACCTGTTAAAATTTTATGTGTATAGCATTGATGACCAACATCAAAAACAATTTTATCTCTAGGAGTTTGAAAACATTTATGTAGTGCCACACTAATTTCAACGGTTCCAAGGTTTGCTGAAAGATGACCACCTGTTTTTGAAACTTCAGTAATCAAAAAATCTCTTATTTCTTTACATAGTTCTTCTAATTTTTTAAAATCTAATTTTGAAACATCAGCAGAACTTTTAATAATATTTAATATTTTATGTTGCATAAAATTCTCCAATTTTAAACTAAACTACCTATTACTATTCCAACAATAGCACCACCTAAAACTTCATATGGAGTGTGCCCTAATAGCTCTTTTAGTTTTTTATTTGATTCCATGTGTAGATTTTCATTAATTTTATCTATCCATTCCTCAACTAATTTATTTAATATCTTTGCTTGCTCTCCTGCCGCCCTTCTAACGTTCATCGCATCATACATAACAATTGAGGCAAGCGCTATTGATATCGCAAATTCAGTTGAATCAAAGCCACAAACTCTAAGTGTTGCAATGCTAAGTGCGCAAACAACAGATGAGTGTGAGCTTGGCATACCTCCTGAACCGATAAGTCTTTCAGATTCCCATTTTTTTGTTAAGGCATAATTTACAATTGTTTTTAATATTTGCGCAGTTAGCCAACCTAAAAAAACAGCATTCAAAATTCTATTTGTAGTAAATGTTTGCACATATTCCATAAAGCTCATAATACTTTTCCTTTTATTTTTTTCTTTTTAATAGAAATTTTGTATACTCTATTAAATTATCTGATTTATCAAAAAACATATTTTTTAGGCTTTTTATCGCCTCATTTGTTAAATCAGTAGCTATTTTATTAGCCTCATCTAGTCCATATAAACTTACAAATGTTGACTTTTGGTTTTGTAAATCACTTCCAGCTGGCTTTCCAAGTTCTTCGCTACTAGCCGTTACATCTAATATATCGTCAACTATTTGAAAAACTAAGCCTATATTATTAAAAAATAATTCTAAAACTTTTTTCTCTTCTTGATTTGCAGATAAAACTGACACACTTTCACCTGTGAAAGAAATTAGTTTCCCAGTTTTATTTTTATGAATTTTATTTAAAATTTCTTTATTAGCTTTGATATTTTCATATTTTAAATCTAATTCTTGACCATATATCATTCCTCTAGGCCCTATATTTTTATATAAAAGAGATAACACATCCAACTTTTCTTTTTGGGATAAATGTTCATCATTTAAAATCACTTCACCTGCAACAGATATTAACGAATCACCAGCAAGTAAGGCAGTATCTTCGGAAAAAGCTATATGACAAGAAGGTTTTCCCCTTCTTAAATCATCATTATCCATACAAGGTAAATCATCGTGAATTAAAGAATAACAATGAACCATTTCTACAGCTGAGGCTATCGGTTTTAGCTTTTTAATATCCACACCAAGTATCTCCCCAGTTAAAAAAACTAAAATTGCCCTTGTTCTTTTTCCGCCATTTAATAAAGAGTAATAAACAGCTTTTTTTATTTCGCTATCATTATAATAAAATTCATTAACATAATTTCCAAGGCTATCTTCAATTATTTTTATATATTCATTAAATTTATTCATTTATCTTTTCCATACTTATATTATTTATAAGTTTATCAACTTCACCTAATTTTTCATTGCAAAAAGCAATAAGCTTTACTCCCTCGGAGTATAAATTAATTCCATCTTCTAGCTTTAATGTTGAAGATGCTAATTCTTTTGCGATAAAATCTAATCTTTCCATCGCTTCTTCGAAAGTGTAGTTCATATAGTTCACTCTCCTTTAAATATTTTCTATTTTTAAATTTTCTATTTTTTTAACATCGCAGTATATTTCTTTATCTGTTGTAATTATTTTAATTTCATCACCTAAAGAAACATCCGTATTTTTTAATAAATCGCTATCTTTATATACTAATGAATATCCTTTTTTGAGTAAATTTAAAGGATTTAATTCATCTAACATTTTATGATTAAAGCTAAGTTTTGTTTTTAAATTATCAATCTTATATTTTAAATTATTATCTAATGTAAGCTTTAAATTTTCTAATTTTTCAGTATTAATTGCTTTATAATTTTTAAAATTGTAAAATCCATCTGAATTTTTAAATAGCTCTAAATTTTTATTATATTCTATAAGCTTTGAATTTAATTTATCCTTAAAAAATTCTTCAAATCCTAATAAATTCATAGCAATTGTTTCTCTATCTGGGAAAGCAATTTCAGCAGCTACACTAGGAGTTGCAGCCCTTACATCGCAAACAAAATCTAGTATTGTAAAATCAATCTCGTGCCCTATTGCGCTGATTGTAGGTTTTTTGCATGCAAAAGCAGTTCTTGCTATATCTTCACTATTATAAACCCACAAATCATCACTACTGCCACCACCTCTTGCGATAATAATTAATTCTATCTCATCAATATTATCAAGAGTTTTTATCGCATTAACAATAGAAGTTTGAGCGTATTCACCTTGAACAAGGCAATTAGCTAAATATATTTCTCCAGACGGAAACCTTCTTTTCATAACACTTAAAATATCTTTTATAGCTGCTCCTGTTTCACTAGTTGCAACTCCTATTTTAAAAGGATATCTTGGCAATGCTTTTTTATATTCATTTGAAAATAAGCCTTCTTTTTCGAGCTTTTCTTTTAATTGTTCAAATGCAATCTGTCTTGCACCTACACCTGCTGGAAACATATCACTAACATAAAATTGATATGAGCCACTATTCTCATAAATACTAACTTTTCCCCTAACCAAAACCTTCATTCCGTCTTTTGGTAAAAAATTAAGCTTTGTATTATTAAAACGAAACATTACTGCATTAATTACTGATTTTTCATCTTTAAGTGCAAAATAGAAGTGTCCAGATGAATAGTGATTTTTAAAATTTGATATTTCAGCTTCAACAGCAATATCTTTTAAAAATTTATCATTTTCAAGTAATCCTTTTGCATATGTGTTTAGCGCTGTAACACTTAAAATATTATCCATTTATTATCCTTTTATAGCTTTTAGTTGCAGCACCTACTGCATTATCACCTGATAAATATTCTTCACAAAAATATATATCCAAAAGCTCTTTTTGCATTATTTCTCTTATAACTTTTGAAGACATTACTCCACCCGCTGAAACGATAGGTAAATCTCCGTAATCTTTTCTAACATTTTTTAGTATTTGTATAAGGCTATTTGCAATAAAACTTAAATTATATTTTGCAATATATGACTTATCCTTATCTTCTTTTAGCATCTTATCGCATTGGTTTTCAAGTCCTGAAAGATTGCAATTATATCCATTTACACTAACTTTAGTTTTTATATCTTTTTTATATTCACTTGCTAAATCTGATACATATTTTCCAGCTGGAAATGAAAAACCAAGTTTTACACCAAGTCTATCTATAGCTTGTCCAGCATATAAATCATTTGAAGAGCCGATTGTTTTAATTATTTTGCCATCTTCAATTAAAATAATATCGGTTGTTCCGCCAGAAATATGTAGCATGATAAATTTTTCATTATCAAATTTTTTATTATTAAGACTAAATAAACAGCTTTCAATATGGCATTCTTGGTGTGAAAGCTCTATTATTGGTATGTTTTTTATGCTTGATATTGAATATGCCAGCATTTTTCCAACTAAAAAACAGGGCATATAAGAGTTTTCTTCATTTTTAGGCTTAGTGGTAACACCAATTGCAGAAATTTTTGAAAAATCAAAATTATTATTTTTTTGAAAAATATTTGTTAGTGTTTTTATATGATTAAAAACTGCATCTTGTTGCCTTAGCCCTAATTCACCAGTTTTAACTGGTAAAAATATTTTTTCAAATAATAAAATTTTATGATTTTCATTATCCACAACACTTATAGATGTTGCATAATTACTCGTGTCTATTCCAAGAGTAATCATTTATGCTTTACCACGAATTTCTTTTGAAACGCTTCCTAAAACACCATTAATAAATTGATAATCTTTTTCACCTGCAAATCTTTTTGCTATTTCAACAGCTTCATTTATAACAATGCTATCCACATCTTCATTTGTAAACATCATCTCTGCAACACTTAGACGCAAAATTGCACTTGCAACTCTTGAAATTCTTTCCTGTTTCCAGTTTTTTAATTTTGATTGAATCATATCATTAACTTCATCTGCATTATTATAATATAAATTCATTAATGAAATTGCAAAATCATCAAGGCGATATTCTTCATATTCTGGAAGCTCTTGTGTAACTGCTAATATATCATTTAAATCGTTAGCAGAAAAACTTGCTTCAAAAACAGCGATAAAGGCATTTTCTCTAGATTTTCTTCTTGTACTCATAATTTTTTCTTCCTTTGTTTTAATAGTTAATTAATTTAATATCCTTACAGCAAGATTACCCTCTAAGATAAATCTCAGAGGGTTTTCTCTATTCTTCTATATTTTCTATTGTATCAACGCCAGAAACTATGATATTAACTTTTGCCACTGTTATATTAGTCATGTTTTGAACGCTATTTTTAATTGCTTCTTGAATTTGCTTTGCAACTGGTGTAACCTTAAAGCCGTATTTCAATACAATGTGAATTTTTATATCTGCCACACCTTCTAATATACTAACTTCAACGGTTTTTGGAAGGTTTGTTTTTGCAAACATTCCTTTAACTCCAAAATTTGCAATAGATATCCTACTTACGCCCTCAACTTCTAATGCAGCAAGTTTTGCAATTTTTTCAATTACTGTTGCTGAAATATATAAATCTCCATTTTGTTTTGTGTTTTGATTAATTTCCATAAAATAATAGTTCCTTTCCGTAAATTCATTAAATATTTTAATTTTTATGCAATTTAAAACATTTGAATTTACAAGTTTAAAACCTAGGTTTTAAACCAAATATCATTTAACTATGAATATTATATCATTATTTTCGAAAATTAACAACACTATTTTACCTCAATTACAACAATATTTTGCGCAGTTATGGTAGTTTTTGACAAAACAATATCCCTAACTTTAACTACATCCTCTTGTGATAGTGCTCCAGATGGAAGTGCCACAGCCAAAGTAATTTTTTCACCTGATATAGTTGCCACGCAATCCGTAAAGCCCTTCGCCTTTACCATGTTTTCTATATCTGTTTCAAGTGTCATATCCTGCACAACCTTTGTTAAACTAGCAGTAGCTGCCGTTTTTTCTTCATCTGATAAATTAGCGCTTTTTAAAGTTTTTTCTAAAGTATCTAATGCTTCATCTCTTGTTTTCTCTCTTGCCAGCCTTGTTTCTTCAAAATATTTTTCAATATCTGTTTTATTTGTTGCTACAAGTTGTGCATCTCCATAATTTTCAGCTTCGTAATCATCCATAGTTTGAAGTAAATCGCCTTCATTAATTTCACTTGCTTCTGCTTGTGTTTCCATTGTTTCTGCTGTAAAATATTGTCCTTCTACACCGTGTGAATACTCCCAATTTAAATAAACTGCAATCATTAGTGCGAATGATAAAACTACCAAGGTTAATTTTCTTTGTTTTGTTATATTTTTCATAATATCTAATCCTTTCTTTTAATGGCTACTGCATTTTAACTACACATATTCTATTACTTGGAACATCTAATGCCACCTGTACTGCAGAAGTTATATCGCTTATCACGGATATATCTCCTGCTCCCTTTGATACAACCACAACTCCTTTAATTGAAGGCTCTAAAACTGTTTTTACGAGTGCAGTTTCTTCTTCATATCCATCTATCAAAACAAAACTACTTTCATAGCTTGATTTAACCGATTCTCCTTCGAAGTTTTCATCTTGAGATTTTTCTTCACTAACATATACATTTTCCCAAGATGATTCTAATGTTATCATAACTTCTACTGTACCAGCACCTTCAACCGAAGATAAAATCAATTGTAAATCTGTTTCGAGTGTGTTTATATACTCATCAAGGCTATTTTCATTTAAAGTAGGAGCTTCTTTACTTTCTCCTTCTTGACTTACTGGATTTCCAAGTGTTACTAGTAATATTCCTATAAATCCAACTAATATAAAAATATTAGTCTTTCCATCTTCTAGTAGTGATTTTATAAATTTATTATCCTTAATTTTCTCCATATTCACCTCTAAAAATTATACATTCTTTATTTGTATATTCTGATAATATATCTATGACCGTCTCTTTTTCTGCTTCCTCACTTCCATTTATACTAATTTCTTTTATTAAAAAATTTTCATTTTCTTTATGTATATGCACAGTAACATCATTATAGGCTATATTTTTTTGATTTAACTCTTCTTTTATTTCATTTTCTAAAATCAATTTTGCATTTTCAATTATATATTCTTCATTTTCGCCTTTATCAATTTGCATAGATTGCACTTCTAGAGAGTTTATATCTATATAAAATTCTTGATTATAAATTGGCGAAATAATATTTAATAGTAAAACTAATCCTAGCACCGTTTGCATTATCTTATTTGTATGCTTAATTTTTATTAGATTAAATAATATCCCAATTATATAAATCAAAAGGCAAATACTTCCTATATAGCTATAAACACTTTTCATCACACTCCTCCTGTTAAGCTAATCATTATAGTTGTTGAAAAAATTAATAGAATTAAAAATAAAAACACTAACGATAATATTAATTCCATCAAATTTTTATAACCTAGTAAAAGCTTTTGCAGTGCATCATTATTTACTATATCTGCCGTAATTAAAAGAATATTAAAAATTATCCAATAAATCAGTATCAATACAATAGATGGCAAGAACACAACAGCAAAAACGCTTATACCCGCAAGCCCTGCAAATCCTTTAACTACCTCCATACTTGCATATACACTTCCTACGGCATCTTGAAGAGCACTTCCTATAACAGGGATAACTCCTGTTACACCTTCCCCTATTCTAACTGCTAAATTATCTTGGCTTTGCGTTATAGTGGTTTGCAATGTTAAAACAAAGCAAATCCCTCCTACAACTCCTTTTAATAGCCATTTAATTGATTTTAAATAAAAATCTAAAAAACTATCAAGGCGAATTTCATTAACAGCACTACTAGTTAAGTTAACAGCTAAGAATATATTAAAACTTGGAAGAATTATATTAATACATAAATTAGAAATTGTTATTAATCCACTTAAAAATATTCCTGTATAAAGCCCTGAGGTTAAAAACTCTCCACTAGCTGCAACTATACTTGCAAAAATCGGTATAAAAGCTGTCATAAAATTATTTATATCAAATAAGTTATCCATAATTATCTGTGTAACATTGCTAATTTCAGGCATAACCATTAAAAAAACACCAACTATCGCAATTTTATCTATGGTTTGTCCTATATCTTCAAATTCTTTATTTTGAAAAAATTTTAAAGATGATGCTATAAAAATAGTAATCATAATTTTAAAAAGCAAATTTAAAGGAGACATTATTTTAGATTGTATTTCATCTTCTATAAATTCAGTAATTCCATCAAAAGATAATGTGAATTCTTTTGTATATTCATCAGTGATATCCTCTACTTCTGATATATAAAAATCAGTTGTAGCATATGATTTAATGGGGAAAGCTATAAAAGCTATTATAATTAAAAATATTGTTACATATTTCATACTGAAAGCCCTCTTAGAATATTAATCACTTCTAAAAAAATTGGCATAGCCGTTATAATTATCGCAATCCTTCCCGCAAAAATCATTTGATTAGAAAGTGCTTTATTATTATTATCAAGACAAATATCTGAAACAAACTGTGTCACAAGGCCGATACCAACTGTTTTAAAAATAATATCTATTCCTTTAAAATCTAAGCGTTCTATATTAGTTTGTATTTCTAAAATAACTGGGGATATTTCTAAGATAATATATACTAAAATTATAATACTACAAGAAATAGTTATCATGCTTTGAATATTCTTATTATAAATAGGTAGAGATGAAACTAAAGATACAACTATTAAAACCAAAGCAGAAATTTTTAATATATCCATATTTTAAAACCCAAATAAATCTTTAATCATATCAAATAATTGCTGCACCTGCGTAATCACCATAGTTAAAACTACAATAAGCCCCATTAATGTTGTGAGCATAGCTTGTTCTTCTCGTCCACTTCTTACTAAAACTTGATTTAAAACAGAAACTATAATACCAATAGCTGCAATTTGAAAAATTAAATCAACTTCCATAGTTTTATATTCCTTTCATTAAATTACTATAATTGAAATAATAAGCCCAATAGAAATTGCGATAGCTGAGTTTACTCTTTTTTCTTCTATATACGCCTTTTCAGATTTATTTATATGATACTCAACTAATTTTAAAGTTGATATTATATATTCTTTCTCGCTATCTTTATCATATTTACCTATGTTGTTTAAAAAATTTTCTAAAATTTTAATATGCTTTATTTCCAAAAGCTTATTTTTATATTTCAAAATTAAAAATTCTTCTTTTTTTGAAAATTTAAATTTTTTAAAAAACTCTGTTTTTGATAAATCTATTTGATTAAATATTCTTACATATGTATAATTTAAATTCTCAACCATTTGAATTTGCTGTAAGATATATTTAATATCTTCTAAAAATTTAAGTGAGTAATAATTTGTGAAATCTTTTCTCATAAACAAAATAAAACACGAAAATATAATTAAAACTATACCTAAAAATTTAAACATCTATCGTTTCCCTCACTTTATATAATTTATTATCTAAAATTACTATTTTATCAAAAATCCTATTATCTAAAAGCAGTTTTATGCTTGGCCTATTAATAGCATCATCAATTGAATTCGCATGTGCTGTACAGATGAATCTCACTCCGGTATTAACGCTAGAAAGAATAGCCTTACTCTCATCTAAACTGCCAATTTCATCGCATATAATAATACTTGGATTTAAAGTTCTTGTTGCCATTTCTATTGCCACAGATTTTTTTATTCTTTTAATACTATCAAAGCTTGCATTTATATTAATAAGCTCTTCCCTTTCATCGCAAACACAGATATTTTCATCTTTAGAAAAACTATGAATAAGTGATTTCAAAAATGTAGTTTTACCTGTATGTGGTGCACCTAAAATTAAAATTCCTTTTTCAAACTTCATTTCACAAGTATCAAAATTTTTCTTATAACTAATCCTAATATTTAAAGAGGTTAGTTCTTTTAATATATATTTATTTTTAATATCTGTAAAAACGCCAGCAATCCCAACTCTATGTCCACCTTTTAAGGTTATAAATCCATTTGATATTTCATCTTGATATGCGTTAATAGAGTATTCGCATATTGAATGAAATATATTTCCTAGCATTTCTTTTGATATTATATAATTTTTAATCTCTATATTTTGTTTATTTATGTTGAGAATAATATTTTGATTTAATCTAAGTTTTATTTCGGTTGGCTTGTTTTTTAAAAAACCGCTATTTAATAATATTTTTTTTGTATCTTCATCAAAATATGATAAAATTTCTATAATTTCATTATCCATTATTTCACTTCCTTTTTAGATATTCTATGCAGACAACCTATTTTTTTAGAACAGATATAAATGAGGAAAATAAAAAAACGTATAATAGAAACTTATCTATTATACGTTTTTAATATTGTTTAATTTTTTTCTTATATTTTTATAGTCTGGCGAAAATCTTAATAGGAAATTATAATATTCCTTTGAATGATTTAAATGTTTATAATGGCAAAATTCATGAATCACAACATATTCTATACATTCATAATCTTTTTTAATTAAATTAGTATTTAATGTTATTATATTTTTATAAGGCATACAACTACCCCATTTTGATTTCATATCTCTAAAACGCAAAACTGGAAATGGAATATTAAAACCAGTAAATCTTGGATAAACATCTTTAACAATCTCTGTGATAATTTCCTTTGCTTTTTCTTTATAAAACTTATTAATTAAAAATTCTTTTCTTTTTAGATTGCTTTTATCTTTTGTTATTAGGTATAGGATATTATCTTTAATAAAAACTTCTTCTTTTTGATATTCAATAACTTCTAAAATGAGTTTTTCCCCTAAAAAATAAAATTCTTCACCTGTAATAAATTCTTTTTTATTATCATTTGGAACATCTTCAAATTTGCTAAAAGCATCTATAATAAAATCAAATTTTTCCAAAAGAAAATTATCGATATACTTTTTGCTTATCCTACTATTTGCCGACACTTTAACCATCTTATCCCTATTAATTCTAAGATTTATATTTTTAACCTTTTTAATCTCTAAAATATACTCAATTTCAATGCCATTCTTTTTAATTTTTCTTGTTTCTTTTTTCATATTAATTAAATATCATTTCATAATCGTAATTTGTATAAAAATCACTGATTTCTCGTAAATATTCTTCATAATTTTCATCTGATAAAAGATATTCTTCGTTTACCATTGCTTTCAAAATATATGAGTTAATATTTTCTCCATAATGTCCTTTATCTTTGTAATTATTAAAATCTGTAATTATTTTAAAATTATTATTAAATGAATATAATTTACAATTTTGATATTGTAATAATGATTCGATTAATATCCTTTCTGTATTTATATATTCATCTAAAATATCAGTATTATTTAAATCCTTCCAATGTGCGATGCTATAAGGACTAATAAAGTAATAAAATGTTATATCTGGATTTTCTCTAACAGTTGATAAAATAGTATTCTCTAAGTGCTCTATAAATAAGATGTCGTTTTCATTTGAATAATTATTTGGAAGTTTATAGTCATATCCATTTTTTTCATAAAAAGACAAAACTTCATCCTTTCCAAATGTATAGTATTGATGCCACCTAGAGTAATCATCAAAACTTGTTATAAATTCCGTTCCATAGCTTTGAATTGTTGGTAGTGTTTTATCAAAAAAAACTTCTTTATTAAAAATATATTCTAAATCATTAATATAGTAGTTATCATACAGGTAATTTGGGGTTTGTGTGATTTCGCTATCAAGATAGATTCTATTCATATCAAGTGCCCTAATAATAATCTTTAAATCATCATTGTAAGAAATTGCTCTTTCTATTGATTCGTTTAACTCTTGAAAAGATGCTCCTGAATATGATGTTTTAATTGAATTAACATTAAATAATTCATCAAACTCCGATGTTTTAAAATTTTCAGTCATAGAAGTTCCGATAATCATTGCATTATAATCAAAATTTCTTTGTATCCCATCATTTTGATATCTTTGATTATCTATAACATATGTAAACCCAGCTAATGGCTTATGATAGTGAAAATATGGGTCTATATATATCATAATTGCCGCAAAGCTAGTTAGTATAAATATTAATGCTAAAAAAAAGCTAAAAAGATACTTTTTCAAATATAAACTCCTTTTATTAAAAATTAAAATATAAAAATTCACTAATCTTTGAGAAAGAAAGTATTGACCACGCTAATATTACTGCTGAAAACAAAGCATCTCTTACCATTAGTTTCTTTGAGATTTTTTCAAATGTATTCTGCGTTAGTAAAGTAAGTCCTGTTAAGAAAACAAGTATAATATAAGCAATATTATTCATTATAAAATCAAATAAAATGCTTGAAAAATAAATCAAACTTTCTATATTTGTTATTTTAATAAAAAATGATAATGATGTTAAGAATAACATTATCTCATCAAGCAGAAAAATATTCTGTATTTCCCTAGTAATCGAAAAATCATTGAAATTTAATAATTGATTAATCATTTCTATTGCTTGCCCAACGCTATCTGCTCTAAAAAACACCCATGTTATATTAATAAACATAAATGTTATTATCCACAATACTGCATTAGGGATTTTATTTATATATCGCTTAAACTTTCTATTAAATAACATCGCTACGCCGTGTAAAATCCCCCATACAATAAATGTGTAGTTTGCACCGTGCCATAATCCACTTATAAAAAAAACAATAACTAAATTAATATATGTACGAAAATTACCTTTCTTATTGCCACCTAAAGGAAAGTAAATATATGTTCTTAAAAACCTAGTTAGTGTGATATGCCATCTTTTCCAAAATTCATCTATGGTTAAGGATTTATATGGTGAATTAAAATTAATATGTATATCAATATTAAACATTTTTCCAATACCAATTGCCATATCACAATAACCACTAAAATCAAAATATATTTGAAATGTGTATGATAGTATTACTATAATCACATCCAAAGTTGATAAATCCCTAATATTCTCATATCCAAAATTAACAACTCCGGAGAGCGTATCTGCTATCAAAACCTTTTTTGCCATACCTTGTGAAAAGGCTTGTATTCCCTTAGCAAAATTTTCTGCATTAAAATTTTTCTTAGTTACGTCATTAATTTGTGGGATAATTTCGTCGTGTAAAACTATTGGCCCTGCAATCAATTGTGGAAAAAATGTAACAAAAAGTGCATATTCTAAAAAATTATAGCGTCGAGTTTTCTCTTGATAAGAGTCGATTAAATATGATAGTTGCTGGAATGTAAAAAAACTGATACCTAAAGGAAGCAGTATTGTATATGTATTTAATGAAGTTTGAAAAACAGTATTAATTGTTGTTATAAAAAAATATAGGTATTTATAATAAAATAAAATTCCTACATTAAATAAAATTCCAATTAATAATAATATTTTCTTTTTAATTTTATTTTCATATATTAGCATAGAATTAGAAATTGTATAGTTTAAAATAATGCTAAACAATATAATAAAAATATATCTAATATTAAAATAAGCATAAAACCACAGCGACATAATTAGTAAAAATATTTCAGCAATATTATATTTTTTAAACTTATTAAATAAAAAATATCCCATTAAAACAACAGGCAAAAAGAAAAGCACAAAAATATATGAATTAAATAACATTAACTCTCCTTATTTAACTTTAAACAGCCGAATAAGGATTATATCCTCTATTCGGCTGTTTATAAATTCCTATTAAACTTTAATATCTGCTTTAATTCCGATAATATCTTTATTTGCTTCTAAAATTGGATTTACAACATCTCTTAAAAAGCTTTCAACCTGCTCTTTACTTCTGCCAACGTATTTTTCTGGCTGTAAAAATGCATTTAATTCTTCTAAAGTAAATCCAAAAGAAGAATCTTCTGCAATTAATTCTAAAAGATTGTTTTCTTTTCCAAGAGCTTTAACATTATGGCTTGCTTTCATTGAAAGTTCTCTGATTTTTTCGTGTAATTCCTGACGGTCGCCACCTCTTTTAACAGCATCCATCATAATATTTTCAGTAACCATAAATGGAAGTTCGCTCATTAATCTTTTTAGGATAACTTTATCATATACAACTAAGCCATCACAAACATTTAAACATAAATCTAAAATTCCATCAGTAGCTAAAAATGCTTCTGGAATTGATAAGCGTTTATTAGCTGAGTCATCTAATGTTCTTTCAAACCACTGTGTTGCAGTTGTCATAATTGGATTTAATGCATCAACCATAACAAAACGGCTTAATGCAGCTATTCTCTCACTTCTCATTGGATTTCTTTTATAAGCCATCGCTGAAGAGCCTATTTGATTTTTTTCAAATGGTTCTTCAATTTCTTTTAAATGCTGCAATAATCTAATATCATTGCTCATTTTATGAGCAGTTGCTGCAACACCTGAAAGAATATTTGCAACTTTTGCATCAATTTTTCTTGAATAAGTTTGTCCTGAAACTGGATAGCAGTCATTAAAGCCCATTTTCTTTGCAATCATCGGATCAATTTTTTCTATTAACTCGTGATTTCCATCAAACAGCTCTAAAAACGATGCTTGCGTTCCAGTTGTTCCTTTTGAGCCGAGCAATTTAATTGTTGATAACATATAATCAATATCTTCTAAATCAAGGCAAAATTCTTGTAGCCATAGTGATGCACGTTTACCAACTGTTGTTGGTTGTGCTGGCTGAAAATGAGTGAATGCAAGGCTTGGTAATGCTTTGTATTCATCAGCAAATTTTGCTAAAACAGCCATAACATTTATAACTTTAACTCTAACTAATTCTAAAGCTTCTTTCATTAAAATAATATCAGTATTATCTCCAACATAACATGAAGTTGCCCCTAGGTGAATAATTCCTTTTGCCGATGGACATTGAACGCCATAAGCATAAACGTGGCTCATAACATCGTGTCTTACTTCCTTTTCTCTTGCAACTGCAACATCAAAGTTTATCTCATCTTGAAATTCTTTTAATTCATTAATTTGTTCATCAGTTATCGGAAGCCCTAATTCTTTTTCAACTTCTGCTAGAGCAATCCAAAGCTTTCTCCACGTTTTAAATTTCATTTCTGGTGAAAAAATATATTGCATTTCACTGCTCGCATATCTTTGGGAAAGCGGGCTTACATATTTATCATTAGACATTAAATATATTTCCTTTCTAATTATGAGTATATTTTCCTACTCATCAAACTCGCCTCTTATATCATCACTCGGTGGGTCTAGTGGATATTTTCCATCAAAACACCCTTTACAAATTGATACTGTTGGAGCAAGCTCTTTTAATCTATCAACATTTAGATAAGCTAGTGTATCTACACCTATCATATCTCTTATTTCTTCTACTGTTCTATTATGTGCCACTAATTGGTCTTGAGATGGGATATCTGTTCCAAAATAGCAAGGGTATAAAAACGCTGGTGCACTAGAGCGCATATGAACTTCTTTTGCCCCTGCTTTTCTTAATAAATCAACTATTTTTTTACTAGTTGTCCCTCTAACAATTGAATCATCCACTAAAATAACCCTTTTATCTCTAACAACTTCTTTTAAAACATTAAGTTTCATTTTAACGCTGTCTTGCCTTGTTTTTTGTTTTGGTTTAATAAAAGTTCTGCCTATATAGCTATTTTTAACAAATGCAATACTATAAGGAATACCAGTTGCTAAAGAATAACCCATAGCAGCACCATTTCCAGACTCTGGAACACCAACTACAATATCAGCCTCAACAAAAGAATCTTTTGCTAAAAATTCACCAGCACGAAGCCTTGAATTATAAACGCTTTCACCATCTATATATGCATCTGGGCGAGCAAAATATAGATATTCAAAAACGCAAACAGCTTGTTTTTCTTTTGGAATACAGTTTGATTTATCCGAAGAAATCTCACCTTTTGAATTTATAACAACAATTTCACCAGGCTCAATATCTCTTACAAATTCTGCATCAATAGTATCAAGTGCACAGCTTTCTGAAACTATAAAAAATGTATTATCTCTTTTACCAATACATAAAGGCTTAAATCCGTGTGGGTCACGCACGCCTATTAATTTTCTTGGAGATTTAATAACTAAAGAGTATGCTCCTTTAATTCTTTTCATAGTTTTACTCACTGCTTCTTCAACAGTTTTTGAGTTAACTCTTTCTTTTGCTATACAATAAACTATAAGTTCTGAATCGATAGTTGTTTGAAAAATAGCACCATCTCTTGCAAGCTCTTCTCTTAATTCAGGAGTATTAACTAAATTACCATTATGTGCAAATGCAAGAGTGCCTTTAATATAATTAATAGCTAAAGGCTGTGCATTTTCAATTATAGAGCCACCTGCCGTTGAATATCTAACATGGCCAACGCCAAGGTTTCCTTTTAGAGTTGCAAGATTTGTTTCATTAAAAACTTCATTTACAAGCCCCATATTTTTAATTGTTTTAACTTTGCATTTTGAAATACTAGTATCAGTAACACTAATACCAGCACTCTCTTGACCTCTATGCTGCATAGTTAATAAGCTATAATAAATATCAGCTGCAACATCGCCACCTGAAATATCATATGCACCAGAAACAGCACATTCTTCGCTTAATTTATCCTCGTAATTTTCTATTACTCTTAATTCTTCCATTATTTCATTAGCCCCAAACGTGATAACACTTCATTATAAGCACCTTCAACATTGCCTAAATCTCTTCTAAAACGGTCTTTATCCATTTTTTCATTTGTATGTACATCCCATAAACGACAAGTATCTGGGCTTGTTTCATCAGCTAGGATAATTTCTCCGTGGAATCTACCAAACTCAATTTTAAAATCAATTAATTTTAAATCTGCTTGTAAGAAATATGCTTTTAAAACATCGTTTACTTTGAATGCATAGTTTTTAATAATTTCAATTTCTTCCCAAGTTGCAAGCTCTAGAGCTACTGCAAAATAATCATTAATTAATGGATCGCCTAAGTCATCGTTTTTATAAGAAAATTCTATTGTAGGAGTTTTGAATTCTATTCCCTCAGGCACGCCTAATCTTTTAGAAAAGCTACCAGCTGAAACATTACGGATTATTACTTCTAAAGGAACGATTTCAACGCTTTTAACAGCTGTTTCTCTATCGTTTAACTCTTTAACAAGATGAGTTGGAACGCCTGCTTCTTCAATTTTTGCAAAAGCGTGGTTTGTTATTCTATTATTGATAACACCTTTACCTATAATAGTGCCTTTTTTCTCACCATTAAACGCTGTCGCATCGTCTTTATAAGAAACTATAACAACATCAGGATCTTCTGTTGCGTAAACTTTTTTTGCTTTGCCTTCATAAATCATTTCTAATTTTTCCATAATCGTAAAATCCATTCCTTTCTTTATACCCTACACAAATAAAATTAATAAATACTGTGTAAAATCCTTGATTAAAAATCAGTATTTTTTCTGATTTTTAAATATTGAGTGATACATTTTAATTATAAAATAAACAGTTTTATAAATCAACAAGATAAATTAATATCTCTTGTTTTACCTGCCTTAGCCTTAAAAAATACTATTATTTCAACAAATTTTCTTCTTTAAGTCTTTTTTCGATATACGGCTGTACATTTATAAATTCTTTAAAGCTTTGATATGATGAAAACTCTTCATTATTAAATCCTTGCTTTTTAATTGCTTTAATAGCAATATTTTTTGGAGTATGCTCTGTTTCAATGAATTCCATAATGGTTACATCAAAACCTAATGATTTCAAAATCTGTGCTCTTAAACTATCAGTTGCAAGTGCTGAAAATCTTTCTTTTATAAGCCCAAACTGGAGCATAGAATTAATATTATCATTTTTAATTTGAGTAAAAAATTCGTGCTGACAACAAGGAACTGCAACTATTGCCTTTGCATTAAATTTAATACTTTGCACTATTCCCTCATCTGTTGCATTATCACAAGCGTGGAGCATTATAACTAAATCAACGTCCTTTGTTCTTGTGTAATCTTTTATATCACCATGCATAAACTCTAAGAATTCATAGCCTAATTTTTTTGATACATCATTGCAATAATTTATAACATCAGTTTTTAAATCTAAGCCTGTTATAATAGCTTTTCTTTTTAAAATTTTAACTACATAGTAATATAATGCAAACGTAAGATATGCTTTTCCACACCCAAAGTCAACTATTTTCAATTCTTTTTCTTTTTCAAAATTTTCAAAAATTGGCGAAATTAACTCAAGATACTTATTTATCTGACGAAATTTATTATATTTTGATTTAATTATCCTGCCATCGTTTGACATAACCCCTAAATACTTTAAAAAATCAATATCTTCATATTCGTTTAAAATATATTCTTTTTTTCGATTATGCGAAGAAATGCTAACTTTTTTTGACGCTGGCTTTGTTTTTGCAGTTATTTTATCCTTAAAGCAGTTTAAATGATAGTCATTATTCGCCCCATAAATTATACACTGAACAAAAACTTCTCTTAATAAATATTCGATTTCATCAATCAAAACATCGCTTTTAATATTTTT
Organism: uncultured Oscillospiraceae bacterium; assembly: GCA_964525015.1. Lineage (GTDB taxonomy): Bacteria > Bacillota > Clostridia > Oscillospirales > Ruminococcaceae > RGIG3102. The sequence goes on from CAZGFY010000008.1 coordinate 48,760, forward strand.
ATGCACAACTTGATTACCTTTTGTGTATTCAAGTTGGTACATAACTTCATCTTTTTGTAAAAATGGCTTTATTAAAACCTTTGAAAACTCGCTTTTAACACCCTTTTTTATCTGACTAATATTAACAAGTGCTATATCTTGGTTTAAATATCCTTTTAACTGTTCTCTCATTTTACTAAATAATCCTTATTCTTCACAAAAAACTGGAACAAATGATTTTGAAAATACATCAACCATTCCCATATCACTAAATTTATATTCAGGGATAACTATTAAAGAAAGTGTAACTATACGAAGTAATGGGTTTTTAAAATCAAGTCCTTCATCTTTTAAGCATTTTTTCATTGCCTTAACTTCTTCTGAAAGTTCGAAAATATCTTTTGAGCTTACAAGCCCTGCAACATTAAGACCTAAAACGCCTTTAATTTCACCATTGACAGCATAGGCCATACCGCCACCGATTTCTTTTAATTTTTCAATTACAGCTAGTGCGTCTTCTGCCTTTTTAAATACCACAACTAAATTATGCGAATCGTGAGAAACTGTTGAAGATAGAGCACCTTCAAAATTTGCAAATCCCCTTACAACCCCTAAATTATATTGCCCTGTGCCATATCTATTGATTATAATCGCAAATTGAAGTGTGTTATCTGAAGAAATATCAACCCTGCCATCTACAACTGGAAGTTCGATAACTTCTTTTTTGGCATATGCCGATGATGCTGTTTGATACGCCATTGCATTGATTTTAACTGTACTAGCTTCTTTATTTGGTGCATAAAGCGTTAAATCTTCAATTGTAAAGTCTTTTATCTTTACAGAGTTTTCTTCTTCAATACTATCTCTTATATCTTCGATTTCAGCTAGTAAAACCCCATCTTGTGCAACTAATTTGCCATCTGTGAAAACATGGCTAGGATTTAATTCATTTAAATCATCAATTAATAGCATATCTGCAACATAGCCTGCCGCAATAGCGCCTAAATTTTTAATATCAACTTCTAAAGCTGCATTTAAAGTGCAAGATTTTATAGCTGTAACTGGGTCCATTCCGTGGCGAATAGCATCTCTTAAAACATCGTTCATATGCCCACCATCGATAATTTCATCAACTTCTCTATCATCTGTACAAAAAGTTAGTCTATCATAGAATTTAACGCCTTCTAGCCCATCAAGTATTGTTTCAATATTTTTACTTATTGAAGATGAACGTGCATCAACATACATACCATTTCTCATTTTTGGCTTAGCTTCGTGAGCTGCTCTTGTTTCGTGGCAAGTTGTTGGTCCACCAATTAAATAGCTACTCAGCATTCTGCCTTGAATTCCTGGTGCATGCCCTTGAATATATCTTCCATCTTTTTCAAAAACTTCTATTATGCTCATCATTCTATCACTAGCATTTGCAACGCCAACAAAATCCATAACTTCGCCAAGTCCGATAACATTTGATAAATTCATCATTTTTTCTATTTCTTTTGCTGTGAATTCAGCTCCATTCCCTTCTAATCCTGGAACAGACGGAACACAAGATGGAATATCAACAAACATTTTCATCGGTAGATTTTCGCTCATTTTAGTCATATATTCAACGCCACGAACACCATAAACATTTGCTATTTCGTGTGGGTCAGTTACAACCATTGTTGTGCCGTGTGGCAGAACCGCCTTTGCAAAATTTCTTGGTATCATTAAAGAGCTTTCAATATGAACGTGTGCATCTATAAATCCTGGTGTTAAAAATTTGCCGTTTGCATCTATAACTTCTTTTGCATTAACTTCATCAAAATTCTCTGTTTCAACGTGAGCTATAAAGCCATCATATATAAATACATTCGCTTTATAAACTTCGCCTGTAAATGTGTTCACTAAATTTGCATTAGTGATAGCTAAATCACTTGGAATTCTTCCAAGGGCTGCCATCATTAAACTTTTCTTATCTTTTGGAAATATTTTCATAATTACACCCATTCTTTTTTTATTTTTTTAACATTATAATATGGCAAAAATCATAGTGGCAAAATGCCCCTATGATTTTTATTAATTAGCCTTCGATTGCTTTAATAACCATTTCTCTTAAAATATTTGGATTTCCTTGCCCTTTACTAGCCTTCATACATTGACCAACTAAAAAGCCTAAAACATTTGTTTTTCCGTTTTTATAATCATTAACAGCTTTATCATTATTTTTAATAACTTCATCAACAATTGCAGTTAATGCTGATGTATCACTAATTTGACCAAGACCTTTTTCTTCAACCACTTTAGCTGGAGATTTATCTTCATCAATAATAACTTCTAAAACTGTTTTACCAGCTGTATTAGAAATTTTATTACCTTCAATTAAAGTAATCATTTCAACTAGGTTTTCGGCTGTTAATTTTAAATCTGTCATAATCATATTACGCTCATTTAAGATTTTTGAAATATCACCTAGAATCCAGTTTGAAATATTTTTAACTTCGCATTTATTTAAAGCTATGCATTCTTCAAAGAACATAGCTCTATCTTTATTAGTTATCAGTAGTTGAGCATCTGCTTTTGAAAGCTTGTATTCTTCTATATATCTAATTATTTTTTCAGCTGGAAGTTCTGGAAGAGATGCTTTAAGCTCTTCAATTTTTTCATCAGTAACAATAAATGTTAGTAAATCTGGGTCTGGGAAATATCTATAATCTTGTGCATCTTCTTTTGAGCGAAGAATTATATTTTTTCCAGCTGCATCATCCCATTTTCTTGTTTCTTGAGTGATTGTTCCACCGTTTGAAATAACATCAACCTGTCTTTTCGCTTCATAAGTGATAGCCCTGTGAGCTGCTGAAAAGCTATTAACATTTTTCATTTCAACTCTTGTGCCAAACTCAGTTGAGCCAGCTGGGCGAACAGATACGTTAACATCGCAACGAACATTACCTTCTTGCATTTTAGCTTCGCTAATACCAAGGTAAATTAAAGTTGAATGGATTGTATCAAGATATGCTTTTGCTTCATCAGCCGAACGGATATCTGGCTCTGAAACGATTTCAATTAACGGAACACCACAACGGTTGTAATCTGCTAAAGTTCCACCGAAATCATCATCGTGAATTAGTTTTCCTGCATCTTCTTCGATATGAATTCTTGTAACGCCAATTCTCTTAACTTCATCACCAACTAAAACATCTAAATGTCCATTTTCACATAAAGGTACATCGAATTGAGATATTTGATAAGACTTTGGTAAGTCAGGATAGAAGTAGTTTTTTCTATCTTGCTTTGTTGTACCATTAATTGAGCAGTTTAAAGCATGTCCCATTTTAACAGCATACTCAACAACTTGCTCATTTAAAACTGGCAGTGTTCCTGGTAGACCCATACAAACTGGGCATACATTCGTATTAACTTCTGAGCCGAATTCATTTTTACAGCCACAGAATATTTTTGTATTTGTTGACAATTCAGCGTGAACTTCAAGGCCAACTACTATTTCATAATTCTTAATCATAAATTAAAACTCCTTCACCTTAAATCCACCAACTGCATTTTCATAGCATTTAGCAACTGAAAGCATTTTACTTTCGCTAAATTTTGAGCCGATAATTTGGAAGCCGATTGGCATATTATTGCTATCAAATCCACAAGGAACATTCATTCCAGGAAGCCCAGCTATATTTAAAGTAACAGTGCAGATATCCCCTGCATACATAGCAACAGGGTCGCTTGATTTTTCTCCAATTTTAAAAGCAGTAGTTGGGCTCATTGGTGTTATGATTATATCGCAGGATTTAAATGCATCTGAAAACTCATTTGAAATTTGTTGTTGTAAAACTTTTGCTCTTTTGTAGTATGCATCATAGTATCCAGATGATAAAACATATGTTCCTAGCATAATTCTTCTTTTAACTTCATCTCCAAAGCCTTCACTTCTTGAAGATTCGTATAAATCGATTAGACTTCCTCTTTTTGAGCCTGTATATCCGTATTTTACGCCATCAAATCTACCAAGGTTTGATGATGCTTCAGCTGAAGAAATAATATAGTAAGCTGAAAGAGCATAGTCTGTTGATGGAAGTGAAACTTCTACAACTTCAGCACCTTGTGCTTTTAAAACTTCGATAGCTTCATATACTTTTTCTTTAATTTCTTTGCTGATACCTTCACCAAAATACTGTGATGGTATACCAATTTTTAAGCCTTTAACATCTTGATTGTGCGCAGTGTATGAAGTCGCTTTACTTGTTGCATCTCTTTTATCTTGCCCAACGATAGCATTAAAAAGCATTGCAGTATCATCAACTGTTCTTGCCATAGGTCCTATTTGGTCTAAAGAAGAGCCAAATGCAACAAGCCCGTATCTTGAAACAGCACCATATGTTGGCTTTAAGCCAACAATACCCGTAAAGCTAGCTGGCTGACGAATACTACCACCAGTATCAGAGCCTAGTGAAAGTGGAACTTGTGAAGCGGCAACAGTAGCAGCACTACCTGAAGAAGAACCACCAGGAACTCTTGAAGTATCCCAAGGGTTAGTTGTTGTTCCAAAGTATGAATTTTCGCCGGATGAGCCCATTGCGAATTCATCCATATTCACTTTACCAATAATTACTGCATTTTGGTCTAGTAATTTTTCTACAACAGTAGCATTATATGGCGGAATAAAATTACCTAGCATTTTAGACGCACAGGTTGTTTTTAATCCTTTAGTACACATATTATCTTTAACAGCAATAGGAATACCTGCTAAATTTGCAAGAGTTTCCCCTTTTGCACGCTTTTCATCTGCAATTTTTGCTTGCTCTCTAGCTTCATCAAAATTGTATGATATATATGCTTTGATTTCGCCATCTGTTTTTTCTATTCTGTCTATAACTGAATTTGTTATTTCTAGAGAAGACACTTCTTTTTTATCTAAAAGGTCTTTCATTTGTGTAGCCGATAGGCTGTATAACTTGTCCATTACTATTCTCCTTTATTAATCTACAACTTTTGGTATCATAATACAGCCAGCTGCTGTGTATGGTGCATTTTTTAGCATTTCATCTCTGTTAAAAGATTTTTCCACAACGTCTTTTCTAAGTTCCATTGTGTTTTCAGGGTCTAATAATGCACCACCTGATGGAAGTTCTGGAAGATGTTCACACATTTCTATTATTCCAATCATTTCTTTTTCAAATTTTGCAACCTTTTCTTCTTCAATAGAAAGTCTTGCAAGCTTTGCAATATGTTTAATGTTGATTTCCATATATATTCTCCTTTTATTTAATCATTTTAATAAATTCTTCTTGGGTTAAAACGCTAACTCCTAGAGTATTTGCCTTTTCAAGTTTTGAGCCTGCATTTTCGCCAGCTAAAACAAAGCTTGTCTTTTTAGAAACAGAGGAAGATACCTTCCCACCATTATCCAAAACCATTTTTTCAGCTTCCTGTCTTGATAAATTATCTAAAGTTCCAGTGATAACAAAAGTTTTATCTTTTAATACTTCACTAGTATTTGTTGATATAAACTCAGTATTAACGCCTAGATTAATCAGCTTATCAATAACTTGTAAAGCTGATGCTTGGCTAAAATAATCGACAACGTTTTTCGCTCCTATTTCGCCAAAACCATCAATCTCTATTATACTTTGAAAATCTGCATTTATCAAGGCTTTAATATTAATAAATTTTTCTGCTAATAGTCTTGCTGCTTTTTCGCCTATATTTCTAATTCCTAGCGAAAATATTAATTTATCTAAATTATTCTCTTTTGATTTTTGAATTGCATTAATCAGATTATTCGCTGATTTATCTTTGAAATTATCTAATTTTAAGGCATCTTCCACTGATAAAGAATATAAATCTGAAATATCTTTAATTAATTCTTTACTAGAAAGCTGCAAAACTATGCTTTCTCCAAGTCCGTCGATATTCATAGCGTTTCTTGATGCAAAATGAATTATATTTCTAACTAATTGCTCTTTACAATCAGGGTTTTCGCACCTTAAAGCCGCCTCTTCTGTTTTTATAACTTCATGTTTACAGCTTGGGCAAACTAAAGGCATTTGAAAACTTCCATCACTATTTTTTTTACTAACTTTCACAACTTCTGGAATTATATCCCCAGCTTTTCTAACGATGATTTCATCGCCTATATTAACATTTTTTTCATTTATATTATCTTGATTATGAAGTACTGCTCTTGAAACGCTTGTTCCTGCAAGATTTATAGTTTCAAAAATTGCTGTTGGAGTTAGCACTCCTGTTCTGCCTACTGAAATTTCAATTTCTTTTAAAATAGTAGCTTTTTCTTCTGGTGGATATTTATAAGCCGCTGCCCAGCGTGGGAATTTATTAGTTGAGCCTAGTTCTCCTCTTTTATTAAAATCATTAACTTTAATAACCGCACCATCTATCTCATATGGAAATTCATTTCTCATTTCCCCAATAGTAATAACTTCATTAACAACATCTTCTATCTTAGAAAACACATTATATCTTGGCGAAACATTAAAACCTAAAGATTTTAATAAATCTAGAGCCTGTTTATGATTAGTTATACTAAAGTCATCGCTAATTTGCTGAATATTAAAAATAAAGATATCTAAATTTCTATCCTTTGTAATTTTCGGATCTTTTTGCCTAACTGAGCCTGATGCTGCATTTCTTGGATTTTTAAAAGGCTGTTTTTCTTCTTCTATTTGCTTTTTTACTAGTTCTTCAAAAACTTCCTTTGGCATATAAACTTCGCCACGCACTTCTAAGAATCTTGGTGCACCTTTTAATTTTCTTGGAATTGATTTAATTGTTTTTAAGTTTTGCGTAACATCTTCTCCAACAAAACCATCTCCCCTAGTTGAACCACGAGTGAATACACCATTTTCATATTCTAAACTTATTGATAAGCCATCAATCTTTGTTTCAACTACATACTCACATTCAGGGAATGTTTGCTTAATTCTATTATCAAAGTCTAAAAGTTCTTCCTTTGAAAACACATCTTGCAAACTTTCCATCTTAACTTGATGAAAAACCTTTTCAAAGCTTGAACTAGCTAAACCTTGCACATTTTGTGTTGGAGAATTTTCAAAAACTAAATCAGGAAACTTAGATTCCAGTTTTTTTAATTCATTCATTAATTTATCATAATCATAATCACTTATCTCTGTTCTATCTTCTTCATAATAAAGCTTTGAATGATATGTGATTTCTTCTATTAATTTTTCAATTTTTTCTTTTGCTATTTTAACATCCATTTTCGCACCTCTTAACTAAACTATTATATCAAATTTCATCTATTATGACAATACTAATTTCATGAAATATTATAAACTATTATTCCGAAATCAATAAGCTATTGCTTCCTATATTATTAGGCACTTCACCAACAATTATTGTTTCAGCAACACACACCTTCGTATTAACCGAAACGCCCGTTGTATATCTTGAAATAAGTGCATCGGCTGTTATATCAAAAACAAGTGATATTCTATGGTTTACTTGATTAATCCCAGTGTTTATAAACTCAGTTTCAATATCCACTTCAACATAAGCTGTTGGTATAATTGTAAATGCTAAACTTGGTCCTTTATTTTGAAAAAAATCAATTTCAGTAATATTTCCTATTGGGATATAAATATTAGACGGCTGTATTTTATCCGTACTTTGTAAAACAGCAGTTGTCATTAAAGATTTTAGTTTGTTCATTTCTAATGCATCATAAGAAAGGCTTACAATCTCCCCATCTTCATCTCTTTCAAGCGTAACTAAATCAAGATATGTAAGCTGAAGTTTTTCAAGTTCATCAGTTATAGTGTTATTCACTGCTTGAGTTACTATGCTTTGAGTTCTTGTTTGGGCAACCTTTTGTACAACAGGTGCAAGGCGTGCGTCAACAATGTTTACCATCAATAAAATTAAGCCTATTATTAAAACTATCATTAATTTAAAAATAGTGATTTTTTTAATTCCTTTTTTAGTTTTTTTTCTCATAAAAAATCTCATTTTTAATTATATATTTTATTTTAATTATATTAAATAAACTTTAAATTTAGTATTTATAATAAATATTAACTCAATTTAATAATAATATCCACCTCTTTATTTATGCTTTGTATTTTTTGCCACAAGCTATTTAAAAGTTGCAAACTTTCTCTAACATTTAATAGCCTTACTTATAGATTAAATTTATATCATATCATCTATTTAAGGCTTTCAAAAGGCAAAAACTCATAGTTTGAAATTTCATTTTAAAATTATATTCTTTTATTAAAATATGCCTTTTCAAATAAATTGAAAAGGCATAAAATAATTTAAATATTAAATTGAAATCGCTTCTGCGATATCCACTAACGTTTCATCAACAGTTTTTGTCATTTCTAGAGCCTCTGTTATATCATAATCAACAACTCTATCTTCTTTTAAACCAATAACTCTATTATACACGCCATCAATTAATAGCTTAACCCCGTGGTACGCCATTTGTGATGCTACAACCCTATCTCTTAAACTAGGTGAGCCACCTCTTTGAACGTGACCTAGGATAGTCGCTCTTGTTTCAATGCCTGTTTCTTGCTGAATATACCAAGCGATTTCCTCAACTTTGCCAACGCCTTCTGCTACTAGTATAAGGAAGTTTTTCTTTCCTTCACCTTTTGTTTTATTAATTCTAGCAATAACATCTTCTTTTAAATTATATGGTTGTTCTGGAATTAAAATAGCTAGAGCACCAGTTGCAATACCTGTGTTTATAGCAAGATGTCCTGAATTTCTTCCCATCACTTCCACCACTGAGCATCTTTCGTGACTTTGAGTTGTATCTCTTAATCTATCTATCATTTGCATTGCAGTATTTAAAGCTGTATCATATCCGATAGTGTAATCACTGCAAGCGATATCATTATCAATAGTTCCTGGAATTCCAATTGTGCGAATACCTTTTTTAGCTATTGCACGACAACCTTTAAAAGACCCATCACCACCAACAACAATTAGTGCATCTATTCCGTGTCTTAAGCAAGTTTGATAAGCTTTTTCTTGCCCTTCTTCGGTTATAAATTCTAAAGAACGAGCTGTGTACAGCATTGTTCCACCTCTGTGGATTATTTCTGATACACTTCTTAAATCCATATCGATAATATCATCATTAATTAATCCGTTATATCCGTGTTTAATTCCTTTAACTTTTAATCCAAAGTAAATTGCAGTTCTAACAACAGCTCTAATAGCTGGATTCATCCCTGGCGCATCTCCGCCTGAAGTTAGTATTCCTATTGTTTTAATTTCGCTCATAATTATCGCCTTTTCCTTTCTCATTTCTTGAAATTAATATTTCAAGTTTAAAAATCTTATTGCTTTAAAACAACATTTTCCTCACCCAACATATATTTTAGATTATTCAAAGTTTCAAAATCATCAAACCCCCACATCCTTTGTGGTGCTTTAACGTATTCCTTTGTATCTTTAAAATATAAATATACAGGAATACTTCCTTTTAAGGATTCTAAATAAGTTCTTGTTTTTTGAAATTCAAAACTATCCTTACTCTCAATTCTTAAATATATGCCAAATTTCGGATTTTTGTTTTGTTTGTTTAAGTTTTCTGCTTTTTCTGAGTCAATATTAATAATTTCTTCTGCTAGTATAACTGTTTCATCTTCTTTTAATGATACCCTACCCTTTATTATTATAACCAAGTTTTCAGCTAAATGCAGGTTTTGTTTTGCCAAAACTTTAGGAAACGCCACCACTTCAAGTGAAGAGGTTAAATCTTCAACGGTTATAAATCCCATAATATCATTTTTCTTAGTTGTATGATATCTAGTTTTTGTTATAATAGCAACAATTGTTTGCACACTATTATCGTATACCTCATTACCCTCACTAGTCAATTGAAAAATGTTGCAAGTTGATATATTTTTAGAATAATCTATATATTTTTCTAATGGATGGCCTGAAATATATATACCAGCTAAAGTTTTTTCAAAATTTAAGACTTCATTATCTGTAAATTCGTGGCAATCAGGATAGTTATAATCATCTTTTTGCTCATAGTTGCTGTCTTTTGCTAAATCTGAAATACTAAAAAAATCTATTTGCCCTTCCATATTAGCTTTCATATCTTGATTTACACTTTTTAAAACCATTTCCATAGCATTAAATAATTGTCTTCTTTTAAATCCAAAACTATCAAACGCACCTACTTTTATTAAACTTTCAACAGCCCTTTTACTATATTCTTTTCCAGCCATTCTTTTTGTTAAATCAAAAAGACCTTTAAAATCGCCATTTTCATTTCTTTCTATAACTAGTGATTCAACAAAATGTTTGCCGACATTTTTAATCGCCGATAAGCCATATCGAATATTATCTCCCTCAACAGTAAAGCCAGCAAAACTTTTTTGTATATCCGGTGGTAGAATTTTTATATCAAGCCTTTTGCATTCTTGGGTATATTCCAGTATTTTAGTTGTATTTTCAAAAATACTAGTTAACATAGACGCTAAAAATTCTTTTGGATAATGAGCTTTTAAATATGCTGTTTGATAAGCTAAAACTGCATATGCCGCTGCGTGAGATTTATTAAAAGCATAAGAAGCAAAACTAAGCATCTCTTCAAAAATATCGTTTGCAGCCTTTTTATCTATTCCATTAGCCGAGCAACCTTCTAAAAAATGTGTTCTTTCTTTTTCCATAACATCAGCTTTTTTCTTACTCATTGCTCTTCTAACCAAATCAGCTTGTCCGTATGAGTATCCAGCTAACTCACGGAATATCTGCATAACCTGTTCTTGATAAACAATACATCCATTTGTAACATTGAGTATCTTTTCAAGCGATTTATCTTTATATGAAATTTTCTCAGGATGATGCCTATTTTCAATAAATTTTGGTATAGAGTCCATCGGTCCTGGGCGATATAAGGATATTACAGCGATTAAATCTTCTAAATCAATCGGCTTTAGCCCAACTAATGCATTTGTCATTCCTGCTGATTCAAACTGGAAAACACCACTTGTTTCGCCAAGTGAAAGCATTTCAAATACCTTTTTATCATCATAGGCTATTTTTTCTATATCAAAACTTGGCTCTACTTTTTTTATCATCTCTTCGCAATGTCTAATAACTGTTAGCGTGCGAAGTCCTAAAAAGTCCATTTTTAAAAGGCCTAGTTCTTCAATTGTTGTCATTGGAAACTGGGTAACAATTTGTCCGTCGTTGCTTTGAAGCGGAACATATTCATCACAAGCCATATCCGTTATAACAACGCCTGCTGCATGAGTTGATGCATGGCGTGGCATTCCTTCAACTTTCATGGCTAAATCTACTAGTTCCTTTATCTTCGGATTATCATTATAAGCCTGTCTTAATTCAGCCGAAACTTTTAATGCTCTTTCGATACTCATTTTAAAGTTTGCTTCATTAGGAATTAATTTTGCCACCCTGTCAACAGTTGAATATGGTATGTCCATAACTCTACCTATATCACGAATAGCGGCTCTCGCTGCAAGCGTTCCAAAAGTTATAATTTGAGCGACATGATCAGCGCCATATTTTTCAACAACGTAATCTATAACTTCCTGCCTTCTCTCATAGCAAAAATCGATATCAAAATCGGGCATACTAATTCTATCTGGATTTAAAAATCTTTCAAATAGAAGATTGTATTTAATTGGGTCGATATTAGTTATTCCTGTGCAGTAAGCTGTAAGACTTCCTGCGCCAGAACCCCTACCAGGGCCTACTGGGATATTATTTGTTTTAGCAAAATTTATAAAATCATAAACGATTAAATAATAATCAACAAATCCCATTTTGCTAATTATTCCAATTTCATATTCTAATCTATCGGTTAATTCCTTTGTTATCTCACTATATCTTTCTTTTAATCCATCATAACAAAGCTTAACAAAGAAATCATAATTATCACTCCCATCAGGAGTTATATATTTTGGAAGCTTTGTTATGCCGAATTCATAATCATAATTGCATTTTTCCATTATTTCCATTGTGTTTTCACAGGCATTTGGAATATATGAAAATAAATTATACATCTCATCCGTACTTTTAACATAAAATTCGTCTGTTTCAAATTCTAGTGTATCTGTATCAGTAAGTGTTTTATTAGTTTGAACACAAATAAGTGCATACTGCATTTTAGAATCTTCTTTTTTAATATAATGGCAGTCATTCGTTGCCACTAATTTTATATCTAATTCATTAGCTAAAGTTATCAGTTTTGGTAAAACTTTTTGCTGATCTTGAATTCCGTGGTCTTGGATTTCTATATAATAATCATCTTTAAATATATCCTTATACCATAAAGCTGCTTCTTTTGCTCTTTCATAATCATCTGCCATTAGTTGTCTTGGAATTTCACCAGCAAGACAAGCAGATAAGCAAACCAATCCTTCGCTATGTGCTTTTAATGTTTCTTTATCTATTCTTGGCTTTGAATAAAATCCTTCTGTAAACCCAATTGACACAAGCTTAGATAAATTTTTATATCCAATCTCGTTTTTACATAACAAAACAAGGTGGTAGTTTCCATCCACCTTATGCACTTTATCTGTTCTTTGGCGATTAGCTATATAAACTTCGCACCCAATTATAGGTTTTATTCCTTCTTTTTTTGCTTTTTTATAAAAATCAACACAACCAAACATAACTCCGTGGTCTGTTATTGCAACGGCTGGTTGTCCATTTTCTTTAACGTGGTCTATTAGCCTATCTATACGGCAAGCACCATCTAGCAGGCTATATTCTGTGTGCAAATGTAGATGCACAAAATTTCTATCCATTAAATATTTTCACCTTTCGATGTAAAGCCTATAAACTTTACTTGTTATCCGCTAACTGAATTAATTTTTGCATTCGCCTGTTAACTGCTGATTTACTCAAAGGTGGCTCTGCTATATTCCCAAGTTCTAGAAGGGATAATTCAGGGTTTTCTAGTTTTAACTCAGCTATATATTTCAATTCATCACTAAGTATTATAAATTTATTTTCTTCAATCAATTTATTAATTGCACTGGTATATTTTTCATTTGCTAAATTAATTTTCTCAAAATTAGCATTAGTACAATTTTCAATTCTATTTATTTTATTGCTAATATCACGCATAACCTTGCCCGACATTATTTCAAGGCAGGCATTTTGAGCGCCAACTAAGGCTAAAATCTCTTCGATAATTTCGCTTTGCTTTGTGTATACAACATAACTATTATTTCTTTTTGAGAGTTTTAAATTAAAATCTAGTTCCTGCATTTTTTCTAAAATAATATCAGCTTTTTCTTTATCTTTTAATATGAATTCTAAGCTGTAAACCTTTTCAGGGTCGGTTATTATTGCTTTACTTATAAAAAAACCTGTTATAAAAAACGAAATACATCTCTCACAATGGTTATTTTTTTTAATTAATTCTTCTAAATCTTCAAAATCATAAATTTCTAATATAAACCCAAGCTTTGTTGATAATATTTCTGAATTAATATTATATTTTCTTAATAGCTTTCTAACTGATTTTAAAACTTTTTCTAAATCTTGGCTAATTAAATTTTCATAAAAGGCAAACATTACCCCTTCTAAAAAACTAATATTGCAGCAATCATTTTTTAAAAACTTAAAATTATCCAAAGCTTCCAGCCTTGTTTTTTTAGAAAAGCTTAATCTTTCTTCTATATATTCCATTATTTTCTTCTAAATTCATCCCTATGATACTTTACTACTTGGTATCCATCTTCTTTTAAATCTTCAAATAGTTTATTAGCAAAGGTTATTGAGCGATGCTTACCACCAGTACAGCCAAATGCAATTGTTAAATGAGTTTCCCCTTCTTTAATATATAAAGGAAGTGCTGTTTTTAATAATTCCCTTTGATTTTTATACAGAGCCTGTGCTTCATCAAATGATAAAACATAATCACTCACCTTTTCATCATTACCAGTTAAATCTCTTAATTCTTTAATATAAAATGGATTTAATAAGCATCTCACATCAAAAAGCATATCTATATCATTTGGAACACCGAATTTAAATCCAAATGATACAACATTAATAGTTAGGATTTTCTTTTCATCATTCACAACATAGCTTAAAAGCCTATCTTTCATTTGAAATGAAGATAGGAGCGAGCTATCTATAACAAAGTCTGCAATAGAAAATAGTGGCCTTAAAATATCCTTTTCATAGGCAACTGCTTTTTCTAGTGAAAAATCTTTTCTGTGCATTAAAGGGTGTTTTCTTCTTGTTTCTTTATATCTATTAATTAAAACACCGTCTGTTGAATCTAAGTAAACAACTCTTGCTGTTTTTTCTTTTTGAAGTGGAGCAATTGCTTTTATTAAATAATGAAAATCTTCACCATTTCTAATATCAACAACGAATGCAATCTTATCATTATAAGGCAAAATAGTTTCTCTATTTTCTAATAAATTTAGAATTAAAGGAGTTGGCATATTATCAATACAAAAATATCCAACATCTTCTAAAGATTTTAAAGCTAAAGTTTTACCCGATCCTGATACCCCTGTTATTATAACAAAATTATGTTTCATAAAACTCAACATTCCTTTCTTAATATCTAAAAACTAAATTATAATCATTTCTTTTTCAATCTTTACCTTTGTTTTTTCAAAAACAATCTCTTCAACCTTTTGAGCAAGGCTTACAATATCCTCGCAAGTTGCATTGCCAACATTAACAATAAATCCTGCATGTTTTTCACTAACCATTGCACCGCCAACTCGCATTCCTTTAAGCCCACATTCATCAATTAAAGCAGCGGCAAAATACCCCACTGGCCTTTTAAAACTACTGCCTGCACTAGGAAGTTCAAGTGGCTGTTTATCTGATCTTTTGTTCATAATTTCTTTCATAAAATCAAGCATTTTAACACTATCTGCTTTTTTTAATTTAAAATAAGCCTTTGTTATAAAAACTTTTTTTTCTTGAAATATAGAGTGTCTATATGAAAATTTTGCATCTTCTTTTTTGATTGATTTTTCATCGCCATTTTCATCAATATAATCAATTTTTACAAGGCAATCTGAAATTTCGCCACCATAAGCGCCTGCATTCATATAAACAGAACCTCCTATATTGCCTGGTATTCCATAGCAAAATTCTAAGCCTGAAAGCGAGTGCTCTTGCAGTATTTTGCAAAAAGTAGTTAAAACAAATCCGCTTTCAACCTCTGCTATATCACTATTTATAGAATATTTATTTAATAAATTTGATTTAATTATTACCCCTCGAAATCCTTCATCTTTAAAAATGACATTTGTTCCTTTTCCAAGATAATAGTAATTAATTTTATTTTCATTAAAAAATTTGATTGATTTTTTTAATTTTTCTTTATCATCAGGGCATATAATAAAATCTGCAACCCCACCAACTTTAAAGCTGGTGTGATTTTTCATTAGTTCATTTTCTTTATATTCTATTTTATTTTCTATAAAAAAATCTTTTAGCATTGTTTTCTCCAATTAATTAATATATTCGCAAACACTTTTTTCTCTTGAAATTAAGTGATTTTTTAGATTTTCCCAGCTGTAATTTATAATCAAATCAGTTGGGAATTCTATTTCCTCTAAAATAGGAAAAACATTATCAACATTTGCTATTGTATACATTGAATGTGCATCTGAATTAATTGCAATTTTACAATTATATTTTTTACAAGCAAGTGCAATATCTTTCATATTTTTTATGCCATCTTTTCTAACTATAAAGCTATTTGCATTCATTTCTACAACTTTATTATTTTCAGCAAAAGCTTTTACAACTTTATCTATATCAAAGGCATGTATATTTTGTTCACAATGTCCTATTAAATCAATATATGGATTATTAGCAATGTTAATCCATATTCTAGTTGCCTCTTCTTTAGTTAGAGCCGGTATTAATTCTTTGTGTATTGACGCGATCACCCAGTCTAAACCTTTTAAATACCTATCTTTAATATCTATATCACCATCTTTATTAAAAATATTTGCCTCCGCCCCAAACAAGACTAATACGCCATCTATAATTTTAGGTATGTGCATTGGATTAAAAAAATGCCAATCACTTTTTGAATCTGGCATTAGCGGGCCATGATCAGTTATTGCTATTGCTTTTAAACCCTTATCTCTTGCTGAAATAACCATTTCATTAAAAGTGCTATATGCGTGGTCTGAAAAGAGTGTATGCGTGTGTAAATCTGCTATTATTTTCATTTATATATCCATTCCTTAATCTTTGTTTGAATTTTATTATCAAACTAATTTCCATTATTTACTCATATATTCATCTTATTCTTCTAACCCTAGTTTTTCTAAAAGTTCTTTAGTTGGATGATATCCCATTTTCTTTTGCCTGTTATTAAGTGCAGCAGTTTCAATTATTATTGATAGGTTTCTACCTGGCCTAACCGGGATTGTTGTTTTCACAACGCTATTACCTAGTATATCCATATATTCATCGTGAAGCCCGATTGTGGAGTAGCTTTTTTCAGGGTTCCAGTTTTCAAGCATAATTATCATATCAATTTCTTGACGCTCTTTAACAGCACCGGAGCCATAAGCTCTTGCTATATTAATTATACCAACACCACGAAGTTCAATAAAGTGCTGAATATTAGATGGCGACTGACCAACTAGCACCTTATCTGATATCCTTCTTATTTCAACAGCATCATCTGCTATTAATCTATGTCCACGTTTTACAAGCTCAATTGCTGCTTCGCTTTTACCAACGCCGCTATCACCAACAATTAATATCCCCTCACCATAAACTTCAACTAAAACTCCATGCCTTGTAACTCTTTTTGCAAGCTCTGTATTTAAAAAATTAATAGCGCCCGCCATAAAATTAGAAGTTGCCTCTGTTGTTCTAAGTAAAGGCACATTATGTTTTTTAGCTATTTCAACTATTTGGCTAGAAATTAATTGATTGCGAGTAACAACAACTGCTGGAACATTTTTAGAAAACAAACATTCAATTCTATCTATTTTATCCTCATGTGGTAAATGTTCTAAATAGCTCATCTCCATCATTCCTAAAATTTGAATTCTAGTTGGATCAAAATATTCAAGATGTCCTGCTAATAATAGCCCCGGTCTATTAACTTCAAGACTTGTTATCTTTATATCACTTAAAGATTCTGTCACTGATAAAACTTCTAATTGTAGTTGGTTTACAAATTTTTCTAATGTTACAAAAAAACTCATTTTAAAACCTATTCCTTTCGTATCTTTTAATTTTTTCAAATTATAAATCTTAATATTTTTCTACTATATATATAATACTAAATTTTGTGTATAAAAACAATCTTTTTCACAAGACTTTTTAAATATATTGTTTATTTAAACATATTATGATATAATAAAGCGTGAATAAAGAGAATTTTATCCTGTTAATTTATGGATTATTACTAAATAATAAAGGAGTATTTAAATATATGAGAATAGCAATTTTTACCGAAACATATTTTCCTTTTATCAGTGGTGTTGTCACTCATATTAAAACGCTAAAAGACGGACTTGAAAAAAACGGACATTCTGTTTTAATTGTAACTGCCGATCCTTCTTTTAGAGAACATCAATTAAAAGATGGTGTTTTATACTGCCCAGCTGCTAAAATGAAAAAACTTTATGGCTATGGGTTATCAAACCCAGTAAGTCTTAAAAGAATGGAATTTATTAAGGATTTTAACCCTGATTTAATCCATATACACACTGAGTTTAGTATTGGTATGTTTGGAATTTTTGTTGCAAAACAACTAAAAAAACCTTTAGTATACACCTTCCATACCATGTACGATGATTATATCCATTATCTTTTTCCAAAAAGGCTGGATAATGTTTCTAAAATGGCTTCTCACGCTTATTTTAGAAATATAGCAAATCGTGCAACGCAAATTACTGGCCCATCTTATAAGGTTGCAGAATTTTTAAAGGGTTGTGGTGTTAAAAAAAATGTCCACGTTATACCTAATGCACCAGATTTAGATTTATTTAATATCAAAAATGTTGATAACAATAAAATCATAGAAATTAAGCAAAAGTATAATATTGATAGTAACACAACCACCCTTTGCTTTGTCGGAAGACTTGGGAAAGAAAAATCAATTGATGAACTTATTTCATTATTTACAGCATATGCTAAAAACAATGAAAACTATAAATTAATTATAATTGGTGATGGCCCACAAGCAAAGGAACTAAAAGATTTAGTTAAAAAATTAGAAATGACTGATAAAATTTTCTTTACTGGAAAACTAAATCACAATGAAATCCCGCCATATTTTTATGCTTGTGATTTATACGCAACAGCCTCTACCACCGAAACAAACTCTATTTCTGCACTTGAAGCTATGAATTGTGGGCTATTAGTACTTCAAAAACTTGATATTGTTAATAAAAATCAAATCACCCAAGGAAAAAATGGATACATCTTTTCCTCGCAGCAGGATTTTATTGAAATATTAAAAAATTATGATAGTAAATCTAAAGAAGAAAAACTAGAAATGAGAAAAGTTGTAACAGAGATAGGCAAATCCTATGGCGCAGGCGAATTTTATAAAAATATTATCCACGTTTATGAACTTGCACAGCATAAATATAACACAAAATAATTTAATACACAAAAAGCTGATTTTAATTAATCAGCTTTTTTATTTTTAAATAATCAAAAATAGCATTAGCTTTCCCTACCATTATTTTCGATTATTTTACCCCACCCCAACTATTAACATAGAGCCAAAAAAAGAAGTAGCACAAGGCTACTTCTTTTAAGGTAATTGATATTAAAATCAATTTTATTTAGTTATTAAGCGTTTGCATCTTCAACTTCTTCTTCTTTTTTTCTTGAGAAGTAAGCAACACCTACTTGAACTAGAGCAATAATTGCTGTAATTAGAGTGTATCTATCAACTAATATCATTGGTAATGACATATCTTCTGTTAGAATAAATAGCACGATTGTTGCAACCATTGGAACGATGCTTAGTATTTTCATTAAACGTTTACGTTTTGTAACTGTTTCTTCTTCATCATCGTATTCTTCTTTCTTTTTCATTAGTGATAGAATTAATGCAACACTAATTAATGAAGTTAGAATAGTTAAAATTAAGTTTACTAGAGCCCAAGCGCCTGCGTCTGCAAATGGTACAGTTGCATCTTCAATTGTTGTATCTTCGCCTTCGCCTTCACCTTCAGTTTCACCTGGTCCTGGTGCAAGTGGTTGCTCTGGGTCTGGGATATCAACTGGTGGTATTACCGGTGGCACTACTATCGGAGCTGCTGCTGTAATAGTTAGTGAGCCATGAACTGGAGTTGCGTTATAGTTTGTATCAGTTGAAGAGATGTTAACATTTAATGAGTATGTTCCAACTGCTTCACCTGGTTGACGAACTATATCATGAGAAATTGTTTCGCCATTTAATGTTCCATCAACTGTTGTTGTGAATGCTGGGTCTGCTGTTCCTGCAACTTTTGTGTAACCACCATTAACTGTTACTGTTACTGGCTTTGGTGTTACTTGTGCGTATAGATTTGCTTCACCTGTTAGTGCATCAACCCCAACTAAAACATCTGTAAATCCTTCTACTTGCATTAATACTGCAACGTATGTTGAATCTGAAACATTTCTTAATGTTGGCATTGTATTACTTCCATTAGCAAAATCAAAGTTTCCAGTTTTGCTTGTGAAATATGTGTATAAAATTTTCTCTTCTGAAATATCAATTTCAATTTCTTCGCCCATTTCATTTATATAAACGAATTTTGGAGTTAGTGAAGTTAGTGCGTTATGAGTTTGTGCATCATAAACTTCATTATATGCAATTGCATCTAAACGAGCTAAATCATTTTCAACAACAGCCATTCCATCTTCGTTTTCAACTTTTGATGGTACATAATTGATATTATAGTTTCCATTTTGTGCTTTTTGTGGTGCTTTATCAACTTTAACAATTGAATATGAGCCAACTTTTAGCGTTAATGGGCTTTGAGTATTGATATCATCTTGAGTGTATTCTAATTCAAATACATCTTTAATTTCTGCTTTTAAATCTTCAAAATCGTATTCGCTTATGTATTTAAAGTGTTTATCTGCAACTGTGTAGTTAAATACTGTTGGAACTGGTGCTCCAAACATAACGTCTGCTGGTGTTTCAACCTTAACTTTAAGTGTTGCTGGATAAAGAGTCATTTCACCTGGAGTAGTGTTATCTACAACAAATTCATAGTTTGTAGCTGTTAAATCTGATGTTAGAGTTTTAACTAAGATTGGGTAAACGATTAGATTTCCATTTACATCATTAACATTTCTAAATAAAGGTTTTTCTGAATCATAATCTGTTGATAATCCAATTGTTTCTTCTCCATCAACAACATTTTCAAATACTTCCCCAATTAGTATACCAGTTTTATCACTAGCATCTTTTTGTGTGTTGTAGCTGTATGTAAAGTCTGTTGGAGTAATTGTACCAAACTCAATTGGAGTATGGTCGTTTGGAGTTAAAGTTACAAGTCTTTTTTCAACTGTTAAAGTTGTTGTTGTAGAAATTTCCTCACTAAATAGCGTTGAACCTGCAACGATTCTAACTTCTAAGCTTCCTGCATTTGTAATGCTTGTTCCTTCTCCAACGTTTACTTCAACTATTTTCATATCATCTTGAGTGAAATCTGCATAACTGCCATCAGGCATTTTAACTTGAACTTTAATATTGCTTTCTTCTAATGATAGAGCTGTTCCATCATAAGTTTTTGTTAAATCATCAGCATCAATAATTGATACAACAACATCTTCACTTGTGTATCCATTGATTACTAATGTATTATTGTTAACCGTAACGTTATAGTTAGGGTTTAAATCATCGTATGAAGCTGTGATTTTATTTGTGTATGTGCCTGGTGTTGTTGGGATAGTTGCATCTGCATATTTTGCAACAACATTTAAATCATCTCCTAAAACCACACTGTTTTTATAGCTATCTGAAACTGTAAATATTGGTGTTTCTAGGTAGTCAACTGTTGTGTTATTAACATTAACTACTACATCAACTGGAGTAATTAATGCTTTAATTTTAACAACATTTGATTCTAAATAATTTTCTTTAATTGCTTTAACATAGATTACTGCTTCATCTTCACCATCTGTATCAACAACATTCTTAACTGTTGGCATAACAAATCCATCAGCGATTGATTTGTATTCACCATTGATAGTTGTGCTGTAAACTAATGTGTAATCTGCAACATCAGATGGAGTTACTTCTTTGTTTGTAACTGTTACTGAAGTAGCATCTAATACATCATGTGATGCACCATCATACTCACCTATATAACCGTTAGCTCCTAAAGAAAGTTGTGCTGATAAATCATCAACATAGAAAACATTTAATCTATCATCTTTAACAACTGATGATGGGATATTATCTTGTCTTGGCTGACTGTTTACAGAATATTCTGAAAGAGTATATCCTACAAAATCTTTATCAACATCAGCAGGGTTAACTGTAATGTTATTGTTTGTGTTTAATTGGTATTCGCCTTCAACATCTAGTTTTGTTTCAACTTCTACATTCTTAATATAATAGTGAACATCATAAGTAGGTGTATGCCACTCTTCTGTATTAATTACCCAGTTAGCAGTAAATTCAAGTTCGCCTGTTGTTCCTGTTGGAACTGTAACTGTTACATCTTTATCTGCACTTAGTGAGCCTGTCCATCCTGCAAAAGTATAACCATATCTTGTTGGGTTAACTAATGTGAATGTATCTTCAACTGTGTAAGTAGTTTTTGGGTTTGTGTGAACTGCTGGAGCATCAACGCTATCATTTAGATTATAAGTGATATCGTATGAAATTGCTACTCTTGACCAAGTACCTTCTAATGTAATACTAGCTGTTACTTCTTCTGTAAATGTGTATGCTGTTGTGTTTAATGTCCAACCACTGAATGTGTAAACATATCCGTTTTCTGTTACTTCTGCTGGGAAGTTTGGATTTGTTGCTGTTTCGCCGTGTGTTACTGTTTGTGCATCTTCACTTGCATATCCAGTTGGAGCTATTCCGTTTACATCAAAGCTTACTGTGTATTCATCTAATACTCTTGACCAAGTACCTTCTAATGTGATACTAGCTGTTACTTCTTCTGTAAATGTGTATGCTGTTGTGTTTAATGTCCAAC
>CAZGFY010000009.1:0-63306 GCA_964525015.1 uncultured Oscillospiraceae bacterium
TTCGCTACCACTATTTCGATTATTTTTACCCCACCCCAACTATTGACATAGAGCCAATAAAAGTTAATATAATAAAAAAGCAGAATCTTACCGATTCTGCTTTTTATGGTGAGCCATCGGAGACTCGAACTCCGGACACCCTGATTAAAAGTCAGGTGCTCTGCCAGCTGAGCTAATGGCTCTCACCGCTGAACTTGTCTGTTTCTTTTTGACAGCTTAGTTATTATAGCAATAAAAAACTAAAATGTCAACACTTTTTTGAAAAAATTTTTATTTTTTTTAAAAAAGTTTTAAAAAACACTATATTTCTTAGGAAATATCATTATTTTTTTTATCCTATTCATATTTTTGAAGCTCATACTACTAAAAAATTAAGAAAAGCACTCAAGTTAGCACTTTTCTTAACCTCTTCGTTTTTCAAAATCTAGCATTTTTTTATTTAATTTTTAACTTCAACTATTAACTTCATCGCTGTTCTACTCTCACCTTCAACCTCAACAGTTGTAAAGGCTGGTGCACATACTAAATCAACTCCACTTGGAGCTAAATACCCTCTTGCAACAGCAATTGACTTTAATGCTTGGTTAACTGCTCCTGCACCAATTCCTTGTACTTCAACTATACCACTATCTCTAATGATACCAGCAATAGCACCAGCAACAGATACAGGATTAGATTTTGAAGACACTTTCAATGTTTCCATAATCGTACTCCCTTTCTCAATTTTTGTTAAATCTACACTCGTCTATATTTTTTACATTAATTAAGTGTAGTGTGGAAATGTTGATACATTTATAAAATAATATTTTTAAACTATATAGATTTATTTATATAATCATAATATACTATATTCATACTTTTTGCAAGCGTTTAATCTATATTTCCTCGAAATTTATCAATATATGGCTATTTGCACATTTTTTGGGTAATTAAACTGTCTATTTTATTAAACTTTTATGAGAGATATTTGTTTTTTTTCACAATCTATTAAAACTCCATGAACAAACCCTTCACCTTTTGCCACTTTAAATTGTGTTGGTACTAAAAAATGTTGTTTTTTTATAGCTCCTTCTTTTTCAATTCCTAAGACACTATCCTCAGCTGCAACACTCCCTGCATCTGTTATATACATTGTTCCATTTTTTAAAACCTTGTTATCATTTGTTTGAACATGTGTATGTGTACCTATAACCGCCGTAACTTTTCCATCAAACTGATGCGCAAATGCCTGTTTTTCAGCCGTTGATTCAGCGTGAAAATCAACGATTATGTATTTTGAGTTAATATTCTTTAAAATCTTTTTCATTTCATAGAAAGGATTTCTATTTGCATCTAAAAAAGCGGTTCCTATTAAGTTTACAACACTCACTTCATCCTTCCCTTTTGAAAATGTTAGAACGCCTGTATTTTCTTCTGTTGTTACAAGAAAATTTTGCGGACAAAGAATAAATTCATTTTCTTCATAAAGAGATATATCGCATCTTCTTAGCGAATGATTTCCGCCAGTTAGGGCGTCTATTCCTATCGAAAACAATATTTGTGCTGTTTCATAATTAAGCCCTACACCGCTTGAATGGGCATTCTCTGCATTTGCTATACAAAAATCAACATTGTTATCTCTTTTAATTTTAGATAGTTTACCTTTTAATATATCTATTCCTGTATCTCCAACAATATCACCTATAAATAATATTTTCATTAATAATTTGCCTCTTTCTTTTCTAGTTGTATAAAATTTTTTGTTTAGATTATTACTTATTTTAAAAATAAGGCGGACAAGTACCTTGTCCGCCCTAGCTTTACTCATATAATCTGAGCCAGCCTAAAATCTAATAAATTTTAGGTTGCAGATTTTAAAATTAAAGAAATATTTTATTATAAAAAGTAAAATTACTTTGCAAACTCGATAGCTCTATTTTCACGAATTACATTAACCTTTATTTGCCCTGGATAGTTTAATTCATTTTCAATTCTTAAAACAATATCTCTAGCTAAAATAGTTAAATCATCGTCGTTTACTTCTTCAGGTTTTACTAAAATTCTAACCTCACGACCAGCTTGAATAGCAAAGCTTTTATCAACGCCCTTAAAGCTATTTGATATTTCTTCAAGTTTTTCTAATCGTTTAATATAATTTTCTATATTTTCTCTTCTTGCACCAGGACGAGAAGCTGAAATTGCATCTGCCGCTATAACTATAAAGTCTAGTGGTGATACTGCTTGTACATCGCCGTGATGAGCGTGTATCGCATGAATAATATGATTTGGCTCTTTGTACTTTCTACAAACTTCAACACCAATTGAAACGTGCGTTCCCTCGTGTTCGTGGTCTAAGCCTTTACCGATATCGTGTAAAAGACCTGCTCTTTTAGCTGTGTTAACATCAACACCAAGTTCTCCTGCTAGTAAACCACATAAATATGAAACTTCCAATGAGTGATTTAAAACATTTTGACCATAACTAGTTCTGTATTTTAATCTACCGATTAATTTTACAAGTTCTGGGTGTAGTCCGTGAACGCCAGCGTTCATAACAGCCTTCTCACCCTCTTTTTTCATTATTAATTCAATTTCTTTTCTTGATTTTTCAACAGTTTCTTCAATTCTTCCCGGATGAATTCTTCCATCTGAGATTAATTTTTCAAGAGTTAGCCTTGCTACTTCTCTTCTAACTGGATCAAAGCTTGAAACAGTTATCGCTTCTGGTGTATCATCAATAATTAAATCAACACCTGTTGCAGTTTCTAAAGCACGGATATTTCTACCCTCACGCCCGATAATTCTTCCCTTCATTTCATCTGAAGGAAGATCAACAACACTTACAACAACTTCTTGTGCATGATCTGCTGCACATCTTGAGATTGCTTGAGATATCATATTTCTTGCAATTTCTTCACTATCTTCTTTTAACTGTGCTTCATAGTGATTAATTTTCACAGCTTTTTCATGTGAAAGCTGTTCATCTACGCTTTCAATTATTAAAGCTTTTGCAGCTTCAGCTGAAAGCCCAGAAATAACCTCTAATTTTTCAACCTGTCTTTGTTTAATCTGCTCAACTTCTGCAAGGCGAGCTTCAATTAAAAGCTCTCTTTGCTTTGCATCTGCTTCTTTAACTTCTAAAGCTTCAATTTTCTTTTCAAGACTTTCTTCTTTTTGAGTTGCTCTTCTTTCTAGTCTTGAAACCTCGCCACGCCTTTCTTTTATTTCTTTTTCAGCGTCTGCTTTCATTTTGTAAATTTCGTCTTTTGCCTCTAATAAGGCCTCTTTTCTTTTTTGTTCTGCCGACTTAATAGCATCATTGATTAGTCGTTTTGCTTCTTGTTCTGCACTTCCTATTTGTGATTCTGCTTTTTTGCGTCTATAAGAAACACCGCTGGAGAAAGCTATTGCTCCAACGATAACGGAAAAACCCAATGCTATCAAGATGGCTTGCCATACTTGAATTGTCATATTGTTCTCCTACATTTAATATTTGGTTTTTAATATATTTAGACATTAGAATATATAGCTTCTAATAGATAAAAATTAATACCACATATATATTCTATATTTATATTGCAATATTGTCAAGAATATTATTGACAATATTAGCTAAAAGTGATAATATAACCTTAAAGCAAAGAATCGGACACGTCTTTTTTTCATTTAATTTTAGAGAGCTTTCAGTTGCTGAAAAGAAAGTAATTAAACCTAAAAGATACCACCGAGGAGCAAATAAAGCGAACTTTATTCGGGATAAGACCGTTATATCTTTAAATGAGTGGCAGATTTTACTATTAAATTTGCAATTCGGGTGGAACCGTGCGATTTTCGTCGCATCCCGTTGTTTTTACGGGGTGGGGCGTTTTTTATTGCAAAAATTAACCATTATAAATATTAATAAAATAAACGAAAGGTGTTATTACTATGATTAAAATCACATTAAAAGATGGCAGTGTAAGAGAATACGATTTAGGTGTATCTTTCGCTGATATCACAAAATCAATAAGCCCAAGACTGCTTGAAAAAGCCACTTGCGTTAAAGCGAACGGAAAACTTTACGATTTAAGAACTGTTCCTTCAACTGATTATGAACTTGAAATATTAACTTTTGATGATGCAGAAGGAAAAGGCGCATACTGGCACACAGCTTCTCATATACTAGCGCAAGCTATATTAAGGCTTATTCCAGATGCAAAATTAACAATAGGCCCAAGCATTGATAACGGATTTTACTATGATATAGATTCAAATGAAGTTATTAGCGAAGAAATGATGGCAAAACTTGAAGCTGAAATGAAAAAAATCGCAAAAGAAAAATTAGAAATCTCTGCTTTCAGCCTATCAAGAGAAGAGGCTTTAGATTTCTATAAGGATAATGAATATAAAACAGAACTTATAAATGAGCTTGCTGAAGGCGAAACTATATCATTTTATAAGCAGGGTGATTTTACTGATTTATGCGCAGGCCCACACCTACTTTCAACTGCTCCTATCGGTGCTGTTAAAATTCTAAGCGTTGCTGGTGCTTACTGGCGTGGAAACAGCGAAAACAAAATGCTAACTCGTATTTATGCAACTGCTTATCCAAAACAAAAACAACTTGATGAATATCTATATCTTTTAGAAGAAGCTAAAAAGCGTGATCATAAAAAATTAGGTAGAGAGCTTAAAATATTTGAATTTTCAGACTACGCACCTGGTTTTCCATTCTTTTTACCTAAGGGTATGATTATTTTTAATGAACTTCTTGAATACTGGAGAGGGGTTCATAAAAAGAGAAATTATCTTGAAATAAACACTCCTGTTATGCTTAATAGACAATTATGGGAAACTTCTGGACACTGGTATCACTATAAAGAAAATATGTACACATCTTCTGTTGATGATATTGATTTTGCAATTAAACCAATGAACTGCCCAGGCGGAATGCTAGTTTATAAAATGGAGCCACACTCATACAAAGAATTTCCTTTAAGAATGGGTGAAATCGGACATGTTCATCGTTATGAATTATCTGGTGCATTAAATGGTCTTATGAGAGTTCGCTCATTTAGACAAGATGATGCTCATATATTTATGACTCCAGAGCAAATCACAGAAGTTATCCTTGAAACACTTAATTTATACGATGAAGTGTATTCAAAATTCGGCCTAACTTACAAACTAGAGCTTTCAACTCGTCCTGAGGATTCAATGGGAAGTGAAGAGCAATGGGAAGTGGCAACAGAAGGGCTTCGTAAAGCTCTTGAAGCTTATGGTGCTGATTACAAAGTTAATGAAGGTGATGGTGCTTTCTATGGCCCTAAAATCGATTTCCAACTTCAAGATGCACTAGGCAGAACTTGGCAGTGTGGAACTATTCAATTAGATATGCAACTTCCAGAAAGATTTGAACTTGAATACACTGGTGCAGACGGAGAAAAACATCGCCCTGTTATGATTCACCGTGCTTTATTTGGCTCTATTGAAAGATTTATTGGAATACTAATCGAGCATTTTGCAGGTGCTTTCCCAGTGTGGCTAGCGCCAACACAGGCTGTTATCATTCCTGTTAGCGAAGTTCATAAAGAATATGCTCATAAGGTTGCAAAAGAATTATCAACTGATAATTTAAGAATAGTAGTTGATGATAGAAACGAAAAAATGGGATACAGAATTCGTGAAAACCAACTGCAAAAAGTTCCTTATATGCTAATTGTTGGTGATAATGAAGCTGCAAATAATTCAGTTTCAGTAAGGGATAGGAGAGAAGAACTTACTGGTGAAATGAAAGTTTCAGATTTTAAGGCAGCTCTTCTTGAAAAAGCAAAAAATAGAGTTTTATAATATTTTGCTTATATTATATCAATATAAAACGGATAGCAAAAAGCTATCCGTTTTTTATTTGGTAAAGTTTACGGCTGTGTATTCACCTACTATCTCACTACTGAAATTATTTTGAAGTGTTAATTTTCTTGTGATATACTGCGACGTTTTATATAATCGCTTTAGCGATTTGTCTGCTATACGCTTTGCAGGCAAATAAAACTCGAGTAAATAATCGTAGCGTAGTGGAGTTTTAAGTTATTATATATGTATTGCAAATCATAAATCACAGTGGATTCTAATCCACTCTTTCTATATTAGTAATCCATGATTTTGTGTATTCGTATGGCTCGCCTATTAGATATTTTAAATCTACATATGTAACTTCAAAGCTCGTTGGTGTTTCTTCTTGCGCTGAATACATAAGTGGGGTTGAACCTATAAATATACTTAAATCCAAATCTCCTACATAATTGAAAACATCATAATCTTCTATATCTCTGCCACTTGTTAAATACACTTGTGTAATATTAAGTTCATCAACGCCATTAAAATTATAATTATACTCTGATAAAGTTGAAACTTGTACACCACTATAATCATTCGCAAAACCTTGAATATAAAATGTTTGGGTTTTTGTATTTTCGATAGATTCAATTTGAGTTTGAATTATTTCTATCTTTTTTAATATATCATTAGTGGATATTTCTCTAAAAAACATCATCCCCGACATCCAGATAAAAGTGCCAGCAATAACTATTAAATACCCCTTTACAGCCCCACTTCTTTTATAAAAATATGGGAAGGTAACTATACTTATAACTAGCGGAATAAACCCCAGTAATATTGATGAGATATCAGGAAGTAGTTCCATTTTTAGATAATTTTCTAGTGTGTAATTATTTTCAAGTACACTTGTTTGTATAAAAGGTACTAAAATATTGTAAATAACTAAACCAAGCCCCACAGCGAGCATATATACACCAAAATACGCAAAAGCCATCATTGCATTAGCTGTAATAGTTTTATCTTCATTTTTAATCATTTCTTCCAACGTTGGGCTTTTTGATAAACTCAAGCCTTTTGATGGATTATATTTTGGATGTGTATTTGAAAACAACTCCCTATCAATATATTCGGCTAAAATTTTCGCCTTAAAAGTTTCCACTGCACTAATTATATGTTCATTATTAAATTTATCTACTATAATCACATCTGAATATATCCTGTATCTATATGTAAAGCTTCTGGATTTAACACTGGCTATATCTTCCCATAGTATTTGTGTGATTTTTTTCCTTGAATAAATAATTAGCATATGTTTTGTAAGCCATATATTTTCTATTATTCCTTTAGTACTAACAATATCTTTTAACTGCTCGTGGGTGTACGGGGTGTAGTTTTCCCTAGCTGATATGATTTTGCATTTATAAAACTGCTTTTCTTTCATATTTAAAAATATCCTTTTTTCTAATTAATCAATAGGTAATAGTATAGCAGTTTTATTATACTATATCAATCAGTGGGGGCAAGCATTTTAATGCAAGCCCCCACTTTTTTCTTACAACTCATAAATAGCTGTGTATTTATCAGTTAGATATTTTACATAGTATTCTGGGTCGAATGAAGTTTTACAGCAGTTTTCGATAACTTCGTTTGGAGTTAGCATTTTACCGTGTTTATAGATATGCTCTGTTAACCATTCTACAACTGGTTTTAAATTGTTTTCTTTTATAGCCTTTGATAAATCAACATCTTTTTTAAGACTTTCAACGATTTGTGATGCATATGCACTTCCAATTGAGTAGCTTGGGAAGTAGCCAAACATTCCACCAGACCAGTGAACATCTTGTAAAATTCCATTTTCATCATTTGGAACATCTACCCCTAGATAATCTTTATACATTTTATTCCATAAAGCTGGCAGTTCATCAACTGTCACCTTATCTTGGAATATAGCTTTTTCAACTTCATATCTAATCATAACGTGCATTGAGTATGTTAATTCATCTGCTTCAATTCTTATTAAACTAGGGCTAACTTTATTTACTGCTTTATAAAAATCTTTTGCAGTAACATCCTTTAACTCTTTAGGAAATAACTCTTTCATTTTCGGAAGAACTAACTCACAAAATTCTAAAGAACGACCTATAATATTTTCAAAAAAGCGTGATTGTGATTCGTGAATACCCATACTAGTACCACCAGCTAGCACCGTTCCTTTTAGATTATCTCCTGTGTTAAGCTCATATAATCCGTGCCCACCTTCGTGGATAACGCTATAAAAACTGCTCGCCATGCTGTCTTCTTTATAATGAGTTGTTATACGAACATCGGTTTTATCAAAATTAGTTGTAAATGGGTGTTCTGTTTCCCCAATCGCACAGAAATTTTTATCAATTGTTAAAACATCCATTAGATAGTCTGAAAGTTCTCTTTGTTTATCTATTGGGTATTTCGCTGACATAAATGAATATTCCGTGTTTCCTTTTTCTTTAATTTTTAGTATTACAGGAACTAAGTCTGTTTTTATTTTTTCAAAATAATTATCTAAAATATCAGTAGTTAATCCTTTTTCAAAATCAGCTAAAAGAGTGTTATATATATTTTCTTCATTTGGATTTATATATTTTGCAAATTTCTTTTTAAAATTAATTAATTTTTCAAGATGCGGCTTAAATGTTTGATAATCGCTCTCACCCTTAACTTTTTGCCAAGTGTGTGACGCTTCATTTCTAACAACTTGATACTGGATAAACTCTTCCATTGGAATTTTTTGAGTTTTTTCCTTTTCCTCAATTATATCTTCAAGTTCTTTTTTCGTTTGGGCATCAAGTGAATCTTTTTCAGTTTTTAAGCCTTCGATTATATCATCAAGCTCTTTTGCTGTTTGCATTTTATACATTTCGCCACTTAAAACAGCTATCGTTTTGCCTAAATTTTCAGATGCCCCCTTTGGCATAACTGTTTCAGCATCATAATGCAGTATACCCATTGCATGAGAAAATGCATGCATTTTCTGCTGATATTTTTTAAATTCGCTTATTTTTTCTTGTAAATTCATTCCTAGATTTCCTTTCTATTTTCAATTATTTAAATATATTATAACAAAACGGATAGTTTTTTTCTATCCGTTTTTAATATTTTTATTTTGCTTCTGATAAAACAACATCAACTGAGAATGTTTGGTCGGTTTCGACACGGTAGATTTCTATATTAAATAAATCCCCTGGTGCCGCTGCTTCTAATTGATTTAATAAATCATCAGTTGTTTTTATCTCAACTCCGTTTGCGTGAGTGATAACATCTCTTTCTCTAACCCCTTTATTTAATAAATCGCTATCTGGCTCTATTGATGCTATATAAACGCCTGCATTTGGAAGTCCGTTTGGAGGGCCGTTCGTATCGTTTAATTCATAGATACTAACTCCTAAAACTGCCCTTCCTGCAACATATCCATGTGCGATTAAACTATCTATAATTGGAGCTGCCTCGCTAATTGGAATTGCAAATCCAATCCCTTCAAAATCAACATCGGCGATTTTGGAAGACGTAATCCCCACAACCTGACCAAATCTATTATATAAAGGACCGCCTGAGTTTCCTGGGTTTATAGCAGCGTCTACTTGAATTAAATCAAGACTTCTTGTTCCATCATTAATATCTCTATCAAGCCCTGATATAACTCCTTGAGTTAAAGTGTATGCAAGGCCACCTGGATTTCCTATAACTATCGCTCTATCGCCAACCACCACTGATTCACTATCGCCAAACTCTGCTGGATGCAAATCCGCCTTTGCCACTTGAATTACAGCTAAATCCGTATCGGTATCAGCTCCAACAATACTTCCTCTAATCTGATCGCCGTCTAGAAATTCAACATTTACACTACTTCCACCTTCTAAAACGTGGGCATTTGTAACGATATATCCATCATTGCTTAAAACAATCCCTGTTCCAGAGCCAATTGGAGAGATTTGAGAATCTGCATAAACTGTTATTTGGACTATTGATGGTGTAACATTTTGATAAATAGTTTGTGCTGAATACCCATCATCTGTAATTTCAGGTATTGGATGCATCTCTATAATTGATTCTCCATTTAAAATCGGATTATTCACATTCGGGCTTGTAGTTTCGTTTTCTATCCCAAATAAATTTTGTATATACACTGCAACTGGATTATTTGCATTTGTTGTCTTTCCAGCCATATATCCTGAAGATAGTGGAATTACTGCTATAAGCAAAAATGCCACTATCTTTGTTAGCGCACTGCTTTTTGGTTTTGCTGTTGTCATATCTTAAATATTCCTTTCATATCCCTTAACTCTTTTATCTCTAACAGTTATTAAAATTTTATAATACTATACATATATTAAATTTTATAATATCTTTGTGAAAAAACTTTGTTACTTATTAATTTCTTATTTTAAAACACATCTTTTGATTATTATAGCAGCATGGATTTTTTAATTATCTTGAAATAATCTGAACTGGGTTTGCTGGAAAGTATATTGAAAATTCAGTGTATTTATTTAACACGCTTTCAACTTCAATCCTACCGCCACTTCTTTGCAATAGAGTGTTTACGATGTAAAGTCCTATTCCAGCACCAGCATTATTACCACTTCTACTTTTATCAGATTTATAAAATCTATCAAATATATACGGGATTTCCTCTTTTGGTATTCCCTCGCCATCATTTTTAATTTTAAAAACTATATACTCTTCGGTTTTATCTTCAAAAACTTTAAGTGAAATACTGCCATTTTGTGGTGTGAATTTAACTGCATTATCAAATATATTATATATAATTTGATGAGTTATATCCACATCCGCAAAAATATATATTCTTTTAGGTGCAAACCCTTTAATTTCTATGCGTTTTTCATCTATAACCTTCTCTTTAGCGATTGCAACAGCTGAAATAGTGTCCCATATATTGTGTTTTTCTACATTTATAAAATATTCTCCCGCCTCAAGTTTTGACATTTGAAGCATACTATTTGTGAGCCTTGCAAGCCTTCCTATTTCATCGGATACAATATTCAGATATTTAGTTTGATTTTCTTCATCAATCGTTTGGTCTAATATGCCATCTACAAAGCCTTTAATATTTGTCATTGGTGTTCGCAGTTCGTGAGATATATTCGCAACAAAGCTGGATAATGCACTTTCATGATTTTCCACAACTCCAGCCATAATATTAAATGTGTCTGCAAGATGTGCAATTTCTTGTGCCCCTGTATTTCCTTTTACACGTGCTGAAAAATCTCCATTACTAAAAGATTTTGCTGCATTTGAAATCTCTGTTATCGGTGTTACAATTTTCGAAGTTAAAAAGAATGAAAAAATGCTAGCTAGTATTAATATTAATCCTGCTGAGAGAATAAATATCGTTGATAATGTGTCCACAAAAATTATAAGTGAATTAGTTTTACTTATAACTTCAATATAGCCTATATGATTATCTTTTTCATCATATAAGCTATACTTTATACTATATCTATCAATTTCATTCACATATTCTAAATTTTCAATGTAAGTGGTTAAATTATTTTCGCCCAGCTCTTCTAAAAATTCTATACCAGAATTTTGATCAATCATAAGATCACATTCTTCTATATCTGTGCAGGCTATATATTGAGTATTTTCATCAATTAAATGTATTATAGAATTTGTGCTTCTTGCAATTATTGAAAAATCATATAATACATCATCTGCACCCTCATCATTTTGAAGTACATATCTATTTATCGCCTCAACTGCAGTTTGCGCACTTTTAGCTAGTGCTACTGTATTCTCATTTCCAAAATAACTATTTGTAAAATACGTTAGCACTAAACCTAAAACACTAATTGTTAATATTATAATACCACTAAAAGCAAAGAAAAGCTGAGATGCAATGCCTCTTTTCATACTTAGTTCCATTTCTTAAAAACTTTATGGAGTAAAAGCTTGTTTTTATTATAAATACTTTCTTTTTAAAAATTTTATCTACATTTACTATAATCGATAAATTTAAGGTGTAAAAAATAATTTTTATACCTAGTCACGAAGTTCGAATTTATATCCAATACCCCAAACAGTTTTTAAACTCCATTTTTCGCTAACGCCTTCTAATTTTTCTCTTAAACGCTTGATGTGAACATCAATTGTTCTGCTATCACCATAGTATTCAAATCCCCAAACTTCATCAAGTAAAACATCTCTTGTAAAAACCTTATTTGGATTTTTTGCAAGGTGATATAAAAGCTCTAATTCTTTTGGTGGTGTATCTACTACTTCATCATTTACCTTTAATTCATACTTAGTTAAATTCACAACTAAGTTTTCAAAGTATAGTGCACCTTGAGAATCCTCTGGAGCCTTTTGGGTGTTCGCTCTTCTTAAAACAGCTTTAATTCTTGCCACAACTTCTTTTGTGTCAAATGGCTTTACTATGTAGTCATCCGCACCAAGTTCAAGTCCTAAAACCTTATCAAAAGTTTCACCTTTTGCCGTTAGCACTATTATTGGCATATTGCTTTTTGCACGAATTCTACGACAAGCTTCCCAACCATCAACATTTGGCATCATAACATCCATAAGCACTAAATCTATATGCGTTTGAGCACATATACTTATCGCTTCCTCACCATCGTATGCTGTTCTTGTTTCATATCCTTCTTTTTCTAAGTATAGTCGTAACAATTCACAGATGTTTTTATCATCATCAACTATTAAAATTCTAACCTTACTCATTTAACTAACCTCCAAACTTTTTTCAAAAGCATTTATTTAATATATATAGGCGAAGTGTTAATGAATAGCATTCTATTTATATTTTAAGATTTCTTCTCAACTTAATTATACACTATAAACTCAAATATTCAAAGCTTTTTATTTGAAAAATCCAATCTTTGGCATTTTTCTGTAACTTTTAACATATTAACAAATATAATCTTGTTAATCCCGCTTAAATATGATACAATAAATCGGATATACTGTTAGATTTTTATCTGCATAATTCAATACATAAAATTTTTGCAAATTTGAAAGGAATAAATAAGTTTATGAAATTAGGTATAGTAGGACTGCCAAACGTTGGAAAAAGCACTCTTTTTAATGCGATTACAAATGCTGGTGCACAAAGTGCAAACTTCCCTTTTTGTACTATTGAGCCGAATGTTGGCATTGTTGCGGTTCCAGATGAAAGATTAGATAGATTGAGCGAGCTTTATGTTCCAAAAAAATATACACCTGCGACAATTGAGTTTGTTGATATCGCGGGGCTTGTTAAAGGCGCTAGTAAAGGCGAAGGGCTTGGAAATAAATTTTTAAGCCATATAAGAGAAGTTGACGCTATAATTCATATGGTTCGCTGTTTTGATAGCGATGATATTATTCACGTTGAGGGCAGCGTAGATCCACTTCGTGATATAGAAACTATCGATTTAGAGCTTATATTTTCTGATATTGAAATAGTTCAAAGAAGACTTGATAGAACAAAAAAATTAATGAAGAGCGAAAAAGGTCTTGCTGATTTAATTACTATGCTAGAAAGACTAGAAGCATATTTAACTGAAGGTAAAAACGCTAGAGGATTTGAAACAAATGGCGATAATGAAGCTGAATGGTTTCGTGAAATGCCACTACTTTCTGCAAAGCCCGTTATCTACGCTTGTAATTTATCAGAAGATGATTTATTAGCAGGAATTAGTGAAAACCCATACTATCCAATTGTTCAAAAGAAGGCAGTGGAAGATAAAAGTGGTTGTCTTGCTATTTGTGCAAAAATCGAAGAAGATGTTAACAGCCTTTCAAGAGAAGAGAAAAAAGAATTTTTAGATGAGCTCGGCTTATCTTCTTCTGGGCTTGATGATTTAATAAAAGAAAGCTACACACTTCTAGGCCTTATTAGCTATCTAACAGCTGGCGTTGAGGAAGTTAGGGCTTGGACTATCACAAAAGGAACTAAAGCGCCTGGTGCTGCTGGAAAAATCCACTCTGATTTTGAAAGAGGATTTATCCGTGCTGAAGTTATCTCTTTTGATGATTTAATAACTCATCAAAGCATGGCAAATGCTAGAGATAAAGGCCTTGTTAGAAGTGAAGGAAAGGAATACATTGTTAAAGACGGCGATGTTATCCTATTTAGATTTAATGTTTAATAAAAGATAAAGGATTGGTTATTATTATGAAAACTATCGGCGTTATCGGCGCTATGCCAGTTGAAGTAACTTTACTTCGAGATAAGCTTACAAATTTAAAAACCGAAAAAATTGCAGGTCTTGAAATATTCACAGGTAATCTTTATGATAAAAAAGTTGTTTTATGTCAAAGTGGGATGGGCAAGGTTGCCGCTGGTGCTGCGGCTCAAGTTTTAATAACAAAATATGAAATTGATGCTATTATAAATTCAGGAATTGCTGGAAATATGACAAGTAAAATCTCAATTGGCGATGTTGTTATTTCAAATGAAGTAACCTATCACGACGCTCAAATTGATATGATCAACCAGCATTATCCAAATCTTGATTTTTATACAGCTAATAAAGATTTAATTCTTGCAGCGAGCAAAGCATGTAGCGAAACTAATACAAAATTTATTGTGGGAAAAATTGCAACTGGTGATAAATTTGTTGGAGATTCTGTTTTAAAAAAATCAATAGCTGATTTTTGCAGTCCTGATTGCGTTGAAATGGAAGGCGCTGCTATTGCTCATATTGCAAGTAAAAATGATATTCCTTTTGTAATTATACGCGCTATGAGCGATGAATCTGATGAAATGGCTCATGAACATTTAGTTGTTCAGCAATTTGATGTTCAAGAATACTGTGATAAAGCAGCTGATATTTGCGAATTTACCATTAAATATATCTAATATATTATAAACTACACTGTGACGATAACTTCTTATTATCGTCACAGTTTTATATTATCCTATAAATAATCTTCACTTTGTTACGATTATTTATTCGAGTTTTATTTGCCTGCAAAGAGTAAAACAGGCAAATCGCTAAAGCGATTACACAAAATGTCGTTAATATGTAAATTATGGTAATTTTTTGATAAAAGTTACATTTTATACACTTGTATAGTATTCTATGCCAATATTGCTTGTAACAGTATTGTTTATTTAATTATTTTATGGTATTATAAGTATGTATAAATTATTAATATATTTCTATAATAATTTGAACTTTAAAGAGGTTTCATGTCTAATTTTAAAATAAAAAAATCACATATAATTTTTCTATATATCGCAGCATGCGTTCTAAAAATCATCTTAGCTTCACTTCAATACCCTTTAATTCTTCCTGGGTATGCCCCAATTGACGATGATTTAATGTTCGATGCTGCCATTTCTATTACTAACGGAAATTGGCTAGGGGAATATTCACAAATAGCAATTTCAAAGCATATGTTTTTTAGCATATGGCTTAGTTTTGTAAATTTCACTGGAATCCCATATCTTGTCGCAAACACACTTTTATGGATAGTAGCTGCTTTTTATGGAATAAATGCTTTTAAACCCGTTATCAAAAATGATATTAGTTTATGGTTTTTATTCTGTGGTATTTTATACAATCCCGCTATTTCAGCAGAGTTTTCATTAAGAGTTTACAGAGATAGCATATTTCCTATTATTTCTATGTTCTTCTTTTTTTCTATTATCTCTATTGGACTTCGCCATAAGGAAGATTTTAAAAAATTAGTTTTTCATTTTATTATTATGGGAATAAGCTTTGGGGTAAGTTATTTAACAAGAGAAGATGGATACTGGGCGTTACCATTTCTAATTATTGCATTTATTATTTTAGCTTATAAATGGATTAAAAATAATGATAAACAAAAATATTTTAAAATTTTTGGAATTTTTATACCTATTTTTATAAGTCTTAGCATAGTATTTAGTTATTGCTATATGAATTACCAATATTACGGACGATTTATCATCAGCGATTTTACAAGCAGTGAATTTTCTAGTGCAATTGGGGCTATGGCAAGTATCGAGAGTGACACTGATAATCCTATGGTTTCCGTTTCAAAAAGCACAAGAGAAAAGCTAGCACAAGAAGTTCCATCTTTTAATTTAATTAGCCATTATTTTAATGAGAGCCCTGTTACAACTGGGTATCAAAATAAAGAAGCTGAGGATTATTTAGCTGGTTCATATTACTGGGCTGTTCGCCTAGCTTTAACTTTAGAGGGCTTATATGAAACACCACAAACGGCAAGCGAGTTTTACAACACTTTAACAGAAGAAATTCAGCTAGCAGTCAATGAGGGACGCCTTGAAACTCATAATGGCTCTACAAAATTAAAAACTTCGGTAACTCCAAGGATTTTACCAAAGCATATACTACCTACTTTAGAAGAAACCTTTAATGGATTTAAAACAGTTTTATTTTTTGAGCAGTGTAATCCTATCGCAGAAGCTGCTAAAGGGGAAGAAGAAGATATTTTAGCTATGAATGAATATCTTAATCAATCAGCTACAACCGTTAGAGTTGATGGGAGTTATCAATCTCATCTTGATTTAAAGAGAATTCCATCTCACGCTATATTAAATTTTTTCAATACTGTTTACACAATTTTTATACCAATAATGTTTGTAATCGCTATTTTTTGGCAAATTAAGCAAGCTATAACACTTAAAAATGATAAAAAAGAAAACCTTGAAAATATGCTTAACCTAATTTTACTTGGTGTATTAGGAATGGCTATTTTAAGATGTGCAATGATTGCTTTTATGGAAATTGCAGCTTTTGGAATTGGTACTTATGGAATGTATTTATCAACTGTTTATCCGTTGATAATTATATATGCGTTTATCGGATTTATTAAAACATTTGAAAACTAGCCCCTTTATCCCACAAAAAAGAGTTATTAAAGCAAGGCTAGACACTAATTATTTCACACACAATTTGAGCTTTTCTAGCTTAAATGAAAGAAAGGATGGGGCATTTTATGAATAGATACACTGGAATTGCAGCTTCTACTGGCATAGTTATTGGCGAAATAAATGTTATTAATCGCACTAGCAGTAGTTATAAGCGTGTTACACTCCCCCCTCATCGTGAAAAAAAACTA
This sequence comes from uncultured Oscillospiraceae bacterium, assembly GCA_964525015.1. Classification (GTDB taxonomy): domain Bacteria; phylum Bacillota; class Clostridia; order Oscillospirales; family Ruminococcaceae; genus RGIG3102. The sequence continues at coordinate 16,867 of CAZGFY010000009.1, forward strand.
TTTGAATCAGCACTTGAAATAGCTAAAAACGAAATAAAAGATTTAATAGACATCTCTTCTAGCGACCATAAAGACATTTTAATGTTTCAATTTTTACTTTTAAGCGACGAGGGACTACTAGATTCTATATATGAAAAAATAGAGCACGAATATGGTGCTGCTCATTCCGTTGAAATTTCAATGGAAGAATATTGCCAGCAAATCAAAGATATCGGCGATGACTACTTTATTCACAGAACATATGATATAAGAGATATTTTAGGGAGAATTGTAAATATTTTAGATGGCACAAAAAGAGATAAATTCAACCTTGAAAAGCCTTGCATTATTATAACTGATGATATACTTCCTAGTGATTTAGCTAATATGCAAAGAGATAAAGCTAAAGGATTTGTAACTGTTGGAGGAGCGTATCAAAGCCATTCTAATATAATCGCAAGAACAATGGAAATACCTTCTGTTTTTGGAGTAAGTAATGATGTTTTAAATCCTATTTACAATGGGAAAACTGTTGTTCTTGATGCTAGCCGTGGCGAAATTATTATCAATCCAACTGAGTCTATACTAGCTTTATATCGACATAAATTAAAACAGCAGGAATTAGAATCAGATAAAAATTTTTCTGAGCAAATAATCTTAAAAGACGGCAAAAAAATAAATCTATTTGCAAACTGTGACGACCCTTTTGATATACAAAAAAGTATCGAAAATTCTTCTGCAGAGGGAATAGGTCTTGTGAGAAGTGAAATACTGTTTTTTAAAGAAACAACTCCAAGCTTTAAAGATCAAATAACTTTTTATGAAAATTGTATTAAAGCTAGCAAAGATAAGTCTATTTGCATTCGCACCTTTGATATAGGTGCTGATAAAACTGCAAATGGAATAAGCCTTAATAAAGAGCCAAATCCTGCGCTTGGCATGCGTGGAGTTAGGCTTAAAAAGCTCTTTCCTGATTTATTTTTAAATCAAATTAAGGCTTTATATATTGCAGCTAACAATACTAAAAAAATCAATGTTATGCTTCCAATGGTAACAACTGAATATGATGTTATTGATTATTTAGATAGCGCAAAAGAAGTTTTAAACAAGCTTTTAATGGATGGGCTTGTTACTAAAGATAATATTGATTGGGGCATTATGATTGAAGTTCCAAGCGCTGCATTAATCAGCGATAAATTGGCAAAACACGTTAAGTTTTTTAGTATTGGCACTAATGATTTAACTCAGTATACAACTGCTTCTGATAGAATTAATCATTCTGTTGTAGGATATTATGATTTCATGAATGAGGGTGTATTAAAATTAATTGAACTTGTTTTAAAAAATGCTAAAATCTATGATTTACCTGTTTCTATTTGTGGTGAAAGTGCTGCAATTTATGAAATAGCAGATAAATATATTGAAATGGGAGTAGACACACTTTCAATGGCCCAAGGCTCGATAACCCCTTTAAGAAAAAAACTATTTGAAAAATACAACAAAAAGTAATATTAATTTTTTATGAATATTATTTTAAAAAACTATGGATATTTTCACTATTTAATGATATTATATAAGTAAGAAAATGGATATATTCCATCTTTTCACATATATTTTAAAAAACGGAGGTATTACTTATGAAACTAATTATTGCAATTATCAGCAAAGAAGATGCTCCAGAAGTTTCAGCAGCACTTACTAAGGCAAGATTTTCTGTTACAAAACTTGCAACTACTGGTGGATTTTTAATGGCTGGCAACATCACACTTTTAATTGGTACTCAAGCAGAAAAAGTTGATGATGCTATTAAAATTATTCAAGAATTTTCACAACAAAGAACTGAAGTTGTTCCATCAACTGCTACTTACGGTATCGGCGTATCAACAGCTTTCCCTCTAGAAGTTACTATTGGTGGAGCTACAATATTTGTTTTAGATGTAGAAAGATTTGAAAAGGCGTAAAAATATGTATTTAGATAATTATTTTGGTAATGAAAATACCGTTAGAAATTTAGTCGACGGATTTTCACAAGGGAAGCTTCCTCATGCCATTATATTAAATGCAAAAGAGGGGCTTGGTGTAAACTTTTTAGCAAAACTACTAGCTTGTAAAATTCTCGATGCTGATTATGAAGATGTTAATAATCAAAAACTATCAACCCTTACAATTATTAAAGGCGATGGATTAACAAGTCAGATTAAAGTTAGCGATATTAGAAATATGACTACTGATATTAGTTATTCCTCATTAGAGGGCGATAAAAAAGTTATTATAATTCAAAACTGCGAAAATTTTAATAGATACTCTGCGAATGCTCTTTTAAAATCCCTTGAAGAACCTAAAGGTAATACGATATACATACTAACTACTAACGATTTAACTAAACTTCTTCCAACAATTCGCTCACGCTGTTCTATCTATACCTTAAGCGAGCCTAGTATGGATGAAGTTTTTTCTTACTTTAAAGACTATACTAGCGATGAAAAATTTAAAAGTGCATATAATATTTATGGAAACAATATCGGATTTATTCAAAAAGCGATAAATAATGAGGATGAATACAGCTATTTATATGCAGCAGCTACTGCTTATGATTTAATTTTAAACAACAAAACTTATGATTTATCAAAACTTATGTTTTCTTTTAATAAAAAGAAGGATGGGTTTAATAAGTTTTTAAAAAATTTAGAATTTATTGTTTCTAAAAAAATTGATGCTAACCATATTAAAATTTTAAAAGTTATTGAAAATTACAAACAGCACCTGCAAATTAATGTAAATCTTAATTTGCTCCTTGAAAATTTTGTTGTTGAGATAACAAAATAAATTTGCTTTTTTCATCTTAATTGTATATAATGAGTTAAGGCATAAAGCTATTTTAATATTTATGCAAAGAAACTGAAAGGAAGATTTTTTATAAATCTTATAATTATAGATGATAAAAGTTGTAGGCATACGATTTAAACCAGGTGGAAAAGTGTATTTCTTTGACCCACTTGATTTAAAAATAAACAAAGATGATTATGTAATTGTTGACACTGTGCGTGGTAAAGAATGCGGATTATGCGTTAAAGCTCCGCACAATGTTAGCAAGAATTCAATAGTTAAAGCATTAAAGGCTGTTGAAAAAATTGCTACTAGTAGCGATATTGCAAAACTTAATAAGAATAAAGAAGATGAGAAGAAAGCTTTTAGCGTTTGCGAGGAGAAAATTCTAGCTCACAAACTAAATATGAAGCTTATAGATGTTGAATATACATTTGATAGAGGGAAAATTCTTTTTTATTTTACAAGTGATGCAAGGGTTGATTTTAGAGAGCTTGTTAAAGATTTAGCCTCAGTTTTTAAAACTAGGATTGAGCTTCGCCAAATCGGAGTTCGTGATGAAAGCCGTATGTTAAATGGTGTTGGTATTTGCGGACAAACATTTTGCTGTTCAAGATTTTTAGGAGATTTCACTCCTGTTAGTATAAAAATGGCAAAAGAGCAAAACCTATCTTTAAACCCAACTAAAATTTCTGGCTCTTGTGGCAGATTAATGTGCTGTTTAAGTTTTGAACAAGACACTTATGAGTATTTAAATAAAATGACACCTAGCGTTGGATCTTTAGTTAAAACTGAAGATGGCAATGGTATCGTTACTGAAAGTATGCTTTTAAAAGGAAAAGTTAAGGTTCGCCTTGATAAAAACAGAGAAGGTGTGCCAAGAGAATATGAAGTAAAGTCTGTTCAAGTTTTAAAAAAAGGTCGAAACTTTGTTGATAAACAAGTTGAGGCTGAACTAAAAAAACTTGAAGATTAAAAATAAATACTTGCATATATTTATAATATGTAGTAAACTTTATTTAGTATTTAGATCGCAGGGGTGCGATATAAATATATAAATGCTTAATGGAGGTATTAAACTATGGCTTACAAAATTAGTGATGCTTGCATCTCATGCGGCGCTTGCGAAGGCGAATGTCCAGTTTCAGCTATCTCAGATGGCGGTTCTCAATTCGTTATTGATGCAGGAACATGTATCGACTGTGGCGCTTGCGAATCAGCTTGCCCAGTTTCAGCTATTGCTGCTGAATAATTAAAACAAAAATTTAGAGCTTTAGATTTTCTTTAGCTCTTTTTTTGCGCTTAAAACTAAGGTGAGTGATATTATCCAATTTTAAGCTTCCTTGGATTATATCGCTCACCAAAAAAATAAAAAAGACAAAAAGAAAAATATCTTTTTGTCTTTTTTATTCTTTGGAAACTTTTGAAAAAACTTATTACAGTTATTAGTATAAACCTTAATTGTGTTGAAATTGTTACAAAACGGTAAAATTATTACAAAATAATTACAAACAATCTTTTTTTGTAATCTTTGCTATTCTTTTATCCCCAAATCACTCAATTTTTTAACGCTTCCATCTTCCTGCTCAACACTAACGTTGTTTAATTGGTCTATCATATTCTTTCTAAAGCCTTTAACATAATCTTCCCTTAATTTCTTTTGTTCTGCTAATTCCTCGCTTGTTAGTGGCTGTGTTTTGCTTTTATTGTATAATTCATTTATTCTTTTAATCTTTTCATCTATCATTTTATTATCTCCTTTGATATTTAGTATTAATATTTTATCATATTTTATTTAATATTAAAAGCAAAATTTAAAATCATAGTATAATTTATTTAATTTACAATTTATTTTCACTTATTTATGCTATAATTTGTATTATTAAAAATAATATAAACAATTAAAATTCAAGGGGAAATAATTATGTCTAGCAAGCGATACACCATAGGTGAGGAAATATTTAATAGTATAACGCATGGAATAGGGGCTTTATGCTCTATAATTGGAGCAACTGTTATGATAACATTAGCAGCTGCATTTGGGAATTTTCCAGCTATTATTAGCAGTGTGATTTTTGGGATTTCTCTTGTTTTACTATACACAATGTCAACTTTATATCACGCTTTTCCATTTGAAAAGGTTAAAAAAATATTTCGTGTTTTAGACCATGCGGCTATTCCGATATTAATTGCAGGAAGCTACACTCCTTTTTGCTTAGTTTTACTTTCTGAGAATATAAAGGCTACTTATACAATAATTTTCATTTGGATAATATGCGCTAGTTGCATTACCTTGAATTTTATAAATTTAGAAAAATTTGAAAAACTTGCACTTATTTTATATATTTTAATGGGTTGGAGCGTTTTGATTTTACTTCCTGATATTATTTCTAGTATTTCACAAGGTGGCCTAATTTTACTAACTCTTGGCGGACTTAGCTACACTATTGGAATTATTTTTTATAAAATAAAAATTAAATACTTCCACGGAATTTGGCATCTATTCGTAGTGGCTGGCAGTGTTCTTCATTATTTATGCGTGGTTATCTATGTATTGCCTTTAACTTACTAAATAAAAAATCTCACTGAATTTATTTTAGTGAGATTTTTATTTGTGATATTATTCTTTTTATGATAAAATAATATGTATAATTTCAAAAAAGGATTTTTAATTTTATGAATAAATTTTATCTTAAAAAAGATGATACAAAAACTATATTTTTATCAGGAAGCATCATCGGTTTTTTAGTGTTTATTTTTATTTTCACTTTTTCTAGCCTAAATGTTACTAGTGATTTCTTTTGCAGTGTTGGATTTTTGGAAAATGATATCGCACAGCACTATTCTGGCTGGATGCTTTTTCGCCAATCTGATTGGAGTTTTCCTCTTGGTGTAAGTTTAAACGCTGCCTTTCCTTACGGAACTAGTGTTTCCTACACCGATTCAATCCCGATTTTTAGTATCTTTTTCAAACTACTTTCTCCAATCCTTCCTTCAACTTTTCAGTTTTTTGGAATTTTTGTAGCTATGTCATATTCATTAATGGGTGGATTTTCTGCTATATTAATGAACTTATTTATTAAAAACTATTTTATTAGCTGTCTTAGTGCTGTATTATTTTGCTTTTCTCCTATTATGATGGAAAGAGCATTTCGCCATACTGCTCTATCCGCTCACTTTTTAATAATTGCCTGCCTTTATTATTATTTTAAAAACAAAGGCAATTGGAATTTTAAAAATTCTATCCCTCTTATAATAATAAATACTTTAGCGATTTCTATTCATCCATATTTTCTTCCATTCACTTTTGGTATCTCGTTTGCAGTATTTTTAGAGTGGGCAATTTCTAAAAAAGAATTTATCAAATCTCTCAGTTTTATTTTAATAAGCCTTTTTTCAGCCTTAGTTTTTGGATACATAATCGGTGCTTTTTATTCTTTTGACAGCGCTGGTGATATTGGGTATGGGATTTTCTCATTAAATCTTAATTCTTATTTTAATCCTTCGAGTAATCGAATTAATGATTGGTCGGCTTTTCGCAACCCTTTAGCACTTGCAAGCCCTTATCAAGTTGAAGCGTTTAATTATCTAGGATTTGGAGTTATTTTAGCTATCTTTATATCCTTTTTAATTTTTGTGTTTTCAAAAAATATTAGAAAAAATGTGCTTGATATTTTAAAATCCTCATACGGATTAATTTTCACAGCTTTGGCGCTAACTATTTTTGCACTAACTAACACAATAACATTTCATAGTTTCACTTTAATTTCTATTCCTATTCCTAGTATTATTAGCGATATAGCCTCAATATTTCGTGCTAGTGGCAGATTCGGATGGCTACTTCATTATTTATTTTATATCATCGCAATTTTTTGTATCTCTAAAATTAATTTAAAATCGCTTAATATTATTTTATTATCTGTATTTATCCTTATTCAAATAATTGATTTATTTCCAGCTATATCCTACAAACAGGATTACTTTAAAAACAGTGCCCCTTATGAAAATGTTCACACTAGAACCAAGGTTTTAACTGATGAATTTTGGGATGTTCTTTTTAATGATTATAATTCTATGATTTCTATTTTAAATCCATCTAATATAGATAATAACTCTATTGAATATGCCATTAGGGCAGGCAAAAAAGATAGTGATATGACTATTAATGTGGCATTTGAAGCTAGAGCAATTAATAATAAAAGAGAAGAGTTTACAGCTTTAGTATACCAAGATTTATTAAATGGGAATATTGATGAAAATACAATGTATCTTATTGATGACGCAGCTGATTTTTCAAAGTTCATATCAAGTGGAGAATACCAAGCATTTAATATTAACGGCGAAATTATATTAATTAAATCAAAATACACTGATGCACAGCTTGAAAGCTTTTTAAATTCAAAAACTTTTTCACAAATAAATTTTTAAAACTAAAAAATCTCACTGAAAATAATATTCAGTGAGATTTTTATCTATTTTACAAAGCTATCATCAATTATATCACTATATTTTATAATTGCATTTTCTTCAATTTCGCCTGCATTTTTCATTATATCTATAATTCTATTAAAATCTTCTTCTTTCATATTTGGAGTTTGGCTATATGCACCTATTGCTTTATAATTTTCTACTACTAAGGCTATATCATCAAGATCTGTTTCATTAAAAAATGGCTGTATGCTTTTTGCTATATCTTCACTAGAATTATTCATAACAAATTCTTGACCTTTTTTAATTGCATTTGTAAATTTCTGTATTGTATCATCATCTAAGTCTTCTGCTGCAAAATACGCGGTGTATGGAACAGTTCCCCCTTCTTCTCCAATAGAGGCAACAATGTACCCTGACCCATCTTTTTCTAAAGCTGATGCTGTTGGCTCAAATGCTGTTACATAATCGCCCTCGCCTGCTACAAATGCCCCTGTCATTGCTGTAAAATCTATTGTGTCATTAAAGAAAACATCTTGCCCTACAATAAGTCCGTTTTGATTTAAAACATACAATAAAGTCATATATGGCATACCACCTTTTCTTCCAGGCAGTATGGTTTTTCCTTCCAAATTATCAAAGGAAAAACTTTCGTCTTCTCGTGATATTAAAAATGAGCCATCGCAAGCTGTTAGCTGTGCAAAAACCTTAGGAACATCTTCTTTTCCTTGAATATGAACGTAAATACTTGCCTCTGCACCAGCAAGGCCAATATCGGCAGCTCCTGTTAAAACAGCTGTCATAACATTATCAGCACCACCACCATTTATAAGCTCGATTTCTAGCCCTTCATCTTGAAAGTACCCTTCACTTATTGCCACATATTGTGGTGCGTAGAAAATAGAGTGTGTAACCTCGTTTAAAACTATTTTCTCAAGCTCTGCTTCATTGTTAGTATTTTGTGATGTTTTGCAAGCTGTAAGCAGTAAAACACCCATTCCTATCACTAGAATTAATGCAATAATTTTTTTCATATTTTTTTAACCAAACCTTTCTTATTATCGCTCAATGAATTAATTTTGATTTATCCTTCTTAAAACTATTTTTTCTATTAAATTTATAATTGCATACATTAAATATGCAATAACTCCCAAAATAAAGACATTCATCATCACAATGTCCATTCTAAAAACTTGACCTGCGTACACAATCATATACCCAAGTCCTGCTTTTGAAGTAAGGAACTCACCAGCTATAACACCTACTAAGCTAAGCCCAATATTTATCTTAAAACTTTGAAATAACACTGATAAATTATATGGTAAAACAAGCTTTAAAAACACTGATTTTTTATTAGCACCAAAGCTTTCTAGTGCTGTTATTAAATTCTTATCTGTTTTATTAAATCCCCCTGAAAGCTCTAAAACAGTAACGATTAAGCTTATTGCAATTGCCATTAAAATTATAGATTTCATATCAGCGCCTGCAAAAACTATTATAACGGGTCCAAGGGCAATTTTAGGAAGGCTATTAAGTACCACTAAAAACGGAGATAACACCTTTGTTAAAAATGGAGAAAACCACATCGCTACTGCTATAAAAAAACCAATTATTACGCCTAGTGAAAATCCAATAACCGTTTCTAAAACTGTTATTGATATATGATATAATAAATCTTTTTGTATTTGCTCTATAAAGGAATGTATTATCCTAAGTGGAGATGAAAAAATAAATGGATCGATTATATTAAATCCTGATAATATCTGCCAAACTAATAAAAACAATATCACTATACTAATTTGAAAATAAATTACTTTATTTTTTTCTTTTTTGATTTTTTTTAAATATTCTTCTCTATATATCATCGCTTTGCGAAACCTCCTTCCATATATCCTTAACATATTCTTGAAATTTTGCTTCTCTTCTTATTAAAATAGGATTTCTATTATCTGAAAATTCAATATTATATATTTTTTTTACTGTTGCAGGGCGACTTGAAAGCACTACTATTTTATTTGATAAAGCAACTGCCTCATTTATATCGTGAGTTACCATTAGCATTGTTTTTTCTTCATTTTTTAATATATTAAAAACATCAGCACTAACATTTAATCTTGTTTGATAATCTAAGGCTGAAAAAGCTTCATCTAATAATAATAGTTCTGGCTTTACGCATAATGTTCTAATTAGGCTAACTCTTTGTCGCATTCCTCCTGATAGTGAGCTTGGGAAACTATCTTTAAACTCCCATAGACCATATTTTTTTAAAAGTAAGACTGCGTAATCAATATTTTCCTTAGATACTTTCTTTTGAATTTCAAGCCCTAATAAAACATTTTTATAAACTGTTCTCCAAGATAAAAGATTATCACTTTGAAGCATATATCCAATTCTATTATTAAAACCTTCTAATTTTTTATTTTGAAAATAGATATCTCCTGTATCATTTCTAACGCTTCCAGAAATTATAGAAAGCATTGAACTTTTTCCACATCCACTTGGCCCTAAAAGGCTCACAAAATCGCCTTTTTCAATATCAAAGCTTATATCTTTAATAGCTAGAGTTTCTTCTTTTATTGTTTGATATCTTAATGATATTTTTTCTATCTTAAGTATTTTTTCCATTTTACAACCATTCCCTTCTATAATGGTTTTGAGCTATTTTACTAGAATGATTATATCGCATTTTTGCTATCCTTTTAATTAAAAAGCACAAAACTTGCATTTTGAATTTATTTTCTTAAAGTTTAATTTTTATACTCTATACACTCTATATAAGTATATTAAAATAAGCATTTTATTGTTACTTGCTTTATTTTTTTGCATATTTCAATGTTTTTCACCAAAATAATGTATAATTTTACAAATATTTATATAAATTTTGACATTCCTAGATATTGACAATTGCTATATAAATATATATAATATAGCTATTACTTAGTTTTAAGGAGATAAATAGTAGTGAATAATGAAATTTTACTTACACAATCAGAGCATGATAATTTAGTTAAGGAATTAGAATATTTAAAAACAGATAAACGCCATGAACTAGCTGAAAAAATCAAAGTTGCTCGTGGGTTTGGAGATTTATCAGAAAACAGCGAATACGATGAAGCTAAAAATGAACAAGGACTTGTTGAACAAAGAATTAACGAACTTGATTCTATCCTAAAAAAAGCTAAAATAGTTAACAAAGATAATATTTCAAAAAACATTGTTGGTGTTGGCGTTAGCGTAGTGGTAGTTGATGGTGATGGAGATGAAGATACTTATAGTATCGTTGGTGCAACAGGGTTCGACCCACTTAGTGGAAAAATCAGTGAAGATTCTCCAATTGGTTCTGCTTTAAAAGGACATAAAGTTGGCGATACTGTATCGATTTCACTTCCAACAGGTGCATCATTTAATCTAACAATTAAACAAATTATGATAAACGACTAAAAAAGAGCTTTTTATAAGCTCTTTTTTATTTCTTATTTTGCTTGAATAAATCTAGCTTTTATGATAAAATATTATATCGAATTAAAATAAAAAAGGAGTCTTAAATTATGGAAAACAATATAAACCTTTCCACACAAGAACAAGAAGAAAACCTGAGTGAACTTTTACAGGTGCGCAGAAATAAATTAAAGAGTTTGCAAGAAGCTGGGAAGGATCCATTTCATAAGACAGGATTTCCAGTTAATGCTTATGCCGGCGAAGAAGTAGCAAATTTTAATGAAGAAAGCGAAGAAGTTAGAACAGTTAATCTTGCAGGCAGAATTATGTCTAAAAGAGATATGGGCAAAGCTTCATTTTTCGATTTAAGAGATGCATCTGGAAAAATTCAGCTATATATTAGAATTGATGCGCTAGGTCAAGAAGTTTATGATGAAGTGCTAACTTATGATATCGGCGATATTATAGGTGTTTCTGGTGATGTTTTCAAAACAAAGCGTGGCGAAATTTCACTAAAAGTAAAATCAATCGAACTACTTTCAAAATCTTTAACTCCACTTCCTGAAAAATGGCACGGGTTAACAGATACAGAACTAAGATATCGTCAACGCTATGTTGATTTAATTGTAAATCCTGATGTTAAAGATACATTTGTAAAAAGAAGTAAAATTACAAAAGAGATTAGAAATTTCTTAGATAATCTCGGTTTTTTAGAAGTTGAAACACCAGTACTTCAAACAGTTCCAGGTGGTGCAACTGCAAGACCATTTGACACTCATCATAACGCGCTTGATATCCCTATGCATTTAAGAATCTCACTTGAATTATACCTAAAAAGATTAATTGTTGGTGGATTTGATAAAGTTTATGAATTAAGCAGAGTTTTTAGAAATGAAGGTATTTCAACAAGACATAATCCAGAATTTACTATGATGGAATTATACTGGGCATACCACGATTATGAAGATATTATGAATTTAACTGAAAGCCTAATTCGCCACGTGGCAACTAAGGTTTTAGGCGAAAATGTAAATCCTGTTTTAGATGGCGTTGAATATGATGTTCACTCACCATTTAAAAGAATTTCAATGAAAGATGCCGTTAAAGAAGTTTGTGGTATTGATTTTGATAGCATAACATCTGATGAAATGGCAAGAGAAATTGCAAAAGAGAAAAAATTAAATTTCCCTGCACACTTTAAAAAGGGCGAAATACTAAATCTATTCTTTGAAGAATTTGTTGAAGCTACTTTAATCCAGCCAACATTCTTAACTCATCACCCTGTTGAAATTTCACCTCTATCTAAAAAGAGCCTTGCAGACCCTGATTACACAGATAGATTTGAATTATTTATCGGTGGAAGAGAGTATGCTAATGCATTTAGCGAACTGAACGACCCTATTGACCAAAGAGAAAGATTTGAATACCAAGAATATCTAAGAAGCCTTGGTGATGATGAAGCAAACAAGGTTGATGAAGATTTCTTAAATGCTCTAAGCTATGGTATGCCTCCAACTGGTGGTATTGGTATTGGTATTGATAGATTAGTTATGCTACTAACTGGTTCTGTTTCAATCCGTGACGTTGTTTTATTCCCTACGATGAAACCTATTGCAGAATAAATTTTCAATTTATTCTGCAACTGAATGTTTTATATTTAAAGCAAAAATCATAGCTTTAAGTTTACTATGCATTGCATAGTAAACACATATAAAACATTATTATGAATTTTATTGTTAAATAAATTTTCAATTTATTCTGCAACTAAATATTTTATATTTTAAAAAAATACAAGGAAAATCAAATTATGAAGATAATGGCTGTTGACTATGGCGAAAGCCGAACTGGGATTGCTATAAGCGATATTACTGAATTTTTAGCTTCCCCTGTTGAAGTTATAAAAGAGAAAAACACAAAAAAAGCTATCGAAAAAATAGCTTTAAAAGCAAAAGAATTAAACGCTGAAATGGTTGTTATAGGTTTGCCTCGTAATATGGACGGAAGCTATGGCGAAAGGGCTCAAAAATGCCTTTCTGTAAAGGAAGAATTAGCTGAAATGCTAGATATCCCAGTTGAGTCTTGGGACGAGCGAAGCAGTACTAAATCGGCTTTAAACATCCTAACTGATACAAACACTTTTGGAAAAAAAAGAAAAGCAGTGCTTGATGCCGTTGCTGCAACAGTTATCCTTGAGAGCTATTTACAATATAGAAAAAATAATAAAAATAATTAAATAACCTAAAAAAACAGTGAAAAACTAAAATATTTTCACTGTTTTTATTTTTTTAATTAATTCATTTTAACTAGTTTTAAAGCTGCAACTGTTTTATCATCCTTAGAAGATGTTTTCATTATACTATTAACAATGTTCTCACAGCTAAAATCATACATTGCCCTTATATTATTTTCTATTCTAGCCCCATCGCTCACTAATACAACAATATCATTTTCTTTTAATTGAATTTCATATTGGGCTGGCTTTGTATCCTTTAAAATTCCAAGAGGCAGGCTATCTTTATAAAGTCTATCTATTCCTTTTGAATTCAGCACAACACTTTCACTCGCTCCAGCCTTTGTTAAAACTGCTTTACCCGTGTATTTATCAACTGATAAAATATCAATTGATGCCCCTATTTCACCATTGGATTTCAAATTAAGCGCTAAATTAACAATTTCTATAACTTTAAAAACATCTATTCCTGCTTTTAAAAGACTTTTCGTCATCGCAACAACTGTTTTGCTTTCTTTTGCTGCAAATACTCCCGTGCCCATTCCATCACTTAATAAAAGATACCTATTGCTACTATCTTCAAAACTCACACATTCATCACCGCATATGTTTTCAAGAGCTTTACTATCATAAAATATTTCAAAATCATAATTTCTTAGCGATAAAAAGGTGTAAACAGTTTCATTTCCTTGCTTTTCACTTGTGGGATTTTCAAATTTTTTATTAAATAACAATTCGAGTTTAGATTTAATTTTATAGATAGTTTTACTATCAAGAACTTCTAGCGAGGTTAAAGTAAAGCTGTCTGGATTTCTATTTGCTAGGCAAAAATTAGATTTAATATTCAATAAACTTAAATACTTATCCATTTCAAAGGTTATTCTGGCGTTATAATCATATCCTTTTCTGCTTTGAATTTCTATATCTGATATTGTGTGTGAAATAGCTAAAAAGGCTGTTTGCAGTAAGGTTTGATTACTTTTTTGAGATTGCTTTATATATCTTTTAGTTAAAATAAGTCTTTGATTTTCTTCAAAGCTTTTTTTTATCTCTTGATTCTTAATGCATAATGATCTAAACCAATCGCTAAACTCTGCCTCGTTTTTTGTACTTAGATTACAAGAATATTTTGTGAATTCATCCTGTGTTTGGCTGAATTTTTGTACCCAGCAATACATATTACTACTGCATTTTTTGCAAACTTCATTTATTACAATATCTTCTAAAGGAATCTCTTTTAAATTTTTTTCATTTAATTTTGTTATATCTATAATAGTATGCCCTAAAAAACTCAAAGATTTTTGTAGTTTTTTAAGATTACTTGTTAGTTTATAATAATCTTTTTGATTTTTTTCTCTAGCCACGTCTATTTCTAAAACTTCCATTTTAATATATTTCTTCATAAAAAAATGAATTAGCAATGCCGTTTCAGTGATAAAAATAAGGGTTAAGCTACCAAAAATCGGAATCAAGATAATATTTATTGCAATCGCTACAAGGCTACCTAAAACATATATTAACCACCATTTCTTTTTTAAAGCTAAACTAGATATAAAGTAAACAGCTATAATTGCAAGAAAATATAGATAGAAATCACCCCTTAAAGTGAGTAAAACAGATGATGATAACAGGCTAATAAAACTCACATCGAATTTTTGATATCCCGCAAAATATAAAGAAACTGCTAACAATACCGAAACATCCAAATATATGTAGTTTGAAAAAAAGGAGGAAAATGCAATTGCAAAAATCACAAGTGCTATAAAATTATTAATATAATCTTCAATAGATAATATAGCTTTTGAATTTTTTATATTAATAAACCCAGCCTTAATATTAAATGGAAGTACTATAATCATTATACATTCTATTAAAAATAATATTTGATATGAAAAATTAAAAGCCGAAGATAATATAATAGATTTTAAAATAACAAAAATTGAACCAGCAAATATCGTGCTTAATTTTTTATTAGTAAACCAAGTATAGCTTATAGCATATATTCCAGTTGCCATAAAGTAAGCTAAATAATAGCCATTTGATAAACTCATTATCCCAAAAGAGATAAAGGAAGCAATAGAATATATTAAAACAATTTCAAGTTTTGAAAAGCAAAGCAATAGAACTAAACTGAGCCCTGATAAGTTTAAAACCTCATATCCCGAAAACGGAGTTATTATTCCAAATAAAAGCACCCCTATGTAAATACTTGCATCCTTTACATCAATTTTATTTAACCTTCTAATAATATTTTTTTTAATTTTAAGCATAATTTTATTATTCCTTTCATATACTAATAAAATTATAGCTTTGTTTTTTTGCAGTTTTTATCAAAATTTATTTTTCTATATTTTACGATATTTTTATATAAAAAATTAATATACTCATTTTTAAAAAATAAAATTTATAATCATCACTACAAAAGCAAAACTACGACTATCAAAATGATAGTCGTAGTTTTATTTTCTATAATTTTTCTATTGCTAGTTTTATTCTTTCAAGAGTTTTTTCTTTACCTAGTACAACTGCAAGTTCAATTCCACCACCTGGAGTGAATTGTTTTCCTGAAACTGCAACCCTTAGTGGGAACATAACAACGCCGTTTTTAACTTCTAGTTCTTTTATAACTTCAAAAACCTTATCATGAATAGCATCTATTGTCCACTCATTTAAACTTTCAATTTTTTCTAGTATTTTTTCTAGTGAAAGGCGAGAAGATTCAAGGGTTGTTTTCATTTTTTTATTAACAAATAGCTCTGTATCATATTCTGGCATTTCATCAATGAAATCTACTTGTTCTGAAATATCTCCTAGCACTTCACATCTTTTTTGAAGAACTTGTGCTAGCACATCAAAATCACATTCACCTTTAACTGTTTTTCTAATATAAGGCATCGCTTTTTCTTTAAACTCTTCTAAAGATAATTCTCTAATATATTCTCCATTTAAAAATTTTAATTTATCTGTATCAAAAATAGCTGGAGATTTTGAGATATTCGCTGGATCGAAAACTTCAATTAATTCAGCTAGTGTGAATTTTTCTTTATCTGATTTTGGGCTCCAACCTAAAAGTGCAATATAATTTAAAATCGCCTCTTTTAAGTATCCCATTTCAACTAAATCTTCATATGATGCATCGCCATTTCTTTTTGATAGCTTTTGAGTTGCATCTTTCATAACTGGTGGACAGTGAACATATTTTGGAATTTCCCAGCCATACGCTTTATATAATAAATTATATTTTGGAGCAGAAGAAAGATACTCAGCCCCTCTTATAACAGGATCGATTTTCATTAAATAATCATCAACAACATTTGCAAAATTATAAGTTGGCATACCGTCTGCTTTTAATAATATTTGCTCATCTAGGGTAGAATTTTCAACTTCAATTCTTCCATAAACTAAATCATCAAAATAAGTTGTTCCTTCTGTCGGAATTTTTTGACGGATAACATACGGTGTTCCATTTTTTAAATTTTCTTCAATTTCTTCTTTAGAAATATGTTTACAATGCCCATCATACCCTGGCATTTGCCCTGAAAGCTGTTTTAATTTTGCACTTTCTTCAAGGCGCTCTTTTGTACAAAAACAATAGTACGCATTGCCAGTTTCAACTAATTCTTTAGCTTTTTCTTTATATATTCCTTTTCTTTCGCTTTGAATGTAAGGGCCATAATCTCCCCCGATATCAGGGCCTTCATCCCATAAAAGATTAGTTTCTTTTAATGTTTTATATATAATCTCAATAGCACCCTCAACCTGCCTTGATTGGTCGGTATCCTCTATTCTTAAAAGAAAATCTCCCCCATCTCTTTTAGCTGTAAGATAAGCGTATAAAGCCGTTCTTAAATTACCCACGTGCATATATCCAGTAGGGCTTGGGGCAAATCTTGTTCTAGTTTTGTTATTTGACATAATTTATTTTCCTTTCTTTTTATGCTATCCTTTAATTATAAAAAAATATCTCTTTTATAACTTTCTGGATTTTACTAGTATAAATTTTATATTTTTATTAATTTTTTGTAATTTTTTTACATTTTTCTGTTATTTTCTTCATTTAATTTGACTAAGTCTATTGATTTCACACTCCAATTTCTGTAAACTTGTATAAGCTAAGGCTAAATATTGATTTTGCAAATTGAAAAAATTAATATTTTACCATAGTCACAATTTATTTAAGAATATAGTATATGAAAGGCAACAGGTATATTTCAAATGAAAGCAACAGGAATTGTAAGAAAAGTAGACGAAGTTGGACGTTTTGTACTTCCAATCGAAACAAGAAGAATTTTAGGTCTTGAAGAAAAAAGCGAAATTGAAATTTTCGTTGAAAACGATACAGTAGTATTAAAAAAATATCATTCAAGCTGTATGTTCTGTCAAAACACTAATGATTTAACAACTCTTCGTGGAAAAAACATCTGCAAAGATTGCATTAGCGAATTAAGCAATTAATTTTTATAGTTATCACACTAAAGTGTGATAACTATTTTTTTATCTATTTTTATACATTTCGTTATAATAATTTTGATATTCACCAGAAGTAATATTATCCAGCCATTGTTTGTTTTCTAAATACCAATTAATTGTTCTAACTATTCCCTCTTCAAACATAATTTCAGGCTCCCACCCTAGATCTCTTTTGATTTTCTCTGGGTCGATGCCGTATCTTCTGTCATGCCCTTTTCTATCCTCAACATATTTAATTAATGTTTCGTTTATTTCAGGACTTACTTTATCATTTAAAATTGAAATAATTTTTTTAACTATAAAAACATTAGTTCTCTCATTATGTCCACCAACGTTGTACACTTCACCTAAAACACCTTTATTTGTAACTAAATCTATCGCTTTACAGTGATCTTCAACATATAGCCAATCGCGAATTTGAAGTCCATCTCCGTAAACTGGTAGATGTTTTTGATTTTGAGCATTGTTAATCATTAATGGAATTAATTTTTCAGCAAATTGATATGGTCCATAGTTATTTGAGCATCTTGTTATGTTAACTGGCATTTTATAAGTATCCGCGTACGCTTTAACAAATAAATCCGCTGATGCCTTACTTGAAGAATAAGGTGAGTGAGGGTCTAGTGGAGTTTCTTCTGTGAAAAAACCAGTTTCCCCAAGCGAGCCATAAACTTCGTCAGTTGATACTTGAACAAATTTTGTTCCATCTTTCCAAACATCATTCGTTTCCCAAGATTTTTTAGCACAGTTTAAAAGATTAACAGTTCCTAAAACATTTGTTTTAACAAAAATTTCAGGGTCGCTAATACTTCTATCAACATGGCTTTCTGCTGCAAAATTAATAACATAATCGAAATTATATTCTTTAAATAACTGGCTAACTAAAGCCTCATCACAAATATCTCCTTGAATAAATATATGCCTTTTATCGCTTTCAATAGATTTTAAATTTTCTAAATTTCCAGCGTATGTTAATTTATCTAAATTTACAAGCTGTATATCTTTATGCTTTTTTAGCATATATAAAATATAGTTTGAGCCAATAAATCCAGCTCCACCAGTAACTAGGTATTTTTTCATTATAATAATTCTCCTTTTATATCTTCTGGCATATTATCAAAATAAGATTTTAGAGCCTCTTTCCAATCTCTCATTTCATAATTCCCTGTTATTTTAAGCATCATATTTTCAAGAGAAGAATATTCCGGACGCTTTGTTGGCGTTTTATATTCATCGCTTGTGCAAGGCAGTATAGTAGCATTCACTCCAGAAAGCTCGATAATTTCTTTTGCAAAATCATACCAAGTACATTCGCCTTTTCCTGTGCAGTGATACATTCCATACTCTTCGCTCATAACAAGCTTTAAAATATGGTGTGATACATCTGCTGCATTAGTTGGGTTGCCTTTTTGATCATCCACAACTTTTAGTTGCCCTAGTTTTTTTCCAGCTGTAATCATTGTTTTAACAAAGTTTTTTCCATAATATCCATACAGCCAAGATATTCTAACGAGCATATATCTACTTGAAAATTCTTTTACAAAATTTTCTCCGCTAAGCTTTGTTTTTCCGTAAACAGAAAGTGGATTTGGAACATCGTATTCGTGATATGCTATAGTTCCAACCCCTTCAAAAACATAGTCTGTTGAAACGTGTATTATTTTCGCCCCAACTTTTTCGCAGGCAATTGCTAAATTTCTAGGTCCTATTGCATTAACGCTGTAAGCCGCTGCTTGATTCGTTTCACAGCCGTCTACATTAGTGTAAGCAGCACAGTTTATAACAACATCTATCTTTTTATCTGCTATAAATTTAATACATAAATTCATATCTGTTATATCAAGTTCATCCGCATCTTGAGTGAATAAATTTGATTTTCTAAGTTCATCGTGTATGCTGCCAATTTCAGTTCTACCTCTTCTGATATCTTTGATTATTTGGCTTGCTAGCATACCTTTTGAGCCTGTTATTAATATATTCATATTAATATGGTATCCTTTCTACATTGCTTTTAATATTGCAGTTCATTTTTGCTAACTTTTAATAGGTGAATTCCGTATGGACTTTTTCCATATTTCAT
Organism: uncultured Oscillospiraceae bacterium; assembly: GCA_964525015.1. Lineage (GTDB taxonomy): Bacteria > Bacillota > Clostridia > Oscillospirales > Ruminococcaceae > RGIG3102. The sequence continues at coordinate 36,318 of CAZGFY010000009.1, forward strand.
TGCACTTTCTATTAATTCTTCTTTGGTTATCCAGCCGTTTCTATATGCAATTTCTTCTGGTGCTGAAATTTTAACGCCCTGCCTTTTTTCAACCATCTGAACAAATGATGCTGCTTCAACTAGGCTATCCATTGTTCCAGTATCCAGCCAAGCAAATCCTCTTCCTAAAAGCTTAACATTTAGTCTATCTTCATTTAAATACATTTCATTTAAAGTAGTTATTTCAAGTTCGCCCCTTGCTGATGGTTTAACTTCTTTTGCCATACTTGAAACGCCTTTTGGATAAAAATAAAGCCCTGTAATTGCATAATTACTTTTTGGCTGACTAGGCTTTTCTTCAACTGATATAACCTTTCCATCCTTATCAAATTCAACTATTCCAAATCTTTCAGGGTCTTCAACGTGGTAGCCAAAAACAGTTGCTTTGTTATTATCAGCATTTTCAACTGCCTCTTTTAATATAGAAGAAAATCCATTTCCATAAAATATATTATCCCCTAAAACCATTGCACAAGGCTCATCACCAATAAACTCTTCGCCTATTATAAACGCTTGAGCTAGTCCGTCTGGGCTTTCTTGCACAGCATAGCTGAGTTTCACCCCATACTCCTTGCCATCGCCTAGTAAATCACGAAATCTTGGCGTATCTTGTGGAGTTGAGATAATTAAAATATCTTTTATTCCTGCAAGCATAAGGGTTGATAATGGGTAGTATATCATTGGTTTATCATAAACTGGAAGTAATTGCTTTGAAGTTACCATTGTTAATGGATATAATCTTGTTCCTGCCCCACCTGCTAAAATTATGCCTTTCATATGTAAGACCTGTCCTTTCTATAATATTTTTGCTCTTATAAAAAACAAAAATAAGCTTTCTTTATTTAAATTTAAATCCCCATTTTTTAAAGTATATCATCATACTTTTAACTTGGATAAAATACTGCTTTATACTACTTTTAGTTTCTCTGTGCCAAAAATGCACAACGCTTGCTTTTGGATAATACATTGCTCTTCCATATTTTTTAGCCTTCATTGTTATATCAGCATCTTCAAAATACAAAAAGTAATCCTTATCAAAGCCTCCAATTTTTTTAAATACATCTGTTCTTATAACAAAAAAGCATCCTGTGCAAAAATCAACTTCTAAAATATCATCTTGATTTTTATCTTTCATTAAATAATCATCTTCAACTTTTTTTAAAAATTTAAACGGCAATCTTCGTGAAACTAGCGATAAAAGAGTTGGCCTGTTTTTTGCTATATACTGTATACTACCATCTGGATTTAATGTTTTTGGACAGCAGATTGCCACATCTTCATTTGCCTGCATAAAATCACACAAACTTTTAATCGTGTTTTCATTTATTATAATATCGGGATTAATAATAAAATGATATTTACTATCAATTTTATCCAAAACTTGATTATGCGCTTTTCCAAATCCTATATTTTCTAAAAGCTGGATATACTTAAACCCATTAAATTCTTTTTGAAGATTTTTTGCAATTTCTTCTTTACTATTATTATCAATTATATATAAATCAAATTCTTTATCTATATTCTCGGATAAACTTTTAACTGTTTTATATGCATCTTCACTTTTATTGTATACTACAACGCTTCCCGAAATCTTAAAATCTTGCATTAATATAACCCATTCCTTTTAGTATGTTTTAATTTTCTTTTCATACGGCATATTTATATTATTATACTATTAATATGTATTTTTTGCAATAATTTAAATCTATAAAAGCTATAAAAACCATTAAAATATCACAAAAAAACAGCAAAACCATAATTTTAATGGTTTTGCTTTGTGTGCTTTTTTATTATTCAGTTGCAAGTGCAGTGTTTAGCCAAACAGCTCCTACATCAAGGGCATTATACATCCCATTTTTAATGCCTTGCTTTACCATTCTTTCCATAATATCAAGGCTTGTATCTGTTGCAATTAATGAAACGTGTATTTTATCTGCAACACTCACTCCATTAATATCTTTACTGCTTAGAATTTTTAAATAGACTATATATTTATCACTAGGATTTCCATAGTATATTTCATCGTTTTTTCTTGCGATTGGCTTACCTTTGTATAATTTTGGTGTATCCATTTTTATCAACATTCCTTTCTCAGATTAAATTATTTGGCTTTACACCAAGATGTAAAATTCGAGCGTCTGTTTCACGCTCGAAAAATACAAACTAATTGTTTGAAAAACACTTTTCAAACTCCCCATTTAAAAATTAATCAAGATAATTCTTAAGTAAGCTTTGCAGGATATCATCTCTATCCAGCTTTCTTATTTTATTTCTTGCACCTTGATGAGTAGTTATGTAGGTTGGATCTTCAGACAAGATATAACCCACTAATTGGTTAATAGGGTTGTACCCTTTTTCTTTTAGTAAATCGTAAACTTCTTGTAATGTTTGCTTTATTTCCTCATCTTTTTCATTGTAAATAGAAAAAACTGCAGTTTTATCAGTCATACCTACACACCCTCCAATTTTATTTGATATTATTATTTTAACCTAAAGTTATGTATATTTCAAGTATAAACCTTAAGTTCTTAAAATAATGTCGATTTTTGCTAGGTTATCCAGTATTAATTTAACGCAATTTTCAGCAATACTTTCAGTTAGCGTAGCATTTTTATCTCTTAAAACGATATTATATGCCATACTTTTCTTGCCTTCTTCAATATGCGCACCTGTATAAACGTCGAATAGTTTTACAGATTCTAAATATTCCGGACAACTTTCTTTGATTATTTTAATTATATCGCCATTTTGTGTTTCTTTCGTGCAAACTAGAGCTAAATCTCTGCTCATACTCGGAAAACGGCTTAATTGAGTGTATGAAACAGTGCCTTTAATTGATGAGTGAACTTTTTTTGCATCAATATCAGCTACTACAACCTTTGTTTTCATATCATAATTTGATAGCACTTGTGGGTGCATTTCGCCAATTGTTCCGATTTTTTCGCCATTAATTAGAATATCAGCGCATCTACCTGGATGATACATCTCATTTTCAGCCTGTCTTACAAATTCAACTTCATTTATATTAAACATTGAAATAAATTTTTCAACTACGCCTTTTAAATAAAAGAAATCTTTATTTTCTCCATAGGCACCTAGTATAAACTTTGGCGTTTCGATTGGCAGTGTATCCTCATTTGTTTTTGTATATTCTGTTGCATTTTCAAACAGGCTAACATTTTCAACTCTTGAATTATAGTTTCTTTGAAGAACACTCATCATAGAAGCCACAGCAGTTGAACGCATAACCGAAGTATCCTCACCTAATGGATTTGATATAACAACTGGATTTCTTAACGGATTTTCTTTTGAAAGATTTAATAAATCAAAATTCTTTGGAGAATAGAAAGAATATGTTTCGATTTCATAAAATCCAAATCCTAAAAGATTATTTATAGCTTGCCTTGTAAAGCTTTGCATTGGTGAAAATTTTGCAGTTGCAACGCCTTTCATTATAGTAGATGGAAGTTTATCATAGCCATAAATTCTAGCTACTTCTTCAGCTAAATCATACATTTTTGTAACATCGTCTTTTGCGATATCATATCTATGTGTTGGAACAGTAACTACGTTATTTTCAACTTTTAAATCTAAACGATTTAAAATATCAATAATTTCTTTATCCTCTAAATTTGTTCCTAGAATTTTATTGATTTTACCTGTGTCTAAATCAATTTTTCTCTCTTCTCTTTTATCTGTGTAAACATCAACATAGCCATCAATTATATCACCAGCGTCTAGCTCTTTTACAAGTTTTAAAGCAAATGCAAGTGCTATATGACAGTTATCAGGGTTTAATCCTTTTTCATATTTGCCTGATGCTTCTGTTCTAAGGTTTATTTTTTTAGATGTAGTTCTAACGCTTGTCCCATTAAAGCACGCTGATTCAAACACAACCATATTTGTATCATCATAAACACCTGAATACTCGCCACCCATAACACCAGCTATTGCAATAGGCTCTTTTTCATCTGCGATAACCATCATATCAGTAGTTAAATTTCTAGTTTGCCCATCTAAAGTTACAATACTTTCACCTTCGCTTGCATCACGGATAATAATTTTTTGCCCATTTACATATTTATAATCAAATGCATGCATTGGATGCCCAAATAAAAGCATACAATAGTTTGTTATATCAACAATATTATTAATCGGTCTAACATTGCTCGCTCTTAATCTTTCTCTTAGCCAAGCTGGGCTAGGTTTCACCCTAACATTTTTAATCATACCAGCCATATATCTTGAGCAGTTTTTTGCATTAATATTAACGCTTAGTAAATCATTTATATTTTCTTCACCTTTAGTAAATTCTGCTTGTGGTGTATTGTATTTTGTTTGATAAAAGGCTGATGCTTCTTTTGAAAGCCCTGTTACTGATAGGCAGTCTGGGCGATTTGGCGTGATTTCAAATTCAACCATATAATCATCAAAACCTAAAACTTTATTTGCATTACTGCCAATTTCAGCATCTGTTTCAAGCACTAAAATTCCATCTTCTTCTGCATTTGGAAAATCATTTAAAGTTAGATTTAATTCATCTAAAGAGCAAAGCATACCATTACTTTCAACATCGCGTAGCTTTCCATTTTTAATTTCTTTTCCACAAGGAAGGAGTGCACCATCCAAAGCAACTGGCACTATATCGCCAACTTTTAGATTTTTTGCCCCTGTTACAATTTGTAGAACTTCTCTTTTTATATCAATTTTTGTTACAACTAATTTATCTGCATTCGGATGCTGATTTATTTCTAAAACTTTACCAATAACAACATTTTTGCAATTAGCGCCTAAATCTTCATATGTTTCAACTTTTTGGCCTACCATCGTCATATCTTTTTCAAACTGATGAATTGATACATCGATATTAGCAAGCTCTTTTATCCAATTATAAGATACTTTCATATAAAACTATTCCTTTCTCGGGGTTTGAAAATTTATTTTTCAAACTTTTTCCTTTCTACTATATTAAAACTGTGATAAGAAACGCATATCATTTTCATATAATAGGCGTAAATCATCTATGTTATACTTCATCATTGTTAGTCTTTCAAGCCCCATACCAAAGGCAAATCCAGAATACTTAGTTGAGTCAATTCCACAGTTTTCTAAAACCACAGGATTTACAACTCCAGCCCCTAAGATTTCTATCCAGCCCTCACCTTTACACATTCTACATCCAGTTCCGCCGCATTTAAAACAGGTCATATCCATTTCAGCACTAGGCTCTGTGTATGCAAAGTGATGAGGACGAAAACGAACTTTTGTTTCTTCTCCATAAACTTTTTTAACGAAAGCTTCAAGTGTTCCTTTTAAATCTGCCATAGTTATATTTTCATCAATAACAAGCCCTTCAATTTGATGGAAAACAGGTGAATGAGTTGCATCTATTTCATCTGCACGATAAACTCTGCCTGGCACAATAACTCTTATTGGTGGCTGTTTTTCAAGCATAGTCCTAACTTGCATTGGACTAGTTTGAGTTCTTAAAAGAATGTTTTCTGTTATATAAAAAGTATCTTGTGTATCTCTTGCTGGGTGAGATTGTGGCATATTTAGCATTTCAAAATTGTATTTATCAAATTCAACTTCTGGCCCTTGAACTGTTTCAAATCCCATTCCTAAAAACACTTCTTTAAATTCATCTAAAGCTAATTGAAGTGGATGTCTTTTACCCATCGTAACGCTTGTTCCTGGAAGAGTTACATCGATAACCTCTTCTTTTAATTGCTTTTCTAAAAGTATTTTATTAATTTCAATTAATTTTAAATCAATCGCCTCTTCAACTGCAAATCGAACATCGTTTGCAAGTGCTCCCATAATAGGTCTTTCTTCTGCTGAAAGTTTGCCCATTTGCTTTAAAATTGCTGTGATTTCTCCTTTTTTCCCTAAAACCTTAACTCTTATATCATCTAAAACTGATAAATTATTTGCTGAATTTATCGCTAGAAGAGTTTCATTTTTAATGTTTTCTAATTGCTGTTTCATCTTTTTTTCCTTTCATTTTTTCACTTTTATAATTATTTTTTTCAAATAAAAAAATCCCTTTTTCACTTGAAAAAGGGACGAAGTTTTCTCCGTGGTACCACCCAAATTTTTATGATTATCATCATAAACACTCTATTGCATATAACGGTGCACACCGGCATTGCCTACTATTAATTTCAGCTTGCTTCTCCTAAGGGAACTTCAACTTATCCTTTTTATGCTTTTTCACCAAACAAGCACTCTCTACAAAAAATAAATAAATCTACTTTTCTTATTCACAGAATTTAACTACTATATTATAATATAAAAATAAAAAGTTTGCAATAGGCAATAAGAATAATATATAATAAAGATTATTAAATCAAAAATTAAAATGAGGGCTTTATAAATGATATATGGAATCGGAGTAGATACAACTACTATTTCAAGAATAGAAAAAAGTGTAAGTAGAGAGAGTTTTATCTCTCATGTTTTTTCAAAAGAAGAGATAGATTTATTTATAAAAGATAAAAAAATCAAATATTCTTCTTTAGCTGCAAATTTTGCTGCTAAAGAAGCCTTTTCAAAAGCTTTAAAAACTGGTGTGCGAAATTTTAATTTAAATGAGGTGTCAATATTACGAGATAAACTCGGTGCTCCTTATTTTTCTTTTTCTGGAAAAGCTAGCGAAATCGTTGATAGTCTAGATATATCTGCAATGGTTTCCCTAACTCATGAAAACGATATTGCAACAGCATTTGTCGTTTTAAATAAAACCTAAAATCAAGAAAGGCAGCTAGTTAAAGCTGCCTTTTAGTTTTTTTCTATCTATTTTTTATAATCTTTTAATTCATCAATTAATAATCCTAAAACCTCTTGATTGATGGTGTAGAACACCCATCTACTTTCTTTTCTACTTGATACTATTTCGCTATCACATAAAATTTTCATGTGATGAGATAGAGTAGATTGTCCAATATGAAGATTTTCTAATATGTCGCCTGCACATAGCTCGCCGTCTTTTAGTAAGTCCATAATTTTTAATCTATTCTCATCCCCTAGAGCTTTTAAAACTCTTTCACGCTTAGTCATAATTCTACCCTCCTTTTATATCTTTATATCAGTATCTTACAATACTACTTCTTAATATTATTCTACCTTAAAGATGTTTCTAAATCATTACATTTCCATTAATATTTATATGCTATTTTTTAAATATATCGTTTTTCTAAATAAATTTGCAGATTTTATCTACCTTTATACAATGTATACAATTCATTCACAATACTATCTAGCGTGCTTGTGTTATCATCTTTATTAGGAGCTTTAAGATTAGTAGAAAAACTTGGAGAATAAACATAACTGCCTGCTGGTGCTTTGCTAGAAGCAGAGTTTAAATCGCTTTGATAAGATTTTGCAGCACTCTCCATTGCCTTATTATATTCTTCCTGCTCTTTTCTTAACTGTTCATCTCTTTCTTTTATAAGCTTATTCAGCTCATTTAAAAAGAAACTCTCAACATCGCTTCTAGCTCCCTCGTAATCTGTTTCAATTCGCATATTTTCTGTTTGATTAGCACCCCCAGAAAGCCCTGCTTGAGCAAGATAGCTAGGAAGGATATCTATTTCTTTTTCTTTTTTAACATATTCGTTTTGCAGTTCCTTTTCTCTGGCTGTATCTAATTCTTTTTTTGAATTATCAAAAGATGTGTTTATTGTAGATAAATCGCTGCCATATTTATCATTTAAAGATTGTGTTTCTTTTTCAAATTCACTTTTAATTATATTAGTCACATCATAAGATGAACCATTCGAAACATATTTATACTGCTCATTTGATGGCAGTACCCAGCTTTTAAATTCCTGAGTGCTCATTTTAGGTGTGTTTTGCTGCGACTGAATATCGTCTATGTATTCATCTGTAATCTCTTGGTATTCACCATCAATAAGCTTATAATTATAAGTTGCCATTCTCTTCCCCCCTTAACTCTTCAAATTCTTCTTTCATAATCCTAAAAATTTCATTTATGAAATCTTCTAAAACTTTTACTGTTATAATCGGTTGCAAGTATTTGGGCAGATATCCATTTAATTTACCCATAACATAACTCAGCCTTTCTTTTCCAATATTCGCCCCTATTATGTTTTCTTCTGCCCACAAAATCGCATCAAAAACAAATTCTATAACCTCAGTTTTTGTAAAAGTTTTATCCAATATTACTTTAAGTATAATATATGATAAAGTTATAACTGCTATTATTGCTAATGTTATTTCTATAAAATTCATCTAGTTCCCCCTTTATTGTTTTCTATAATTATTATCCTATTTTCGTGCTCTTGTAGCATTTTTGTGTTTTCGTTTATCCTTGTGTGAATCTTATCATGGCTCTCACTATTTTTATTTTCGAATTTTGATATTGTTTTTATTATATTATCAACGCTGAAAGTAAGGTTTGTAATAGTTGAATTAAGTTTTACAATTGGTGAAACCACTGATTTTACAAAAGCTACAATTGTTATAACACTAGTAAAAACTATCCATTCTATTGCTATTCACCCCTTTTAAATATTAAATAAATTATAAATTCAATAATTTTTCTAATAATACTTTTATCTTTTATAATATTTTCATCATTTTCATTAGTAATATTATCGCTATCTTTATTTTCAACAGTCCAATTTAAGCCACCATCATCTAAAACCACAACATCAGCACCTAAAATAAACAAATCATTAATTGCTGCTTGATTTTCAATAATAAAAACCCCGTCGCCGTTTTGAAATTGGCTAGCCGATTTCCATCTTCCTTTTCCCGCTTCTATATGAACATGATTTAAAAATTTATTAGCTATACCTGAGCCCATTCCGCCTTCATCATAAAAATAATCACCCTGCTTTAATATCTGATTTTCACAAGCGTTAAACTCATTATCGTGAATACATAAAAGTCTTAAATAATCGCTACTGCCATCTGCAAATAAAACAGGCTCTAAGCTTTCTAGATACAATTCGCCATTTGCATTAAATCTTGTTCGCACAACTTTCATATCGCAAGGGCAATACAATTTATCAACTCCTGTATCTTTCCCGCCAAAATCTAATGCAAGTGAGCCTAGATGCGAGCCGATAAAGCTGCCTTGTGTAACTCTTAAATATTCCATAAAAAATTTTGCTTTTTGCATAAATCTACCCATTCCTTTCTTAAATTTTATCCTATAAAAATCTCTACTTTGTGTACTCTATTATAACCTGTGCCACATATCCATCAGTATTTATATCTCGAAATTCAAGCCTAATATTATTATTAAATTTATCGAGTTCTAGAGTAACACCACCACTATTATGAAAATATATCGGAACTATTCTAGCTAAACTTTCTTTTATAATCATCCCTTGCATCATGACTACTGAACTTGCAAATTCAAAGGGAATTTCATTTGTGGTACTTGCGCACTCAAACACAATAACCCTTTGATATATTTCTTTTCCATCAATCCATAATTTATTAGTTTTTATTTCTTGTTGGCTATATGTAATTTTTGCATTGCTATAATTAGTAAAAAATATATCTCCTTCTAATTCATCAAGGGTAAATTCATATAAATTCCCTTCCACTAATTCTATATCACTACCAGCACTAGATTTAATATTATAGCTTTTATCTTTTATTATAAAACTTGTAAACATTCCTGATTTACTAGCTTTAAAATATCCTTTTTTTCCACTTCCAACAAGCTCATTTCCAATTTGCTGATAGCTAAAAATCCCATTATCAGCTATATCAACTGTTCCAGAGTTATCTTTATCATAAATGTTTTTTGCCATATCGCCTGCGCCAATTTCATTAATTTTTTCTGATATAGCTAAGTCAACATCGCCTTTAGTATAAACATTTGATTCAACGTGATTTAGCAAATCATTATGTTTATCTGCTATAAAATTGGGCAGTAAATCAAACCTTAGCTTATTTTCTTTTGAATCTCCATCTAATAAATCACTCGCTGAAACTAAGCCATATCTCTCCTTATCCAAATCTTGAATTTTCATATTTGATAAATCCATACTGCTCCTCCTTTCATTTTAATTTTTAATATAGTTTATAGGTGTGTAGCATTTAATAAAATTGAATATACCAAACCCTTCATTAACCTTTTCATTAGAAAAAATAAATTGCAAAGCCACATATTTTTTTATTTTATGCCTTATAACAACAGTTCTTGCATTATCATTAGAAATAAAGGTAAATCTAGTGAAATCTATATAATTAAAATCTAAAATCCCAGCTGAATAAGTTAATACATGCTTTTCTTTAGTATTTTCAAGTGTTTTATATCCGATATTAATTGATGAGCGAATCATCGGCTTTAAAGTTAGCACACAGCCTTTTTTACTTAGTGTCTTGCTCATAAGTCCTAAATCATCATCATCCATTTTTATACTCCACACAGCCTTTATCGCCCTGCCATCATCTGAAAATCTATTCATTCCAATTTCGTTTGATTTAAAAACGCATATATTTCCATCATCATCACCAAAATATAATAAATCTTCTATACTCATAAAGCAGTTAGCCTTAATTCCTTGCCAAAAATAAGCCTCATAAACAAAATTAGTTTGCATTTCAAGTTCGCTTTTTTGCCTTGAATCCAGTAGATACACATTCCCATTAATGCTAATTAAATAATAGCCATTCCAAACGTGTGCAACTGCATTTTCTAAATTTTCCTCGTTTGTAAGTTTGTTATCAATAAAATGCGAACGATTTTGAAGAGTTCGCTCGGCTGTTATTGTATTACTTGTAATGGCATAAACCCCATTCCTTGATAAAAACAATGGCTCATCAACAAGTTGTGCAAAGCTATACTGCGAAATCGCACCAATCCCTGTTATGCTTCCTTGCAAGGTAAAATATGTTTTATTTTCTTCGCCTATATAAGGAGTTCTTAAAAATATAGTGGTATCTTGGCTGTTATCTTCTTTAACAATGATTAAATGCTGTCCGATTTTACCATATCCCATGATTTTAGTGTTAGAATTTCCTATAATATTATAATCCGTTTCTTGAAAATAAGTTGGGTCGCCAGTTGAAGAAAACCAATCGTAAGCAGGATAATCTTTATTTCCTGTAATAAAAATCCTTGTGTCTGAGCCAAGCCCATAAAAACTATATATATTACAGCCTAAAATTTTATTTTTGTTATTAGCACTATCAACTGAATATGTTATAAAAACATTGTCTTCTCCTTCAACACTACTTTTTGTTGGTGCTACTTTGAATATAATTTTTCCTTTTTCTCTATCAACTGTAAACTGATTATTTTCGGTATATTCTGTTATCACTTCATTCGCACCCTTAATTTCAACTTTAACAAGGGTATCATCAAGATTTTGAAGATATAAAAAATATTCTTTAGATATTCCATCAGATAAAAATTTTTCACACCTCTTACTTTGCAATAAGTTAACAGCTTCAAGACTAGTCCCTTCTCCTTTTGGAGATTTTGCAATTAGTGTTGTTGGTACATATGCTATATCATAAATATTTTCTATTTTCTCTTCATCCCAAACTAAAAATTCTCTACCTGTTAAAATAAAGGCTTTTGTTTTCTCATTATGCTCTGTGAAAAATATTGAAGATTTATTTTCTAACACTCCCTCATATATAACCGTGATTTCACTATTATGTATTCTATATATCTTATCCTTTGCGTGAGCTATAATAATTTCTTTTTTCTCAATTTCGCCATTTGCCATAGAATAAATTTTTCCATCTAGCGAAAAAAGAGTTTTAAAACCAAATCGCTTTTCTGGTTGCCCTGATTTATCAGAAATCATATTCACGCTATAAGGCGAACGCCTTGAATCAACTAAGATTGCATCTTGCGAAAAATCGACCCCTAAAAACTCATCATAAACCTTGGTTCTTAATTTTCTTGTAGGGCTAACTTTTATCGGCATTAAATATCCACCCCTTTTTCTATCCTAGCTATATTAACTCCACCTTCTAGCTTTAATTTACTTAGTTTTAATTCATAATCATTGTAGTAGATATCAGCTTTTGTGGCATCATCATCCCTATATAAATAAAAAGCTGCTAAAAGTGGTAACAACATTTTTACCCCAACGTCAAATTCAAAAACAAAATCATCATCTGTGTTTATATCAACCTGTGGTGGAATGATTTCATAAACAAATGTATATAAGCCTTTTGAATATAAAATAACAGTGTTATTCAGTAGCTGGGTATAATCTTTATACTCTTCGCTTTTATCTAAAAAATCATATCCATAATTTGTTTTTTGATATTTAACAGTTTTATAAATTGTATTTAATTTTAAATACTTTGAATCTGTTTTTTTAAGATTTATAGCGTCCGATGCATTTAAAACTTCAAAATCCAAAGTTTTATAAAAAGGCTTGTATTCAAAAGATATCGCATTAATACTTCTATTTATTGCAGTAATCATTATATTTTCATCTTCTGTATAACTATCATTTGTTTCAAATCCTAATGCGAGTATTTCATCCTTTAATTCTTTATATGTTATAATTTTCACCCCCTCTTTTTACAATATGAAATTTATATATATTTTGCTTTTTCTAAAAGATTTTTAATATGTTTTGGAACGGTGTAATCTTTTCCTTTAATAAAAGTTTCCTCTTTTGAGTTAACGCAGATTTTTATCTCTTCATCATTTTTATTTAGCGGATCTTTTGGGATACGAATTGTATATTCACCATTTGTGATTTTTGCTTTTTCATTTTTAGTTTTTGTATCTATAATATTATTCATAATTTTAATATTCCTTTCTTTTTGTATGGTGGCTTATAAGTAATAAGCCACCAATTTATTTTTTTAAACTGTTGCCGCTGTATCTATTCTAACAATTGCCATTTCATTTAAGCGTTTAACTGCCATTAATGCTTTCCAGCCAGCTGAGGCTCTTTGCTCTAGTGGGTCAGCCGAACCTGATGAGCCTGCATTTTTAACAATAACTTTTGGGCTAGAAGAATTTCCGCCTTCTAAATCAACACAGCCATAGGCATCTTTGGCTACTATAACTGTTGAGTGAATATCGATATTATTAGCATTAGTTAACACTTGTGTGTTTGTAGTATCAATAAAACGAACACCATGTAGCTTTCCAATTTCGCCTTTTTCAATATTCACACCACCATTGTATTTACTAACATCCTGCCAAAGTGGGTCTTTTTGCAAATCATAGGCAACATTATGATTAATAAATCCATAAAAATACCCGTTATCCATAGCTTTAGCATTTGCATTCCTAAGCGTTCTCACAGCTTTTTGAATAAGTTCTGCTGTTATAACATCAGTGCTTGTTAAATCGTCAATATCTGTTTTATTGTTTGGATACTGAACATTTGTACCACTTGAAACTTCACGCATTGCAATAGTATCTAAAGTTAGAGCTGCCTGCTCTCCTAAAACTGCCGCTGTTTCAACTAAAACAGGGTCTACCCCTAAAAGATTTAATTTAGAAGAAATCTTAACGAAATCCCCGTATTCTTCTAGTGGCGCTGTAACATTTGTTATATCTAGTGCTTTTCCGTCTGGCGTTACTCCTTCTGTAAGTGGAGTTGTGCTAACGTCTAGAGAATTAAATCTTCTAAAGCTAACTTGTCCTCCATTATTTTTTGGAACCGTTCTTTTTTGCCCGTGTTTTAGCCAAACTAAATTTGGAACTAGTCTTTCTAAAAGTGTTCTATCATAAAACACTGCATTTTCTGTTGATAAATTTTGATATGTTTGAATTTCTGCCATAATTTTTTCTCCTTTAAATTTACATTAGTTCTCCACGAAGTGCCTTTTCAACCTCTTTTAAAAACTCTCCTCGTGGCATTTCTTTATAGCGATTTGATTTTTCAAATCCACTTGGCTGTGTAATATCTCCAATAATAGGCTGACTTTTTTTATTCTTATTTAAAGCCGATAACACAATATCAATTGGGATATTCTGATTTCTAAGTGCAAAATATGTGTTTAAATCCATATCTTCTAAGGCTGTTATATTGCTATCTATGCTTTTAATCTCATTTAATTCTTTTTGCATAAGCATATTTACTAAAACATCCTTTAGTGCACTATTTTCTTTTTTAAGATTTGAAAACTCTTCTTGTAAGCTAAGATTATTTTCATTTCCCATTGTTTTTTCTAGCATTTCTTTTGCTGGTGATTGCATTTCTTGATTTTCCATTTCAATATTCCTTTCCTTTATTTTTTAAGCTTTAATTGGTGTTTTTACTGTGTTTTCCTCCCCTCTATCTTTTAAAATCCTTTCAAGGTCCGCCTTTGGTATTGAAGAATTGTTATCTAAAGCTGACACGTATTCATTAAATGTTATCGCCCCTTTAGTAAACAAATTATCTAGCGAAAGCTGCCTGCTTAGACGGCTGTAAGGATCGATTGGTGAAATATCAATGCGAAGTTCGATATCTTTATATAGTAAATCTTCGCTATTAATCTTTTGCCCCTCTTCTAGTAAAATACTATTTGGGCTATACACATACAGCATATTTTTCCATATCATTGCTGTATCTTCTAAAAATTGCTTAAAGGCTGAAATATGCTCATTCAGTGGCACGGCTGATTGGTCCCTTGCTGCTTTTATAGCCTCTCCGCTCGCCTTAGTTGGGTCTATTTGCCCAGTGGCAGCATCTCCTGCCCCTTCAAGCTCTCTTGTTAAATTAATCAGTTCATTTTGTAAATACTGTGCATCAGGCGAAATCGAAACTGGTTTTAGATAATCAATAAGAGTATTAATTGGATTTTGCACCTGATTTTTAACTCCGATTAATCCGCCAATGCTATCTAAGTTTTCAATTTTCGAAACCCTATCTTTATCATAAACTAAGGTTGGATATGCAAATTTTTTAGTTATCAAAGCCCTTCTTGTTGCTGTTTTATTAACTTCGATTTGATTTTCTATTAAATTTTCAACCCCTGATAAGCCTCTTATTGAGCCTATCTTCTCTTCCCATTTCATTTGAGAAATTGGATAAACATTTAAATTCTCAATTAATTTTATTGGCGAATAGACAATATCTTTTGTACTTCTTAAAAAAACTAATCCCTTGCTTGTTTTTTCAAGATATAAAATACTTGTGCATTTTCCGTTTTCAGTGTGAACTTCATCATTTGCATTATAAAACTCTGTATCCGAAACTTCATCGGCACGAATTAAATCTATCTTTTCTTTAGATAAATTATTTTCTTTTGCAATCTTTTTAACATATTCAACAGGCACTCGCTCCTCTATTATTATGTACTCTTGCGTTTGTAAATCCATATTCTGCTCATTAGCAAAAAATATTTTACTAGTGTCGATAATTCTATTTTCAAAAATTAAATCCTTACCTTCATTTGATAAAAAGCTATAAAGATAAACATCTCCAAAAATAAACCCTCTTTTTATAATATCCCAGCTCACCTTATCAAACTTTGCTTTCTCCCATTGCTTTTTTGAAAACTCGGTTAGATAATTTGAGATTTTATTTAGTTTTTCATCCTTACTATAAGTGTTAAAAACTATCTGCATTCCACTTTGGGCAATCATCGAAATTTTATATCTTCCAATAGGCTTTATAAAATTTAAAGTGATTAAAGGGTGATTTTGTGTTTTAAATCCCTGCCACTGCCTGCCCTCATAAAAATTTAAATTCCTTTTAGCCAAATTAAATATATTATTTTTTCTATGATGTGAAAGCCCTTCTTCATATCTTTTCCAATATATATTTTCTATCTTAATTCACCTCCTTATATTTCATTTAAATTGCCGTTATAATCGTCTATACTTTTTAAAACTTTCAAAAAATCATCTTCAAAATCTTCTTCTACTTGTTTATTCTCTAAAAAGTCAAACTGAGTTATCGGCTCGTTTTCTTTTAGCTTTCTTGCATCAATTAATCCTTGCCTATACGCTAAAATAATCATAATTCCTGCTAAAACCGAACATATAAAATACATTTTCCCTCCTTTTACTCCTCCTCTTTTTCTATATAATCCTCTCTTACATATAAAGCTATTAACAGCGACATAACTAAATCATCGTGACAGCCATTAGCAGCCTCAATTCGCCCAGAAGAAGTTTTAATAAATGTGAGCATTTCATTCAAAGTATCTTTATCATTTAAAAAGCTCACATCTTTTCTTAAAAGTCTTATTCCGTTTGAAATTAAAAGTGGTCGGGTGAATTTATCTGTTAAAAAGCCGTAACTAAAAACTGGTTTTTCATTTATCGTATCAAGGCGTTTTCGCATATAAATATTAGGGTAATCAAGTCGTTCAAGCTCTTTATTTGGATAAGATGAGAAATTAGCTTCAATAACGATAAGTGCATCATTAAATAATTTCCCAAGACAAAAAACCTGCTTTGCAAATAAATCTTCATCATAGCTTTGATAAAGCCTTGCCACCTGCTTTTTATCGCTCACTTTTATCACCTGCGCTGCAAATTTATCTGCCCCATCTCCTGCTGTGTCCCCTGAAATAATATAAATATCATTTTCCTTTGGATACTCATAAATATTAATTCCACCATTTTCTAAATCCACCCATTTTATATTTAAAAGGGATGATAATTTCTCTGTGTACATAAAATCGCCTTGCCTTAAAGGGCTTAAATCTTCATTTAATCTATTACTAATTAAAGTTGAGTTAAAAACCCCATCTCCATAAACTCCCCAATTTCCAAGACAGTAAACTTGATAATAATATGGGTCGGTTATTTTATAGCTTTCCAGCTGATTTTTATAATCATCATCCAAAAACTCATTATCTTTATATGTTGTATGGCAGATAAAAACATTTTCTTCTTTGTAATCAAAAAATCTTTCCTTTAGCCAATGCGAAACGCTTATAGGATTAAAAGTTATCACCATTTGTTTTTTGCTTTTTCCCCCACGCAGCCTTAAATTCAATTGATTAAAATCTTCCCTTTTAACTTCGCTCGCTTCCTCTATCCATATATGAGTCATTTCTCCGTTTTTAAAAGTTATCGATTTTAATTTTTCAACATCGTCTAGGCCATAAAATATAATCTGATTTGAGTTTATACAGCTAATACGCATCTCACTTGTGTTCACTTTAAAAAGATGTGATATTCCCCAAGCTTCTATGATTTGTAAAAATTGAGCAAATGTAGAGTCACGATTGGTTTTCCCAACAGCTCTTACAACTAAAAGGTTGAATCTTTCCTCTTTTAAAATCTTATAGATAAATCTCTGGGCGCAAAACACACTCTTTCCACTTCCAGCACCCCCATAAAAAATTAAAAATCTTTTATCATTTTCTAAATGCTGTAAGTAAACCTTGTTAAAAACACTTTTTTTTATTTCCACATTCATATAAAAATCTCTTTTACTCTTTTAGGCTAACTATGATTTTTTCCTCTTTCATACTAGGTGAATTTTCTTTTAATTCATTTTCTAGAATAAATTTTGCACCAGATGAAAGCGTTTTGTCATATAGCGCTCTACTATTAATATCCTCTAGGCGAAGTAAGCATAAGTTAATAGAAAACCCTAGTTTTTCGTCTTTTTTAAGTGATAAAAATAGCTCCTTACTTTCAAATCCTAAGTGTATAACAAGTCCTGCAAGTGTTGGCAAAGTTTCTTTTTCAAAATATTCATTTGCCTTTTCGTATAGCTGTTTTGATGATGTGTATTTAATGTTTTTCAAATTATCAAACCTCCCTCGATTTAAAGTTTAGTATAATTTGAGATAAATTTTTCCCTTTGTTGCTATTTCAATCCACTTTTGTATATTATGCATAAACCCAGCTTTATTTTGTACTTTAAAAGGTACGTCAAAAAATGTCGAGTTTTGTCGAATAGATTTTTAGCAAATTAAAAGTTTAAAATTATTTCAAATTTTTGAAATAATTTGCAAAAAAAATAAAGCTAACTTTAAATAAGTTAGCTTTATTTTTTATCTTTTAAATTAGATATATTATTCGTATTCTCTTGTATCAACTATTGCTGAGCCACCTAAAACTTCTACCCAGCCGTGCTCTAATCTTGCTTCTGCTTCTATTTTATCAATTAATTCTTGAGTAATAGACTGAGCGATTAGTCTATTTGCCTCTGCTTCTGCACTTGCCTCAACAACTGCTTTTTCTGCTTCAATTTTCGCTTTATCTAAATCAGCTTGAGCTTCAATAACTCTTTGTTGTGCTTCGATTTCTATTTTTAATTTTTCTTGTTCAGCTGTTTCAACTGCCTTTTTTGCAACTGCTTCTGCTGCAATTGCCGCTTCAATTGTTGCACCACCGTCCGTATCAATAAATGTTATGCTATAAAAATCAATGCCTGCTTCTGCCATTTTTTCTCTTAACTCTTCTTCAATCTCTTTGTTTATTTGATTTCTCTCACTACCTAAAACTTCCATTACATTATATTGTGTTAAAACAGAATCGATAGCCTTTTGAGTAACAGGTGCAATAAAAACATTGCTTACTGTATGTAAATCTTTAAATTGTTTAAAAACTGTAACAGCATTTGCTGGGTTAACTTGATATTTAACGTCGATAGTCATTGTTACAAACTGGCTATCTTGAGTTTGCCCTGAAATACCTTCTAGGGTTTTTGTTTGAACAGTTGTGCTAATTTTTTTTACGCTATCTAAAGGATTTATTATTGATAAACCTTCTGATAATGGCTCTTCTTGTGTACCTGAAATTGGAGAAACCACAATGCCAACTGTATTAGCAGGAATAACTGCAAAAGTTCTCATAGCTACTAATATTCCAATTATAACTACAAAAACTGTTAAAACAGATTTTCCTCCTTTTTTACTTCTATTTTCTGAGGTGTTAAATGACCCCATGTTTTTAAAATTGCTAAAACCATTTTGTTTATCACTCATTTTCTTTTATTATCCTTTCTAAATTTTCACTCGATAATTATTATATTGAATTTTTAATTTTTTGTCAAATTTTATCATAAAAAAACGAACTGTAAAATTACAGTTCGTTTTTGATTATTTAGATATTTGCATCTTCATTACTATCTTCTTTTTTTCTTGAAAAGAAAGCAACCAGTAAATCAACCACCATTATTAATGCTGTTAATAGTGTGTATTGGTCAACTAATATCATAGGTAATGACATATCTTGAGTTCTAATAAATAGAATTACTGAAAGAATAGCTGGAATAATACCTAATAATTTTAGTAAACGCTTACGTTTAATTATTTGCGCTTCTTCTTCATCTGCTTCAAATTCAGCTTCTTCTTTATTTTTTCTTAAAGATTTCATTAGAAGTATTAAGCTAATAAATACCGTTGAAATAGTTAAAACCAAGTTTACAAATGCCCATGAAGCGTTTTGAGCGAAAGGAATTTGTGAATCATCGATACTAACTTCTGGATTTGTCACTTCGTCCGTTTCTGGAACTAGTGGAAAAACAGGAGCTGGTGTTGGTTCTGGGGCTATTTCTTCTGGTGTTGTAGGGCCTACTGGTGGTAACTCTGGAATTACTGCTACAACAGCTGTAATTGTTAGTTTACCATCAGTTTTAAGAATAGTGTAGTTTGTATTTTCTGTATAGTTTACCACTACTGGATAAGTCATACCACCTGTTTCACCTTCAACACGAGTAATTGTGTATTCAAGTTTGTCTTCTCCTAATAATCCAAGCACTTCTGCTGTAAAAATCGGGTCTGTACTTCCTTGAGCTTTAACATATTCCCCAACTGTAACAGTTAAATCTGCTGGAGTTATCACTGCTCGAAGATTTACAACTTCTGCCATACCAAGTTCATCAACATTTCCTGTTTGAACTAAATTAAATACAACTTCTGTAAAGTTTTTAGCTTTCATTTTAACGATTATATCAGTTGAATCTAAAACATTTGTAATTTGTGGCATTTCTTGTGTGAAAGTTTTGCCGTTATCAATACTATAAGAGTAAACTATATCTTCACTGTTAACATCAATTGTTTCTCCTAAAGAGTTAGTAAAGCTTGGTATTACATTTGTTATAGCATCGTGGCTTATAGCATCGTAAACGCCGTTATATGCTGTTGCTGATAAAATAGCTCCTGTGCTTTCAACAACTTCATATGCACCGCCTTCTGCGCCTGCTGTGATACCAACATAAGTGATTGTGTAGTTTCCAGCTGTATCAAGAGCATCTGGTCTTTGTTTTATTTCATAAGAATCTACATCTGCTGTCTCAGAAATGTTTTCAGCCATAAATACATTGCCAATAACACTTTCTAGCCAAGTTAAAGTATCTTCTTCATATAGAAATTCGTTTGCTGTGTATGTGATATTAGCAATCTCTTCTCCATACTCAACGCTTACTGGATTTGCTGTTACAATTAGTTCTGCTCTCTCTACTTCCAACACTCCCGCAACTGAATTATCAGCTACAAACGTATAGTTTTCAGAGTTTAATGCTAATACACTATCAGAATTAATAGTAATATCATAGCTTCCAAATCCACGATTATTTACATCTTCATCATTATAATTAGTAGTTAGTAAAACATCTTCTTTGTTTATAATACTTCCAATACTTTCTCCAGCTACTAATCCATTTGCTGTAAATGTAAAATCTGTTGGAGTTTTATCACCGTAAGTGATAGTTTCATAGTTATCTGGAGTTAAAGTTAATTCAACTTTAGATATTCTAACTGTTTCTGAGTAAGTTACATCTGCATAACTTGGGTTAGTAATTTTAACATAAACTGTTTGAGTTTCTGTTGCATTAGTAAATGTTGGTTTATCTTTTGAGAATGTTTCTCCGTCTAATGAATACCAAATTTCATCACCTGAAATTTCAGTTCCATTTAATTCAATTGAATGTTCCTGTCCATCGTATGGCGCATCATATCCAGTAACTGTATATTCATTTGCTGCTGGTCTTGCTGCTTTTCCAATTGATAAAGTACCTTTTTCAACTGTAACGAGGTAATTTGCATTTTCAGTGTAATCAGCATCGATAGATTCTGGGTATGTGTCAACTGCTGTTGGCACTAATCCTTTGTAGATAGCTGTAATTCCACCTAAATCATTTGCATTAACAAGTCCTGTTATACTTTCAATTCCAAATACAGGATTTACTCCATAAGCTACTGAAGTATCTGCTACAACTATTGTAACTGCCTTTTGAGTGATTGTAACTGTACCTGTGTCATAAATTTTATCTTCATAACTTGGATTGCTTACTTTAACATAAATTGTTGTTTCATCAGTAACATTAGCAAATGTTGGTTTATCTTTTGAGAATATTACTCCGTCTAGTGAGTATTCAAAAGTATCGCCATCTAAAGTGCTACTAACTTCGATTGAATGATTTAATCCATCATAATTTTCATTGTAATCTGTAATTGTAACGTTTGAATCTAATTCGCTTGGTCTTACTGCTTTTTCAATTGTGTAATCACCTTTTACAACCCTAACAATGTAGTTTGAATTTTCAGTGTAATCAGCATCTATTGTTTCTGGATATGTGTCTACTGCTGTTGGCACTACTCCTTTATAAATCGCTGTAATTTCACCTAAATCATTTACATTAACAAGTTCCGGCTGTGTTTTAACAGTAAAGTTTGGAGTTCCGCCAAAATCAACTGTTTCATTGTTTAATTCAATAGTAACAGGTTTTGGACTTACAGTTATTGATGTTGAAATTCTAACTTCATCATAAGATGGATTTGTAACTTTAACTATAACATTTGTGCTATCGTTTACATTAGTAGCTGCTGGAGGTGTATCCTGCCATGTGCTTCCACCATCTATTGAGTATTGAACTTCATCATCCTTATGAGTTGCGCCATTTACAACTAATTCATATAATGAGCCGTTGTATTCTCCGCTAACTGCTGGTGCTGTAATTGTTAATTCTGCTGGTCTTGCTGAACGAGAAATTGTCAGTGTTCCTTTATCTACTGTAACTAGATAGTTGCTATTTTCTGTAAAATCTGCACCTATCATATCAGTATATACATTAACTTCTGTTGGAAGTGTTCCATCATATTTTGCTGTAATGCTTCCTAAATCATTATCATCAACAAGTCCTGTTACTGAAGTGATACTAAAACTTGGGGTTTGTTCGTATTGAATTTGAGTATCTGCTACAACTATTGTAACTGCTTTTTGAGTGATTGTAACTGTACCTGTGTCATAAATTTTATCTTCATAACTTGGATTGCTTACTTTAACATAAATTGTTGTTTCATCAGTAACATTAGCAAATGTTGGTTTATCTTTTGAGAATATTACTCCGTCTAGTGAGTATTCAAAAGTATCGCCATCTAAAGTGCTACTAACTTCGATTGAATGATTTAATCCATCATAATTTTCATTGTAATCTGTAATTGTAACGTTTGAATCTAATTCGCTTGGTCTTACTGCTTTTTCAATTGTGTAATCACCTTTTACAACCCTAACAATGTAGTTTGAATTTTCAGTGTAATCAGCATCTATTGTTTCTGGATATGTGTCTACTGCTGTTGGCACTACTCCTTTATAAATCGCTGTAATTTCACCTAAATCATTTACATTAACAAGTTCCGGCTGTGTTTTAACAGTAAAGTTTGGAGTTCCGCCAAAATCAACTGTTTCATTGTTTAATTCAATAGTAACAGGTTTTGGACTTACAGTTATTGATGTTGAAATTCTAACTTCATCATAAGATGGATTTGTAACTTTAACTATAACATTTGTGCTATCGTTTACATTAGTAGCTGCTGGAGGTGTATCCTGCCATGTGCTTCCACCATCTATTGAGTATTGAACTTCATCATCCTTATGAGTTGCGCCATTTACAACTAATTCATATAATGAGCCGTTGTATTCTCCGCTAACTGCTGGTGCTGTAATTGTTAATTCTGCTGGTCTTGCTGAACGAGAAATTGTCAGTGTTCCTTTATCTACTGTAACTAGATAGTTGCTATTTTCTGTAAAATCTGCACCTATCATATCAGTATATACATTAACTTCTGTTGGAAGTGTTCCATCATATTTTGCTGTAATGCTTCCTAAATCATTATCATCAACAAGTCCTGCTACTGAAGTGATACTAAAACTTGGGGTTTCGCCAAAATTTATATTTTCATTTGCAACATAGATAGTAGCTGCCTTTTTTGTAACTATAATTGATGTGCTAACTGTTACGTCTTCATAGTTTGGATTTGTAACTTTAACAACCACATTATTTGTTGAATCTTCAACATTTGTAATGCTTGGTGGAGTTTTTGTAAATTCACCACCATCTACTGAATACCAAATTTCATCATCTGAAAGATTTGCTCCTCCAACTTCAATTTCATACCCTGAACCATTGTATTCGCCACCTGCGGCTGGTGCTGTTATAGTAGAAACATCTGGTCTTACTAAAGCTTTATTAATAGTAAAGTCGCCTCTTTCAACAGAAACTGTATAGTTTGTATCTTCTGTAAATGATGCAGTAATCATATTTTCATAAAAATCAGCATTTTCAGGAGTATCTCCATCATAATGCGCTGATAGATTGATTAATTCTTCATCTGCCACTAATCCAGTAACATTGTTTATTGTAAATGCTGGAGTCTCACCATAAGTGATTGTTTCATCATTAACAAAAACTGTAACTGCTTTTTTTGTAACTATAATTGATGTATCAACTGTTACATCTTCATAGTTTGGATTTGTAACTTTAACAACTATATCAGTTTTTGAATCTTCAACATCTGTAACGCTTGGTGGAATTTTAGTAAATTCACCACCATTTACTGAATACCAAATTTCATCACCAGCAAGATTTGCTCCCCCAACTTCAATTTCATATCCTGAGCCATTGTATTCGCCACCTGCTTCTGGTGCTGTTATAGTAGAGCCAGCTGGTCTTACTCCTGTTTCAATTGTAAATGTTGCATCTATAACTGTCACTTTGTAGTTACTGTTATTTGTGTAAGTAGCTGAAATTTTATCGGTGTATGTTCCAATTGATGTTGGAGGTGTGCCATCTTTATAGATAACTGTTTCGCCAATTGTATCATCTCCAACTAACTCTGTCATACTTTCAATTTCAAAAACTGGAGTAGGTTCACCGTATTTAATTGTTTTATCTTTTAACACGATTTCAATTGCTTTTGGTGTAACTACTATTGCGGTATCAATGATAACATCTTCATAAGCTGGATTTGTAACTTTAACAATTACATCTGTTGAATTTTCAACATCTGTAACGCTAGGTGGAGTTTTGCTCCAAGTTTCGCCACCATCAGTTGAGTATTCAACATCGTCGTTTTCCGTTAATCCGTCAACGCTTAATTCATATTCATTACCATTGTATTCGCCACCTGCTTCTGGTGCTGTAACTTCTACTGGTCTTTCATTTTTTTGCCAGTTTGCATAAAATTCTTTATTGCCAGAGTCAGTTTCTAAAATACTTGCTATATAAGCTGTATCACTCTCTTCATTTGTAGCTGTCCAGCCAAGGAAAGTGTATCCTTTTTTAGTAGCCTGCATTTCTTCAATGCTCGGAAGAGTTGCTCCAACACCTTCTAAATAAGTGTTTGGAGTTAAATCTGCTAACTGTGTTCCATCTTCATCATAATATGTGATTGTATGTTCTGCTAAAGCTGATTTTGTAATTAAAAACGTTGCTGTTTGCTTTAAATTGCTATCGCTAATTGATTTTTCTTGTGTATCTGGATAGCTTGAATTTGCTGAATAAATATCATATCCTGCTGGAATAAAATCTTGCCCAACAACTTCATAATTACCCATATCTAGTTTTTCACTACCATTAAATGAGTATTCTGTTTCTAATTTAACTGCAAATTCTTTTGATACTACTGCACCACTTTCATTGATAAATTCGCCTGCATCATTAACTAGGTAGTATTCAATATGAATATAGCCCTTACCAACTGGTAAACTTGGCTTTTCAATGTCTGGATTTCCAGCTGGTGTTGTATCATTTTTTTCTGCTGGCTTATCATATGCATCTATATATGTTAATTTTGCAGAATCATTTGTTTCATAAATTCCTTCTTCAATCGTTGTATCAATTAATTTAATTGGAATTGTTATGATTTCTTCGTCTGAACTGATTATACCAACGTCAACTGTAATAGTTCTTGTTGCTTCATCATACACCATTCCTTCTGGCAATACACCACCTGGAAGTCTTGCATAGTCAATAGTGAATTCTTCTGAAATTACGTCTGTTAAAACTGCATTTGAAGCGGCATATTTAATTTGACTTTCAATCTCTCCAAGTACTGAATCTAATTGATTTTCATTATTAATTACAACGAATATACCATCGTCGGTAGCAATGTTATTTTGTAAGTGATTTTGACCACCTTGAGAAATAGCGCCAGTTTTATTAATTGCAACAGCATGAATAGTTGCTCCCATTGATTTTAACTGGGTTGCTTGTGCTGAACCATTCCACACAAGAGAATTATAATCTCCACCCTTTGCCCCAGGCTCACCGTCTGAAACAAGGATAACGTGTAGTGGTCTACCAGTACCTGTATTGGCATGAGCAAATTCTATCGCTTGCATTAATGCTGATGTATAGTTTGTTCCACCTTTTGATTCTAAGTTCAATATTACAGAGTTTAGTTTTGATGCAGTTGTTGTAAAGTGTTCATTTCCTAAAACGTCTAGAGCATGCGTGTCAGGAACAATATCTTCTCCAATAGCTGTTGAGCCACTAAATGGAACTAATGCAACCCTATTATATTCAGAATTTAATACGCCTGAAATTAAGTTTGAAACTGCATTTTTAGCTGTTCCCCAAATTCCATCTTCTGCCATACTTCCACTTCTATCTAATACAACAATAACATCTGAGCCTGAACTAACAGGAACACCTTGAAGTGAAAATTCAATATTAGCTTGACCTAAGCTAGAATCAACCCAATAAGATGATTTATCTATACTAACTTCACCTGGATTAATTCCTTCAACTGTTGGAGGTGTTTTATAATCTTCTGGTACTTTATCTTCTTGGATTAAAACATATTCGTGATATGTCCATCCATTTAAAGTATATCTTAGTACAACATATCCTGCTCCCTTACCTGTGATGGTGATTTCTGATTCTAAACCATTTAAACTTCCCACAGATATAGTTGCAACATTTTTATCATTATATGTTCCAGTTTCGCTAACATTATATGCCCAATGGCTTTTACTCATACTTTCTAAATTACTTCCATAAAGATGAGCCTTATCATGATCATTAAAATTAAAGTAAATTGTTGCTTTTTGTCCTACTTTAATTATATATGGATCCGCTGGGCTACCATTGCCTGGAAGATCAGTAAGTGAGAATGTTTGTGTTTCTTCATTTAAGATATGAGTAAAGCTTGCAGTATAAGTTTTCTCATCAAATGTAAAATCAACTTCTACCGTGTATTTCCCATCTTCTGTTAAAACTTCGCTTGGAATCTCAAAGGTTTCTAATCCTTCAATATCCGTAGTTTTTATTTCTGGAAAATTCGCAAGTCTAATTCCACTAACAGTTACTCCCTCAAAAAGAGTTGGCATAACTGCTAGATATTCGCCTGTTTCAGAAGGTTTATTAAACATAGTTAGATTAATTAATCCGCCAAGTTTTGCATCAAAAGTAAACACTTGAGATTCTACTATTGTTTCTTTTACTACATTTGTGTTTGTATCTTGTGTTAATGTATCATCTGTGTTTATAATTTCTTCGCTATTAGTTTGTGTTGAGGTTTGTGTAAGAGTTAAGCTCATTGGCTTATACGACATCCCCGAAGGAGTAACTTCGCCCTCATTATTTTCAGAAACAATTACTTCTTGAGTTTCTTCTGGAGCTGGCTCTTGTGTTTCTTGTGAGGTCACATCAGCTAAAGATTCTTCCTGTGAACTTACTTCGCTAGAAGATTCTTCTTGTGAATTTACTTCGCTAGAAGATTCTTCTTGTGAATTTACTTCGCTTAAAGATTCTTCTTGTGAACTTACTTCGCTTGAAGATTCTTCTTGTGAACTTACTTC
>CAZGFY010000010.1:0-56628 GCA_964525015.1 uncultured Oscillospiraceae bacterium
AAAAAGATGAATTAGCAGAAAAAGCTCCTGCTAAGAAAACAACAAAAAAACCAGCAGCTAAAAAAGCTGAAGGTGAAACAGCTGCTAAAAAGACAGCTACTAAAAAGCCAGCTGCTAAAAAAGCAGAAGGCGAAGAAAAACCAAAAGCTACAAAAACTGCTGTTAAAAAGCCAGCTGCTAAAAAACCAGCTGCTAAAAAAGCAGAAGCTAATGGTACAGTTACTATTAAATTAGTAAGAAGTTTAGCAGGACGTTTACAAAATCAAAAAGATTGTGCAGCTGCACTAGGTCTTAAAAAAATTGGTGATGTAACTACTCAGCCTGATAACGCTGCAACTAAAGGTAAGATTAATAAAATCTCACACCTTGTAAAAGTTACTAACTAATAAACAGGGAGGTGCACAATATGATGCTTCATGAACTAAAACCAGCAGCTGGTTCTAAAAAAGCTGCTAAAAGAAAAGGCCGTGGTCACGGAAGTGGTAACGGTAAAACTGCAGGCTTTGGCCACAAAGGTCAAAAAGCTCGTTCAGGCGCTAAAAAGGCAGGCTTTGAAGGTGGTCAATTACCACTACAAAGAAGACTTCCTAAAATCGGTTTTAACAACTCACTTTTCGCAACAGTATACGCTACAATTAAAATTAGTGATCTTGAAGAGAGATTTGAAGCGGGCAGTGTTGTAGATGAAGCTGCTGTTGTAGCTAGCGGACTAGTAAAAAAAGTTGAAGATGGTATCAAAGTTTTAGGTAATGGTGAATTAACTAAACCTTTAACTGTTGAGCTTAAAGCTTTTACTGCTACTGCTAAAGAGAAAATCGAAAAAGCAGGCGGGAAAGCTGAGGTGAAATAGAGTGCTTAAAATTTTTAAAGATGCGTGGAAAATACAAGAACTTCGTAAAAAAATCATTTTCACTTTAATGATTATCGTAGTTTACAGAATAGGTGCTAAAATACCAGTTCCTTTTGTTAATCCAGCTGCAATACAAGCTATGGTAGGATCAGGCGACGACTTTATGTTTAGCTACCTAAACACGCTTAGCGGCGGCGCTTTTGCAAATGTTACTCTATTCGCTTTAGGGGTTATTCCTTATATTAATGCTTCTATCATTATGACACTATTAACAATAGCGATTCCTTATTTAGAAACGCTATCAAAACTAGGCGAAGAAGGTAGAAAGAAAATAGCAAAAATCACTAGATATGTAGGTGCAGGTATTGGTACTTTATTAGCTATCATGTACTACTATGTATTAAGAGCTCAAAATGCTCTTAGCTACACAGATGGGCTTGAAGGAATATTTACAGCTGTAGTTATCATTCTAGTATTCTTAGCAGGTACAATGCTTGTTATGTGGCTTGGTGAACAAATTGATGCAAAAGGTATCGGAAGCGGTATTTCAATCATCATTTTCTCAGGTATTATCTCAGGATTACCTGGCGCTGCTGCTATGATGTATGGTTTACTAGTAGATGCAGTTGAAAATCAAGTAACACAAAACTTCTTCTTAGTTCCTATTTTATTAATACTAACTGTTCTTGCAATCGCATTTGCAGTAATATTAAGTAATGGTGAAAGAAGAATTCCAATCCAATACGCAAAACGTGTTGTTGGAAGAAAAATGATGGGCGGACAAAACACATTTTTACCAATTAAAGTAAATATGTCTGGTGTTATGCCAATCATCTTTGCAGGTGCAATAGTAAGTCTTCCAGGAACTATTATTAGTTTCTTCCAGATTGAAAGTGAGTTCTGGACAAATTTCTTACAACTATTTAATTACGATGGAATAATATATGCTGTTGTTTACGGATTCTTAATATTCGGATTTAACACATTCTATGTTCAAACTCAATATAACCCAATCGAAATTGCGAATAATCTTCGTAAAAACAATGGTACAATCCCAGGATTTAGACCAGGTAAAAATACAGAAGAATTTATTCAAAATGTTATTAAAAGAATCACATTTATCGGTTCAATGTTCTTAGTAGTTGTTGCAATTTCCCCTATCTTTATAGGTAATGTAACAGGTACAAATATCCAGCTTGGTGGTACATCTCTAATTATCGTAGTAGGTGTTGCTCTAGAAGTTGCAAGACAGCTAGAAAGCCAAATGGTTATGAGACACCATAAAGGTTTCTTAGAATAATAAATAGGTTTTAGGAGTTAATAGAATTTATATTTTATTTTAAAATTAAATTCTAGAAAGGAATGGTCATAAAATGAACATTGTTTTACTAGGTGCTCCAGGCGCCGGCAAAGGCACTCAAGCAGAAGTTGTCTGCGAAAAATTAAATATTCCAACTATCTCAACAGGTAATATCCTGCGTGCTGCTATTAAAGATGGCACAGAGCTTGGCAAAAAAGCTAAAGCTTTTATGGACGCTGGTGATTTAGTTCCAGATGATGTTATCATCGGAATAATAAAAGATAGATTAAACGAAAGCGACGCTCAAAACGGATTTGTTTTAGACGGAGTTCCTCGTACTATCGCACAAGCCAAAGCCATTGATACTATGGGTATTAGAATTGATAAAGCTGTGAACATTGATGTTTCAGATGAAGAAATAATCTCTCGCGTTAGCGGAAGAAGAGTTTGCTCATGTGGTGCTTCATATCACACACTTTATAAAAAGCCTAAAGTAGAAGGAATTTGCGATGTTTGCGGTAAAGAGCTTCTTGTAAGAGATGATGATAAGCCAGAAACAGTTAAAGCAAGACTTGTTAATTATCATAAATTAACATCACCACTACAAGACTATTATAAAGAGCAAGGAAAATACATTAATATCTCTGGAATAGGCAAGGTTAGTGAAATAACTAATTCAATTTTAACAGCATTAGGAGTTTAAAACTGTGATTAATATTAAAAACGCAGCTGATATTGAAAAAATGAAGCTAGCTGGGAAAATTAGTGCTCAGGCGCTAAAAGTAGCTGGCGAAAATATTAAAGCAGGAATGAGCACTTATGAGCTTGATAAAATTATACACGATTTTATAATATCGCAAGGTGCAAAACCATCATTCTTAGGTTATGGTGGCTTTAAAGGGAGTGCTTGTATCTCCATCAATGATGAAGTTATACACGGCATTCCTTCTAAAAAGACCATTATTAAAAATGGCGATATTGTAAGCGTTGATGTGGGAGCTAATATAAATGGCTTTCACGGTGATAATGCTTATACTTTTACAGTAGGAGAAGTATCACCAGCTGCATTAAGACTGCTAAAAGTTACTAAAGAATGTCTAGATTTTGCAATAGAGAAATGTGTTGTAGGAAATAGAATTGGAGATGTAAGCTTTGCAGTTCAATCTCATGCAGAAGCAAACGGATACGGTGTTATTCGTCAGTTCATAGGTCATGGAATAGGGAAAAATCTTCACGAAGAACCAGAAGTTCCAAATGTAGGAACTGCTGGAAGAGGCGTAAGGCTTGCTCCTGGCATGACAATTGCAATTGAGCCTATGATAAACGAAGGCACACATCAAGTAAAAGTTTTGCCTGATGGCTGGACTGTTAAAACTTTGGACAAAAAACTTTCTGCTCACTTTGAGCATACAGTAGCGATAACATCGCAAGGTCCAGTGATTTTAACTCTGCCATAGAGGATTTATTATGAAACTAGAAATAGGAAGCGTAGTAAAGTCTTTAAAAGGGCGAGATAAAGATAGTTATTTCTGTGTTGTTGAGCTAAAAGGTGATTATGTTTATCTTTCAGATGGAGATATTCGAAAAATCGAAAATCCTAAAAAGAAAAAGATAAAACATATATTAATCACTGATTATAACATACACAAAGAAGCTAGAAAGTATAATAAGCATCTAAAAAAAGCTATTAATAGTTTTATCTTTTTAGGAGGAATACATGGCTAAAGATGATGTAATTGAAGTTGAAGGAACAGTAATTGAGGCAATGCCGAATGCTATGTTCCAAGTGGAACTTGCAAATGGTCACCGTTTGTTAGCTCACATTTCAGGAAAACTTAGAATGAATTTCATTCGAATATTACCCGGCGATAAGGTAACAGTTGAAATGTCACCTTACGATTTAACAAAAGGGCGCATTACATGGCGCTCTAAATAAACAGCATTTATGAGGAGGTTACGATTATGAAGGTAAAACCATCCGTTAAACCAATGTGCGAAAAATGCAAGGTTATCAAACGCCACGGTCGCATTATGGTAATCTGCACAAATCCAAAACACAAACAACGTCAAGGTTAATTGACAGTTATACTAACAGGAGGTACTGTATATGGCTCGTATATCAGGTGTTGACTTACCAAAAGAAAAGCGAGTTGAAATAGGTCTAACTTATATTTATGGTATAGGTTTATCTACTTCACACAAATTACTTGCAAAAGCTGGAGTAAATCCAGACACAAGGGTAAAAGATTTAACAGATGACGAAGTACAGGCATTAAGAGAACAAATAGAAGCACAAAATGTAACAGTTGAGGGCGATCTTAGAAGACAAACAGCATTAGATATCAAAAGACTAATTGAAATTGGTTGCTACCGTGGTGTTAGACACCGTAAAGGTTTACCAGTTAGAGGTCAAAGAACAAAAACTAACGCTAGAACTAGAAAAGGTCCAAAAAGGACTGTTGCTAACAAAAAGAAATAAGGAGGCATGTGCTAAATGGCAGTTAAAAAGACAGCTACTCGTAAAAGAGTACAGCGTAAAAACATTGAGCGCGGTGCAGCTCATATTCAGTCTACATTTAACAATACAATTGTTACAATTACTGATATTCAAGGCAATGCAATTTCTTGGTCGAGTGCAGGCGGTCTAGGATTTAAAGGTTCAAGACAAGCGACTCCATACGCTGCACAACTAGTTGCTGAGCAAGCAGCTAAAGCAGCAATGGAACACGGCATGAAAACAGTTGAAGTGTATGTAAAAGGTCCAGGTCAAGGTAGAGAATCAGCTATTAGAGCTCTACAAGCAGCTGGATTAGAAGTAAATATGATTAAAGATGTTACTCCAATACCACACAACGGATGCCGTCCACCAAAAAGAAGACGCATATAAGGAGGATTACTGAAAATGGCAAAAAATAGCTCACCTATTTTAAAAAGATGCAAAACTCTAGGTATTTCTCCTACAGTTTTAGGCATTCACAAAGAAACTAAAAGAAACCCAAAACCAAACAGAAGAAAACAAAGTGAATACGGAATTCAGCTTAACGAAAAACAAAAAGTTAAATTTGTTTACGGAGTTTTAGAAAAACAATTCAGAAAATACTATGAAAGAGCTGAAAAAGCTCATGGTATTACTGGTGAAGTTTTATTAGAACTTTTAGAGTTAAGACTAGACAGCGTTGTATTCAGATTAGGCTTTGCTAGCACAAGAAGAGAAGCAAGACAACTTGTAAGTCATGGTCATTTCCTTGTAAACGGCTCAAAAGTTGATATCGCTTCATACTCAGTAAAAGTTGGCGATGTTGTAAGTGTTTGCGAAAAATCAAAGCAAACAACTAAATTTAAAAATCTTTTAGAAGTAAACGGAGATAAAATAACTCCTTCATTCTTAAAAAGAGAAAAAGCCTCATTTGAAGGCAAAGTTGTAGCAAGACCAGTAAGAGCAGAGCTAGACTTTGATGTTAATGAACAACTAATAGTTGAGCTTTACTCAAAATAACCCACCCCCAGCATCGGGAATGCATAAGTTTAGCAGCCTTAGTTGTAATTTAGGAGGGTTTAAAAATGATAGAAATCGAAAAACCAAAAATAGAAACAGCAGTAGTATCAGAAGATGGTCATTATGGCAAGTTCGTTGTGGAGCCACTTGAAAGAGGCTTTGGAACTACACTTGGAAATTCTTTAAGAAGAATCCTTCTTTCATCTCTACCTGGTGTGGCTGTAACAAACATTAAAATTGATGGCGTTTTACATGAGTTCACTTATGTAAGCGGCATCAAAGAAGATGTGACTGAAATAGTTTTAAATGTTAAAGGTGTAACAGCAAAATTATACAGTGAAGAAGCAAAGACAGTTAGAATTAATGCTACTGGTCCTTGCGTTGTTACTGCGTCATCAATAGAGGCAGACTCTGATATCGAAATTCTAAATCCAGATTGGCATATAGCAACCTTAAGTGAGGGAGCAAGCTTAATTATGGAGCTAACTTTCGATAGAGGTAGAGGATATATACCGGTTGATAAATCTAAAAAATCACAAGAACACTCAACACTAGGTGTATTACCAGTCGATAGTATCTTTACACCAGTTTTAAAGGTAAACTATTCTGTAGAAAACACTCGTGTTGGACAAATCACTGACTATGATAAATTGACAGTTGAAGTTTGGACCAATGGTGTTATTAATGCAAATGAAGCAATGAGCATTGGTGCTAGAATTCTTATAGAACACTTAAATCTGTTCGTTGGTTTATCAAACGATGTTGAACTTCCTAAAATGGTTGAAAAAGATGAAACTACACAAGAGAAAACATTAGAAATGACTATTGAAGATCTTGATTTATCAGTACGCTCATTCAACTGTTTAAAACGCGCAGGTATTCATACAGTAGAAGATCTAGTGAATAAAACTGAAAGCGAAATGATGAAAGTTAGAAACTTAGGAAGAAAGAGCTTTGAAGAAGTTATGCATAAATTAGCTTCTCTAGGCTATAAATTTCCAAAAGAAGAAGAATAGTCCATAAAGTAAAGGAGTGACTCACATGCCAGGTAAAAGAAAGTTAGGCAGAACCAGCGACCACCGCAGAGCTATGATGAGAGCTATGGTAACATATTTACTAGAAAATGGTAAAATTGAAACTACAGTTACAAGAGCAAAAGAAGTTAGATCGGTGGCTGAAAAAATGATTACACTCGGCAAAACAGATACACTACACGTTAGACGTCAAGTGTATAGCTATATCACAAAACAAGATGTAGCTAAAAAAGTTTTTGACGAAATTTCTCCAAACTACGCAGACCGCAATGGTGGTTACACAAGAATCATCAAAATTGGTCCTCGTCGTGGTGACGCAGCAGAAATGGCAATCATTGAATTGGTTTAAGCAATAGCGAATTATAAAAACAAAAAACTTCCCTTTAAATAGGGAAGTTTTTTTGTGCACAAATTTGCAAAAATTAAGATATTGATATATAATTATTATAAAATCTATTTATTTAGGAGAAAAAATGTTATTATCGCTATCATTAATATTGCTTTTAGGAATAATATTAGGAAAAATTTTTAAAATTATAAAATTGCCACCACTGATTGGAATGATAATTGCTGGGATTATTTTAGGGCCATCAGTTTTAGGTGTGCTTGATGAAAAATTACTTTTAATATCATCGGATTTACGTCAAATTGCTTTGATTATTATTTTAATTAGGGCAGGGCTGAATTTAGATTTTAATCAATTAAAAAAATCTGGGAAAACAGCATTTTTAATTTGCTTTATCCCAGCTGTAATTGAAATATTAGCAACAACCTTGATAGCGCCAATCTTATTTAATATCTCTTATCTTGAAGCTGCGCTTTTAGGAAGTGTTATTGCAGCAGTATCTCCAGCTGTTATAGTTCCTAAAATGCTTAGTTTAATCGAAGAAGGATATGGAAAAGATAAAGGCGTTCCACAAATGATTATGATAGGCGCATCAGTTGATGATGTATTTGTAATTGTTTTGTTTAGCGTTTTTTCTAGCCTTTTATTAGATGGTAGCGCTAAAACTAGCGATATATTTAAAGCTCCAATTTCGATTATTTTAGGGATATTAGTAGGGATTATAATAGGATTAATTTTCGATGCTTTCTTTAAAAAGATGAATATAAGAGATACTAATAAAATTATTATTATTTTAGCAACTGCGTTTATGCTTGTTTCTATTGAAGAAATATTAAAATCCTATATATCATTTTCAGCCCTTTTATCAATTATGGTTATTGGTGGTGTAATTTCAATAAAAAATAATAAATTAGCGCCAAGGTTATCTGCAAAATTTTCAAAACTATGGGTTGGGTTTGAGGTTATTCTGTTTACATTAGTTGGTGCAAGTGTTAATATTGAGTATTTATCTTATGCAGGGATTTTAAGTGTTGTTTTGATTTTATCAGTTTCAATATTTAGAATGCTAGGAGTTTTTATAAGCTGTATAGGTTCGGATTTAAATAAAAAGGAAAGGCTGTTTTGCGCCATTTCATATCTTCCAAAGGCAACAGTTCAAGCTGCTATTGGCGGGCTTCCACTTGCCTTAGGATTAGAAAGCGGAGAGCTGATACTCACAATATCAGTGGTTTCAATTCTTATAACAGCACCACTTGGAGCGATACTTATAGATGTTTTACATAAAAAATGCCTAAAATTGAAATAATTTACAGAATTTCGCAGGAAAAATACCGAAAATTATCTTGAATCGATAATTTCTTTATGATATACTAACTAAGCTTGTTAAAAAAATATTTAACGAGTATTTAATATCGAAAATTATTCGGAGGACAAGATGAAAAAATTTATTTCACTAATGCTAATCGCAGCATTATCTGCATCTTTAGTTGCTTGTTCAAGCACAGAAGCAGAAACAGAAACAGAAGAAACAACTACAACAACAGAGGCAGTTGTGGAAACATTTGAAACAGAATATGAAATGAAAGGTACTACTTCAAGTGGTAACCCTAAAAATGACACATTTATTTTCAATGGTACAACAACTGATGGAATTATTACAGAATTAGAATTCGATGTAATTCGTAATAAAGGAACAGATGGCGAATACTCAAAAACTGATATTATGGGCTATTTAATGAATATCTCAGATGCAACAATTGAAGAAGTTGACGGAGTTTTAACTCTAACTAAATTATCAGCTTACGGATACGATCCTGCTTATGCTGAAGGTGCAGCTGCTCAATTTATGGTATCAGCTAGTGCAGAAGAATTAACAGATGAGTTAACTTTTGCTGATTTAACATTTGTTAATGATGCAACAGGTGGTACTGATGCTGTTGCTATGGATAAAGCTTTAATAGCTTACAATGCTCTAGCTCAAGAAACAGGTGCAGAAGCTGTAACAGAAGAAACTTTAGTTAAAGATTTAGTTGCACTACACGGATTATATGCTGATGGTGCTTATGTAGCTGGAACTAATAGAGTATCATTTAACGGTGTTGCTGGTGGTAGAAGCTATGGCGAACAAATCCAAGCTATCGAAGATTACATATTAGCAAATAATATGACATTAGAAGATGTTTATGAAATGTTCAAAACTGTTAACCAATCAGGTGATGATATAGCTTCAAGAGATGTTATCGCTGGTGCAACAATCACTTTCGTTGGAGATTTCCAAAGAATGGCTTATGTTGCAATTCACGGTGAAATTTTTGAAGGTGTTGTAACACATACAGAAAACGAAGATGGAACAATCAAAGTTGAAGTTGTAACTCAAGGTTACGGCGGAGAAATTGAAACACACGTTACATTTAATGCAGATAAAACAGTCGCTTCAGTTTCAGTTAGAGATCACGTTGAATCAGCTGATTACGGTGCTGAAATCGTTGTTGAAGGTAGTGAGTTTATTACTTCATTAACTACAAATGGTAGCGAAACAGACGTTGTATCTGGTGTTACAGTTACATCAAATGCTTTAATTGACGCTGTTACATTCGCTCAAGAATATGTAAACGCTTTATAATTATTTATATAATTAACATATTAACGATGTTTTATGTAATCGCTTTAGCGATTTGCCTGTGATACTCTCTTTGCAGGCAAATAAAACTCGAGTAAATAATCAAAACGAAGTGTAAATTATTTATATTATAACAAATTCTCTTTTGAGTAATCTTTTTTACTCAAAAGAGAATTTTTATTCATATAGATTAAAAATAAAACTACAAGAAATAAGCAAATAAGCTATATCTTGTAGTTTTTTAATTAATTTTATTTAAGAGATCTTTTTTAGGTAGTTTAAAATTAAGCTTGGAATAAGTGCTAAATCAGTTTCCATTAAAACAGCGCCTTTTTTCTTTGCCATCATTGGCATACCATAAACAATACAGCTTTCTTTGTTTTGTCCGATAGTATATCCTCCAGCGTTTTTAATTTCTAAAAGTCCGCTTGCACCATCTTCACCCATACCAGTTAGAATAATTCCAATAGAGTTTTCCTTGGCTGATTTTGCAACAGAAGAGAATAAAACATCAACGCTAGGCTTATGACCTGAAACTTTAGGTGAATTTATAAGTGCTAATTGATAATTATCACCTATTTTTAAAACCTTAGTATGAAAATCTCCACCTGGGGAAACATAAGCATTTCCAGAAATAAGAAACTCTCCGTGCTTTGCTTCTTTAACATTTAATTGACATTTAGAGTTTATTCTTTGTGCGTATTGCTCAGTAAACCCTTCAGGCATATGCTGAGTGATGACAATAGGTGGAATATTTTTAGGTAGATTTTTTAAAACACTTAAAATAGCTTCTGTGCCACCAGTTGAAGCGCCGATTGCTATTATTGTGTTTTCTAAATTTTTTAAATTATTAGACATAAAAATTATTAGCCAGCCTTTATTTAATTTTTCTGTATCCAGATGGCATAACCCATTTGTATTCAGTTGTATCAAGTGCCACGGTTTCGCTATTTCCAATAAAGAGATAACCACCATAATTGGTTGCACCATAAAACCTATTAACTAAGCTATCCCTAGTTTCTTTATCAAAGTATATCATAACATTTCTACAAAAGATAACATCGAATTTCTTTTTGAAACTAATAGGCTCCATTAAATTAAATGTTTTAAAAATAACATTTTGGCGAATTTCAGGGCAAATAGTGTAAAACTTTTTATCAGCAGATGGAATAAAATATTTTTCAACCCATTCAGGTGGCATATCTTTTAAGCCCTCAGCTGTGTAAATCCCTTTTTTAGCCTTTTCAAGGGCTCTTTGCGAAATATCAGTAGCCAGCACCCTAGTGTCCCATCTAACGCCTTTTTTGCTAAAATGCTCCTTTAATAGGATAGAAAGAGTGTATGGCTCTTCCCCAGAAGAACAGCCAGCACTCCAAATAGATAAAACCTTATCTTTATTATTAGTTTCAAGATATGGCAAAACTGTTTTGCTAAAATACTCAAAGTGTGAAAATTCACGCATATAATAGGTGTGATTAGTTGTTAAAAGATTTAGCATTTTAGAAACATCGGCTTTATTATCAGTAGTTATTATATAATTAATATACTCAACAAGAGAAGAATATCCCTCGCCGATAATATAATTTGATAATCTACTAGAAACTAGCTGAATTTTACCATCTAAATTTATACCGTAATTAATTTTAATAAAATCTTTTAGTTTATTAAAATCTTGCACGTTTAATTCTTGTTTTAGCATTTAAAATTACACTCCACTAATAAGTGCCTGACAATCTATCATCAGCACAACGGTTCCATCTTCTAATTTAATCATAGAACTTGTAATATCTTGTTTGTTTTGAACTGGAATAGGAGAAGATTTTGAAGTATCAATAGTTTGAACTTGGATAACATTATCAACAACAAGCCCAACTAAATTTTGCTCATATTCAACCACGATAACACAGGTATCACTATTATATTCAACAAAATCCTTTTTCATGCGAAGACGCATATCAATAATAGGAAGAACTTGACCTCTTAAATTTAATAGTCCACGAACATAGTCTGGCACCATAGGAACACTTCTCACGCTAAAAGTTGCGAGTATTTCTATAACATTTAATGTGTTTATACCAAATACGATATCATCAGACATAAAAGTTAAAAATCTGTCTGTAACTATTTCGTTTTCGATTATTTCTTCTGGCTCTTCAATTTTTTTAAAAAGATCAGACATATTAATTTCCTCCTACTTCTTCTTTTTTTAATTTAGCTGAGCTAAATAAAGACTCAACATCTAAAATTAAGCTGATATTACCATTACCTAAAATAGTACACCCACTAACACCAGAGCGTTTTATATCAAAATTATTTAAATAGCTAGGTAAAGGCTTAACAACAACCTGTTGTTCACCAATTAATTTATCAACAAACAAGCAGTATGAACGAGTTGAGCTATCAACCCAAATTAAAATTCCATCTTCTAAACTTGTTGCAGAGTTTTTGATGCCGTAAGTGTTATTTAATCTAATAATAGGATAAAAATTACCCATATATGAAATCAATTCATTATTTTCAACATCTAAAATAATATCTTCATTTTTGGCGATAAATGATTGACGAATATTATTAATTGGAAGAGTAAATATTTCATCACCACAAGCAATTTCCATACCACTAACAATTGCAAGAGTTAATGGAATTTTTAGAGTTACACAGAAGTTTTCCCCTTTATTATTAGTAATAGTAACATTACCACCAATAGACTCAACATTCTTCTTAACAA
The DNA here is from genome assembly GCA_964525015.1 of uncultured Oscillospiraceae bacterium. Classification (GTDB taxonomy): domain Bacteria; phylum Bacillota; class Clostridia; order Oscillospirales; family Ruminococcaceae; genus RGIG3102. Next base: position 12,375 of record CAZGFY010000010.1, read on the forward strand.
CATCTAGGCCAACGCCTCTTCCTGAATATTCAGTAACTTCACTATTAGTTGAAAAGCCAGCCATAGTTAAAAAGTTTACGATTTCGTGTTCTGTGTAATCGCTAGGTGATTTTGATAATAAGCCTTTTCGTTCTGCTTTTGAAAGGATGGCTTCAGTATTTATATCAGCGCCATCATTTTCAATTTGGATAATAACTTCACTACCAGTGTTTTTAGCAGATAAAATAATCTCACCTTGAGGATTTTTTCCAGCTGCGATTCTTTCTTCTTGAGTTTTTTCAATTCCGTGGTCCATAGCATTTCTAACGATATGCATAATTGGATCGCCAATTGAATCCACAATTGTTTTATCAACTTCAGTTTCTTCACCGATGATTGTTAGCTTAACGTCTTTATTTAAAGCTTTAGACATATCTCTAACAATACGGTTCATCTTTTGGAAAACTCCAGAAACAGGAACCATTCGAAGTGACATAACTATATCTTGTAAATCATCAGTTAATTTTCTTAAAGAGCGAGTTGATTTTAAGAATGCATCTAATTTTAATCCTTCAAGCTCAGGCGAAGCTGCAACCATTGATTCAGTGATAACAATTTCACCAACGATTGCCATTAGATTATCAAGTTTTTCAAGTTTTACACTAATTAAGCTTTGTTTTGATTGATTTATATTTTTAATTTGATTTGAAATATCATTAGTGTCGCCAGTAGGTTTTGGTTTTTTTGTAGGTTCTGGTGCTTTTACAGGTTCTTCTTTTTTCACTTCTTCTTTTGGCTTTGTTTCTTCGATAATTTTAGATTGAGTTTGTCCAGTTAATTCATCTTGAAGTGCTAAAAATGCAGGATTTGCCACTACTTCGTATGAACGCATATTACTAATTGAAGAAAGTGCGCCAATACTAAGCTCAACGTCTTCCTCTGTTTTTATTCCAATAAAGAAGCCTTCACTTGCAATAAATGTAGCAGTATCAGAATTAGAATCAATATCACTTGGATAAATAGCCAAATCTACTGATAATTCCTTTAGAGCATTAGTTACAATTAATGCCCTAACATTTTCCATTCCACAATCTTCATCGAATAGAATGTGTAAATAGAAAGGATAATCACTAGTGAAATTTGGATCAATTGAATGCTCTTCTTCGGAAGCTGAAGATTTTGAAGCAGGAACGCTACCTCCTCCTTTAACTTCGTGAAGTAAGCTATCGATTTCCTTGATTAAAGGTTCAATATCGTTTACTAAACTTTCACTAGCTTCAACCTTTTCAATGTCTTGACATAATCTATCAGTACATTTAAATAAAAGATTGAATAGCACTCCTTTTTGGTCTTCGTTGAATATACCTGTTCCATTCTCACGGATTTCAAAGAATAAATCTTCAATATGGTGAGAGAGTTCCATCAAAGGCTGAAATTCCATCATTGCAGAAGAACCTTTAATAGTATGCATAGTTCTAAAAATTGCGTTCACATCATCCACAGAGAAATCACCCTCTTGTTCAGCTCTTAAAAGTAATTCATCAAGTTCTGATAGTAGAGTGTTTGTTTCATAAAGATATGTGGCTAAAAGAGTTTCATTAACATTTTCCATAGCTAGTTTCCTACCACCTTTTCTAATTATATAAAAAATAATTGCAACCATAAATTGCTTATGGTAAAATAATTATAATTATATTATAATATAAAAAGTTGATAAATGGAATAAAAATTTTTCAAAAAGGTGATAAAATGTCAAATATTTTAAAAGTAACTACTCCTTTAGCAGGATATGAGGCCCAAAATCAGGTTAAAAACCCAACAAATAGACCACTAGACCCTTCGGTGCAATCTCCAGTTGCGCCTGATAAGGTTGTAAAGCCTGATGCTAGAAATGACGCACTAGGACAGGAAACAGACGCTGCTCTAAAATTTAGATATGAAACAAATTATGGAAATTTTATGTCGCAGATAAATAATCTTAATGGAATGACGGATGAGTTTGCCAAATTATTCTTTGAAAAATTTGCCACCCTAGCACAATCCGGCCTTCAAGACGGATATTCAGGAAAAATTGCAGAATACTTAAATATGGTGTCGATGTCGGGCGAAGATTTAACGGCATTTTTAAAAGATCAAACTAGTTTAAGTGTAAAACTCACTGGAGCATTTTTTGAAGTTTTAAAACAGGTTATGGATAATACAAATTCTGTTGAATTAAAAACAGGAATACTTGATTTTTTACGAAGATATGTTGATATGGCAGAAAATACTCATACAATGAATAATATCCATAATATACTAGGTAATTTAAGATTTGCATTAATTCCAAGCCAAAGAGAAAACTTTGATAAATTATTAGCTCAGCTAATTAATGTTTCAGAAAATGGTGATGGAGCTTTAAAAAATTCTCAATTACTAAAAAATAGTATTCTTCCATTTTTGAATAGCTATATCACTAAAATGAATGATAGAGGTTTTTTAAGAGAAAACTCGGCTTTACTTGGAAATTATATAGCAAAACTAGAAAACGGATTACCTTCAAGAGTTCAAGAGGCTTTTGAAAGCCTTTTAAAATTTCAAGGTATGCAAGCAGCATTTAAAAACTTTGATCCAGCTGTTTTAATGCAAGTTTTAGAAAATACAGATTTTATGAAGGCTAAAAGAAAGCAAAAATGGGCAGACGGCTTAACCGAAGTTATAAAAGAGGGAATGAATTCTTCTCAAGAGGAAAAAGCTGTTTTTCAAAGTTTAATGCAGGCAGTTTTATTAAATGAAAGTGTGTATATGCCAGTTATTCACACAATGCTTCCACTTAATATTGATGGTAAATTAATGTTTGCACAAACTTGGATTGACCCAGATGCTCAAAAAGATCATAAAGAGCGAGGGCTTGGAAAAATGATTCAAGGACTTGTTAAATTCGATATTGAAGAGATGGGCTTTTTTGATGTTTTCTTTATATATCAAGATGGGAATATGAAAATGCAAATTAGCTGTCCTACTGCACTAGAGCAGGATATTAAAAAAGTTAGGGAAGATATAGTTAAATTAATATCTTCATATGGAATAACTCCAGTTGAAATGTTTGTTGACACAACTCAAGAATCAATTCCAGTTTCAGCAGCTTTCCCAAAAATATTTGAAAGGAAGAACTCAATAAATGTCTCAATTTAATAATATGTTAAATAAAAAAGCAGTAGCTTTAAGCTATGATGAAAAAAAAGATGTTGCACCTATAATTGTTGCATCAGGGATGGGGCATTTAGCTGAAAAAATAGTTGAAGTAGCAAGAGAAAATAAAGTTCCAGTGTATGAAGATAACTCCCTTTCAACTATTTTAACACAGCTAGAACTAGGCTCACCCGTGCCAACAGAAGTTTACGAGGCAATAGTTGGAATTTATGTTTATTTTTTAAATTATAATAAAAAAGAAAATGAACAAATGCAAAAACCTAAGCAGGATAATGAAATAGAAGAAAATCCACAAGAAGAAGAGTATTCACAAAGTTAATTAAAATCCACCGATTAAGGTGGATTTTTTTATCACTAAACTAACATTAAAAATTATTATAATATAAATAATTTACGATAAGCTTTGATTATCAAATGTGTTCGGATTAGCTGAGTAAGGCTAAGGATAGTAAAAAGAAAGGATGTATAAAAATATGAAAAAAATATTTAAAAATGGAAATATTATCACGATGGATAATGAAAAAATAGTTGATTGCGTGATAATTGAAAATGGGAAAATAATTTTTGTGGGTGAGTTTTTAAATCTTAATAATAAAGAGAATTATGATGAAGTTATAGATTTAAAAGGTCAAACCTTACTGCCAGCTTTTATAGATGCTCATTCACATATGCCAAGCTATGCAAAACTTTTAGCAGTTGCAGATTTGAATGATGCTAAAAGCTTTGAAGATATAGTAAATAAATTAGAAAAATTTAAAATTGATAATAATTTAAATGATACTGATATGATAACAGGGTTTGGCTATGATAATAATTTTTTAATTGAAAAGGCGCATCCTAGTGTAAAACAGCTTGATAAAATAAAAAATCCTGTTTTAATTTCGCATAAATCAGGGCATATGGGAGTTTTAAATTCTAAAGGACTAAAGCTATTTAATATAAATGAGAACACTATATCGCCTGAAGGTGGTGTAATTCAAAAGGATGGAAATGGAAAACTAACTGGATATTTAGAAGAAACAGCATTTATGAAAGTTGCATTTTCAATGCAAGGTCCAGATGAAACAAGCTTAATTAATTTAATAAAAAAAGCTCAAAATATATATGCAAGCTTTGGAATTGCAATGGCGCAAGATGGTGCTGTAAAAGGTGAAGATTTTAAAATACTGGAAAATTATTGTAACAAAAAAGCACTGTTTTTAGATACAGTTGCATATATTGATGTAACTGAAAATAAACAATTGATGGATAAGGAATATCAAAATTATAAAGAATATAAAAATAATTTTAGAATAGGTGGGTATAAGCTTTTTCTAGATGGCTCACCTCAAGGCAGAACAGCTTGGATGAGAGAAAGTTATATGGATGATAAAGACTACTTTGGCTATCCAATATTTAAAGATGAAGTGGTTATAGAATTTTTTAAATATGCGGTGGATGAAAATATTCAAATCCTAGTTCATTGCAATGGAGATGCAGCTTGTGAGCAGATGATTAGATGCTATGAAAAAGCCTTAGATAAAAGAAAAAGCACTATTCGCCCAGTTATGATACACGCTCAATTGCTTGCAAAAAATCAGATGGACAAAGTTGAAGAATTGAATATTATAACCAGCTTTTTTATAGCACATACAAAATACTGGGCAGATATTCATATTGAAAATTTCGGAAAAGAAAGAGCAGAAAATATTTCAGCAGTAAATTCTGCCATTCAAAAAGGAATAATGTATACTTTCCATCAAGATTCCCCAGTTATAATGCCTAATATGCTCGAAACAATTAAATCAGCAGTTACACGAACAAGTATAAATGGCACAAAATTAAATCAGGATGAGTGTATATCTGTTTATAATGCATTAAAAGGAATAACAATAAATGCAGCGTATCAATATTTTGAAGAAGATACAAAAGGAAGTATAGAGGTAGGTAAAAAAGCTGACTTTGTGATTTTAGATAAAAATATTTTAGATGTTAAAAAAGAAGATATAGATAAAATAACTGTCTTAAAAACATATAAAGATGGTGAACTAATATTTTCAAAATAATTAAAAACTACAAGGAATAGATTTAGCTGTTCCTTGTAGTTTTTTTGTAAATTAAAAATTTAGTAAACTATCAAATTCTTCATTTGGTATAGGTTTTGAGAAGAAGTATCCTTGGGCAATATCACATCCCATATCCTCAAGTATCTTTAATTGTTCAGCAGTTTCTACTCCCTCGCAAACTGATTTTAAAGATAAGTTTTTTGCCATGTCTACAATAGTTTTTAAAACTAATTGTCTTTTTTGCGAGTGGTGAGCTTCTGCAAGTAGGCTCTTGTCGATTTTTAATATATCAAAATCTAAATCTGATAGCAGGTCGAATGATGAATAACCTGCACCGAAATCATCAATTGAAAGAGAAAAGCCTTTGTTATGTAGATCTAATGAAAGATTTTTAAATGATTCAATATCTTCCATCATCGAAGTTTCGGTCATTTCTATTTCAATTAATTCATGTGGGATACCAAAAGAATCAGTGATTTCTTTAAGTTCTAAAGTAAAGTTTTTATTAAGCATGTGTAGCCTTGAAAAGTTTATAGAAATTGGTATTCTATATCCTTGTAAAAGAAAACGCTTAATAATACCACAAACATTAGAAAGCATGTATTTATCTAGCTCTACAATAAAGCCTTCTTGTTCAAAAATAGGTATGAAGTCATTAGGATATATAAAACTTCCATCTGGTCTTTTCCATCTAACTAATGCCTCTGCCCCGCAAATTGCCTTTGTTTTAATATTATTTTTAGGTTGAAGGTATACTTGGAATTCGTTATTTTTTAAAGCATCACGCATTATATCGCAAATATATGCTGTGTGTATTAAATCTTTTTTGAGAGTTTCCTCGTAATCATAAAACTTATTTTTCGCAAACCCAATTTTCTTATGATGATTATGAGTTAATGTAAGTGTACTAATAATTTCATCAATATTTGTGCTACCAGTAGGTATATTATATCTACTATATCTAAATTTTAGCTCTCTTGGGCAGATTGTTGATATTCCTCGATTTATTAAGTCTTCATAATTTGAATTTTCGTCAAATAATTTATTTAATAAATCAATAGAAGAAAATAATAAAAATTCATCTTCATCGCCTTTAGCAACTATAAATTTATCATTAGCAACTGTTTTTAAACCTTCAGATATAATTTTAAGAATGCTATCTCCAATATTGTAATCGTATAATTCATTTATAACTTTGAAATTAATTATATCCATTTTAACAATAATGTAAGATGTTTCAGTGTTTTTTCTTAAAATTTGTTTTACTTTTTGCTTAAATTTAGTTTCGTTAAAAAGCCCTGTTAATTTATCATAATACGCAATTTTTTCAAGATTAGTGGTGTATCGCTTATGTATTTTTAATGTGCTAAAAAGCACGGATAATAAAATAACAACAACTTCTGTTGAGATTAAAATAGTATTTAAAATAATAGCATTTGAGGTTTTAGAGATAACAGAGTTAGGGATGGTCATCAATAATTTCCAGTTTGTATTATCTATATCAAAGAAGGTTAGTGTTTTTTCTTGGTCATCTAGTGTGTAATTAGCAGTTCCAACTAAAGAAGTAGACTCTAAAATATCTACAAAACTAGTATAAGGTTGTTTTTTATCAAAAATAGAAATATCATCATAATATTTAATATTTTCACCAGAAAGTAAGGAGGAAGTTTTGCTAGTTGAGCTTATAATAGTTCCATCATTTTCGATGATTATGTATACACCTTCACCAGAAAAAATAGTATTTAAATCCGCTTGCAGGGTTTCAGGCTTTATCTCGCCAAAAAGAATACCAATCTTTTCTCCTAAATTATTATAAATAGCGGAGGATAAAAAGATTGAATTAGTATTGGTTATAGGAGAGTTAATTAAAGAAGACATAGAGCTATCGTGCTGTATGGCATCTTTAAAAAAATCAAAATCCGAAATATTTAACGTGGCACCATTACTTAAAATAGCATCACCATTTAGCTGAGCAATAATAAGATTATCAAAGAGGATGCTAGATTCAAGCTCAGAAAAAATATCAGTGATTTCAGATGAAAAATTTGAGATAGAATTTTCTGAAATCAAAGAGCCTGCAATGCTAGCGAGGCTATTTAATGAATCAGTCTTTTCGTTAATATTCATTTCAAGGCTGAGTTTTTGCTGGGAGGAAATCTCATAAAGCATTTGCTTGTTTCCAATATCAAGCTCATAAGAAACATTGTACCTATATAAGTACATACTAAAACCTATAATGATAGAAACAATCACAGCAGAAATAATATTTTGTTTTTTATTAAACACTTACTTCATCTCCATATACTTTTGTTAGATTTAAAAATAAATTAATTAGTAAAAATATAATAACTATCTAATAATATGCTAACATATCACTTAAAAAAAATCAATAAATTTTACAAATATTTTAAAATACTTTATTAAATAAAAAAATATAAGATTAATTTTGAAATATCTAAATATACAAATGTGAAAATTGGATTTTTTTATTAGAATTAAAGTGGGCATTATTGGAGGAGGGTTGAGAGCTTAGTGAAAAGTTAATAGTTATAAGTAATAAGTAAAAAAACCAACCAGAAATCTGATTGGATTTTTTGGTACCTGCGGTCAGCCTTGCTTTTTAGCCCAATAAAAAAATAAACAGCATCCCAAAGGAATACTGTTTATTTGGTACCGGCGGTCGGCCTCGAACCGACACGATATTTCTACCACGGGATTTTGAGTCCCGCACGTCTGCCAATTCCATCACGCCGGCAGATAAAGTATCAAAGTAATACTTGTATAATTATATAATAAAGAAATTAAAAAATCAATACAATCTCTAAAGTTTAATAAAAAAATATTTTTTTGAAACTTAAATAATTTTTAAGGTAGGTTTAAGGTTATTGGGTTATAGTATGTTCATACCAAAAAAACTAAATTTAAAAATGGATATAAACTAAAGGAGATTTTACAATGATTAGAAACAAAAAAATACTTATTGGGGTTGCAGTAGTTGCAGTTGGAGTTTTGGCTGTTGGGGGATTGTCATTAACAGGCTCGGCAAGTTCACAAACACAGTCAGAAGAGCAAGTTTATTTAAGAACACAAACTCTTTCAAAAGAAACATTGCAAGAAACTGTAACAGGAACTGGTACGGTTGCAGCTAGGGAGTCAGCAGCTGTGTATTCCTCCGTTTCAAGTGGAAAAATATCAGAAATACTAGTGTCCACTAGTGATTATGTAACCGAAGGCGATGTTATGTTTACACTTGATATGACTACTTTAAATGAAAATATAGCTGAAAAAGAAGAAGATATAGCGGAAAGAACAGCAGATTTACAAGAAACATTTAATGATGCAAAAGAAGTGGCAACTGAAGCGTTTGAAGAAGTTTATAATTCAGGTGGTGCACAAGATGTTTATTTAGATGCAAAGGCAGATTTTGATGAAGTGAAAAATGCGATTAGCTATCTTCAAACTGACTACGATACAGCATATTCTTTAAATCAAGATGCAACAATTAAAGTTAATAATATTAAAAGTGAGATAGCAGCTTTAGCTATCCCTACTTTGCCAAAAGAGCCAGTAGCTCCAGTTGAGCCAGCGATAGAAGCAGAAGATTATGATGCATTATTAGAGCAATATAATAAAGATAAAGCAGAATACGATGAAAACTATGCACAGTATTTACTGGATATTGATAATTATAACAATGTGTTAAAACCTGAATACGATGCAAAACTACTAGATTTAAATACTCAATTATCAGATGCACAGGCAGAACAAGCTAACACAAAACTAGATTTAGATGCTAAAACAGTGGCTTTAAATGATGCAAAAACATCGTTAAATTACTCAGCTTTAGAGGGAATATACACAGAGGCAAAGAAAACATATGACACAGCTTTATCTAGCTATAATTCCTTACTTGATAAACAAATTGTGGCTGATGATGCAATGTATGATGACACTTCTTTAGCTACAATGCAGGATCAATTACAAGATTATTATGATCAAAGAGAAGATTATTATATTCGAGCTGAAATCTCAGGTCAGGTAACAGAAATAAATACTGAGGTAGGAAGTGTTGTTAGTCAAAATTCGGCTTTAGCTAAAATTCAAGCAACAGATACATTAGAAATTGATATTTCAATCCCAGAGAGTGATATTAATAAAATAAAAATAGGTCAAAGTGCAGTGATTAGAACTGATGCATTTGAAGAAGAACTTGGTGGAACAGTTGTAGAAATTTCTTCAACAGCAACACAAGAGGGAATGGGCTCTACTTCAAGTAGTTTTACAGTAACAATAGATGTTACAAATGAAATTTCAGGGCTTTTAGTTGGTATGAATGCACAGGCGGATATAATTGTTGCATCTCAAGAATCAGAATTTGTTGTTCCACTTAGCGCAATTGAAACAGTTGGTGGAGTGAATTCTATATATATTCAAACAGGCGATGAATTAATTGAAGAAAACTTTACTAAAATAGAAGTTCAGATTTTAGAAAATGATGGATATTACACTCAAATTAAAGCAAGCGAACTTGAAGAAGGAATGAAAGTTGTTACAACATTAAACGCTGAAACTACTACAACCGAAGTATCTGAAGAAATGCAAGCAATGATGCCAGGTATGGGCGGAATTACAGGTGGCGCAGAAATGCCATCAGGAGGAGGCAGTACAGGCGGTGGAATGCCATCAGGAGGAGGCGGTGGTCAAAGAGGATAATCTAGCCACTTATAAACTGTATAGATAAAAAACCAGAAAGGAATTGCTATACTTATGTCAAAAGTAATTGATTTAAAAGGAATAACTAAAAGCTATTTTATAGGAAAACCAAATGAACTTGAGGTTTTACATGGAATAGATTTAACTATAAATGAAGGCGAGTTTGTTGCGATAGTAGGCGAGAGTGGTTCTGGAAAAAGTACACTTATGAATATCATAGGTGTACTCGACCAGCCAACTAAAGGAGAATACTATCTAGACGATACGAATATAAAAGATTTTTCAGAGAATGAAAAGGCTGCTATTAGAAATAAAAAAATAGGATTTGTTTTTCAAAACTTTAATTTGATTAATCGCTCAAACGTTTTAAAAAATGTTGAACTTCCTATGCTTTATTCAAAAATGCCAGCTAAAGAAAGAAAAGAAAAGGCGGCATTGCTATTAAACAAAGTTAAAATGGGAGATAGGCTCGATCATTTGCCAGCAGAGCTTTCAGGAGGGCAAAAGCAGAGAGTTTCTATTGCAAGAGCACTTGGAAATAGCCCCTCTATGATACTTGCAGATGAGCCTACTGGCGCACTTGATTCAGAAACATCACAACAAGTTATGGAGATTTTTCACTCACTTCATAAAGAAGAGAACACTACGATAATTTTAATTACACATAGTAAAGAAGTTGCATCGCAGTGTGAAAGAGTTGTAACTATTAAAGATGGAAATATAATTTCTGATGAATTAAATAGTGAATATAAAAAATAGATATAATATATGAAAGGGAAAACTAGATTATGCTAGATAATATAAATCTTGCCTTAAGTTCTCTTAAAGCAAATAAAATGCGCTCACTTTTAACTATGCTAGGTATTATTATAGGTATATCTTCAGTTATAGCTATTTTAACAGTGGGCGATGCAATGACATCTTCTGTAAATGATGTTATGGAAGATATGTCGGCAAACAGCTTAACTATATCAGTAACGGCAAAGGATGAAGATACTGGAAGTGAATATATTTTTACAAATGAAACCATTCAAGATGATGATTATATATCAAATGAAATGGTGAATGAATTTAGTGAAAGCTTTAGCGAAGAACTAGCCTATGTTTCATTAAGTGAGAGCGTTCAAAATTTAACAACAGAAAATGAAGATGAAGTTTTTAATTTATCAACAACAGGGATAAATTATGACTATCAAAATTCACCAACCTTTACGATAACTAAAGGGAGCGAATTTACACAATATGATATAGATAATGCATCGAATGTTATTATAATCGAGGAAGATTTAGCAACAGAGATGTTTGGAAATGAAGACCCAATTGGGAAAAAAATTAAAGTTTATTCAAATAATATCGTTGAATATTTTTATATAGTTGGGGTAACTGAAAGCAGTGACTCTTCAAGTATGATGTCGGGCTTTTCAAGAGTTGTTAGCTATAATGTTCATATTCCAATAACAACGGCGAAAAATATGGCAAATACTCAAGATGGATATTCAAGTATTTCAGCAGCCTTTGTTGATGGAACAGATTTAGACGCAATGCAAGGATATACACAAACATATTTTGATAGCTATTATGAATATAATCCATCATACACAGCAGATGTATCAGATCCATCAAGTATGTTTGAAAGCATGACAGATATGCTAGGAACAATACAATTAGCAATTGCAGGAATTGCTGCTATTTCACTTTTAGTAGGTGGTATTGGTGTTATGAATATAATGCTTGTTTCAATAACTGAAAGAACTAAAGAAATAGGAACTAGAAAGGCTCTAGGCGCGCCAAGGGGCGATATAATGATGCAGTTTGTAACAGAGGCTGTTATTATATGTTTAATTGGTGGATTAATAGGGGTGGCTCTTGGGCTAGGGCTCGGTGTTGGCGCATCAACAATGCTTGGTTTCCCATCCTGGCCGGATCCAACTGCAACTATACTAGCTATTGCATTTTCTATGTTTATTGGGTTATTCTTTGGATACTATCCAGCGTCAAAAGCTGCAAAACTAGATCCTATTGAAGCGCTAAGATACGAATAATAGAAAATTAAAATAAAATATGATATACTAAAAATGGTTAGCTTAGATTTATCAAAAATAAACTTTACCATTAATTAAAAGAAGAGGAATGGAAATTATTATGAGAGTATTATTATGTGAAGACGAAGTTGAATTATCAAATGCATTAGTGGCTCTATTAAAGCACAGTAAATATTCAGTTGATGCTGTTTACAATGGGGAAGATGCGCTTGATTATATTGAAGCTGGAAACTATGATGCAGTAATACTGGATATAATGATGCCAAAACTTGATGGAATATCCGTTTTAAGAAAAACAAGGGAAAAGGGAAATAATATACCAGTATTAATGCTAACGGCGAAAAGCGAGGTTGATGATAAGGTTCAAGGGCTTGATTTTGGCGCTAATGACTATCTAACAAAGCCTTTTGAATTAAAGGAATTACTCGCTAGAATAAGGGCGATGACAAGGGATAAAAACGAAAGTAGTACATCTATTTTATCCTTTGGAAATATCACTTTAAATAGGGCAAGTTTCGAGCTGAAATCTCCAAAAGGAAACTTTAAGCTTGCAAATAAAGAATTTCAAATGATGGAAATGCTTATGGTTAACCCAAAACATCTAATCACAACTGAAAGATTTATGGAAAAAATATGGGGATTTGATAGCGAAAGTGAAATAAGTGTTGTATGGGTTTATATTTCTTACCTAAGAAAGAAATTAACAGCGCTTGATGCTGATGTTATAATAAAAGTTACAAGGAATACAGGGTATTCACTGGAGGCAAAATAAATGGAAAAGAAATTAAGAAGAAGATTTGTTGTTATTTCAACTTTTGCAACTTTTACAGCACTTGTGATTTTAATTAGCTTTGTTCAATTTGCATCAACTAGATTTATCGTAACAATGACAACCGAAGTTGCAGATATAATAATGGAAAACGATGGAGTACTTCCAAGAGAATGGGAACTTCCAAGAAGACCAGAACATCAAGGAATACCAGGGGCTGAAGATTTTATTACAGATGAAGTTAGATACACAACAAGGTATTTTACTGCTGATATTTCAGAAGATAAAATTATATCAAACGAAAATTTTGAAAATATTTCTAAAGAAAATTATCAAATGGCAACAGATATTTTAAACTGGGTTGCAAATTCAGTTGATTTTTCAAACGAGAATGATTTATTAGGATATAAAAATGATTATGTATATAAAATAATACCATTAGAAAATGGTGGCAGTAAGGTATTATTTATCGACTCAACGGCGCAGCTATTAGTTGCCGAAATGATAACATATGTTTTATCCGGTTTATCTTTTATTATATTAATACTAGTGTTTTTGCTATCCTGTGTTTTTTCTAAAAGAGCAGTTGCGCCGATAGTTGATGCTCAAAATAAGCAAAAAGAATTTATAACAAACGTTAGCCATGAATTAAAAACTCCACTAGCTATAATTAAAGCAAACACCGAAGTTATGGAAGTGATAGAGGGCGAGAATGAGTGGACAAGTAGTAATCATAAACAGGTTGAAAGATTAAATAAGCTAGTTAGCTACCTTGTTTCGCTAACAAAATTTGAAGAAAAGAAGAAAGATAAATTAAAAATTGAATTTTCTATAACTGATGCAATTTTAGAAACTAGCGAGAATTTTAAAATTTTAGCTGAAAATGAAAACAAACAAATTATTTTAAATGTTGAAAACAATTTAACATATAAAGGCGATGAAGAGTCTATAAGAATGATGTTTTCAACATTGCTTGAAAACTCTGTTAAATACTCAAAAGAAAACACAGATATTTTTATAACGCTTAATAAAAAATCAAATAAAATAGTTTTCGCTATTAAAAACGAGGCAGATAATTTAGAAATTGGAAATTATGATAGATTATTTGAAAGATTTTATAAAGAGGATAAGGCTAGAAATCAAACGGATAATAGCTTTGGAATAGGTCTTTCAATAGCAAAAACAATTGCAGAAAATCATAAAGGCAGTATATCTGCAAAATCTGAAGATGGTAAAAATATTATCTTCACAGTGAATTTATAAAAAAGGGGGAACTATGTATGCAGGAAAGTTTTTTTGGAGAGTACTATCAAGATTTTAAAGAGCTAGAAAGCAGTGCAGTTAGAAAATTAGAAAGTATTTCAAAAGAAAATAACGGGCTTATAGAGCATATCTACTCAAGAATAAAAACAGAAGAAAGCACAAAAGAAAAATTAGCAAGATACGGCTTTTCAGTAACTAGAAAAGCAAGCATTAATGATATATACGACGTCGTTGGAATTAGGGTTATCTGCCAGTTTATAGATGATGTATTTATCTTAGAAGATAAAATAAAGAATAGTGAATATTTTAAAGTTTTTGAAATTAAAGATTATATAAACAATCCTAAAAACAATGGATACAGAAGTTTGCATATGCTATCAAAAGTTAGCGTTAATGATAAAACTCTGCCAATTGAAATTCAAATCAGAACTATTTCTCAAGACTCTTGGGCGTCTTTAGAGCATAAATTAAAATATAAAAAAGATATAAAAAATAAAAATATTATAGAAAAAGAATTAAAAAGATGTGCCGACGAGCTCGCTTCAACGGATATTAATATGCAAACAATTAAAGATTTAATAAATTCAGATTTTAATTAAATTTAAAAGATATAAAAAGAAAGATTGCAAGACATTAATGTTTGCAATCTTTTATTTTTATAATAAAAAAATAAGCCTACAAAGAGTAGGCTTAAGTTTTCTAAAACTTGATTTAGATTATATAGCTCTTGTTACCTTGCCAGAGCGTAGACATCTGGTGCAAGCGTGAACATAGCGTGGAGAACCATCCACGATAGCTTTAACTCTTTTCACGTTTGGTTTCCAAGTTCTATTTGAGCGTCTGTGTGAGTGGGAAACTTTAATTCCGAAAGAAACGCTCTTATTACAACAATCACATTTTGCCATTCTGTGCACCTCCTAAAATTTACTAATTTATAATATGAATGATAAATCAAATGCATATTTTTAATTGCTAAAATAGTTTATCATATAATTAAAGATTTTGCAAGAGTTATTTTGATAAAATTTAAAAAAATAAACACAAATTTTTTGTATGATATGAAAAAAGGCTTATTTATTATGAAATTTGCTTGAAAAAGACGGCTAAAACCTATATAATAGATTAGATACAAAGGAATTATATAATTATAGTAATATAAATTAAATTAAGAAGAAAAGAGAAATTTTATGAATTTTGATATTTACACTCTTGCTTTAAGAGCAATAGTTTTGATTTTAACAATACCAGTGCACGAAGCGGCTCACGCATTTATGGCACATAAACTAGGGGACAACACAGCAAAATACCAAGGTAGATTAACCCTAGACCCAATGAGACACTTTGACTTACTAGGAAGTGTATCGCTGATATTTTTAGGAATAGGCTGGGCAAAGCCAGTTCCAGTTAATCCAAATAATTTTAAAAATAGAAAAGCAGGTATGGCGCTTTCAGCAGCGGCAGGCCCTATTTCCAATTTATTATTAGCTTTTGTTTCGATGATAATTTTTAAAATTGTTTTATTTTCAGATGTTTTAAATCCAGGAAATCAATTTTTATCAATAGCGGTTGATTTGTTTAGATATATGGTTATCATTAATGTTTCGCTTGCGGTTTTTAATATGATGCCATTCCCACCTTTTGATGGCTCTAGAATTTTTGGCTTTTTTATGCCAGATAAAATGTATTTTAAATTTATGCAGCACGAAAGAACTATTTTTTATATTGTCTTATTAGGTGTGTGGGCTGGATTTTTTGATGCACCACTAGGCTTTATTACAGGCAGTGTGTTTGAATTATTTGATAATCTAACCCAATTTGTTGATAATATATTTAAATCGATGATTTAAGAGGATCTTATTAAATGAAACAACTAAATTTTAAAATAGAGGAATTCGAGGGTCCACTTGATTTACTATTAGTTTTAATATCTAAAAATAAAATGAATATTCTAGATATTGAAATTCTAACTATTGTGACTCAGTATTTAAATATAATTAATCAGGCTAGAGAGCAGGATTTAGATGTAGCGAGCGATTTTATAGATATGGCAGCAAGGCTTATATACTTAAAATCAGTTTATCTTCTTCCAAAAAATGAAGAAGGCGAAAAGCTAAAGCAGGAACTTCAAGGACAACTTATAGAGTACTCACAAGCTAAAAGAGCGAGCGAATTATTAAAAGAGGCTTTTATAGGGGATAGCTTATTTGTTAGAGAAATGCAGGAAATAGAAGTTGATTTAACTTATAATAATATTCACCCAGTAGAAGATTTAATAAATGCTTATAAACAGCTTTCAGATAGGGCGCTAAGTAAAGCGCCACCAAAGGCAGAAAAATTTGAAACAATAGTAACGGCTCCAATTGTGTCAGTTCAATCAAAAATATTTTCACTTCTTAAAAATTTAATGAGAAAGAATTTTAATAATATAAAAACAGCCTTTCAATCAGTTAAATCAAGAAGTGAAGCAGTGGCAACATTTCTTGCTATATTAGAGCTTTTAAGAGCACAAAGAATGAATATTTCAGATGATGGCGAAATGGTTTTAAAAAGCAAAACAAAGAGATAAAGGGAAAAAGTAAATGGTAGTAAAGCATAATTTAAAAATGGCAGAGGCTATTATTTTTGCAAGTGGTGAGGGTGTATCTAAAAATAGATTAAAAGAAATTTTAGATATCGACCAAAAGCAAATGCAGTATATAATAGATTCTATAAAAGAAAAGTATAACTCTATTGAAAGTGGAGTTGTATTTATGCAAAATAGCGAAAACTTATTTTTTACAACGAATATTGAAGCGGCAGATATAGTAAGAGATGCACTAAGTGTTAAAAAGAATAGCGCTCTAACAAATCCAGCTATGGAAACATTGGCTATTATTGCTTATAATCAGCCAGTATCAAGGGCATTTGTTGAGCAGGTTAGAGGAGTTGACTCTACTTCTTCTATAAACACTCTAGTGGCAAGAAACTTAATTGAAGAGGCAGGAAGGCTTGATATCCCAGGCAGACCAATTAGCTATAAAACAACGCCTGTGTTTTTAAGAAGCTTTTCACTTGAAAGCCTTTCAGATTTACCTAAAATTAAATCGACAGGTGAAGCTGTGCAAATCTCAACTGATGATTTAAAAATAGAAGGAATGGACGATGAGTATAATTCTTAATATCCTATTTTTCTTGTTAGCAATTATATTATTTTTATTAATACTAATTATCTATATTTTAGTTTCAAAAAGAAGTTTTTTTATTGAGTATACAAAACTCGAAGGGCTTATAATTAAAATTAGAATATTATTTTTTAATGTGAATATTTACAAAAGCATTAAACCGCAAAAACCTGAGAAGAAAATAGAAGATATATCTTTGAAAAAGCAAGATATTAAAGAGAATACTAAAAAAGAAAACACAGAGCCAAAAAAAGAAAAAACTCAAACACAAACTAAAAAGCAGGAAGAAAATAAAAAAGAAAAAACTAATATTAAAGATGAATTATTTAAGGGTTTGTCTTTTAGTGAAATATTTAGTATAATAAAAGATGCAGTAAAATCTTTAAATGGTTTTATTAGTGTTTTAGCTAAAAAGATAAAATTTGAAAAAATATCATTCACACTGCCTTTGCATCAAGAAAATCCACTTAAAACTCAAAAAATGTATGCAAATGTTACGAATGCATTTTATCTTTTATCCACTCAATTGCAATCCAAGTTTTATATAAGCTATGAAAATCCAGTTTTTGTGGCTGATTTTGAAAACTTATTAAAGGATAGAGAATATTTTTATATTAAAATAACTGCACGCACTGGCTTTTTACTTGCAGTTTTACTATATTTATATAAGCAATATGTTTATTATAAAAAAACTTATTTAACACAAAAAAATAAAGATAAACAAGACTTGAAAGGAACGGTTGATTAATATGCACCCAGTAGGAGATTTAATGGCAAGTACATTAGAAAAAATGAAAGAGCTAGTAGATTCGCAAACAATTATGGGAAACCCAATGCAAATTGATGAAAAAACAACGATTATCCCAGTTTCAAAAGCAACATTTGCATTTATTTCAGGTGGTACAGATTTTACAAATCAAAAACAAAAAGACCTTTTTGGGGGCGCTGCATCTTCGGGTGCATCAATCACTCCAGTTGGCTTTTTGGTAATACAAGAAGGAAATGTTCGCTTACTGCAATTTGCAGACGGTGGACAAACTGTTGACAGGGTGCTAAATATGGTGCCTGATGTTATGAGCAAGGTGGAAGGGTTTTTTAGTAAAAATGGTGCAGGTGTAAATGTGAATGCAGAAAATAGCACTATTAATACTGATGATACCAATAAAGCCTAGAAATAAGAGGAAAAAATGAGAGATACAAGAATACAAAAAGCCCTTTCAGACCAAGGGTACACTTCTAGAAGACAGGCTGAAAAGCTTATAAAAGAAGGAAGAGTTAAATTAAACGGACGCCCAGTTACGCTAGGAGATAAAATGGATATTGCAAAAGATATCATTTCAATTGATGGCGAAAATGTTTACTTTAATAGAAAAAAAGAATATAAATACTATATGCTTCACAAACCAAGGGGATATATCACAACTTCCTCAGATGATAGGGGCAGAAAAACTATTATGGAATTAGTTGCCGATATTAAAGAAAGAGTTTACCCTGTGGGAAGGCTTGATAAGGATAGTGAAGGCTTAATCCTTTTAACAAACGATGGACATTTTGCAAATGCTTTAATGCACCCATCACACCAAGTTTCTAAAATGTATAGAGTAACTGTTAATCCAATGGCTTCAGAAGAGCAGATAATTGCGTTAACAGATGGTGTTTACCTTGATGATGGCTCAAAAACTCTGCCTGCAATAATAAGAGTTGTAACTCAAGAGGAAAATAGAACGGTTATGGAAATGGCGATAACAGAAGGTAAAAATCGTCAGATTAGAAGAATGTGCGAGGCAGTAGGGCTGGATGTTGTGCGTTTAAGTAGAAAAAGCATTGGTGCTGTAAAACTTGGTATGCTAAAGCCAGGCACTTATAGAGAATTAAAGCCATCAGAAGTTTTAGCTTTAAAAGCAGCGGCTTCAAAAGGTGCAAGAAGAACAACTCACGATAAGCAAGTTCAAGAGTCAAAAGAAAGAAAGCCACAAAGAAAGCAAGGATACTTAAAAACTAATACAAACAAAACAAGTAAAACAAATTATAAAAGAAAATAAATCACTGTGAAAGGGATAATAAAATGTATTCAATGAAACCAATTTTAGAGCCAGATGTTATTGCATTATTAAATAACAATAGATTTAAAGGGGATTTACAAGGATATATCCTTTCAGACGGTGGCGATTTGTTTGGCTGGAGCCTTTTTAGAGTAGATGGAGATACAACTCATATGCTAGATATAAACCCGCCAGACGATAGATTTTTAGACGGACTAATAAGAGCGTCAGTTGCACTAGGAGAAAGCCAAGGGGCAGAACGATTCACTCTTAATTTAGAAGTTGAAAACTTTGCAAGATATAAAAATGTTTTCTTTAAAAATGAAGAAGAAATTATCCAAAATGAGAGCTTATTTAAGCCTTGCAATCACTAAAAATAAACAGCTAAAAAAACAGATAGTGGCACTATCTGTTTTTTTGTTATAAAAGTGTAAAATATAATTAAAGAGATAGAGCTTCTTGATTAAAGGGGATTTATTAGGTTTTTATTGACATAAAAGGCTGTTTTAGTGTAAAATAATATAAATATGGAGGTGAGAGCAATGGTTTATAGTATGACAGGGTATGGCAAGGTTAATGAAGTTATAAACGGTAGGGATATAACTGTTGAAATTAAGAGTGTTAATCATAGATATTTCGAGTATTCTTCAAGAATACCAAGAATTTTCTTTGTTTTAGATGATAAGATAAAAAAAGAAGTGTCTAAAAGGGTTTCAAGGGGGAAGATAGAAGTTAGCCTTTCTATTAGAAATATTGAAACAAGCAGTGTTAATCTTTCAACCGATATTCCACTTGCAAAAAGCTATCTTGAGGCTATAAATGATATTGCAACTGAGCTTTCACTTAATAAAATTGAAGATGTAATGCAGATTGTGAGATACGAAGGGGTTTTAACTCCAGTTAAAAATGAAGAAGATACAGATGCATTATGGCAGGATGTTTTAATTATTTTAAATAAAACATTAGATGAATTTGTAAATATGAGAAAAATTGAAGGCGAAAAGCTAAAAGAAGATATAACTTCAAGGCTTGAAACAATTAAAAATATTACAAACACAATCGAAAAATCTGCACCAGAAAGAGTTAATGATTATACTCAAAAATTATTCACAAGATTAAAAACTATCTTAGAAGATAAACAAATTGATGAATCAAGAATCTTAACAGAAGCGGCTATCTTTGCAGATAAAACAGCAGTAGACGAAGAGATAACAAGGCTAAACAGCCATATTTTACAATATGAAGAAATATTAAAAGATACAAAGCCACAAGGGAGAAAATTAGATTTTCTAACTCAAGAATTAAACAGAGAAGCAAACACAATCGGCTCAAAATCAAATGATATAGAAATCACAAGACTTGTTGTTGATATTAAAAGCGAAATTGAAAAAATAAGAGAACAAATTCAGAATATTGAATAGATTTATAAAAGTGTTAACACTTTTATAAATCATAAAATATCTTTTGGCAAGAAGAATTGCCAAAAACTTTACCTAAAGGTAAAGAAGATATTTTAAATATAAATGAAAATTGATACTAAAAGCGCAAGCACTTTTATAAATCATAAAATATCTTTTGGAAAATTGATAAAAATTTCACTCAAAGGGGGAGTTTATTATGCTAAATATTGGTTTTGGCTGTATGATAAATAAAAATCGAATAATAGCTGCACTTTCGCCAGAATCAGCACCTGTTAAAAGAATGATAACAAAAGCTAAAAGTGATAAAGTGCTAATAGATGCTTCTTTTGGAAGAAAAACAAAAACAGTGCTTATAACCGACACAAATCAAATTATATTATCTGCTTTTTCAGCAGAAAGAATTTTTGGAATAGATAAAGAAAGCTTATTAAAGTTTATGGAGAGCGAAGATGAATAATAATGTAGGGAAAAATTTAATAGTTGTTTCAGGGCCATCAGGCTGTGGAAAAGATACAGTTGTAAAGTATATTTTAGCAAATGATGAAAGATTCACTCTTTCAGTTTCTGCTACAACAAGAACTAAAAGACCAACTGAGAAAAATGAAATTGATTATATCTTTTTATCAACAACAGAATTTGTTGATAAAATTTCTAAAAATGAATTTCTAGAACACACGCTATATTGTGGAAACTATTATGGAACACTAAAAAGCCAGATAGAAAATAAAGTTAGCGAAGGTAAAATTGTTGTTTTAGTTATCGAAGTTGAAGGGGCACAAAATGTTAAAAAAGTGTATCCTGATTCTTTAGCTATATTTATAGCACCACCATCTTTAGAAGAACTTGAAAGAAGATTAAGAAATAGAAATACTGAAGATGAAAACGGAATTAAACAAAGACTATTTAAAGCAAAAGAAGAGCTAGGCTTTAAAAGCAGTTATGATTACATAGTTGAGAATAATTCAGTTGAAGAATGTGCAAAATCAATTGTAAGTATATACGATAATAATTAATAAACGGAGGTGGCTTTATGCTCACAGCAGGTGTGGCAGTTGATAAAGCCACTCTCAATTTTGATAAGCTTTTTTCTTATAAAGTGGATGAAAAGTTTATAAATGATATAAAAATCGGCTCAATTGTGCTAGTTCCTTTTGGCAGAGGGGACACATTAAGGCTTGGAATTGTTTTATCTTTACAAAATGAAGAAGAAAATCCTAAAATTAAAAGAATAATTGATTTTAAAAATGATGAAAGCAGGATAACTGAAAATTCTCTAAAACTAATTCATCATTTAAAAGAAACAGTTTTTTGCACCTATTTTGATGCTGTTAAGGCAGTGTTTCCTTATGGTGCATTATATAAAATTCAAGATAATAAATTAGTTCCAGAATTAGTGGGGCACACTGAGAAAGCGTACACAATTAATAAGGATTTTGATGCATCAGTGTTAAAAGGTAAAAAGCAGATTGCCTTGTATGAATTATTAAAAGATAAAGAGTTATCAGCTAAAGAAATTTCTAGTTATGATATTGGAAAATCTGTTATAGATAAATTAGCTAGTTTAAATGCTTTAGAAATTAAGATAAGAGATAGAGATATTTTATTAAATATAAATACCCAAAAAAACAAAGAAGATGTGTTTTTATCTTCTGAGCAAGAAAAGGTTTTTAATGATATTATAAAAGCAAAAGACGAAAAACCACATTTAATTTACGGCGTAACATCTTCGGGCAAAAGTATGATATATATAAAGCTTATTAAAAAAGCTTTAGAAAAGGGTAAAGGGGCAATGCTTTTAGTTCCAGAAATATCATTAACGCCCCAAATGATACAGCTTTTAAAAAGCTATTTTGGGGATATAGTAAGCGTTATACATTCTAAATTATCAAACACCCAAAGAATAACTCAGTATAATAGGCTTTTAAATAAAAAAGCAAGGGTAGTTGTGGGAACAAGGAGTGCGATTTTTGCTCCTATCGAAGATTTAGGCGTTATAATAATTGATGAAGAGCACGAAAAAACCTTTAAAAGCGAGAATACCCCAAGATATTCAGCAATTCGCTTAGCATCTTTTTTAGCAAAGGAAGAAAAAGCAAAATTAGTTTTAGCGAGTGCAACGCCTAGTATTGAAAGCTATTATCTAGCTCAAAATGGATATTATCATCTTCATATTATTAAAAATAGATATAATGATATGCCAATGCCAACAGTTGAAGTTGTTGATATGTCAAAGCAGAGTATAATCGGAGATACAGCAGTTGTATCAAATGTTATAATTAAATATATAGCGCAAAATATAATTGATGAAAAGCAGAGCATAATATTAATTAATAGAAGAGGATATCAAACAATCGGCGTTTGCTCTAGCTGTAAAGAGGCATTAAAATGCGAAGATTGTAGCGTTAATTTAGTTAAACATAAAACTAAAAATAAATTATCTTGCCATTACTGTGCAAGAAATTATGAAGTGATAGATGTTTGCCCTATTTGCCAAGGTGAGATAGAATATAGGGGGTATGGCACACAACATATCGAAGAATACATTCAAACTGTTATCCCAAAGGCTAGAATTCTAAGAATGGACGCAGACACAACAACTAAGAACACTTCTCACCAAGATATGCTTGATTCATTTAGAAAAAAAGAGTATGATATACTAATAGGCACTCAAATGGTTGCAAAAGGGTTGGATTTTAAAGATGTTAATTTAGTTTGTGTTTTAGGGATTGATTCTTCATTAAATCAGCCTAGTTTTAACGCTAATGAATATGCTTTTAGTTTGATGACTCAAGTTATCGGAAGAGCAGGCAGACAAGAGGCAGGAGCAAAAGCCGTTATTCAAACATTTGATAGCGAAAACCCTATAATTGAGCTTGCAAAAAATCAAGACTATGAAAATTTTTATCAAAATGAGATTGCATATAGAAAATTAAATACCTATCCACCATACTGTTCGCTTTGCACAGTTGCATTTACAAGCAGTAAGGAAGTTAGATGTGTGAAAGATGCTAGTTTATTTTTGAATATATTAAAAAAATATTCGCATTTAATGGGAAATCAGCCCCTAACAGTTTTAGGGCCAGCACCATTCGATGTTGAAATGGTGAGTAAAACATATAGATGGAAACTCACTATAAAATGCATAAACAATAAATTATTTAGAGATTATTTAAATAAAGCAATTGATGAATATTTAAAAAATAATGAAGTTAGAAGTGGAATATATATAAATATGAACCCACTTCAAGAGTAAGAAAGGAAGCAAAATATGGCTTTAAGGACAATAGTAAAAGATGGTGACCCAATTTTAAATAAAAAGTGTAAACCAGTAACAGAATTTAACGAAAAATTAGCACAACTTCTTGATGATATGGCTCAAACAATGGAAGAGGCTCACGGATTAGGGCTTGCTGCACCACAAGTTGGGCTATTAAAAAGAGTTTGTATAGTTTTAGATCAATATCTTGATGAAGAGGATAACGAAATTGATGAAGTAATCGAGCTTATCAATCCAGAAATCATCAAAAGAGAGGGCGAGCTTACAATTTTTGAAGGCTGTTTATCATTTCCAGGAAGAAATGGAAAGATAACAAGACCACACACAGTTGTAGTTAAAGCGCAAGATAGAAACGGTGAATGGTTTGAGCTTGAAGCAGAAGAAATTTTAGCAAGAGCAATCTGCCACGAGTGCGACCATTTAGATGGCATTACTATCCTGCAAAATGCTGATGTTTTCTATGAAGATTTAACAAAAGAAGAAATACAAAAATTAAACTTGGACGAAGAATATGAATAAAGAAAACACAAGAATTCTTTTTATGGGAACTCCTGAGATTGCAAGAGATTCTCTTGAAGAATTAATAAAAGATGAGTATAATATTATCGGAGTTTTTACAAGAGAAGATAAGCCTGTTGGAAGAAAGCAGATTGTCACTCCACCACCAGTTAAGGTTTTAGCTAGTGAAAATAATATTCCAGTGTATCAGCCAGCAAAATCCTTAAAAGGGGAATACACAAGTTTAATAAAAGAGTTAAACCCTGATTTGATTGTTGTGGTTGCGTATGGGAAGATTCTTCCAAAAGAATTAATCGAAATTCCAAAATTAGGCTGTATAAATCTTCACGTTTCACTTTTGCCAAAATATCGAGGTGCAGCCCCTATTCAGCACGCTTTAATTAACGGAGATGAAAAAACAGGGGTAACTGTTATGCGAATAGATGAAGGGCTTGATACTGGTAATATAATCTCAGTGCTGCCAATTGATATTGATGAAAATGAAGGACAGCTTGAATTATTTAATAAAGTTAGTAATTTAGGAAAAGCCTTTTTATCAAAAACTGTTGGCGATATAATTAAAGGCGATTTCACTGAAACTGTGCAAAATGAAGCTGAAATGAGTTTAGCACCACCACTTAAAAAGGAAATGGCTTTATTCAGTTTTGATACAGATTATAAAGTTTTGCATAATAAAATAAGAGGACAAAATCCTTGGCCGGGCGCGTTTTTTATCTATGATGATAAAAAAGTTAAGGTTTTAAAGGCTTTAAAATCAGATAAAAAAGGAAAAGTGGGCGAAATTTTATCATTAAAACCACTTACTGTTGCTTGTAAAGATGGCTCACTTGAGCTTTTAACTGTTCAGCCAGAAAACTCAAAAGCTATGGACGGAAACGCTTACGCAATGGGCAGACGATTTAAAATTGGTGATATTTTAGTGTAGAAATAAAAAATATTAAAATTTTAACGGAATTTTCAAACTTTATTGCTATATTATATTTAAAGATTATTTTAATAAAAAAGGAAGATGTTTATGTTTTGGTATTATGATATATATTATATTATTTTAGTTTTGCCAGCAGTGTTTTTTGCAATGTGGGCACAATCTAAAGTGAAAGGTGCATATAGAAAATATTCACAGGTGAGAATTGGTGCATCAATGACAGGTTATGAAGCTGCTAGAAGAATTCTTGATGCAAATGGCTTAAGAAATGTTCAAATTGAAAGAGTTTCAGGCGAAATGACCGACCATTACGACCCAAGAACAAATGTTATAAGGTTATCAGATGGGGTGTATAATCAATCAAGTATTGCAGCAGTTGGAATTGCAGCACACGAAGTTGGGCACGCTATTCAGTATGCAGAAAATTATTCGCCAATAAAATTAAGAGCTGCAATTATTCCTATTTCTCAAATTGGCTCAAACCTTGCGTTTCCAATGATAATTCTAGGATTAATCCTGCCAGTTTTTGAAATTTTAATTCCATTTGGAGTGCTATTATTTGCATCAGTTACAGTTTTTCAATTGATAACATTGCCAGTTGAATTCAATGCAAGCTCAAGAGCAGTTGAAGCCTTAGAAAGAGGTGGAGCTGTTAGCCAAGATGAGATTGGTGGAGTTAAAAAAGTGTTAACTGCCGCTGCTTTAACATATGTTGCAGCACTTGCAGTTTCAATCGCAAACCTACTTCGTATACTATTGATTGTGGGAGGAAGACGAAGAGACTAATGTCGTTAGATAAATCAAGAATTTTAGCCGTACAAGGCTTACTAAAAGTTGAAAGCTCAGGATATTCAAATCTTGTGCTTTCATCTCTTATAAATGACGGGGGCTTAAATGAAAAAGAAAAAGCCTTCACTGCAAAAATATTTTATGGAAGTATCGAAAAAAAGATAACTCTTAATTATATTTTGCAAAAATTTATAACAAAACCATTGAAAAAACTTGATAAAGAAGTTTTAGCAATAATGCAAAGTGGGCTATATCAAATTATATATATGGACTCTGTGCCAAGCTTTGCTGCAATAAACCAAGCTGTTAGCTTATGCCCTTATTTTAAAAAGAGCAGTGCTAAAGGCTTGGTTAATGCTGTTTTAAGAAAGAGTGAAAAATTTTCGTTTGAAAATGAAAAATTTAAAAATGAAATTGAAAGATTATCAGTTGTGTATTCAGTGAGTGAAGAGATAATTAAGATAATCAGTAAAGATTATAAAGAAAAAACAGAAGATATACTAAAATCCTTTTTATCATCACATGATTTACATATAAATATTAACACAACTAAGATTTCCGTTTTGGATTATTTAGATTTATTAAAAGAAAATAATATTGAGTATAAAAAAACAGAAATAGAAAACTGTATTTCAATAAATCATTCTAGCAGGATAACTAATCTAATTGGATTTAAAGAAGGATATTTCTTTGTGCAAGGATTTGAAAGTCAGTACGCTGTTTTTTGTGCCGAGATAAAAAAGGAATATTCTGTTTTAGATATGTGTGCAGCACCTGGGGGGAAAAGTTTTGCTGCTGCAAATTATTTAGATAACACAGGGGTTGTTTTATCGCTAGACCCTAATTTAAATAGATTAAAATTAATTGAAGATGGAGCAAATCGCCTAGGTTTTACTAATATAAACACAGAGAAAAACAATGGCGAAGTTTATAATGAAAGCTATGTAAATTATGATGTAGTGATATGCGATGTTCCGTGTTCTGGAATAGGAATAATTGCAAAAAAGCCAGATTTAAGATATAAAAATCTTGAAAATATCAATGATTTAGTAAAACTTCAATATGAAATTTTAAGCTGTGCAAAAGATTACATAAAAAAAGATGGCAGAATAGTTTATTCCACTTGCACTATAAATAAAGCTGAAAATGAAGGAATTATAAATAAATTTTTAGAAGAAAATAAAGATTTTAAATTAGTAAAACCAAAATTAATTCCTAAAAGAAGTGTTTTAGAAAACGATATGGTTAAATTTATTCCGCATTTTAGCGAGAGTGAAAATAAATACTACACAGAAGGATTTTTTGTAGCAATTTTAGAAAAAGATAATTTAAAGTTGAAAGAGTTTGAAAAATAAATTTTTAAACTCTTGGTTTTGTGGTGGTTGTCACCTTAAATTTATATGTGGAAACCCACACAAAACATCAAAAAAGGAATGGTCGTAAATATGCAAAAAATGGATATAAAAAGCTACACATTAGAAGAATTAGAAGAGTTTATTCTTTTAATTAATGAAAAAAAATTTGTGGCAAAGCAGATATATTCTTGGCTACATGAAAAATCAGTTAATGATTTTGATGAGATGAGCAATATATCAAAAAACTTAAAAGAAAAATTGAATGAAAAATGCTATCTGCCAAAACTTACAATTAAAAGAAAACAAGTTTCAAAAGATGGTACTATAAAATATCTTTATGAATTAGAGGATGGCAATGCTATCGAAACTGTTTTAATGAGATATGAGCACGGAAATAGTATCTGCGTTTCTTCCCAAGTCGGTTGCAGTATGGGGTGCAAATTCTGCGCATCTACTAAGGGTGGTAAAATAAGAGATTTAACAGCTTCTGAAATACTTAGCCAAGTGTATGAAACGCAAAGAGATATAAATGATAGAGTTAGTAATATTGTTATGATGGGCATAGGCGAGCCACTTGATAATTTTGAAAACTCAGTTAATTTTATTAAGATTATATCTTCAAAAGAAGGCAAAAATATATCACAAAGGAATATAAGTTTATCCACTTGTGGAATTGTTCCTAAAATATATGAACTTGCAAAACAAGATTTTTCAATCACTCTTTCAATATCACTTCACGCAACCACAAATGAAGATAGAAAGAAAACAATGCCGGTTACAAATGCTTACAATTTAAAAGAATTGATGACAGCGTGCAAAGAATATGTTAAAATAACCAGTAGACGTATATCCTTTGAATATGCTATGATAAAGGATGTGAATGATTCTCTAGAAGATGCAAAACGCCTAAAGGATTTACTAAAAGGGATTATAAGCCATGTGAATTTAATCCCAACAAACCCAGTGGATGGCAGTGAATACTCTTCGAGTGATGATGATAGAATAAAAGAATTTCAAAAAAAACTACAAGAACTTAATATTAATGCAACTATAAGAAGAAGGCTTGGCACCGATATTTCAGCCGCATGCGGACAACTTAGAAATGAAACTAATTAAAATAAAAGGTGAGCGATGAAAATTATAGGACGAACAGACATAGGGTATAAGAGAAGCGAAAATCAAGATAGATATCTCGCTGGAAAACTTTCTGAAAATTGTTTTTTCGGATTTGTTTGCGATGGAATGGGCGGAGTTGCCGGTGGAAGTATTGCAAGTAAAATTATCAGCGAAAATCTAGAAGAATTCTTATATATGAATGAATTTGAAAAAAGCTTTGATGATGAAGAAGTTATTTTAAATGCAATTGATAAAGCAAATTCTGAAATTTTTTCTTCTGCAAAACTAGATGAAAAATTAAAAGGTATGGGAAGCACGATAACAGGATTTACACTTATTGGAGATAAATGCAGAGTGTATAATGTTGGAGATAGTAGAACATATGTATATAGAAAAGGCGTTTTAACTCAAATAACTGAGGATCATTCTATTGCTTATGAATTATATAAAAATGGCAGTATCACAAAAGAAGAGATTGCCACATACCCACAAAAAAATTATATAACAAGGGCTGTTGGTGTTTCGAGTGAAGTTGAGGTTGATATGTATACACTAACTTTAGAAAAAGATGATATAGTTATTGTTGTATCTGATGGGCTATCAAATTTTGTATCAGTTGATGATATTATAAATTTAATAAAGCTAAATGAAAATATTTTTGATTTAGCACAAGAGTTACTTCAAAAGGCTCTTAAAAATAAAGCGAGTGATAATATAACGGTTGTAACTGCTTTATATAATTAAAAAAGGAGAGGTTTTTAATGGAAAACAATGGATATATCGGCAAAATACTCGACGACCGATATGAAATTTTAAGCCTGATTGGAACAGGCGGAATGTCGAATGTTTATAAAGCTACTGATAAAAACAATGGCGAAACAGTTGCTGTAAAAATTCTGAAAAAAGAATTTTTTGATAATGAAGAACTTGTTAGGCGTTTTAAAAATGAAAGCAAAGCAATATCACTTTTAAATGATAATAATATTATTAAAGTTATGGATGTTAATATAACAGATGATGAAAAATATATTGTTATAGAATATCTTGATGGTATAACGCTTAAAAAGTATATAACAGAAAGAGAAACTCTTTCTTGGCAAGAAACTGTTAAAATTTCAGGTGTGATTTTATCAGCAATGGGTCACGCTCATGAAAATGGAATTATTCACAGAGATTTAAAACCACAAAATATTATTTTACTATCAGATGGAACTTTAAAAATAATGGACTTTGGTATTGCAAGATTATCAGTTGCAAATCAACAAACAGTTACTGATAAAGCAATCGGCTCAGTTCACTATATTAGCCCAGAACAAGTTAAAGGAAAAAGTACAGATGCAAGAAGTGATATTTATTCAATAGGCATTATGATGTATGAAATGCTAACAGGGAAACTGCCATTTGTTTCAGATACAGCAGTGTCTGTTGCAATGAAGCAACTTTCTGATATAGCAGTAAAGCCAACTGAAATAGTTAAAACAATTCCAGAAGGCCTAGAACAAATAGTTTTAAAAGCGATTTCAAAAGAATCAAATAAGAGATATCAAACAGCAAATGAAATGCTAGAAGATATTAAAATTTTAGCACAAAATCCGCAAACCAGATTTGGATATATGGCTGATAGCGGAGAAACAAAAACAATAGCGGTGGATAAATTGACAAAAGATACAAAGAAAAGAAAAGTAAAAGTTAAAAAAGGATTTAAACTATCTCTGCCAATTTTAGCAGGTGTAACAGCTGCTTTTGCAGTATCATCTTTAATGGCGATATATTTTATTCTTTCAAATAGTGGTAGTCCACTTCTTGGCAATCAAGCAGATGTAGAACTTCCGAATTTTACAGGAATGAGTGAAAGCCAAGTTAAAGATTTAGGATATGGGTTTGATTACAATATAGAGTATGTTTATTCTAATAATGTTCCAGAAAACACAGTTATATCTCAAAACCCAAACCCTCCAAAATCAATTAAAGAAAAAGCAACTGTTAATTTAAAGATTTCAATGGGACCTCAAACCACACAGCTTCCAGATTTAGCTAATGCTTCAAGGGCAGAGGCTATGGAAATTTTAAGTAGTATGGGTGTTGATATAATTATTGAAATAGAAGAAACAACACAGTTTGCAGTAGGTAGCGTTATAAGAACTGAGCCTGAAATGGGAACGATTGTAACGGCAGGAAGCTCAGTAACTGTTTATCTTGCAACAAATAAAGATGCTGTTCAAGTGCAAACAAAAGTTCCAGAATTAAAAGGACTTACAAGCATAACAGATGCACAAACGGTTTTAAGTAAAAATAATTTAAGTCTTGGTACGGTAACAGAGCAATATAACGGAGCAGCAGCTGGAACTATTGTGGATCAATCTCCAGCAGTTGGCGAAGAAGTTAGAGCAGGAACAAGGGTTTCAATCGTGGTATCTCGTGGACCAGAACCACCTCCACCAACTCCAACACCGACACCAACTCCAACACCAACTCCTAGCGCAACTCCAGATACAGGAACTTCTTCTGAGACAACTGGTGGTGATGCATCAGCTCCTCCAACGAATACAGCCCCACCTACAGACCCAACGCCAGGGACTGTTGACCCAGGCGATTCAGGTGGTGGCAGTGAAGGTTCAGGCGGTGGCAGTGAAGGTTCAGGTGGCACAGACCCAGC
This sequence comes from uncultured Oscillospiraceae bacterium, assembly GCA_964525015.1. Classification (GTDB taxonomy): domain Bacteria; phylum Bacillota; class Clostridia; order Oscillospirales; family Ruminococcaceae; genus RGIG3102. Next base: position 43,639 of record CAZGFY010000010.1, read on the forward strand.
ACCAGACCCAGCACCAGACCCAGCACCATTACCATAATTGTATTAAAAAGGGAATTATATGCTAAAAGATATAATAATTAAGGCAATCGGTGGATTTTATTATATAAAATCCGAAGATGAAATAATAGAATGTAAAGCAAAGGGAAAGTTTAGAAATCTTTCCCTTTCCCCTTTAGTTGGGGATAAAGTTTCGTTTGATAAAAATGAAAGAGTGATAACAGAAATTCATAATAGAAAAAATCAATTTTTACGTCCAGCATTCGCAAACTTGGATTTATTAATACTAGTTTTATCAACAACTCAGCCAAGCGTAAACTATTTAGTTACGGATAAACTCTGTGCTATTTGCGAAAATAAAGGAGCAGAGGTTATATTTGTTATTACAAAAACTGATTTAAAAGTGGATAATGAAGTTAAATCTGTTTATGAAAAAGCAGGATATAAAGTTTTTTTAATTGATGATGATAACAGCGAAAGTATTGATGAGTTAAAAGCGTTAATGAAAGATAAAATAGTGGCTTTTGCAGGAAATTCAGGAGTTGGAAAAACAACACTTTTAAATAGAATTTTTAAAAATCTTGATTTAAAAACTAATGAGATAAGCAAAAAATTAGGAAGAGGAAAACACACAACACGGCATGTTGAAATTTTTATTCAAGATGGGCTAACAATAGCAGACACACCAGGGTTTTCCTCGCTAGAACTTGATGGAGAAAATTTTATTTCAGCAATTGATTTGCAGGATAGCTTTATTGAGTTTAAAAATTTTAAAGAAGAATGTAAATTTAATGATTGTAGGCATATAAGTGAAAAAGGCTGTAATGTTTTAAAAGCTTTAGAGGAAGATAAGATATCAAAATCTCGCCATGAAAGCTATGTAGCATTATATGAAAGACAAAAATTAATTAAAGATTGGCAGAAAAAATAATGAAAAGATGCGTTGTAGTAGGTGCCTCAAGCCTTAATATCAATCTAAAAGATTATATAAATAATACCGATTTTATAATCGCAGCGGATAAAGGCTGGGAATACTGCTTTTATAATGAAATAACTCCAAATTTAGTTGTGGGTGATTTTGACTCTTCTAAAAAGCCAGAAAATTTAAATACTATTGTTCTTCCAAAAGAAAAAGACGATACAGACACCTTTTTTATAGCAAGATATATTATAGAAAATAAATTTTCAGAAGTTTTATTTATTGCTTTAAGTGGCGGCAAAAGATTTGAACATACCTTAGCTAATATTCAAACGATGAACTTTCTATCAAAAAATAATATTAAAGCTGTTATGATTGATGAATACTCAAAAATGATTGCTGTTAATAATGAAAGGATAACTTTAGAAAAAGAAGAAAATTCTTATTTTTCGCTAGTATCATTTGGAATAGCTAAAGGTGTTAGTATAAAAGGGGCACAATATGAGATTGAAAACGCCACTATAACGGATGATTATCCAATTGGAATTAGCAATGAATTTAAAGAAAAGAGTGCTGATATAGAAGTTAAAGATGGTAGCTTATTAATAATTATAACTAAAAAAGATTAAAGAATTAAAGCTAGAGATTGTATTTTTAATACATATAAATCTCTAGTTTTTTAATTTTTAAATTAATGAAAATTTGCTTGTAACAAAATTGTCATATTTGTATTTGTTTATATTGATGATAAACAAAGGTTTTTTTTATTAATTTTATATAAATCTTGCATAGGGTATGTAAAATTTAAGAAAAAATCTTGTTGACAAATGCCGAAAATTATTAGATAATCTTAATTGAAAAGAGCACATTGCCAAAAGCAAAGCTCAAAAAAAGAGTGTGAAAACACATATGATATTTTAGGAGGAATTTCCCAATGAAAAAACTACTTTCATTAATTCTTGCATCAGCTATGGCTTTATCTTTAGTTGCATGTTCAAGTGAGGAAGCAGAAACAACAACTACCACTGAAGGTGAAGAAGCACCTTTAAGAGTTGCATTAATCGTTAGTGCATTAGGTGATAAATCATTTAATGATTCAGCTAATGAAGGATTAGAAAGAGCAAAAGCTGAACTAGGCATTGATGGCACAGTTCTTGAAATCGGCGTAGACCCAGCTAAATCATACCCATCTTTAACAGAAGCTTCAGAAGAAGGATATGATGTTATCATTTCGAATAACATTGGCTTTGGTGAAGGAGCTAAATGGATGAATGAATATGCTGAAATGTATCCAGAAACAACTTATATTTTCTATGATGACCCAACAGTAACATTCACACAAGAAAACATTATTTCAGTAAACTTTAGAGCAAATGAATCAGACTTCTTAGCTGGTGCTTTAGCAGCTTCAGTTTCACAAACTGGTAAAATTGCATTTATCGGTGGACAAGATAACGCAGTTATCGCTGACTTCTTAGTTGGTTACATCCAAGGTGCACAATATGTGAATGAAAATATCGAAATGTCAATTACTTACACAGAAAACTGGCAAGATATTGCTAAAGGTAAAGAGCTAGGTATTGCAGCTATTACTGATGGCGCAGACGTTATTCACCCAGTTGCTGGTGGTAGTGGTACTGGTGCTTTAGAAGCAGCTCAAGAAGCTGGCGTTTTAGCTATCGGTGTTGACGCAGACCAATACGAACAATTCTCAGCAGAAAAACCAGAAATCGCTGAAATCATCATCACTTCTTCAATCAAAACAGTTGGCGATGCTATTTTTGATCAAGTATCAAAAATTCAAGCAGGTACAGCAGTTGGTGGCGAAACAGCTCACTGGTATGGTATAAATGAAGGAGCTTCAGGTATAATCAAAAATGATAACTACACAGCAAATACAACTCCTGAAACTCAAACTCTAATAGATGAATTAGAAGCTAAAGTTGCTTCAGGTGAAATCGAAGTTAAATCTTTCTTTGATATGACTGGTGAAGAATACCAAGCTTTAAAAGATAGCGTTATTGGCTAATTAACTTTAAAACGGCACAATAAAATTTGTGCCGTTTTTTTTATTATTTACAAATTGTGATTTTTTTAGTAGAATATAGGTATAAAACTAAATTGAAGAGGTGAAAAAAATGCCACAAGAAATACTCTTAATGGATAAGATAACCAAAGTTTATCCGAATGGGTTTGTAGCAAATAAAGAAGTTGAGTTTTCTATAAATAAAGGTGAAATTCATGCGCTTGTTGGAGAAAATGGTGCAGGAAAAACAACACTTATGAAAATTCTTTTCGGAATAGAACAGCCAGAAGAAGGCGATATTATAATTAAAGGCGAAAAACGTAAAATTAATAATCCACTTGAAGCTATTAAATACGGAGTTGGTATGGTGCACCAGCACTTTATGCTAGTTCCATCGCTAACTGTTGCTGAAAATATAGTTTTGGGTATGGAGCCTAAAAAAGGCGTTGTTTTTAATTTTGAAGAAGCTGTTGATTTATGCCAAAAGGCGAGCGAGAAATATAATCTAAAAGTTGACCCTAGAACAAAAGTTGAAGATTTATCAGTTGCTTCAAAGCAAAAAGTTGAAATATTAAAAGCGCTTATTCGTGGTGCTGAAATTTTAGTATTAGATGAGCCGACAGCTGTTTTAACTCCGCAAGAAACAGCTGAACTTTTCGTTGAGCTTAAAACTTTAAGAGAGCAAGGACACACAATTATATTTATCAGCCATAAATTAAATGAGATTAAAGAAATATGTGATAGACTAACTGTACTTCGCCTTGGAAAAAGCGTTGGTAAGGCGATAGTGTCAGAAGTTTCTGAGCAGGATATTTCAAGAATGATGGTTGGGCGTGATGTTGTTTTAAAAGTTGAAAAAGAAAGAGCGACTCCAACTGAAAAGGTTTTAGAAATTAAAGATTTAACTATGCTATCAGATACTGGTAAAACAATTGTTAATGATGTTTCATTTTCAGTTAGAAGAGGTGAAATTGTAGGTATAGCAGGCGTTGAAGGCAATGGACAAGCTGAGATAAGCGAAGCTATTACTGGGCTTATGAATTTTGATAAAGGCGAAATACTAGTTTTAAATAATAATATTAAAGGCAAAAAAATTAGAGCTATAAGAGAGCTTGGCGTTGCTCATATTTCAGAAGATAGAATGACATATGGCGTTGCAGCATCTGTTGGTGCAAAAGACAATATTATGTCTGATAGGTATTATAAAAAAGAATTCAATAAAGGAATTATTTTAGATAGTAAAAAAATCAATGAATTATCAGATAAATTAATTAAAGATTTTTTAATTAAGTGTGATGATAGAGAACAGCCAGTTAAAATGCTTTCTGGTGGTAATATGCAAAAAGTTGCAGTTGCAAGAGAATTTTCAAGTAGCCCAAACTTAATTATTGCAAATCAGCCAACTCGAGGTATCGACGTTGGGGCAACTGAATTTATTAGAAAAGAGCTTGTAAATCTTCGTGATAAAGGAATTGCAGTACTATTGATTTCTGCTGATTTAAATGAAGTTTTAGAGCTTTCTGATAGCCTTATCGTTATGAACGAGGGCAAAATTGCAGCATATATAGAAGATGCAAGCAGTATTAATGATATGGAGCTTGGTGAATATATGCTAGGTGTTAAAACACAAACTCCACAAGAGATTGCGAGGGCATGTCATGACTAGTAAACAAATAGAAAAAAGATTTGATTTATTTAAAACAATAGTAGCGATATTATTATCATTAGCGCTAGCATTTATCGTTATAGCGCTTGTTAGCGAAGAACCGCTTGAAGCAATCACAGCCTTTGCAATAGGGCCGCTTCAAAGAACTTCTCGTTTAAGCGAAGTTATCGTTAGAATGACGCCTATTGTATTTACAGGGGTTGGCGTTTGTATAATGTATCAAGCTAATCAATTTAATATGATAGCCGAGGGGGCATTTTTAATAGGTGCCAATGTTGCAACATACTTCTTAGTTAACCCGGCAGTACAAAATTGGTCTAAAATACCAATTCAGTTTACAGCACTTTTAATTGCTTTTGCAGTGGGCGTTGCTGCATCGTTTATTCCAGCAATTCTAAAGGTTAAATTTAATGCAAACACAGTTGTTTCATCAATTATGATGAACTATATCCTTCTTCAACTTGCAAATTATATTCTATACTTCCAAATGCGTGATGAATCAGCAGGACAAACTTCATCATATAAAATTCCAGAGCAAGCAAGCTTTGAGTCAATTGTTCCAAAAACAAGGATACATACAGGTATTATAATTGCATTAGTAGTTGTTATTATAGCTTATATCTTTGTTTACAAAACAAAATGGGGATATTCAATCAGAATGGTTGGAGCCAATGAAAGCTTTGCTAAATACTCAGGTATTTCAGTTATGGGCGTTGCGATGATGACTCAACTTATCGGTGGTGGTATCGCTGGTATTGGTGGTGCTGTTGAGGTTATGGGTTTGTATGATAGATATTTATGGTATGGCACACAGCCAGGATATGGGTTTGATGGAATTATGATTGCTGTTTTAGCAAAGAATAATCCGTTATATGTTCCACTAGCTGCATTTTTCCTAGCTTATTTAAGAGTTGGTGCAGATACAATGAATATACATTCAGATGTTCCAGTTGAATTTGTTAGCGTTTTACAAGCGATAGTTATTATGCTTGTTGCAGCAGAGATGTTCTTATCAAAATACAAACATAAATTGATTGTTAGCAATGCTAAAAAGCAAGAAGCAGCAAAGGAGGCGAGTAAATAATGGAATTAATTATGGATATTTTAGAAAAATTATTTACAACAGACTTTGCCTTTGCTATCCTAAGAGTTACGACTCCTATCTTATTTGCAGCACTTGGTGGCTTAATGGCAAGAAGAGCAGGGATTTTAAACCTTGCCCTTGAGGGAACAATGCTAACTAGTGCTTTAGTTGGTGTTGTGGTTTCTGCTTATTTTAAAATGAGTATTTTAGGTGATTTAACGCCTAGTGATGCAGCATACGCAGAAACTGTAGTTTATGCTAATAATGTTGGAGCATTATTTGGGTTTTTAGCAGGCGCATTAGCAGGAATTTTAATGGGACTACTTCTTGCTTATATGGGTGTTAAATTAAAAGCGAATATCTATCTAGCTGGTCTTGCAATGAATACAATGGCAGCAGGTGGTACAGTTTTTGCGCTATTCCTTATAGCAGGCGAAAAAGGTGTTTCAACTTCGTTGAATTCTTCAAGTATGCCAGTTATTGATATTCCTATTATTAAAGATATTCCGATTTTAGGGGATATTATTTCAGGACAAAATTTTATGGTTTACTTCTCACTTATATGTGTTGTATTAGTTTACTTTATTATTATGAAAACTCCAATGGGTCTTCGTATACGTGCAGTTGGCGAAAATCCGCATGCAGCTGAATCAGTTGGCGTTAATGTTCAAAAAGTTCAGTTTCAAGCTATGGCGCTTTCAGGGCTTTTCTGTGGATTTGGTGGAATTTCACTATCTATGAGCTATGTTAATCTATTCTCAGCTAATATGACAGCAGGTAAAGGTTTTATCGGTATGTCTGCTATGAACTTAGGTAATGCAACTCCAATGGGAACAACAATCGCAGCGTTTTTATTTGGTATGTTTGATGCAATGTCTAACATTCTTCAATCATTCTCAATTCCAAACCAAATTGTTGTTTCAATTCCATATGTTGCAACTTTAATAGGTCTTGTTGTATTCTCAATTCAAACAAATAATAAGGTTAAAAAATTAAAACAAAAGCAATCTAAATAATCTAAAAAAGACAGATATCTTAGGATATCTGTCTTTTTGTGTATATGTATTCTTGCATATAATTAAGAGATACAATTATCGGCTATATGTATTAAAACACTGCTAAATTTCACGGCTCAGCCTTGCTTTTTTTAATGTTTCATAATTTTTATCTAATTTATAATTATGATTATCAGGACAGCCGTAGTATCTTTGCCCAATTCTTATGTTATTAAATATTTCTAAATCTTCATCAGTTAGATTTATTAAATTAAGATTGTCTGCCTGTCTAATTGGATTAGTTGACTTTGGAATAATTCCAATTTTTCTACTAGCAACCCAAGATAAAACAATTTTATTAACAGATGTTGAGTATTTATCGGCAAGTGGTTGTAATTCGCTTACTTCACCTAAAGCGCCACGCATAAAGTTTCCGTAGCTTTGCAGTTTTATATCATGCTTTTTGCAAAAGTTTTCTAAAGGATATTGTGGCAGTCTTGGGTGCAGTTCCACTTGATTAATAACAGGCTTTATACGGCAATGTTTTAAAATATCATCTAAATGATGAATATTAAAATTAGACACACCAATGGATTTTACAAGCCCTAAATCGCAAAGTTTTTCTAATTGGCGATATACGTCTAGATTAACTTTGTAATCATCATGTGGCCAGTGAATTAAATATAAGTCAAAATAATCTAAGCCACAAGCATCTAAAGCACGCTTACATTCAGCTATTGCATCGTGAAAAAATGCAACCTGCACTTTTGAAGTTACAAATAGCTTTGAACGGTCGATATGGGGCTGTGAAAAGAAAATTTTTAGCCCAGTTTCATTTCCGTATCCTTTTGCAGTATCAATTAGTGTGTAGCCTAGATTATAGGCATTATTTAAAGCCTCAACTATTTCTTTTTCTTCGGCTTGAAAAGTTCCAATTCCGATTAGTGGCATTTTATTACCATCATTAAAATGTATGTATTCCATAATTTTTCCTTTCGAATAGTTATATTTTATTAATTAGATTTTAAGTTAGCTTGGATTATATTGCTCGCTCAAGGCTGGCACTGATATACTATTGTTTTTAGCGTAAAAAATAGAAAAATCCCTATAATTTTCAAGCAATGATATTAAAGAATTGTATTCCTGTGAAATAGAGTATTCAACGTGTTTTGATTTAATTTCTAAAGTTTTTTTAATTAAAATTTTAGCTGATACTAATTCATTTAACTGAGTGTATAAAACTTTCTCGCTTATATCAGGCATTATGTTTATCAGTTTAGAAAATCTATTTTTTCCATCAGAGATATGCCAAAGTATTCTCATTTTCCACTTGCCACCTAATAAATCATTGCCAAGAATTAGCGAGCAAGAATAGTCGTTTTGTATTTTAGACATAAAATCTCCCCAAATTATTAATTGCATTAAAACAAGATTATAAAATCTATTATTCTATAATCACATATTCGCCTTTTTTATCTACTTGTCCCTTAGCTTCACTTTGAGAATAGCCAAGAGCAGCAACTCCGTATAATATATGATTATCAGGAACTCCAAGCTTTGCTAGGATAGTTCTAATTTTTTCTTCTTTGCAACTACCCATAAATTGATTTATCCAAACAGAACCAATATCCATACTATGTGCAGCAAGCATTATATTTTGCATTGCGCAGGCATTATCACAGCGTCCCCATTTACTGTCTTCTTCATTAGATGTGATAATTAAAGCTGTTGCACCATAGAAATTATAGTTATCTCTTTGCCACACTTCACCGATTGCACTTGCTAATTCTTTTATAATATCTTGATTTAGAATTGCAGTAAATTTCCAAGTTTGTTTTCCAGCGCCGCTTGGAGCGTAAATTGCAGTGCTTAGTAAAGTTTCAATATCATTTTTTGGTACTTGTTTATCAGAAAAATCTCGAATACTTCTCCTTGTTAATATATTTTTAATTACCTCATTCATAATATTATCCCCCATTTTATATATTCAACTTATAATTAAATAGTATAATTTTTTTAAGAAAAAGTCAATTACATACCTTTTGGTAAGTGTTAATGAAATCAAAACTTTATAAAAGAAAAAAGATTAATACACAAAAAAGTGTATCAATCTTTTAAATTCAAAAGTTAGATTAGCTATTTTTTGAAAAATCGTTTTCGATATTTTTTAATATAAATATAGGTGTAAACTGTTATCATTCTATCATAGAGTAAAAAGGTTATATCAAAGATTATAATAAATGATATTATTAATAAAACTCCACTATTATTAAATTCTTCTACTAGCATAGGAATAGGGAAAACAAGGATTAATAAAAGGTAGATAATCACTAAAGATGTATTAGCAAATAGTAATTTTATTATAAATTTCAACATTTTGTTATATTTAACTTCTATTTTCGCCTTAAAAACTGAAAATATTCCAAAAGATAAAACATACATTAAAACTATCTCTTTATCAGGAACAAATAAAATAGCTAAAATGCTCACTGATAAATAAAAAGTGAATGCTGTTTTAGTTTTGTATTCGTATAAAATAGGGATAATAAATAAGCCAGAAATGGCAGGGACAACATATGTTGCAAGGGGAATTAAATTTCCTAAAAGCATAAATGTTATCGACAAACCTGTAAACATTCCACAAAGGGCGATTTTTTTAGTGCTATAATTAATTTTAAATTCCCCCTTTTATAAATAAATGTTAATATTTATTTTATCAAAAAATAAATAAAAAAGCTAGTATTTTATTCGGATTTATGGTATTATACTTAAGTTGAAAACTAGGGTTATATCACTTACTCTAAAGAAAAGGAAGAAGAAAATAATGCTTAAAAGACCAATAATTATAGACACCGACCCAGGTGTTGATGATACATTTGCTATATTAATGATGGCTGCAAATGATAAATTTTCAATAAAAGCAATGACGGCAACTCACGGAAACGTGGGACTAGAGGGGACAAGCCGAAACGCTTTAGCACTTAGCGAATATTTAAATATAAATTGCCCGGTTGCAAAAGGGGCAGATAAGCCTTTAATTGTTCCAATAAAAGAGGCTTCTGAATACCACGGGGCTAATGGAATGGCTGGATTTGAATTCCCAGAAATAAAATCAAAAATCTGCGATAAACTAGCTTGGGATTTAATATATGATATAGCAAAAGAAGAAAATGGAAAACTTCAATTGCTAGTTCTAGGGCCAATGACGAATATTGCAATCGCAATATTAAAATATCCAGATTTAAAAAACTATATAGACAGAATTTATATGATGGGTGGTTCTAGAGATTTTGGAAATCACTCTCAGTATGCAGAATTTAATATATGGGGCGATCCGCACGCTTGTGAAATAGTTCTTAAAAGTGGTATAAAAATCACAATGGCTGATTTAACTTTTGGTGATGAATATAGCTTTAATGGAGATGAGCTTGAAAAAGCGTATTCTTCTGCCAAAAAATTAAAACCAATGATGGAAAAATTCTGGGAGCACGAACAGAAATTTATGCCAAAAGATGACTACAAAAAGCATAAAATGAGCGTTTACGATGCAACGGCTGCCGCTTGTATGATTTTAGATGGAGATTGCCTAGAAACAAAGGACTACTATGTTGTTTGTGAAACTCAAGGCAGTGAAACAAATGGGCAAACAGTTTTTGATTATCTAAATAGAAGTAAAAAAGAGCCTAATATTTCGCTTGCAATAAAAATGGATAAAGAAAAATATTACAATTTATTTAAAAATGCAATCAGCTATTTTGAATAAAAATAAATATTGAAAGGATAGTTATTACCAAATGGAAAAAATAAAGATAATTATGGACGTTGACACAGGTATAGACGATGCGATTGCTATGTGTTTAGCACTTGGGAATGATAGATTTGAAGTGCTAGGATTTACCACTGTTTACGGAAATAGAGATATAGACAAAACCACTGAAAACACCCTAGCTATGCTAGAACTTTTAAATAAAACAGAAATCCCAGTTGCAAAAGGAATTGCAAAGCCATTAGTAAATGAAATCACCCACCCTGAAAAAAGCTTTGTTCACGGTGCAGATGGGCTTGGGGATATTAAAAATCCACTTCCAAAAGCAAAAATAAAAGAGATAGATATTTCAGCTGTTGAATTTATGGCAAAAACCCTGAGGGAGTCAAGCGAGCCGATAACTCTAGTGCCAGTTGGCCCGATGACTAATATTGCAGCTTTTTTAGTTGCACATCCAGAGCTAAAAAGCAAAATTAAAGAAGTTGTTTTAATGGGTGGCTCTAGCTTAAAAGGAAACACTAGCTATGTTGCAGAGGCGAATATTCATAAAGATGCAGAAGCTGCTTATATTTTATTTCATTCAGGAGTTAAAATAAAAATGGCAGGCCTTGATGCCACGATGAAATCATTTATCGGATTTGATGAAATGGACGAATTTAAAAATGATAACTGGCTATCATCTATATTAGTTGAAATGTGTGGTATTTACGAGGAACATTATAGATACAGAATGAATGCAGAAGGCCTTGCAATGCACGACTCACTCCCTTTAGCTTGGCTTTTACAGCCAGATTTAGTATACAGTGAAGATTGCTATGTAACAGCAGATATAAATGGCAGATACACATATGGATTCACTGTGGTTGATAGAAAAAATGTTTTAAATGAAAAACCTAATGTAACGGTGGCATTTGATATTACTAATAGGGATTTATTTATTAAAATGATAAGAGATGCTATACAAAAATTAGCAAACGAAAGCCAAAAATAGAAACTAAAAGGGGGACAAAATGGAAATTATTTCTTTGATTGCATCAGCGATTGTTATTGTAATTAATGGTATTATTTATTTTAATTTGTTAAAATTAAAATCTAGTTTAAACACTGAAAATAATCTTAAAGTAGAGCTTGAAGAAAGCTACGAAAAATCACAAAAACATACATTGAATTTTATAGGCGAGCAGATGAAATTGCAAAGTAATATGCAAAAAAACACGCAAGAACAGCTCGCGGATATTGAAACAAAAAGGTTTCGTGAATTTTCTGAAAATACCCAGCTTTCCATTCAAACCCTAAGAAGAACGGTTGTTGATTCTTCAGATAGTATTGATAAGCGATTTGAAGCACTTCAAAAATCAAATGAAAATCAATTAAATCAAATAAGAGAAACGCTAGAGAAAAAAGTTTCGGATATGCAGCAAAATAATGAAAAAAAATTAGAAGAAATGCGTGCAACTGTTGATGAAAAACTTCAAAAAACTCTGGAAGAAAGAATTGGGCAAAGCTTTAAATTAGTAAATGAAAGATTGGAACAGGTTTACACTTCTTTAGGAGAAATGAAACAACTTTCATCAGGTGTTGACGATTTGAAAAAAGTACTTTCAAATGTTAAAACTAGGGGGATACTAGGCGAAGTTCAGCTTGGTGCTATATTAGAGCAAATTTTAAGTAATGAGCAGTATGATGTTAATGCTGTTACTAAAAAAGGTAGTCAAAATAGAGTTGAATTTGCTGTTAAAATGCCAGGCGAGGGAACAAGTTTTGTTTATCTTCCTATCGATTCAAAGTTTCCACTTGATGCCTATCAGCAACTTTTAGATGCATACGATACATCTGTTCAAGAAAATGTAGATAAGGCAGCGAAAGTTTTAACTGATAGAATTAAAAGCTTTGCAAAAGATATAAGAGATAAGTATATCGATGTTCCAAACACAACTGATTTTGCAATTATGTTTTTGCCAACGGAAGGACTATATGCCGAAGTGGTAAGAAGGGGAATGATAGAAGAATTGCAAAAATTAAAAATAAATATTGCAGGTCCTACAACTATGGCTGCACTTTTAAATTCACTTCAAATGGGCTTTAAAACACTAGCTATTCAAAAACGTTCAAGCGAAGTTTGGGAAATACTTGCAGGCACAAAACAGGAGTTTGAAAAATTTGAAAAAATACTTGCCCAAACTCAGGATAGAATGCAAACAATCTCAAAAGATTTAGATACTCTTATCGGAACAAGAACAAGGGCAATAAATAGAAAACTAAGAGATGTTAGTTATATTGAAATGGATAAAGAAATACCTGTTATTGAAGAATAAACTCGAAATTTGTTATTTATTCTTAATATATTACAATATGTAATAAAAAAATAGGATAAGTTGACACAAAGTTAAACTTATGATAAAATAATCTTTGCTAATTCATTGGCAAATAAAGAATTAGCAAAGAAATATGCAGATATGGCGGAATCGGCAGACGCGCTAGCTTGAGGGGCTAGTGGGAGCAATCTCGTGCAAGTTCAAGTCTTGTTATCTGCACCA
>CAZGFY010000011.1:0-56477 GCA_964525015.1 uncultured Oscillospiraceae bacterium
TAATGTTTTATAAAATAAAAAATCCCTCTAGCTAGCTAGAAGGATTTTTTGGTGCCGCTGGCCGGACTTGAACCGGCACGATATTGCTACCGAGGGATTTTAAGTCCCTTGTGTCTGCCGATTCCACCACAGCGGCAATTTTTAGTGCTCATTTATAATACAACATAATTCAAAGAATGTCAACACTTTTTTGAAAAAAAATTAATTTTTTTTCACATAAGGTAAATTTACACCTTTAATTATCGCCCACATACGGATAAAAAAGATTGAAATTAATGGAATTCCTATTGAAATTATCTCATTTTCCATAGTTATAGTGAAAGAATAAACAATTGCACCAGTAATTGAGGCTGTTGCATAAATTTCTTTTGTTAATATAGCAGGTGATATATTAACCATAATATCGCGAAGTAGTCCACCGCCAACAGCAGTTAGGGCACCAACAAAGCAAATAAGAAATTTATTTTCGCTATATCCTAAATTAAATGCAAGTTGCATACCGACTATTGTGAAAATTGCAAGGCCAATTGCATCAAAAATATTTATAATTAATAAAATATGTTTTTTATACTTAGATTTTACTAATGATTTATACATTAAAATAGTGATAAATGAGGTTATTAAAGCAATGGTAAAAAAAGTTGGGTCACGAAAAACCATTGGTGGAGTGTTTCCTAAAATTAAATCCCTAGTCATACCACCACCTGTTGCAGTTACAACAGCAGCACAGTTAATTCCAAAAAAATCTAAATCGTTGTCTATTCCAATCATAGCTCCTGTAAAAGCAAAAGTTATAGTTCCGATTACTTCTAAAATAAAAGTCAAAATAAAAGCTCCTTTAAATGAATATTTCTTTAGAAAATACTAACATTTTAAAATTAAATAGTCAATATTATATTTACAATATATTTTACTTTGTGATAAAATGTATTTTATATCAAAGATTTTAAAATAAAGATTAAAGAAGGGGTTTATTATAACTATGAAAAAAACACCTATAATTATGGATGTTGACACTGGGATTGATGATGCAGTGGCAATAATGCTGGCTCTTAGTAGTGAAAAATTAGATGTTAAAGGGATAACAGTGGTAGCTGGAAATCAAACTTTGGAAAAAACCTTGAATAACACGCTCTCAGTAGTGGATTATTTAGATAAAGGGGAAATACCAGTTGCAAAAGGTGCAGACAGGCCTTTGATGAAAAGCCAAATAATTGCTGAAAATACACACGGAGAAACTGGGCTTGGAACGGCAAAACTGCCAGCGCCTAAAATAAAAGAGAATGAATTAGATGCAGTTAGCTTTTTAAGAAAAACGCTAGAAGAAAGCGATGAAAAAATAACCCTAGTGCCAGTTGGGCCACTTACTAATATAGCTTTATTGTTTTTAGCATACCCAAATGTGAAAGAAAAAATAGAAAGAATAGTTATGATGGGTGGGGGAGCTTTTGAAGGAAATGCATCTGCCACAACTGAATTTAACATCATCGTAGACCCAGAGGCTGCAAGCGTTGTCTTTAATAGCGGAGTTGAGATTGTTTTGTGTGGGCTAGATGTTACAATGAAAGCTTATGCCACAAAAGAAGATATAGAAAAAATTAAAAACACAAATACTAAAGCTGGCATTTTCTGTGCAGAGGCATTTGAGCACTATTATAATATGTATATTCAAAATTCTTATATTAATGGCTGTGCTGTTCACGATGCTGTGGCTATTAGCTATTTAATAAATCCTAGCTTAATAAAAACAAAGCCAGCGAATATAAAGCTTGATATAAACGGAAAAGATACCTATGGCTGTACGGCAACTGATATGCGCCCTACAAGGGATAAAAAGCTAGATAATGCATTGGTTTGCCTTGATATAAATAAAGAAGAATTTATCAATATGCTAATAAAAGCGTGTGAAAGCTATAATTAATATAGGAAAGGTTTGGTACTAAGTTATGAATAAAAGGCCGATTATTATAGATACAGACCCAGGTGTTGATGATACAATAGCTATATTTCTTGCAGCTAGCTGTGAAAAATTAGATATAAAAGCGATAACGCCAGTGTTCGGAAATGTTTCATATGAAGAAACTTCGCAGAATGCAATAAGACTTTGCGAAAAATTAAATCTTGATTGCAAAGTTGGAATAGGGGCGAAAAATCCACTTTTCACAGACCCTAAAACAGCAGGAGATATCCACGGAGAAGGTGGCCTTGCAGGGTTTATACTTCCAAAGCCGAAAGAAGAATTTGATACATATGCTTGGGATATTATAAAAGATGAGGCAATAAAAGCAAAAGGAGAGCTTGAAATAATCACTTTAGGCCCACTTACTAATATTGCAATAACTCTATTAAGATACCCAGAAATAAAACCACTTATTAAAAGGATAGTTTGTATGGCAGGCTCATCTTATATAGGCAATATGAATGCATATGCTGAATTTAATGTTTGGGTTGACCCGGATGCTTGCGATATCGTTTTTAAATCAGGGGTAGAAGTTGTTATGTGTGGGCTTGATGGAAATGAATACTGTGGGCTTGAAATCGAAGAGTTAAAAGAATATATGTGCAAGAATACAAAGATTAGTGATTTACTTGACCATTGCTTTGATTTTTTTATAAAAAGAAGATTAGAGGCTATTGAATATGAGCCAAAACAGGTTATTAACGATGCAATTACAATGGCTTATTTTATAAATGAAGAGATAGGCGAAGTAAAAGATTACTATGTAACGGTTGAAACAAAGGGCGAATTATGCAAAGGACAAACAATAGTTGATAGATTAGGAAAATATAAAAAAGATGCAAATGTTAAAGTTTTAGTTAAATCAAACAAGGAATTATACAAAAAAATGCTTTTTGATATGCTAGAATACTATAAGTAAATTATATTATCTTGCGATAATATAATTCGAAGTTTTCCTTGCGTGCAAAGTGAAAAGCACGCAGTTTGACAAGCCAAACACTGAAAACTACAATAATGTAGATTATTTATATAATAAACATATTGCGACGTTTTGTGTAATCGCTTTAGCGATTTGCCTGCTATACTTTTTGCAGGCAAATAAAACTCGAATAAATAATCGTAGCAAAGCGAAGATTATTTATATTTAAGGAATAGGTAGAAATAAAAATGAGAGAAAAAGAAATTTCAGAAATTAAAAGAAGATTTAAAAATGATGGCAATAATATAAATTATGTTATAGGTTGCTATGTTGATACTAGTAAGCAGATAGTTAGCCAGTTTAGGCAATCTATATCATTAATGCAAGAGGAAGAAAAAGAAAAAATCCTAACAATACTAAGAAAAACCTTAAGTGGTACATATGGGAAAAATTTAATTGATTTAGAATTTTCAACGCAGCAAGTGGCACAAAGTGATGAACACACTTTACTTATGGATTTAAGAAAATCTAGCCTTGAAAATGAAACAGTGGTAAATGAATTATATCAAAAAATTATAAATTCAGTGGAAATAGAAGAGCCATATTTAATTTTACTTGCTTTTGATAAATACGATGTTCCGTATAAATCACAAAAAGGCGAAAAAAGTGATTTTGATTTTAGCGAAACATTTAGTTATTTTGTTTGTAGTGTTTGCCCAGTTAAAATGACAAAGCCAGCACTAGGCTATTATGTTGCAGAAAATGAATTTCATAATAGTCATATCGATTGGCTGGTTGCAACTCCGATTTTAGGATTTATGTTCCCGGCTTTTGATGATAGAAGTAGTAATATATATTCAGCTTTGCATTTCACAAAAGATTTAACAGGGAAAAATGAAGATTTTATAAGAAATATCTTTAATATAGAGCCAGAAATGCCAGCTGTAACTCAAATGCAAACATTCAATAGTGTGCTTTCAGAAAGTCTTGGAGAAGAATGTAGTTTAGATACTATGCAGGCTATTCACTCGAAAGTTACACAGCTTGTTGTGGCTCATAAAGAGGCAAAAGAAGAAGACCCATTAAAATTTTCAAAACTGCATTTAAAAGGGCTTTTAGCACAATGCGAAGTTAGTGATGATAGTATTGAAAAGTTTGAGAATGAATATGATATTCAGTTTGGAGAAAAAGCAGAACTTTCACCTAAAAATATAGTGGAAATTAAAAAGTTTAAACTAGAAACGCCTAATGTAACAGTGAGTGTTAATCCAGATAGAACAGATTTAGTTGATACACAAATTATTGATGGAACAAAGTATCTTCTTATACGTCTTGAAGAAGGCGTTGAAGTTAACGGAGTTAATATTGATATAAAATAAATACCATTAACAATAAAACGAGCACTAATTTTAGTGCTCGTTTTATGTTTTTATATTTAAATTTCTAAAGTTTCAATCCAATCGCCGATTGTTGTGCAGATATCTTTTAGGCAGTTGTCTTCCATTGGAGAAACAAGACCAACAGATTTTACTAAATCAGTGAATGTTTTTGTGCCACCTTGGACTGTGAAGTCCATATAAGTTTTAAATGCTGCTTTTTCATCTTTTAAAAATAGTGCGAAAATTTGAAGTGCAACAGTTTGTGCTAGGCAGTAGTCGATATAGTAAAAAGGATATAGATAAATGTGTAGTTGTCTTTGCCAGCCAGCACCACGGGAATAGAATGGTAGATTTTCAAAATCAATATATGGACGGAATTCTTTTTCAAGTGCTGCCCATTTTTGATTTCTTTCTTCTTTTGTTAAATCAGGGTTTGTATAAATTATTTCTTGGAAATAGTCAACCATTGTGCCATAAGGGATAAAGCTTAAGGCATCTTCAGTGTGAGAAAGCTGATATTTCGCTGTGTTCTCTTTAAAGAATAATTCGTGCCAAGGAGTTGTTATGAATTCCATAGCCATTGAGTGAACTTCACAGCCGTCCATTGAAGGCATATGAAGAGCGCTAAAAGGAATGTTTCTTGATGCAAGATATGAAGCGAATGCGTGCCCTGCTTCGTGAGTTAAAACGTCAACGTCACCAGCTGTTCCATTAAAATTAGAGTAAATAAAAGGAGCCTTATAATCAGGAATACTTGTGCAGTATCCACCTGGTGCTTTGCCATCTTTTGAAAGTACATCAAATAAATCCATATCAAACATCAGCTCGATAAATTCTTTTGTTACTTCGCTCATTTCGCTATACATTTTTTTGCCAGCTGCAAGAAGGTCATCAGGAGTTCCTACTGGGTCGGCATTGCCATCTAAAAAGTTGAAATAGTCATCATAGTATTTAAAATCATCAAGATTAATTCTTTTTCTTTGATTATCTTTTAATTTTTTAACTAGTGGAACTAAATCAGATAAAACCTGTCTTCTATAATTTGCAACATCCTTTGCAGTGTAGCAGTTTCTACTTCTTCTTAAATATCCAAGCTCTAAATAATTATCAAAGCCTAGTATTTTAGCTTGAGATGTTCTATTTTTAACTAGTAAATCAAATAGTTCATCAAGTTCTTCCCTATTTGCATCAAAAAATCCGCCTTCAGCTTCAAAAGCAGTTTTACGAATATTTCTATCTGGGTTTTGTTTGTATTTTCCTAGCATAGGAAGAGGCATTTTTTTGCCATCAAAATCAACGATAGCACTTGCATATAGTTTTTGATATTTTGCTCTTAAATTGTTTTCTTCTTGAAGTAGAGAAACAATTTCAGGAGAAAAGCTGTCTTTACTCATTTGAGCATTTACAAAAATAAGAGTGCCCATTTTTTCTTCAAGTTCTTTTCTGAATTTTGAATTTAAAAAAGCATCAACAAATTCTTGAGATTTCTCCTCTAAAACAGGGCCAACCTCATCATAGAATTTTCTTTCTGCATCATAAAATTCATCTTTAGTGTTTATAGTGTTTCTAATGTGAGAGATAGTTTGCATAGATTCGAATTTTGATAAAACTTCTTCGTACTCTTTGTAAATTTCAATTTGCTCATCAGCAGATTTTGCATCATTGAATTTTACAACTAAACTTGAAATTGTTTTTAAAACTTCGTCGCTATCGCCCCTTTTATAAGGCATTTCATTAAATTTAATCATTTTTTAAAACCTTTCTTTTTATAATATATAATTAATATATTCCTTTTGATAGTATATGTCAATAAGAAAAAATAATATATTAAGCTTGTATTTATATTAATAATATTATAAAATAAATTCTAGATAATTTTAAATTAATATAAGAAAGGCAAAATAAAATGAACAAGGAAAAAGTAAATCTAATTATTAAAAATGCTAAAGTTTTTAATAGTTATTTTAAAAAGTTTTTTAATAGAGATATAGCAATTAAAGATGGAAATTTTTATTATATTAAAGAAAATATAAGCGAATTAGAAAGCGAAAATATAATTGATGCAAAAGGAAAACATATAATACCAGGGCTTATTGATATACATATGCATATAGAATCTTGTATGGTAACGCCTAAGGCATTTGCTATAAGGGCTGCAAAATGCGGTATTACAACTGTTGTTAATGAGCCACACGAAATAGCAAACGTTGTTGGTATTAAAGGGGTTATTGATATGATGGAAGCTGGAAAAGATTGCCCTATTGATATTTTCTATGGTATTCCAAGTTCAGTTCCAGCTGTTAGCAGCGAATTTGAAACAACGGGTGGTGCAATTTTAAAAGATGATATGTTAGAATTATATAAACATCCACTAGCAGTTTGCGTTGGCGAAGTTATGAATTTTCGCACTATCATAAAAGAAGGGGATACTTCTGAAATTAAAAAGTTTATAGCAGAGCTAAAAAATATAAATAAGCATTTTCCTATCGAGGGGCATTGTCCAGCACTAACAGATTTAGATTTAGCAAAATTTTTATATCTTGGAATTAATTCAGACCATACAGAGCATACAATGAATGAAACAATCCAAAGATTTGAAAATGGAATGTTTATGCAAATTCAAGATAAAATGCTAACTAAAGAAGTTTTAGATTATATTATGGAAAATGATTTATATGAGCATTTTTCTTTTGTAACAGACGATTGTATGGCAGACACACTTTTATACGAGGGGCATGTTAATATTTTAGTTAAAGAAGCTATAAAGCTTGGAATGAGCCCTGAAAATGCTATCTACTGCACAACGTTTACACCAGCTAGAAGAATGAATTTAACGGATAGAGGCTCAATTGTACCTGGAAAAATCGCAGATTTTGTTGTTTTAGACGATTTAACTAATTTAGATGTTCATTCAGTTTATAAAAATGGTAAATTAGTTAGTGATATAGAGGATATGGGACAAACTTTTCCAAAAGAATACTATCAAACAGTTAATTTAGATAAAGTTAATAAAGACGATTTTAAAATAAAGGTTGATACAGATAAACAAAGCGTTAAAATAAGGGCGATAGAAATTAGTAAAGCCACTATTAGAACAACCGAAAAGCATATTGAGATGCCAGTTAAAGACGGCTATTTAGACTGGGAAAATTCAAACTGTAATTTAATAGCTGTTTTTGATAGATATACAAAATCGGGAAATATAGGACTTGGATTTATAACAGGGGACTGCCATAAAAAAGGTGCAATTGCTACAACCTATGCACACGATAATCATAATTTAATTGTTTCAGGGGCAAATGTTAGCGATATGGTGGCAGCGGCAAATAGAGTTATAGAATTGCAAGGTGGTTATTTAACTTGTGAAAATGAAAAGATAACAGCAGAACTTCCACTTCAAATTGGAGGAATTCTTTCGGATAAATCAGTTGAGTTTACAGGGACTGCAATTGGAAATGTTAAAAAAGAGATGGCAAGGCTTGGCTATAATCACGATTATCCAATAATGTCTTTTGGAGTTTTAGCACTTTCTGTTAGCCCTAGTTTGAAAATTACAGATAAGGGACTTATCGATGTTTTAAAAACTGAAATTGTTCCACTTATAATTGAATAAATAAAATTAAAAAACTATGTGATTTTTTTGCATAGTTTTTTAATTTTGTGTTGTGCAAAATGACAAAGTGAAATTGATTTTTTTTAAAAAATTGTGAGATTGTCATATTTTAGTGAAAATGGGTTTATTTAATTGACTAATAATGAAAATTTATTTATACTATATTTAACTATATAAACTTATCATTATAAAAAGGAGTATGCAAAATGAAAAAAATCGGTATTGAAACGTTGCTCGAATACAACTTTTTAAGCGAGGTTAATATTTCACCAAGTGGAGAATATACAGCCTTTATTAAATCTGTTGCAAATGTTGAGGAGAATAATTACACTGGTAATTTATATTTAATGTGTAATGAAACAAAGAAAACAAAACAATTAACAACTATTGGCTCTGTTAGAGCTTTTACTTGGGTAGACGATAAAACTATTATTTTCCCAGCAGTTAGAAGCGATAAAACTAAAGAAAAACTTAAAAATGGTGAAGAATTAACAGTTTATTACAAAATTAATATCAAAGGTGGGGAAGCTGTTGAAATTTTTACACTACCGATTTTGTCAGGTAAATTAGTTAAATTATCAGAAGATAAATACCTAGTGAATGCCCTATTTGATAACAACCGCCCTTGCCTTGAAGGGCTAAGTAAAGCTGAAAGATTAGAAGTTTTAAAAGATTATAAAAATAGTGGATACACTGTTTTTGAGGAAGTTCCATTTTGGGGCAATGCACAAGGCGTTATAAATAGAAAAAGAAACCGTTTATACACTTATAATGCAAAAACAGATGAATTACTGCCAATTACAGCACCAATGTTTGGCACAATGAATTTTAAAGCAGATAAAAACAAGGTTGTATTTTCAGGTTCTGAATATGAGGATATAAGACCACTTCGCCAAGGATTATACGTTTATGATTTTAAAACGCAAGAAACAAAATGCCTAATAGAGCCAAACACATTTGGCGTTAAAGGTTTTGAATTGTATGCTAAAGATAAGCTTGTTTTAGTAGGAACAAATAATGAAAATTATGGGATGAATGAAAATGGAGATATCTATATTCTAAATCTTGAAACAGGCGAAAAACAACTATTCTTTAAACACGATTATCTGCCAGTAGGTGCAAACTCAACTAACTGCGATGTTAGATATGGTGGTGGTAAGGCTACTTTAATTGAAGAAGATACTTTTTATTATTTAACTACTGATGTTAATTTTGGTTTTTTATGCAGTATAAATTTAAAAACATCTGAAAGAAAACAAATTTCAGATATCAGCAGTGTAGATTGTTTTGATGTTAAAGATGGTAAAATTTATGCAGTGGCACAAGAAATTAACACTTTAACTGAAATTTATAAATTAAAAGAAAGAAAAGCTAAAAAGCTAACTGATTTTAATGAGTTCGTTTCAAAAGATTACTCAGTTATAACTCCAGAACCACTAACTTGCCATAATAGAGATGGAATGGATATTCATGGCTTTGTTTTAAAACCAGTAAACTATGTTAAAGGAAATAAATATCCAGCAATTTTGCATATTCACGGTGGCCCAAAAACTGTCTTCTCTGATGTGTTCCACCACGAAATGCAAATGTGGGCAAACGAAGGGTACTTTGTATTATTTGCAAATCCAAGAGGAAGCGATGGCAGAGGGAACGAATTTGCTGATATAAGAGGCAAATACGGCACAATAGATTACAATGATTTAATGGACTTCACTGATGAAGTGTTAAAAGAATACCAAGATATCGACGCTAATAGAGTTGGCGTTACAGGTGGTAGCTATGGTGGATTTATGACCAACTGGATTATTGGGCAAACAAATAGATTTAAAGTTGCTTGCGCTCAAAGAAGTATTGCAAACTGGACTTCTTTTGAGGGAACAACTGATATTGGCTACTTCTTCGCACCAGACCAAACAGCTGCCTCACACACAAATAACTGGGCAAAACAATGGGAACAATCTCCACTTAGAAATGCACATAAAGCAGTAACCCCAACATTATTTATACACGCAGAAGAGGATTATCGCTGCTGGATGGTTGAGGCGCTTCAAATGTTTACAGCTTTAAAAATGCATAATGTGCCAGCTAGAATGTGCTTAATTAAAGGAGAAAACCACGAATTATCACGCTCAGGTAAGCCAAGAAATAGAATTAAGAGGATGGAAGAAATCCTAAATTGGATGAATTCATATTTAAAATAAGAAAGGATTAGGTATTTATAATGAAAAATATTAAAATAGAAAACTTATATAGCTATGATTTTCTTAGTGAAGTGAATGCATCAGCTAATGGTAAAAAAGTTTTGTTTACAAAAACAAATGCAAACGATGAATATAATAATTACACTCAAAGATTATATTACTATGACACGAAAGAAGAGGAAGTTTTTCCATTAACTTCAAAAGGAAATGAAAGAAGTGCAGTTTTTACAAAAAATGATGAAATTCTATTTTCAACAGCTCTAGAAAATAAAGACGGAACTAAATTTTATGAAATGTCTTTAAAAGGTGGTGAAGCAAAAGAGGCTTTTACTATACCTAGTAAAACTACTTCAGTTAAATTAATTGAAGGTGATAATTACTTAATCACTATTCCAAAAAAAGTTGGAAATGAAAA
Organism: uncultured Oscillospiraceae bacterium; assembly: GCA_964525015.1. Classification (GTDB taxonomy): domain Bacteria; phylum Bacillota; class Clostridia; order Oscillospirales; family Ruminococcaceae; genus RGIG3102. The sequence continues at coordinate 10,488 of CAZGFY010000011.1, forward strand.
ACCAAGTGAGAAAAATAGAGCAGAAGAAGGAAAAGATTTTTATATTTTTGATGAAATTCCATTTTGGGCAAATGGAAGAGGGGTTACAAATAAAATCCGTAACACTCTAGCTATTTATAACTCTAAAACAAATGAAATTAAAACTGTTTCAGAAAAATTTATGAATGTTATGGGTGCGAATCTTTCAGAAGATAAAACAAAACTTCTTTTCTGGGGTCCTATTTACACAGATATGATGCCAAAACACCACGTTTTATTTGAGTATCATATAGCAAGTGGATATCTAAGAGAAGTTGTAGGAAAAGATAGATATGGCTTCCATCAAGCATTTTATTTTAATGGTAAGATAGTTTTTGAAGGCTCTGATAAGAAAAATAATTCTTCACAAAATCCAGAATTATGCTGGGTTGATGAAAATAATAATGTTTCACATTTTGTGTATCTAGATGGCTCCATGGGCTCTTCTGTTGGCAGTGATATGTCATTTGGTGGTGGCAAAAATCTTCAAGTTGTTGGAGATAGAATATACTGCTTATTCACTTTATGGGGAGATAGCTATCTATCATATCTTGATACAAACGGAAACCTATTCCATGTTAATAAAACTAAAGGTGCTGTGAATTGCTTTGATATTGTTGATGGAGTGGCTTATTGTATTTCTTTAAGAGATAATAAACCAACTGAATTATATTCAATAAATTTAGAAACTGGAAAAGAAAAACAACTTTCTAATTTTTCAGATGAATTTATTAAAAATCACACAGTGGTAATTCCTGAATACTTTACATTCACTTCAAAAGAAGGTCATGAATTAGAAGGCTGGGTTTTAAAACCAACTAATTATAAAGAAGGCGAAAAATACCCAGGTATCCTTTCAATGCACGGCGGACCAAAGGTTGCGTTTGGCTCATTATATAATCACGAAATGCAAGTTTTGGCAAATGCTGGTTACTTTGTGTTTTACACAAACCCAAGGGGCTCATCAGGAAGAGGGGAAGATTTCTCAAGACTTGTTGGAAAACTTGGCGAAACAGACTACAACGATTTTATGGAATTCACCGATGAAGTGCTAAACAGATACAATGATATCGACGGCGATAGAATTGGCATCACTGGTGGTAGCTACGGTGGATTTATGGCAAACTGGATGATAGGCAACACTAATAGATTTAAAGCAGCAGTTTCACAACGCTCAATTTCAAACTATTTCTCAAAATGCCTAACAACTGATATTGGCTACTATCATAATCTAAGCCAAGTAGACGCTAGCCCTTGGGAAAACACAGAAAAAATGTGGCACCATTCACCACTAAAATATGTTAATAACGCAACAACTCCAACTCTGTTTATTCAATCAGATGAAGATTATCGTTGCTGGATGAGTGAGCCACTACAAATGTTTACAAACCTAAGGCAAAGGGGCGTTCCATCAAAAATTGCTTTATTCCATAAGGAAAACCACGAACTTTCACGTTCAGGTAAGCCACACAATAGAATAAGCAGACTAAGAGAATGCTTAGAATGGTTTAATAAATATTTATAATTAATTTTTAAATTACGATTATAATAAAAAAAGCAGATTTTTACAATCTGCTTTTTTGTTTATTATTTAGTTGCTTTATAAAACTTATGCCCACCTGATAGATTTAAAACCTTTTTATAACCTTGGTTTATTAAAATATTTTGTGCGGCATTACCAGTTACGCCTTTGTTGCAATAGGTAATGGTTAAAATATCCTTTTTTAGCTCGTTTTCTTTTCTTAAAGAAGCTTGAGGAATATTAACTGCATTTAAAACACAGCCTTTGTTTTCGTAGTCGCTTGCACTTCTTGCATCAATTATTTGCACTTCCTCATTTAAGTTTTTAAGTGCCTCGCTTGTTATTATCCCTCGATTGTGATTAATAGCATTATCTAAAATCATACCGGTATAATGAACAGGGTCTTTAGTTGTTGAGAAAGGTGGTGCATATGCTAAATCCAAATGGAATAACTCATCCACAGTTGCTTTATAGGTAATTAGGGTTGCAAAGATATCAATCCTTTTATCCACTCCTTCATGTCCAACTATTTGAACACCTAAAATTCGAGAAGTTTTTTTATCTGCAATTGCCTTAATAACCATCTCTTTACCACCCATATATTCAGGCTTGTTTGGTTTAATATTATGGCAAATTTCTATATCATATCCAGCCTCTAGTGCTTCTTTTTCGTTTAAACCAGTTGTTGCAACTGATAAGTCGAATATTTTAAAAATACCAGTTCCAAGATTCCCTTTGTATTCTAAACTACCACCAGTAGAAGTGTCGCCAGCGATACGTCCAGTTTTATTTGCAGTACTACCTAAAGGTCGATACACAGCTTTATTTGTTATACTAGAGTATGTTTCAATACAGTCGCCACAAGCATAAATATTATCAATGTTTGTTTGCATTTTATTATTAACTTTTATTGCTTTAGTAATTCCAAGTTCAACTCCAGCAGAAACTGCTAAAGAAGTTTGTGGGCGAACACCAGTTGAAAGAATAGCAATATCGCAATCTAAAATACTTCCATCAGATAAAACTGCTTTGTTATCATTTAAATTAGTTATAGAACAGTTCTTTTTAATAATAACGCCCTTTGAAACAAGTTCTTTTTCAAGGTATTGAGCCATATCAGTATCTAAATTCGGAGTTATTTTTGATGCTATTTCAACTATTGTAACATTCATTCCAAGGTGAATTAAATTCTCTAAAACTTCAAATCCTATAAATCCAGTTCCAGCAATAACAGCGTTTTTAGCTGAGTTTATAGTTATGAAATCTTTGATTTTAATTGCGTCTTTAATATTTCTTAAAAAGAAAACATTGCTATTACAAACTCCTGTAATATTTGGTTTAAACGCAGTTGCACCTGTTGCTATAATTAGTTTGTCATAGCTATCAGTGAAAACTTCTTGTGTTGATAAGTTTTTTACTTCTAAAGTTTGATTTTTACTATCTATTCTTATTACTTCAAAACCCGTGTTTACATCGATGTTGTATTTTTTCTTAAAAAAAGCAGGGTCGCGAGGAGTTAGTGAATCAACAGATTCGATTTCTCCACCGATAAAATAAGGCATACCACAACCAGAATAAGAGATAAAAGTATCTTTTTCATAGATAACTATTTCTGCCTCTTCGCTGTTTCTTCTTGCTTTTGCAGCCGCAGATGTGCCTGCTGCCACTGCTCCAATTACTATAATTCTCATTAATTAAAAATTCCTTTCAAATATTAAAATGCCAAATAAAACATATAAAATCCTATGAGAGAGATTAATACTCCTAAGATTATTTTAAAAATATTACTAAATTTTGCATACTTTTCACTAGCGGTTATTTTGCCAACAAATCCAATAGATGTGCCACAAATTACAGCGAGTATACCGTGCCCGATTGAATATAATAGAAGTAGTAAAATTCCGTATAATAGATTTTGACTACTAGCTACAACTGCTAAAAGTGCTATTAATACTGGAGTAGAACATGGGGAAGAGAATATACCACCGAGTATTCCAGCAATTAGTGCACCAAGGTATCCTTTTTTAGTGTTTTTTGAAATTAAATAACTTGAAGGGATGAATTCATACAACTCAAATGTTTGAAGAGCCATTAAAAGCATTAGTACTCCCAAAAAGATATACCATAAGCTTGAAGAATTGCCAAGTAAACTGCCAGCTAATGATGCAACCACACCAAGGGCTGTAAAGCTGATTGCAGAACCTAAAGCAAAAGTTAAAGAAAGCTTAAAGGCTTTTTTAGTATCGCTTTTAGTTGTTCCACCTACATATCCAACTATTAAGGGTACGCTAGATAGTGAACATGGTGTAAAAGAAGTTAAAATTCCTGCAATAAAAGCTAAAAAAGGAGCAAGCCAAAAATTATCTAATATAATTTTTGAAATATTTTCTAATAAAGCATCCATATTAAACACCCATATCCTCTAAAATCAATGTCATTTCAGTTTCTGTTAATCCGCCTTGATGAGCAGTGAAAATATGTTCCTCAGTGTTAACATCAGCATACATAATAAATTCAACGCCTAAATCTTCAGAAGGAACATAAGGCGTTCCATCAGCGTTTATAAAAATTTGAGTTGGTATAACTTGAACTGGAAATCCATAAGAAGCCTCAGGATATTTCCAAACATCAACAAATTTAATAACAGCTTCGTCTAAATACTCAGTATTCAGCTTTACTAAAACTGGTGCCATTTCTTTACAAGGGATACAAGAATCAGCGCCAAAATCAATTATGATTGGCAGATTTTCCGATTGCAGTTCTTCTAAATTTACACTAGTTAAATTCAAAGTATCTACATCTGATTTACTAGAATTTGAAAAAATCCATATAGCCCCAACAATCATAAGCATACAAAGTGGAACTGCTATTTTAAAAATTTTATTTTTATTCATATAAACACAATCCTTCCTATATGAAATTATATCAAAAATTAATGACGAGAATTTCAAATCAAAAAATCTTGATATAATTATGATACTGTATGAATGTGTTAAAGTCAAGTCTTAAATCAAAAATTTTTAATTTGTTTTACAATCTTTTACAAGAATAAATAATATTATTCATAAAGCTATAAAATATATAATAATTTACACATATAATTTTCATAGATAAAATAAAATCTCAATCTTAACGCTTAACATAAAGCTTAAAATTGAGATTTTTTGCGTTTATTTTAAAATAAATAAGGCAACACATTCAACGTGTTTTGTGCGAGGGAATAAATCAAAAGGGGTTACCTCGCATATTTTATACCCATTTTCAGTTAGATATAATGCATCTCTTGCAGCAGTTGCAGGGTTGCAACTAATCATTGAAATTTTATTTGGTTTCATAGATATAATAGCATCTAAAGTGTCCTTATCGCAGCCTTTTCGTGGGGGGTCTAGTACAACTGCTGTTGGTAAAAAATTTTCTTCTAAAAGCTGTTTTGCGGCATCTTTTGCATCACTGCAAATAAACCTTGCATTGGTTATATTATTGTTTTTAGCGTTTTGAATTGCATTTTTAACAGCAACATCAACTATTTCAACTCCGACAAGCTGTTTAACTTTACTTGCCATTGAAAGCCCTATACCACCAGCTCCACAATACATATCTAAAAGTATATCATCCTTAGTTAAATCAAGGCTTTCCTTTGATATATTGTAAAGTTTTTGTGCTCCATCGTGATTAACCTGATAGAATGATTTTGGGCTTAAATCAAGTTTTATATCACATAAAGTGTCGGTTATAAATCCATCGCCAAATAAATTATAGCTTTTTTCTCCAAGGATAACATTTGTGTTTTTAGAGTTTATATTTAAAACAATAGTTTTGATTTCTTTAAAATTGTCTGTGATAGAATTAACTAGAATATCAAGATTTTTAATATCTTTTTTTGTTGCAACAAGGCAAAGCATAATTTCATTTGAAGCTGTTCCAAATCTTGTGTATATATGACGGATATCGCCTTTTTGCATAGTTTCATCATAGCCTTTAATTTTAAAATCATTCATCTTATCGATTACAAAATTAACAATATCATTAATTTTTTTTGGCTGTAATAAACAATCTTTACAAGGAATAACTCTATGGCTCCTTTTTGCATAAAATCCAGCATATGCCTTTCCATTTTCATCAATCGAAACAGGGAACTGACTTTTATTTCTATATCTTAGATAATCTTCGCTTGTTTGTGTTTTATTTATTTTGCAGTCTGATTTTGCAATTCTTAAAAATGCAGATGAAACTATATTGTGTTTAGCCAGCTTTTCTGCATCATAATTTATATGAAAGAAATCGCATCCACCACAGGTTTTAAATAAATGACAACCAAAATAAACTCTATCTTTAGAAGGAGTTATAATTTCATCTAAAATACCAAAAGCATAGCTAGATAAAACTTTTGCAATTTTAATTTTGCAAATATCACCAATAGCTGTTTTTGGAACAAAGATTGCAAGATTTTCATATCTTGCAACGCCGTTTCCATCGCTTGAAATATCAACTATTTCAGCTGTTATAATATCATTTTTTTTAAGCATAAAAATCCTTTATCTTGTAGGGGTTAAATAAAAAGTTTTTCCTTCTAAAGGAAGGGAAATATCGGTGAATGGGTAGATTTTATTTTCAATATTTTCAAATATTTTTAAAGAAGTATCAAAATAATTTGAATAATCAACGAATAAAATGCTACTATCTGTATATCTATCTAATGTTGAGAAATTGAAACCTATTAAAGGAGCGGCACCAGTGTAGCTTTGGTAAACTTCGTTTAAAAGCTGGTTATCAAGGATAACAATAGTTTCTGATTTTGTGTTTTCAGATAAAATCACCACAGCTTGCTCTGGAACATCAATATAATCTTCGCTTAAAATAGAATAAGGAATTCCTAAAAGTTCAATGTTTTTTACAAATGATGTATATAATTCAATTTCGTTTTCATTTTGGTTTGAATATCCAAGGCTTGAAAATTCTAAAAGTAAGCTAGAATTAGTATCAAGTGTACCACTTGTCCATAGTGCGTCGGCTTTTTTTGCTAAAACTTCTCCCATATAGGTGTAGTCTAAGGTGAAATTGTATGCTTTATCATATGAATTTAATGTGTCTTCGCTTAAATTAGCAAAGGCAAATGATATAGGCACATTGTGTGGTTTTATAAATTCTATTAATTCACTTGCTAAATTATCATCAACAGTTTCATCAAAAACCATTATAGAATTAATTATAGAATAATCTTCAATTCTCTCTAAATAGTATGAAGCTGAATATTCAGAATTATTTAAATCAACCACAGCATAGTTTTCAAGATTATCATTAGCATAATCTAATATAGCATTATCGCTTGAATTTATAAAAGCTATACTAAAAGAAGGAGTTTCTTGCTTTTGGCAAGATGTTAAAAAAAGAGAAATTGCAAATAAAAGTATTAAATAAGTTAGTTTTTTCATTAGTCACCTTGGGTATCAATAGTTTGTAGGAATTTACTAGGGGGTACGTTTTTGATTTTTTTGAATACTCTTGAAAAGTAGAATTGATCAAAAAATCCAACTGAGATTGCCACTTCGGAAATAGAAAGATGTGTGTTTTGCAGTAGCGAACAGGCTTCATTTATACGATATTCAGTTAAATAGTCAATAGGAGATTGGTTTAAACTTGCAACAAAAACCCTATATAAATGGCTTCTACTAATGCCAACAGCAGCAGCAATATCATTAACATTGATATCAGAAGAATAGTTAAACTGAATATATTTTATAGCGTCAATAACATAGCTAGACTGTATATCAGCATTATTTACTTCTACCGATTTCACTTCTTTTATAAGCTCTGAAAATAATAGATATAAAAAGCCTGTCATAGCACTAGAACTTGCTATATCATTTCCACTGCTTGAATAAATTTGATAAATTAAATTTTTACAGCCAGTAAAATTGTTGGGTGAGAAAGCAAGGTTGCTCTCTGAAAAAGGCAACTTTGAAGTTATTTTTTGAGCATATGTACCATTGTATCCAACCCAGTAATATTCCCAAGGATCGGTTTCATCGGCTGTGTATGTTACTAATTGGGACGGCTTAATAATAAACATATCGCCAGCAGATAAATTATATGTGGTTCCATTTGCAGTATAGCTTCCTTTACCAGAAACAACAAGATGTATTAAATAATGATCTCTAACACCAGGTCCCCATGTGTGATTTGGTAAACAGCTTTGGATACCACAATTAAAGATACCAAGGCTGACATTATCGATTAATTCTTGCTTGTATGATTTTTTATAAGTGTTGCTCATACGTATGTACCTCATTATTAAATTATAGTGTGAATTTAATTTCGCTATATATAATAATATATTATTTTATCTAAAAAATCAACAAAAATCCATATAAAATTATAATCAAAAATGATATAATTATTTTGTGTAAATAAACTAATTATATCCAAAAGGAGTAATGAGATGAAGAATACTTTGTTGATAGAAAGAATTTTAAATGGCGATTATAGCAATACATTCAATAAATTGTATGGGGCAAGTAAGCTGAAAAAACAGCAAGAAAGATATATTAATGCATTAAAAAAATATATTGATATTTTTAAAGAAGAGGAAATTAGCATATATTCAACGCCAGGAAGAACTGAAATAGGTGGAAATCATACCGACCATAATTTGGGCGTTGTTTTAGCTGCGGCTGTTGACTTGGATATTGTTAGTGTAGTTTCAAAAAGAGATGATAATATAATCTCTATATACTCTGAGGGTTATGGTTTAATGGAAGAAATTTCTTTAGAAAATTTAGAAATAAATCCACAAGAATTTGAAACAACCTACTCACTTATTAAAGGCGTTGCAAAAGGAATTGAAGATAAAGGCGGGATTATAGGTGGATTCTCAGCTTATTTAACCAGCGATGTGTTACAAGGCAGCGGATTATCATCTTCAGCAGCATTTGAAGTTGCAATTGGCACGATTTTCAATCACGAATATAATCAAAATAAATTCACTCCAGTTGAAATTGCTCAAATTGGGCAATTTGCAGAAAATGTTTATTTTAATAAACCGAGTGGACTAATGGATCAAACAGCTTGTAGCGTTGGTAGTTTAATGACTATTGATTTTAAAGATAATCAAAATCCAATAGTTAGCAAGGTTGAATTTGATTTAAATAAATACAACTTAGCCTTATGTGTTATCAATTCAGGAGGCTCACACGCAGATTTAACTCCTGATTATGCTGCAATTAAAAATGAAATGTGCGAAGTTGCAGAATTTTTTGATAAAAAAGCTTTACGAGAAGTGAATAAAGAAGAATTTTTAAATAATATTCCTAGTGTAAGATTAAAAGTTGGTGATAGAGCTGTTTTAAGGGCTATTCACTATTTTATGGAATGTGATAGAGCAATTGAATTAAGAAGATTTATAGAAAATAATGATGTTGATGCATTTTTAAATAAAATTATTGAGGGTGGACACTCTTCTTTTGAATATAATCAAAATGCATATACAACTACTGATACTAAATATCAACCAGTAAGCCTTGCTTTATGTATTGCACAAGAATTTTTGCAAAATAAAAAAGGAGCTTGGAGATTACAAGGTGGTGGATTTGCAGGAACAATTCAATGCTTTGTTGATAAAAATATACTAGATGAATTTAAAAAAAATATAGAAAATGTTTTTGGAAAAGGCTCTTGTTATATTCTTTCGATTAGAAATTACGGTTCAATTAAAGTTTTAGAAAATATATAAAAGGAGAAATTCAAATGGCAGAAATAAGATTTAATCCCTTAACTAATGATTGGGTTATGATAGCATCTCACAGACAAGCAAGGCCGCAAATGCCAAAGGATTGGTGTCCGTTTTGCCCTGGCTCTGGAAAAGTACCAAATGAGTATGATGTTTTTTGTTATGATAATGATTTTCCGGCACTTTCAAATAATCCTCCTGAAATGGATGATGTAGCGAATGAGTTTTTTAAAGCTATGCCTTCATATGGGAAATGTGAAGTTGTATTATATTCTCCTAGCCACACAGCTACACTTCCTGATTTATCAGATGAACATCTTTTAAAATTAGCACAGTTATGGCAAAATAGATTTATTGAGCTTTCAAAAGATGAGCAAAATAAATATATATTTATCTTTGAAAATAGAGGAGAAGAAGTAGGCGTTACTATGCCACATCCACACGGACAGATATATGCCTATCCGTTTATTCCTAAAAAATTAGAACTTGAAATTAGCAGTGCCAATGATTATAAAAATAAAACAGGTGAATGTTTATTTTGCGATATGCTTAAAAACGAAAATAAAGACGGGCGAAGAATAATATTTGAAAATGAATATTTTACAGTGTTTTTGCCGTTTTTTACTGAATATCCATATGGCGTTTATATAATGCATAAAAATCATAAACAAAATATTTCTCAGTTTAATAATGAAGAATTAAAAGCTCTATCTTTAATTATAAAACATACAGTAGGAATGCTCGACAATGTTTTCGATAGACCGTTTCCATATATGATGTGTATGCATAATGGGCCTGTGAATGGCGAAAGCGATGAAAACTTCCATTTCCATATTGAATTTTTCCCACCTCTTAGGGATGCTAATAAAATTAAATTCAATGCTTCTTCTGAAACAGGCGCTTGGGCGCATTGTAATCCAACTGCACCAGAAGAAAAGGCGGTTGAACTTAAAAATGCTTATAAAAAATATATAGATAGCTTGAAATAAGTGGTTTACTAAAGTGTGGGGATATGCTATACTTTAATAAAAATATGAATTGTAAAAGAGAGGTTATATTTATGAATTTTAAAATTGTACATACAAATTTCAATGTTAAAAATGTTGAACAGAGCGTTGCTTTTTACAATAAAGCGCTAAATTTAAAAGAAACAAGAAGAATTGAAAGAGAAGGCTTTACAATTGTTTATCTTGGAGATAATCAATCAGAACACCTTTTAGAACTAACCCAACTAAACGATCATCCACAAAGCTATGATTTAGGAGAAAATGAAATTCACTTAGCATTTAGAGTTGATGATTTTGAAGCAGCTTATAATCACCATAAAGAAATGGGATGCATCTGCTATGAAAATAAAGATATGGGTATTTATTTTATCGAAGATTTAGACGGCTACTGGCTAGAAGTTGTTCCAACAAGGAAATAATAAATGAAACTAATTTTAAAAGATAATATCTTATTAAAGAATGATGTTTTTATAATTAGAAAATTCAAAGAAGCTGATACAGAAAATATGTATCAGCTTTTTTCGAGTGAAAGAGTTATGGAGTTTATAGAGCCAGTATTTGATTATAAAAAAACAGTGGAATTTATAAAGAAATATGCTTTAATTGAGTGTCCGTCTGTGTTTGCTGTATTTAAAAATAATAAGAGTGAAGAATTTTTAGGCTATGTGATTTTTAAGCCATATGATGAAATTAGCTATGAAATAGGCTGGCTTTTAAACGAAAATCACTGGGGAAAAGGTTATGCTAATCACATTACAAATGAATTAATTAGATATTCAAAAGATAATAATATTAAAAAACTAATAATAGAATTTGATAAAAATCAAAAAGTGAGCGAGAAAATAGCGATAAAAAATGGGTTTAGCTTTGCATTTTATGATGAAAATTTAATAGTCTATGAAAAAAATCTATAACACTAAAAAAACAAATACCGATTTTCTTTTTGAAAATCGGTATTTTAGTTTTAAAAATATTATAATTTAAAATCTTCGGCAGTATATGTTTCCATCGGTTTTCTTCTTTTAGGTTTTCTTTTTGCTGGCATATACTCGAATTTTTTGCAGGAGTAATCAGAAGTTACCACTCCTTTTTTTGAGCAGAGAACCATTTCTCCATCGCTTGCTGTGTTGCCTAAAAAGCAGTATTCACATTTTGGCTGTATATTATTACCGAATAGTTTTTTTTCTTTTTTAAATAATGCCATAGTTAAACTCATTTCCTTATAATTTCTATTACTATTATACAAAATTATTTGTAATTAGTAAACCTTTTATTTTCCTCTAAAAACAAAACAAATATAAAACTAATCAAAAATAAAATAATAGAAATATCTGCTGAGATCCAGTGAGTTTTAAGGTGTAAACTATTTGAGTTATAAACGTTGGCTGTATAAGGAAATATATTTAAAAATAATTTTAAGATGAAAATAGATAAAGGTGTGTGAATGAATCTTGATGCAATTAAAAATTTTATATCAATAGCTTTTTTTGCAAAAAAAGCTATTTGTGATAAAGTAGCGATTGGAAAAATACTTAAACTAAAAATAATAAAATAAGGATTTTGATTGTTTAAATTTTTAAATAGATTTGAAGTTATTTCTATAAAAGGCAGTAGTGAGCTTTTTATTAAAGGGCTGCTAATATAAAGCGAAATAAAATCACAAACAAGATAAAAAATTATAACAAAGCCGCAGATGTTTAAAATTGCATTAACATTAGATTTAATAATTTCAGGAAAAAAAGTTATTTGATTAGTTGCATTTTTGTCTTTAACATAATCATACTTTAACTTAAATGAAAATAAAAATGCTGTAATTATACTAGAAAATAATAACGATAAAAAGATTAAAAATGCTAAAGATAGATTATTTAATATATTAATACCCACTACAAAAATAATAAATGAAAAAGAATTTTGACAAAATAAAATACTTAAAACTTTTAATGAATTTTCACTAAATCCATTAAAGTGTAAATTATTTAAAAACCTAGAACCTACAACAAACCCTGAAAAAATTGATAGAAAAAAATATGCACTGGCCTTTTTGCTATTGATTTTTAAAAGATTTAGATAAAAAGAAAAAAATATTGAAAAAATATTTATTGCAGAGCTATTTGCGATTAATGAAGATAAAACCATAAAAACAAATAAGCTTGGAATAATTGAAGAATAACATATAAATAAGCTGGATTTAACACTTTCTATAACAAAATTGGAGTTTAATATTATAATAATTATTATAATATTATAAAAACAAAAGCTCAAAATACTATTTTTAAACATACAATCACCTCTAATACAAATATATATGAAGAGTAGGAGTAAAATAGATTTTTAAATTTACTTTATAGTTAAAGGTGGGGATAGGATGAAGAAAATTAAAAAATTCATAAGAGGTGTACTTGATGCTTTTATAAATAAAGGTGAGATAAAGCCATCATTTATAACGCTTAATATAGATGGTGATTTAATTATAGATGGATTTCAAAAACTAAATGAATATAATGAAGATAAAATAAGCGTTTTAGCAAGGAATAATATAGTTTATATAAAAGGTGAAGATTTAAGTTTAATAAATTTTAATAAATTAACTATACAAATAAAGGGAGAGATTTTAAACATAGAAATTTTTAAGGTGGTATAAATGTTAGCTAAAGTTGAATTTGAAATAATAGCAGGATTATATACTGAGTTTTTAAATTTTTTATCTAATGAAAACATTGTTTTAAATAATATTAATAGAACTCAGCTAGGTTTTACAGCGCAAATTGATGCAAAAGAATATAAAAAAGTGGCAAATTATAGCAGAAAATTTGGCTGTAAAATTAAAATAAAAGAAAAAAAGGGAATTTATTTTAAATCTAAAAAATACACAAAAAGAAAAGGATTAATAGTAGGGGTATTAATTTTTTATCTACTAATTTCTTGCTTTAACAATATGATATGGCGAATAGAAGTTGATACTTACGATGAGGATATCATTGAAAATGTTTTGAAAATTTTATATGAAAATGATATATATGTTGGGAAAATGCTAAATAAAGAAAATTTTGAAAATGCAACACAGGATATTTTTATAGCCAATAGTGATATAGGAAATATAGCTTTGAATTTTTATAAAGGTGTTCTAGTTTGCGATATAGATGAAAGGGATAAAAAAGAAGAATATGTTGAAGAGGAAGGCCCTGAATATATTCTAGCTTTAATGGATGGAACAATAAGTGATTTAAGGGTGTATTCTGGATTTAGTAATATTAAAGTTGGAGATACGGTTAAAAAAGGCGATATATTAGTTTTTGCATCTTCAGTATTTTTGCCAAAACCAACACACACATATATCCCAGAAGATTTTGTTTTTCCAATAACTCAGCAAATTCCAAGAGCGTATATAACAGCTAACTGCAATAAAGAATATAAGGCGACCATTTATTTAAATAAAGAGGTTATGGTTTTAACGGGTGAAAAAGATAGTGATATTTTTATGCAGTTTTTAGGGTTTGATATAAAGCTTGATACGGCGAAAATAGAAAAAGAAAATAGTGTGGCAAAACAAAAAATTCAAAGCCTTGATATATTTGGATTTAGTCTTCCTATAACAATTAACAAAACTACATATTATACAAGGGAAATAAAAACAATTTCATATAGTGAGGATAATATAGAAAATATTGCAATGAACGAGATTAACACAGCGGTAAATCAAGATGAAAGATTAGTAAAAGTGATAGATACTAAATATAGCATGGAAATATTTAGTGATAGAATAGAAATAAAATGTGAAGTTTTTGGTGAATATGAAATTAGTGTATAGTTTATAGTTTACTAAATAAAGAAAATGTGATATAATTTATTATAACTATGAAATAAAGTTGTTTTATAATCCGAAGTTATGATAAAACTTAGTTTTTTAATATACAATACGAGGTGGAAATTTGACTACAAAAATTTTTGAAGTTTATGATAATGATATAGCTTTTAGTATTTCAGGAGAATATAATAAAAATATTCAATTTATTGAAAAATCTTTTAATGTTAATATTATTAATAGAAGCACTGAATTTAAAATAATTGGCGAAGATGAAGATGTTCAAAAAACATATGCAGCATTTGAGAGCATGATTTATATGCAAAAACAAGGCAATGATTTAGATGAGCAAACTATTAGATATTGTATTAATCTTGCGCTTGAAAAAGAAGAAGGAAAAACAAAAGAACTTTCAAATGATTTTGTTATTTTAACTTCAAAAGGAAAGCCCGTTAAAGCAAAAACACTAGTTCAAAAAAATTATCTAAAAGCTATTAAAGATAATTCTATCACATTTGGAATTGGCCCTGCCGGAACAGGGAAAACCTATCTTGCAGTTGCAATGGCAGTAAAAACTTTTAAGCAAGGATTAGTTTCAAGAATTATTTTAACAAGGCCAGCCGTTGAAGCAGGAGAAAAACTTGGATTTCTTCCAGGGGATTTACAAAATAAGGTTGACCCTTATTTAAGACCTTTATATGATGGTTTATTTGATATGATGGGAGCAGAAACCTATCAAAAGCTTTTAGAAAAAGGAATTATCGAAGTTGCTCCTTTAGCTTATATGAGAGGGCGAACTTTAGATGATAGCTTTATTATTTTAGATGAGGCACAAAACACAACTCAAGAGCAGATGAAAATGTTTTTAACTCGTATGGGGCATGGCTCAAAAGTTGTTGTTACAGGGGATATAACACAAATCGATTTGCCAGTGGATAAAAAATCAGGGCTAAGGCAGGCTATTAATATTTTAAAAGGTATTGACGATATATCAATTGTAACTTTTAGCGACAAAGACGTTGTAAGGCATAAGCTTGTTCAAGATATTGTTAGAGCTTATGAAAAGATAAACAGTAACACTACTACACAATTTAAAAAAGAGGGCAAAGATGGCAAACAAAATTTTAATCAAAAACGATCAAAAGGTGGCAAAAATTCCTCAGGGGACTAGAATTTTAATAAGAAGATGTTGTAACGCAGTTCTTTTAGAAGAGAAATTTGATAAACCTTGCGAAGTATCAGTAACATTCGTTGATAATGAGCAAATTGCAGTTTTAAATGAACAATACAGAAATAAGCAATCATCAACAGATGTATTATCATTTCCGCTTGGCGAAAATGATGTTTATGATGTTAATAGAGAAACAGGTGCTATACTTCTTGGAGATATAGTTATATCTTTAGAAAAAGCAGTAAGCCAAAGTGAGTTATACGGACATTCTCTTCAAAGAGAAATCGCATTTTTAACTGTTCATTCAATGTTTCACCTTTTAGGGTACGACCATGAAAAAGGCGGAATTGAAGCAGTTAAGATGAGAGAAAAAGAAGAGTCAACTCTTGTAAAATTAGGTTATCAAAGAACGGTTTCATACGGAATGGATTTATAAGAATGATAAAAAGATTTTTTTGTAGCGTAAGATATGCCTTTAATGGGATAAAGCTTGCTATAAATGAAGAAAGAAATTTTAGAATAGACTTAGTTGTTATGTTTATTATTTTAAGGCTAAGTCTATTTTATGATTTTTCAAAAGCTGAATGGGCAGTTATTATTCTCATTAGCTTTTTAATTCCAAGCCTTGAGCTTATTAACACTGCTGTGGAAAGAAGTGTGTTTAAGCCAGATAATGATCACTATAATTCAGCAGGACAAGCAAAAGATGTTGCAGCGGCAGGAGTTTTGTTTTTATCTCTTGGGGCAGTTTTAATAGCAGGGATTTTATTTTTAGATTTCGGTGTGATTTCTAATATATTTATATATTACAAAAATAATTTAATAGAATTAATAATATCATTAGTGTTTTTAATTATAGGATATATTTTTATAATTAAAGATGAGATGTTAAAAAAAGGAAAAAAGTAAATGAATTTTAATACAAAATCAATTTTTATAGCAGTTGTAGGCAGACCAAATGTAGGCAAATCTTCAATGATGAACCTACTACTAGGTGAAAAAATAGCAATAGTAACTCAAAAACCGCAAACAACAAGGACAAGTATTACTGGAATTTTAACAAAAGAAAAAACACAATTTGTGTTTTTAGATACACCCGGTATTCACACACCAAAAACAAAACTTGGCGAAAGAATGGTTAAAACTAGCCATAAAACTATTGCCGATGTAGATTTAGCGCTAATGCTTTTTGAGCCACTTCGTGATATAAATGAAGCTGAAGAAGGATTAATTAGGAATATTAAAGCTAAAAAAATGCCTGCCATTGCAGTTATAAATAAAATAGATATTGTAAATGATAAATCAAAATTATTAAAACAAATTAAAGAATTAAAAGATTTAGATGTTTTTGATGAAATCTGCCTAACTTCTGTTAAAGATAATGACGGGGTAGATGATTTATTAAAAACTATTGACAAATATGCAATCGAAGGACCACATTACTTTGAGGAAGACTCTGTAACGAATCTTCCAGAAAAGGTTATAGTTTCAGAAATAGTTAGAGAAAAAATACTTCTTAATATGTTTGATGAAATTCCACACGGTACAAATGTTGAAGTGGAGTCGTTTAAAGAAAGAAAAAAAGCGAATATAATTGATATTGGTATTGTTATTTATTGTGAGAGAAAAACTCATAAAGGAATGATAATTGGAAAACAAGGCGCTATGCTTAAAAAGATAGCTTCAAGCTCAAGGGCTGATATTGAAAGATTTTTAGGCACTAAAGTTAATATGCAGTGCTGGGTTAAAGTTAAAGAAGATTGGCGAGATTCTAATTTTGATTTAAATGATTTTGGATTTAAAGAAGATAAAATGTAAAAAATTAACATGTTATATTTCTAGTTTTCTAAGATATAATACTAGCAAGGGAAAAGAAAGCCCTAGTTGTTTTAAGATGATAAAATAAAAATATGTGAGATTATATTTTATTAAAACATCTTTTGTTTATAGTAAAGTATTATGATTACTATAAAATAAAATTATTATCTAAAAACTATTTTGAAAATAAGTTTATCTTATAACTCAAAATATATAAGCTGGGGTATTTTCTCTTAATTTTATTAGGATGTGGTATTTATTAATGAGAATAATTACTGGAAAAACTTTATAAATAGTGGAAAAATCGAAGATTATTTAAAATATAAAGAATATAAAAATATCCAAGAGGGATTAAATGAGCAATCAGATGATATCTGTAAAGGGAATAGTTTTAAAAGAAACGAAAACCAAAGAGAGTGATAAAATCATAACTGTTTTAACAGATGAACTCGGAGTTATATCAATTTATGCAAAAGGCGCTATGAGACTGAAAAATAAGTTTCATAGCGCTACTAGTATTTTTGTATATAGTGAGTTTTTAGTTTACTCTTCTAGTAAAAGTAAATTGTATAAATTAAACGAAGCAAATATTATAAATGTTTTTTATAAACTAGGCGAAGATATTGAAAAATTATCTCTTGCATATTATTTTTCAGAAATCACAACCGAGGTGATTGTTCCAAATGAGCAATCAAAAGATATATTAAGATTATTTTTAAATATTTTGCATTATCTAACTACTGATAAATGGAGCAAAATACTATGTAAAGCAGCATTTGAAATGAGAATTTTATGCGATGTTGGATACAGACCTAATTTAATAGGTTGTATTAGATGTCAGGAAAGCGAAAAAGAGTTGTACTTATTTAATATAAACCAAGGACAGATAGTTTGCAAAGATTGCTATAACAATGTTATGGATTATGAAAATTTAATTTGCGATAAGGCTGTTTTAATTGCGCTTAGATATTTTGCTTATGCAGATTTAGATAAGATGTTTAGCTTTAATTTAGAAAATAAGAGCCTTGAAAACTTATCTAAATTAGCAGAACGCTACACTCTCTTTCACACAAAACACAACTATAAAACCTTGGATTTTTTAAAATCTCTTGGAGTAATTTAGAAAGGAAAATTCATATAAATGATTAAAAAAAGTTTATCTTCATTAGAGTTTGATATAATTTTAAATACTCTAAGTGAAAACTGCACATTTTTAGAAAATAAAGAAAAAGCAAAGGATATAATTCCAAGCAATGATATAGAAACGGTTAAAGAAGAACTTCTAAAAACCGATACAATGATGACATATATTTTAAAACATCAAAACCCAAGATTAGATTCAGCAAAAGAAAGTAAATCTGCTGTTATACATAGTGAAAAAGGGGCAAATTTAACATTTGGTCAGCTTTTGCAAGTTGCTAGAATGTATAAGAATTTTGAGAGAATTAAAAAATGGTATTTTGCATATGAAAGAAATAGCGATATTTTAGACTGGCATATTTCTTCTATTATCGAAAATACTGCGCTTGAAAAATCAATTTCAGATATAATTATTTCAGAAACTCAAATTGCAGATAATGCAAGCGATGAATTATATAGAATTAGAAAACAAATAAAACAAACAGAAAGCCAAGTAAGAGATAAACTTGATAATTTAATAAAATCTTCAACCTATCAAAAATATCTGCAAGAATCAGTTGTAACTTTAAGGCAGAATAAATTTGTTATCCCTGTAAAATCCGAATATAAAAATGAGATTAAGGGTATAACTCACGATGTTTCTTCTTCAGGGGCAACTTATTTTATCGAGCCAGCAGTTATAGTTGAGTTAAATGGCAAGATAATGCAGTTATATAATCAAGAGCAGGATGAAATAAATGTAATATTATCTCGTTTATCTATGGTAGTTGCAGCAAATGCGGGTGTTTTTTATGAAAATTACGATAAATTATTAGAAATTGATATGATTGTTGCAAAGGCAAAGCTTGGTCTTAATATGGATGCAAGAATGCCAAAAGTGAATTCAAACTTGCAATTTAATCTAGTTAAGGCAAGGCACCCTTTAATAGATAAAAACATCGTTGTGCCAATTGATATTTCTCTTGGATATGATTATGACACTTTAGTTATAACAGGACCAAACACAGGTGGTAAAACAGTTGCACTTAAAACATCAGGATTACTGCTTTCAATGGCATGCAGTGGGATATTAATTCCAGCTAGTGAAAATTCATCAATCTGCGTTTTTGATAAAATCCTTGTTGATATAGGGGATGAGCAGAGCATACAGCAAAGTTTGTCAACTTTTTCAGGTCATATGAAAAATATTGCTAAAATTTTAGAGCAAGCCGATAATAAATCGCTAGTTTTAATGGATGAACTAGGCTCAGGCACAGACCCAGCCGAAGGGGCGGCTCTTGCAATAAGCATTATTGAAAAACTAAGAGATTTAAAAACAAAGGTGATGACAAGTACTCACTATGGCGAAATTAAAATATTTGCAATCGAAACAGCAAATGTTCAAAATGCAAGCTGTGAGTTTGATATAGAAACTTTATCGCCTACTTATAAAATCATAGTTGGCGTTCCGGGGAAATCTAATGCTTTTAATATAAGTAAAAGGCTTGGGATTTCAAATGAAATTATTAATAGTGCAAAAACTCATCTTTCTAATGAAGATAAAAAATTAAATAGCGTTTTTTCTCAGCTAGAAGATATGAAAAAAGAATTAGTTTTAAGGCAAAATGAAATCGAAGAATTAAAAAACTATGCAGCTATTAGTATGCAAAAGGCGAATAAGGAAAGCGAAGAAATATTAAATAGAGCAAAAAAAGAAGCAGAAATGCTCACTTTTAAAGCTAAAGAAGTTGCACAAAGGGTGCAAGATGAAGCTTACAATCTTTCAGACGATTTAAAAAGACTTCAAAAGCAAGAAAATGTTTCAGCTCAAAAACGCCTGCAAGAAGCAAGAGATATTGCAAGAAATAAAACAAGCAAATTACTATCTAATGTTACGGAAGATAAACAGCCTTTAAAAGAATATCCAAAGCTAGAAAGCGTGAAAAAAGGGGATAAGGTTATTATTGCATCTTTAAATAAAGAGGCAGTTGTGCAATCTGAGGCTGATAATAAAGGAATGGTTCAAGTTACGGCTGGGATAATAAAAACAAAGGTTCATATTGATGATTTGTATCTTGATACAAAAACAACTAAACCTAAAAATAATCAAGGATTTAGAAATAATCGCCCTAAAAATTCAGATAAAGAAATCAGAAGTGCATCAAGCGAAATTAATTTACTTGGTATGAATGTTGAAGATGCGATACTAGAAGTTGATAGATTTATAGATATGAGCTTTAGGGGACAACTGAAAACTATTTATCTAATCCACGGAAAAGGCACTGGTGCTTTAAGAGCCGGAATACACGCATACCTTAAAAAGCATAAATCAGTTGCGTTTTTCAGGCTAGGTGCTTATGGCGAAGGCGAAAGTGGAGTTACAGTAGTTGAGCTTAAATAAAATCAACAATTTTATTGACAAAAGAAAAAAAAGATATATAATACTTGTATACAGCAAATTAAAAGATACTCCTTTAATTTTAGGGAGTATCTTATGATTTTTTATAAATGAAAAATATGATTTTATTTATAAAAATTAAGTGATTATAAGGAAAAGTATTTTGAATTAAGGAGATTAGAATGAAAAACGATTTTTTAGAAGGCAGCCCGTTTAAAATTATTCTTAAATTTAGTATTCCTATGATAATAGGAAACTTGTTTCAGCAGTTGTATTCAACGGTCGACTCAATAATTGTAGGTAATTTTGAAGGGTCTAATGCACTAGGCGCAATAAGCGTTAGCTTTAGTGTTCAATTTTTAATATTAGCTATTGCATTTGGATTTACAATTGGGCTTTCTGTTATATTGGCTCAGGTGTATGGGGCAAGAGATATGGAAAAAGTTAAAAAAACTTTTTCAACTGGTATGATGCTTATTATGGCTCTTGCTGTTGTTTTGGCTGTTATAGGATATTTTATCTCTGCGCCAGTTTTAGAATTAATAGGAACTGATCCGGTGATTATGGCAGACAGCGTTGTGTATTTGCAGATAATGTTTATTGGTTTGCCAGCTATGTTTTTTTATAATTTCTATGCATCAGCATTAAGGGCAATTGGAGATAGCAAAACACCATTATACTTTTTAATTATCGCAACTATCATTAATATAGTATTAGATTATATTTTTGTTGCATATTTTGGAATGGGCGTTATGGGTGTTGCACTTGCAACATTGATTGCACAGCTTGTAAGTGGCGTTTTATCGCATATTTATGTGATGAATAATATAGAGATTTTCAAATATCAAAAAGGAGAATTTGTTTTTGATAAAGAAATTGCAAAGGCGATAGTTCAATACGGCATACCAGCTGCTATTCAGCAATCGATTATATCTTTAGGTTTTTTAGGCGTTCAAAGCTTTGTAAACTTCTTTGGTGCTAATATGACATCAGCTTTTGGAGCAGCTGGAAGAATAGAGAATTTTGTAACACTTCCAATGATGAACATAGCCTCTGCATTATCAATGTTTGCAGGGCAAAATATTGGGGCGAATAAAGAAGATAGAGCATTAAAAGGCATTAAGGCAACAGTTATTATGCAAACAGTTTTCTGTGGCGCTATGATTATAATTATCCCAGTTTTTGCTGAAACTTTACTAGCTTTATTTGGGCTTGAAAGTTCGCCAGCTGTTATGCAGCTAGGATTAATGGGGGTTAGCTTTAGTGCTTATTTCTACATAGTTTTTGCAGTTTTGCAAACTCTAAGTCAATTTCACAGGGGTGTTGGAGATACAACCTTCTCAATGATTGTTAGTATATTTATGATAGCAGTTAGAATACCACTAACTTATTTAATGGTTCACGTATGGCAGCTTGGCGAAATTTCAATTTGGTATGGAATGGTTGCAGGTTGGTCAGCATCATTATTATTAAATGTGATAAGATTTGCTTCAGGAAAATGGAGAGGTAGAGCCTTTATTCAAAAAGATGTAGAAGTTTAAATTTTTAAAAGTGCAGAAAAAATTCTGCACTTTTTTGTATTTTTATAAATTAAATCTTGAAATTTAAATTAAATTACTATATACTAAAATATATGGTATTTATTGGCGAGAGAGGTTAGTATGACTTTTGATATAAAAAAATATTGTTATGCAAATCATCCAAGAGAAGAAATTGGAAATAGCTTTGAATATTCACACATCGGGCTTAATCTTATGTATGTAATTGGAGATAAAGTTAGCGTTTTTATAAACGATAAAGAAATCCAGTTAAATGAGGGAGAAGTTTTATGTGCTGTTTCGCCTTGCGTTATTAAAAACAAGGGAAAAGGAAGAGTGTATGCTCTAAATATAAACGGTGCTCTAGTAGATAAATATATAAAGGAAATAGATGAATATATGGTAGTTGCATCTATTTATATTCAAATGGTTCCATTATTAATTCATCAAATTATTGAAAGTTATGACAATGTTGCTAAAAGTCATATAGCAACAACTAGTTTTAATATACTTAGTGTATTAAGTATGAATGAAAATAGAAGCACTATTTCTAATCAAACGATTAATGAAGCGATTAAACTCATTAATGATAATTATGCTAACACATATGGAGTTGAAGAGCTATCAAGAGCTTTAAATATTTCAAAAAGCCATTTAGTAAGAGAGTTTTATAAACACACAGGAACAACACCTGGGAAATATTTAAATTCTGTTAGGATAGATGCTATAAAGCTTCTTTTAGAACAAACTTCTTTGCCACTCAATACAATTGCCGTAAAAACTGGCTTTTCAGGGGATAATTATTTATGTAAAGCGTTTAAAAAGGCAACAGGAGAAACGCCAATTGAGTATAAAAATAGAATGGTGGTTTCACAATATCTACCAAATCAAATAAGTTTTAATATATAAAAACACAAAATAAGGTGTAAAAATGAATTTAAATGAAAATGATATTCTGCTAATTAATAAAGCAAGCGAAGTGATAAAGAAAAATTATGATGAAGTAAATTATAATCACACAGTAGGGGCAGCTGTTTTAACTGAAAGTGGGAATATATATGTAGGCGTGAATGTTTATTCACTTCACGGAGCCTGTGCAGAACAAGTTGCTATAGGAACAGCAATTGCAAATGGAGAAAGAAAATTTAAATCTATCGTTGCAGTAAAGGGAAAACAAGGAGATAAAATATTATCACCTTGTGGAAATTGCAGACAGATGCTTTGCGATTATATGCCAAACTGCGAAGTTATTATTTCTAAAGAAAATAAAGTTTTAGCAAAAGAATTATTGCCTTTTGCGTATCAAGTGGAAAATTAAAAAACAATCACTAGTGTAAAATCTAGTGATTGTATTTTTTTAGTTAAAATTAATATCATTTACTGATGGCATATTTTCGATATATTGGCTTTCAATTGCAGGCACATAATATGCTCCGTAAGTGTTAAGGCCGTTTTCTTTTTTATATTCTGGAAGTTCTACATAGAATTTGTAGTATGGGATATGAACTTTGCTAGAATTTGTGTTTTGATAAACAAGCTCTACATCTTTAATGTATTTGCTTTCAACCTCTTCCTTAGACACAGTTGATATATAGTATCCATCTTTTAAAAGAGTTTCTGCTTCGCTAGGGGAAATAATAGGATACATCCCCATAATATTTGATAAATCCTTATAATCTTTATTGATTATATCAACTTGTGAGTTGTTATAAATTTCAAACCTTACCTGATTAAAGGAATAATTTAAAATAGAATTTACAATATCATCGCTAGTATCAAAAAATGAAAGTGAAAAGCTTTGCTGGGCATATATATTATAATCACCATAATGTATATTAGCAGTAGGATTTTGCATATCTAATATATTTGAATAATTTTCTAGGATATTATTTATATTATTATAATAAAAATCATAAGGAAGTCTTTTTTCTATGGTTTCACCATCGATAGTTATATATTCATATAGTGATTCATCGTCTTTAGCGTTTTTAAATTGAATTTGTATAAACTCATCCCAAGAAACCATCACATAATAGTTTTCATCTTCTATATAGAAATATCTTATATCAAAATACCCTTTAGGATATATAGAGACTCTATTATCTTCTAAATAAATTATTTCATATTCATCTGAAAGGCTTTCTATATAAGAAGAATCAATATCATCAAGGCTTTGTGAAAGATAATCTATTGTTTTCTGTTTATCCTCTTCACTAAGTGTGTCATTTTTGATTTCTAAATTTTCTATATCCATCCCTAAAATAGTTGCAGTTTCTATTAATTTTTTCTGCATTAAATCGTAATTTGGATTTTCGATAATTTCTAATTGATTTTTATAGTTTGGATTTTCGATAACTGGCAAATGAGTTATTTCTAAATCTTCATTCCACGGATTAGAGTTAGTAAGCTCAGAAATATCATAAGCCATATATCCCTCAAAGCCCATTCCAGAAGAAATTTCGGTATTTAGAGTTATCATTGGTAAATTCGAATCTTTTTCAGATTGCTCAATTGGGGATACATCGTTAGATAAAAACTCTATATTATAAAAATACGCACAGCTAATAAAAATTAAAAAACTCGCAGCGTATACTAAATATTTAAAATAGATATTTTTTTGTTTAGTAGTGTTTTGGGCACTGATAATAAATTCATCAGAAATATCGGTTAATTTTTCAAATAATTCTTTGCCGTTCATAAAATAACCCCCTTATCTTCAAAAAAGTTTCTCATTTTATTTCGTGTTCTAAAAAGGCTTGATTTTATTTTACTATCACTAACTCTATATTTTTTTGAAATATCTTTAATAGAATAAGAAAACCAATACCTTAAAATA
The DNA here is from genome assembly GCA_964525015.1 of uncultured Oscillospiraceae bacterium. Lineage (GTDB taxonomy): Bacteria > Bacillota > Clostridia > Oscillospirales > Ruminococcaceae > RGIG3102. Next base: position 35,446 of record CAZGFY010000011.1, read on the forward strand.
AATATATTTCTATCATCTTCTTTTAAAAGATTTAAAAATTCATTTATGTGTTTTGTTAGATTGCTTTCTTCTAAAACTAGATAATCATCACTCGGGGATGGTATACATTCTTCAAGCTCTTTTGTTAATTCTTGAATATGTGAAATTCTTTTCTTAGCATGATTTTTGTTATATAGATTTATCGATGTATTGCGGATGATTTTCGCTAAAAAAGAGAATAGATAGCTTTTAGGGGATTTTGGGGGAATACTATTCCACGCATTTAAATAAGTATCGTTTTCACATTCATTTACATCTTCTTCATTAAAAAGGATATTATAGGATATTCTTTTTAATTTTGAGCCGTATTTTATTTGAGTTTCTTTAATTGCCGTTTGGTTTCTTTCTAAAAATAAATCAACTATTTTATCATCATTCATATTAAATCATTCCTTTATCACTGGATTATTTTTATCTTTCACTATATATAACAATATTTTTATTGAATTGGTTGCATAATTTATAAAATTAGTTTATCAAATTTCACCAACAATGTAAAGCTGAACTACTATACAAATAATAAAGGATGTGAAAAGTCACATCCTTTTAAATATATTGTTTTAAATTTGATTTTCAAGATATTTTTCTTCAAACTCTCTTATAGGCATAGGTTTTGCAAAGAAATATCCTTGGGCAATGTCGCAGTTAATACTTTTTAAAAATTCTGCTTGCTCTTTATCTTCAACCCCTTCAGCAACGATTGTTGCATTAAGACTGCTAACTAAATTTACAACACCTTGTATAACTAATTTACTTCTAGCTTGGTTGCTAGTGTTATCAAGAAAGCTTTTATCCAGCTTTACAATACCAGGCTTTACGCTCTTAATAAGCCCTAAAGAAGAATATCCAGCTCCAAAATCATCAACTGCAACAGCAATATTATTATTTTCAAAATCATCTAAAATTTTAGGTAGTAGATGGTCTTCGTTATCTAAAATAGCAGTTTCAGTGAGTTCAACTTCTATTAAATTATGTGGAATATTGTATTTCTTTAAAACGTCAATGATTTCAAAGGCAAGGTTTGGATTATTTAGATGCAATCTTGAAAAATTAATAGAAATAGGATAGGTTTTGTATCCTGCATCAATCCATAATCGCAAAGTTTTGCAAACTGTTTCGAGAATAAAAAAATCAAGCTTTAGGATAAATCCATTTGACTCAAAAACAGGTATAAAATCATTTGGATAAATAACAGAGCTATCAGTGTCAATCCATCGAACTAACGCTTCAGCACCAGATAATTCATTATTTTGAAGGCTGAATTTAGGCTGTAAGTATGCTTTAAATTCTCCATTAGTTAGAGATTTTTGCATTTTGTTCGTAATAGATGTTTTAGCGAGTAGTTGTTTTTTTAGATTTTCATCATAATCATTGATTTTAGTTTTTGAATTTGAGCGAGAATTTTTATGAGCAATAACAACTTTGTTAACTATATCATTAACATTGGTTTCGCCAGTTGGTATACAGTATCTGCCGTATCTAAAAGCGAGTAGGTGGTTTTCAATTTCAGGAACAGACTCTTTAAAAAAACGTTCATAGTGTTCGGTTAAAGATTCTAAGTTCATTAAAAAATCTCTAGTGCCAAACATTAAAAATTCATCAACCCCAACTCTAGCTAGAAAAAATGGCTTTAGCGTAACAGAGTCGGCTGTTTTTGCAAAAGCTTTCAAAACCTTGTTTCCGATTTCAAAATCAAAAATTTCATTAATCACCTTAAAGTTTTCTATATCAACTTTTACTATGGCAAATTCTGAGTTTTGGTTTGATTTTAAAATTGCAAAAGCATCTTTTTTAAATTTAACTAGATTTGGTAAGCCTGTAAGTTCATCATAGTAAGCTGTTTTTTCGATTTCTTTTATATGATTATTTCTTATATAATATAAATATCCAACTAATAATAATATAAATAAAAAAATAATGTGATCAAAGATAGTTAACCTTGATGTTTGAAATTGAAATAAATATGTTATAAATAATGAAAGAAAAACCATAAACGTTGTTAAATCTTGTATACGTTTTAAATTAAATTTCAAGAGATATTTCCCCCTTTAGAAAAATGTATGTTATATATCAAACAAAATGGAACATTTTGGCATATTGCGCATAAACATTATATCACCTTTATCGAAATATTAAAATAGATAATTTATGCCAATTTAATGAACAAATTAATAATGTCACCCTATTAAAAGTAATGGTTGACAATTGCTTTTTTTTATGGTAGTATGGTTTTAAATTATAACATTTAAGGAGAATTATGACTACAAAAGATAAAATTTTAAAGATACTGTTAAATAATTCAAATAAATATATTTCAGGGCAAGAGTTAGCATTAGAATTAAATTTAACAAGAAATTCAATTTGGAAAGCAATTGAAGGATTAAAAACAGATGGACATGATATTCTTGCAACAAGAAATAAAGGGTATAAAATCCAGACAAAAGGGGATATAGTTTCTAAAATAGGAATTGAAAACTATATTATCAACAAAAATTTTTTTGATATAGAGGTTTTTGATGAAATAGATTCAACGAATACTTTATTAAAAAAGTATGCAAGCGAGGGAGTTTGTGAGGGCAAAGCTGTTGTATCAAAATATCAAAGTGCTGGTAGGGGTAGATTTCAAAGAAGCTTTTACTCTCCAAATGACACAGGAATTTATTTTAGCTTATTACTGCGTCCTAAATTAGATAGCGATAAAATTAGCTTAATTACTACTATTGCAGCTATTGCAGTTTCAAATGCAATTGAAAAAGTGTTCAGTAAAAATGCAACTATCAAATGGGTTAATGATGTTTTTATAAAAGATAAAAAAGTTTGTGGTATATTAACAGAGGCAAACTTTTCGTTGGAAAATTCTCAAATTGATAGCATAATAGTTGGCATTGGAATTAATATTTATAAGCCAAAAGGCGATTTTCCAAATGAAATAAGAGAAACAGCTGGATATATTTTAGAAAATCAAATTGAAAATGCAAGAAATAAAATAGTAGCACACACACTAAATGAATTTTTAGAAATCTTTAATGAGTTTGATAAAGAAAAAATATCAAAAGAATATAAAGATAGAAGCTTTATTATAGGAAAAGAAGTTTATTTATTAAAGCAAAATGAAAAGATAAAAGTTTTAGTTCTTGATATTAATAAGGAAAATCAATTAGTTATTAAACATGATGATGGAGCTATTGAAAATTTGAATTCAGGTGAAATAAGTATAAAACTAAATTAGAAAGATGTAATTATAAAATGAAAACTAAATTAAGATTAAATACAAAAGATTTAACAAGAATAGCATTATTTTCAGCTCTTATGGTGATTTGCTCTTGGATAAGTTTACCATTTACAATCCCGTTTACTATGCAAACATTTGCAATATTTCTAGCGCTGCTAATTCTTGGTGCAAAAAAAGGAACAATTAGCATTATAGTTTATATTTCTCTTGGGGTGATAGGACTTCCTGTTTTTGCTGGATTTAGCAGCGGATTTTCTGCAATTCTTGGAATAACTGGTGGATTTATATGGGGGTTTATATTACAAGGAGCAAGCTACATATTTTTAGAAAAAATATCTAAAAATAATCAATTAATTAATATTATAAGTTTAGTTTTAGGATTATTCATTTGTTATTTATCAGGAGTTATTTGGTTTGCAAATATTTATTCATCTTCTGCTACAATTAATGATTACATTTATGCATTCTCAGTATGCGTATTTCCATATATAATTCCAGACTTATTAAAGCTTGCATTAGCAATGGTGGTTGCAAACGTTGTAAAGCCAATTATACAATAAAATTAAATCTAGCTTGTAAGAAAGCTAGATTTTTTACTGGAAAAAAATATCTACTTGTGATAAAATTAAATTCAATCTGAGTAAAAGGAAGGACTGATATTAAATGAAAAAATATACATTTAAATATGCAAAAGAAACAGTTGATATAGAACTCAATGAAAATCAAGTTATAAGAGAACTAATTGGAAAAGAAATTCCACCAATAACAGATATTAAAAAAAGTGTTTACGATTCTTTGGATAATCCAATCGAACACATTCCGTTTTCAAAGTGGATTTTAAAGGGAGATAAAGTTTGCATAGTTGTTTCAGATATGTCAAGATTTTGGATGCGTCAGGATTTAATTATTCCACATGTAGTGAGCTATTTAAATGAAGTTTGCCAAATTGAATATAAAGATATGATTATCCTAATTGCCAATGGAACTCATGAAGGTGGAGATGAAAATGAACTTCGCACATTAGTAACTGACGATGTATTTGAAAAAATTAAGGTTATAAACCATGACTGCAAAGCAAATGATTTATATTATATAGGGACTACCAAAAGAGGTACAGTTGTTAAAATAAATAAAGAGGCTGCAATAAGGAAAACTATTTGTATAGGGGCTGCTACACATCATGTTATGGCTGGATTTGGAGGAGGAAGAAAAAGCATACTTCCTGGAATTGCCTCATTAGAAGCTATTAATCAAAATCATTCACATTCGCTAGACCCACTAGAGAAAAAATCAAATCCACTAATCGGAAATGCAGTTTTATTAGATAATCCTCTGAATGAAGATATGCTTGAAGCGGCTGGAATGGTTAAAGATTTATATATATTAAATGCAGTTATGAATGCAGATATGAAGCTTGCTTATTTGTTTTCGGGGCATTATGAAAAATCTTGGCTCAAAGCTTGCAAGGCAGCCCAAGATTGCTATGAGGTGCCGATAACTGAACTTGCCGATGTGGTGATAACTTCTTGTGGTGGATTTCCAAAAGATATGTCTTTATATCAAGGAAGTAAAACGATAGACAACGTTGAGACAGGGCTAAAACTAGGTGGCACAATGGTTGTTTTAATGGAGTGTATTGAAGGCGGTGGGCCGAGTGAGTATTTTGACTGGTTAAAACCATTAAAAGAAGAAGTGCTCGATGAAACTTTAAGAGCAAATTTTACAATACCTGGATATGTTTTTTATTTAAATTGCGAGCAGGCTCAAAGATATAACATTGTGTTGCTTTCAAAATTGAATAAAGAAGATGCAAAAACAATGGGAATTAATGTATATAGTGATATAAACACACTTTTAGAAAATATAGATTTAAAAGATAAATCTATATATGTTATTAAAAATGGAAGTACAGTTATTCCAAGAATACAAAAGTAGAAAACAATTTGCACAAACTGATTTTAGAATATGCAAAAATTTTATGTATTTTTTACAAAGTTTAGTGAATTTATAAAAAAGTGTTTACAATACGCAAAAGTCAATGTATAATTATGCACATAGAACGAAACAAATTACAAGGAGATAAATAAAATGAAAAAACTATTAGCATTTATTTTAGCTTCAGCATTAGCACTATCACTAGTGGCCTGCTCAAGCGAAGAAGAAACAACTACAACAGAAGGCGAAGAAACAACTATAACGGAAACAACAATTGTTGATGAAATTAAAGAAGCTGGTAAATTAGTTATCGGTACAGAGGCTCAATATCCACCTTTTGAATTTAAAGATGCCGATGCAAACTTTGTTGGTATTGATATATGGCTGGCAGAGCAAATCGCTCTAGAATTAGGCGTCGAACTTGAAATTGTTGATATGAGCTTTGATGGAATTATTCCAGCAGTTCAATCTTCACAAGTTGATATTGGTATTGCTGCTTTCACAGTTTCAGCTGAACGTGCAGAAGTTATTGATTTTACAGATATCTATCAGCACAACCCACAATCTTTAGTTGTTCATATTGATAATGTTGACACTTACACAACAGCAGAGTCAGTTGAAGGATTAAAAATTGGTGCTCAAAAAGGAACTATTCAATCTCAGCTAACTCTTTCAAACTTTCCAAATTCAGAATTATTTGAACTTGCAAAATATCCAGAACTAGCTTTAGAAGTTCAAAATCAAAATATTGCTGGTATGGTTGTTGATACAGAAGTTGCGCTATCATTCGTTGAAGAAAATAGTGATTTAGCAGTTTCAAGTTTTGATTTTACAGGTGATGAAGATTTTGGTAAAGCTTGTGTTGTTAAACAAGGTAATGATGCATTAACAGAAGTTGTTAATGAAGTTATTGCAAAAGTTTTAGCTGACGGTTCTTTTGAAGCAGCTTATGAAGAAGCGGTTGCTTTATCAAAAACAGTTGGATTAGACTAATTTAATATTTAAAAAGAGCAACCATGGTTGCTCTTTTATGCGTATAATAATATTTTAAGAAAAGAGAATTTATGGATTTTTTTATTGGTATGTATGAATTTTTCAAAACATGTTTTGAATTATTCTTTAAGTATTCAAACTTCTTTTTAGAAGGTATGCAAAGCACTTTAATACTAGCGTCATTTTCGGTGATAGTAGGTACATTCTTTGGTGTTTTTATGGCATTTGCTAGAATGAGCAAGTATAAGCTGCTTAGCTGGCCAGCAACAGCGTATATTGAATTTATAAGAGGTACTCCACTTTTAATTCAGCTAACTTTTTTATTTTACGGGCTTCCTATGATTGGAATAGAGTTTCCAGATATTGCATTTATCCCGAATTTTCAAAGGATGACAGCAGGTATAATTGCTATTAGTTTTAATAGCTGTGCTTATGTAGCTGAGATTATAAGAGCGGGTATACAAGCCGTAGATAAAGGACAAACAGAAGCTGCAAGAGCAATGGGATTTAATAAAAGTAAAACTATGCAGCTTGTAGTACTTCCACAAGCAGTTAAAAATATTCTGCCAGCTCTAGGTAATGAATTTGTAAGCATTATTAAAGAAACATCTGTTGTATCAGTTATTGGTATTGCAGATTTAACTTTTAGAACAAGTGATGTTCGCTCTATTACATATATTCAATTAGAGCCATTATTTATTGCCGCTATTTTATATTTTGTTATGACTTTTAGTATGGGAAGATTAGTGAGCTTTTTTGAGGGGAGAATGAAAACTGATGGATAAAGATATAATTTTAAGAGTGGAAAATCTTTCAAAAAGCTTTAAAAAATTAAAGGTTTTAGATAATATAACCACCGAATTTAAAAGAGGTGAAGTAGTTGCAGTTATCGGGCCATCTGGCTCTGGTAAAAGCACATTTCTTAGATGTCTAAATCTTTTAGAAGTTCCAACTGAAGGGAAAATTTATTTTGAAGAAGTGGATATCACTGATAAAAAAACTGATATAAATATTCAAAGGCAAAAGATTGGTATGGTTTTTCAACAGTTTAATCTTTTCAATAATATGAATATAATTAAAAATATCACAATTTCTTTAACTCAGCTTAAAAAAATGAGTGAAGAAGAAGCGAATGAGATTGCGTTAAGACTATTAAAAAGAGTAGGGCTTGAAGATAAAGCTACTGCATATCCTTCTCAGCTTTCAGGCGGACAAAAACAGCGTATTGCAATAGTTAGAGCTCTTGCAATGAATCCACATGTTATGCTTTTTGATGAGCCAACTTCAGCACTAGACCCTGAAATGGTGGGAGAAGTTTTAGATGTTATGACGGATTTGGCAAAAGAAGGAATGACGATGGTAATTGTAACTCACGAAATGGGATTTGCAAAAGAAGTTGCTGATAGGGTTATTTTTATAAATGATGGAAATATTGCAGAAGATAAGCCACCAAAAGAATTTTTTGAAAATTCAGATAATCCAAGATTACAAGCTTTTTTATCTAAGGTATTATAAAATATGAATGGACTGTAAATTTTACAGTCCATTTTTGTATAAACAATATAGATAGTTAAAAAAAATAAATAAACCCTTGTTAATTTTTTAATAACATAGTATAATATAATGTGAAAAAACGTGAAAACTATTAATATAATATGATTTTTAAAATTGTTATAAATTAAAAGTTTGAAAAATAAAGTTCAAACTTTAGAGTTTAGGTATTTTACGATTGTTTTAGTGAGATTTTATTAAAAAAATAATTGATAAAAACATAAAACTCAAGAAAGGAATGGTTATAACTATGAGTGAAATATTAGTTGTTGATGATAGTAAAGTTAATCAATTATTACTAAAAGAAATGCTAAAGGATGAATACAGTGTTCAATGTGTAAATAGTGGTAAAGAGTTATTTAATGTTTTGGAAGAAATCGATCCAAAGCTTATTTTACTAGATATTGTTATGCCAGATTTTGATGGTTTTCAAATTATAGAGAAGTTAAAATCAAGTGAAGATTACAAAAAAATACCTGTTATATTTATTACTGGTATGAACGACCCTGAGAGCGAAGAAAAAGGATTTAGACTTGGGGCGATTGATTATATTGCAAAACCTTTTAAAGATAATGTTGTAAAAGCAAGGGTTAAATCTTATGTTCAACTTTCAGAGTTCTTAAAACAAGCTGAAATACGTGGGCAAAAAGATGGATTAACTGGGCTTTATAATAAAAATACAACAGAAGAGATTATAAGAAAATATTTTGAACCAGATTCAGAAATTAAAAGTGGTGCTTTAATGATTATTGATATAGATAATTTCAAAAGCATCAATGATACTTTTGGACATCTATATGGAGATGCAGTTTTAACTCAACTTGGAAGTGCTTTAAAATCTATTTTTCAAAAGAGTGATATAATAGGCAGAGTTGGTGGAGATGAATTTTTTGTATTTGTTAAAAACTATAACGAACATTCAATCCTTGAATTAAAAGGAAAAGCAGTTTGTGAGCAATTTAAAAGAACATATGAGCAAAACGGAGTTTTTGTTGATGTTTCAGGTTCGGTAGGAATTGCAACAATGGATAATGCAGATTCATTTGAAAAAATGTATGAATTTGCAGATATAGCATTATACAATGTTAAAGCAAAAGGAAAAAATGGATTCGGTTTTTACACAGGCGAAGAAAAGATGACGTATAAATCAAGTAGAACTGAAATTGAAAATAGTAAAAAAACAAACTCAGATTTAAATGAAAAACTAGAAGAATTTAAAGATGATGTAAAAGAATATGTTTTTAATATTGTTGAAGAGTCAAAAGTGGCAGAAGTTACCCTGCAATCAATATTAAAGCTTATGTGTGAGCAGTTTTTGTTTACAAAAGCAAGTATAGTTAAGTTTGATTATACCCAAACAGGCGTTAAAGTTATACACAACTGGAAAAGTACTGATGGTAAGGGTGAAATAATAAAAAATATATCATTTGAAGAGGTAACAAATTTATATTCAAGATTTCAAGAGGATAAAATATATGGACAGCATTTATTAGTTTCAAAGCGTGGAGAACATAAGTATAGCTTTGATATAGTTCAAAATGAAAATAGCGATATATTAGTTTTTGCACTTAGAAATAAAAAAATGTTGCTTGGATATATGATTTTTGAAAAGCAAGACAAGTCTATTAGCGAAAAAATAATGGGAACATTTGTTGATATTTCGCAGCAGGTGTCAGCAGCTGTTATTCATCAGTTTTTAATTGAAAACTCATTAAAATCAAATCAAAATATGCTAACTTTACTAAATCTTTCGAAAGAGCCATTATATGTAATAAGTGAAAACTTTGTTAATGCACTTTTTGAAAATAGTGCATCTAAATCATTTAAGGGTGAAAGATTTACAGCTGATTACATTACAAACGGTAAGGTTTCACCAATTAGTAAAGCAATCGTGAATGGTGGAGAATATGAAGATAAAGATTATTATTGTAAAAAAATATTATGGAATGGCGATATAGAAGCTTATATTGTTAAACATAAAATATAAAAAGTGAAACCACCGATAAGGTGGTTTTACTTTTTTAAATTGATAAATATTGACATTAAGCCTTTAAATATAATATAATTGATAATATATGGGAATTATAGCTGTGCTATGGGGTGATTTAATGAAAGAAATTTACAAAGAATTAATAGATTTAGAAAAAAAATATGCACAAATGTCAAAAAACCAATTTATTAATAAAGATGAAAAAGTTACAAGAGAAAACGTTGTGGACACATTAAAAGCTAGTAATAAAGAATTACAGACTATAGGTAGTAAAGTTGGAGCTATTTTAAAAGAATATATTTATCCATATATAGAAAACCCTGCACTTTTAAATAGCCAAAAAGCAGATGAACTTGAAGAATTTGCAGAAAATTTATCAAATTACACTAATAAAATAGACACAGGGCTTGCGTTTGATATAAGAGATGCCATAGCTAAATATTCAAAAGAAATAAATGATGAAGAAAGATATATTAGAAATCTTTTTTATAAAGGTGTTTGCTTATTATTTTTAAGCAAGGCTATATTCCATAAAGAAATGCATGAGTGTTATAAAGAAATTGTTTCCTTTAAAGATAAATATGAAAGTTTTAGTAAAGATACTAGAAATATAATTATTAGAGCCTTTGGGAATTGCTATGTTAGCATTCTAAATGATAATATTTACACATTTTATGAATATGTTGATAAAGCAAAAGATTTTTGGGAGAATGTTGGCAAAAAAATCGACCCTGATTTTAGATGGAATGCTTTTTATGCGAATATAGATGAAAATGTTTGCTCTATGAGCACAACTTATTTGAGAACTTGTTGTGAAGCGAAAAAAGAGTTTGATAAAGAAATTACAAATAGATTATATGAAAGCTCGCAAAGAATTTATAAATCAATATTAAGCAAGGAGAAATCTCCATATTCCTACACTCTAGAAAAGGCAAGATATTTTTTCCTAGCTGGAGAATATTACAAGGGTATTATTGATAGGGAAGAGTTTAGCGATGGATTATATGAGCTTTATATACATTCAAAATCAGATAGCTACTCTTCAAATGATATTTTTATTAATTTACAAATACCTGCATTATACCTATATTATTTTGCGAAAATTGAAAATCATAAAACGCTAATAGAAACTAGAACTAAAAGAGTTTTTAATGTTGAAAAAGGAGTTTTAAAATACGCAAGAAATCTTCCAATAGAATTTCCGCAAAGTGAAGTGACGGGGTTATTATCAAACTTTGCAACTGGAATGCATACGTTATATGATAGTTTTGAATTTTTAAGAATTGCTTTAAATCTAACTATTTTTAGACATAAACCAACATATGCCCACTCGCTTGTTACAGCAAAAATATCTCGAGCGATAGCAAAGTGCTTACTTAAAGAAAATCCTAGTTTTTTTATTGGCGTTGAAGGGATTAATGATATAAATGAAGTAGAACAATATTTAAGTGAGATTCAAAAATTTGTTTGGTTTTGTGCACTTGCGCACGATGTTGGAAAAATAGCATATACAAATATGGTTTCGATTTACGTTAGAAAATTAAATGACTTAGAATTTGAAATAATTAAACAACATCCGCGCTCTCAGATAACTGTTGATTATGAAAGAAAATTAGAGCAAATGGCATTATCAGATAAATATAAAGATGAAGTAATGAATTTTACTAATAATGAAAGTTCAAAATTTAAGTTTATAAATGATCAAAAAGCAGTTGAGGGAGTTGTTAAAGTTTCATATGGTCACCATAAAAGTTTTGATGGTAAATTTGGGTATCCTAAAAACTGTGACAATGAAAATTCAGGATTTAAACAAATTATTGATATAGTAACGATTTCAGATTGCATAGATGCTGCAACTGATACAATTGGCAGAAGTTATTCAAAAGGGAAAACATTAAAAGAGGTTATTGGTGAGATAATATCTGAGGAAGGCAGTAGGTATTCGCCAGTTATAGCGGACTTGTTATCAGAAAATTTAAACTTATACAATGAAATTCAACATATAATAGATGTTTACAGATATGATGTTTATTTCGATTGTTTTAATGAAGATAAGTTTTCCAGTGATTTATTTGCAAATTTTAATTGATAAGAAGATCTAGCGTTGTGATAAATAATCACAACGCTAATTTTTTAATTAAAATATGTTTCGATTAATTTTACTGCATTATCAGAAGAATATCTCCAATAATCAATATGTCCTTTTGTTTTGAAATATGAAAGACTTATATCAAAATCTGAATTATGTAATTTACTAATAATAACAAGCTTTATTTTCATTTTATCCTTTAAAATACTTTTGATATAAACATTAACAACATCGCCTATTTCAATTCCTTCACATAATTCTGCAAGCCCAGCAAGGTTAGGCGAAAGCTCTATGAAAATTCCATAATCTTCAATACTTCTAACTATTCCAAGAGTTTTGGCTTGTGGAGTAAACATTTTAGCGTTTTCCTCCCAAGAGCCCAGAAGTTCTTTATGTGTTAAAACAATTCTATTGTTTTCATCAATGCTTTTTATAACAGAATAAATATTTTGACCAACAAAAAATCTGTCATAAGGGGATTGAATTCTTGAAACAGATATAAAATCAATAGGCAAAAGCGCATTGATACCAGTTCCAATATCACAAAAAACACCAAAATTATCAATATGTGTTACTACACAAGGGATAATATCACCACATTTAACATGACGGATATATCCAGCAAAGGTTATTTCTTGGGCTTTTTTTCTTGAAAGATATATGATTGTTTCATTATTGTTTTCAAGAATTTTATCCACAATAAAACATACGTTTTTATTAACTCGTGTAACGATTGCTGCCTCTTTAATATCCTCGCTACTAAATGTAAGCATAACCTCGCTGGTTGGGATTATTGCTTCAAATCCACCTAAATTTAAGCGGAGCCCTACGCCCTTTTCATATACAAGTGCCTTAGAGCACAAAATGGTGCATTCATCCATAGCTTTTTTTAAAAATTCAATATTAATATTTTGAGTAACAGGAAAATTCATTTCCGCCAAATATTCCATAAAACTACCTATTCTTTTCGCTTTTAAAACAAAAATTAAAAGCAAAAACCTTCCTTTTGTATGACTTTATAAAAATATATGCAAAAAGTGAAAAGAATATTTGCCAAATTGTCTTTAATCGGTTATAATATTATTTGATAAGTTTTCTGTATTATCATTTTAACTGATTTATACAGGATATATGAAAGGAATGAATACTATCGTGGATGTAAAAATTGGCGATATTATAACAGTTAAAAAACCACATCCTTGTGGGAATAAAGATTTTTTAATTTTAAGAATAGGTATGGATTTTAAAATTCAATGCACAAAATGCCAAAGAGAAATAATGCTACCTAGAAATAAAATTGAAAAAAATATTAAAAAAATTACAAGACTAGATGGAGAGAATTAAATGCTAGATAAACTCGTTGAAGTAAAAAACAGATATGAAGAAATTAATCAATTATTAATGGACCCAACTGTTATAAATGATAATACAAGATATAAAAATCTTATGAAGGAGTATAAAAACCTAACTCCTTTAATAGAAAAATTTGATGAATACACTTTAGCTAAAGAAAATTTCGATGAAGCAAAAATGATGCTTGATGAAGGTGGGCTTGATGCTGAATTTAAAGAAGTTGTTCAAATGCAATATGATGAAAGTAAAGAAGTTGTAGAAAAGACAACAGATGAGCTTCAAATACTACTACTGCCAAAAGATGAAGATGATGATAGAAGTGTTATAATTGAAATTCGTGGCGGTGCAGGTGGTGAAGAAGCTGCATTATTTGCTTATAATTTATATCGTATGTATAATATGTATGCGGATAGTAAAGGATGGAAAACTGAAATTTTATCCGTTAATGAAACAGAGCTTGGTGGATTTAAAGAAGTTAGCTTTTCAATCGAAGGTGAAGGCGCTTATTCAAAATTTAAATTTGAAAGTGGTGTTCATAGAGTTCAAAGAGTTCCTGATACAGAAACACAAGGCAGAATTCACACATCAACAGTTACTGTTGCAGTATTATTAGAAGTTGATGATGTTGAAATTGAAATTAACAATGCTGATTTAAAAATTGATACATTTAGAGCATCTGGTGCTGGTGGACAGCACGTTAATAAAACGTCTTCTGCTATACGTGTTACACATATTCCAACTGGAACAGTTGTAGAATGTCAAGACGAAAGAAGTCAGCATAAAAACAAAGATAAAGCTTTAAAAGTACTTCGCTCAAGATTATATGAAACTGAAAAAGCAAAAAAAGATGCTGAATACTCAGAAAATAGAAAAAGTCAGGTTGGTACGGGTGATAGAAGTGAAAGAATTAGAACTTACAACTATCCACAAGGCCGTTTAACAGACCATAGAATAGGGCTTACTCTTTATCGCCTAGAACAAGTTTTAAATGGTGATTTAGAAGAAGTTATCAATAGTTTAATTACAGCAGATCAAGCAGAAAAACTAAGACTAAGCTCAGAAGGGTAAACATTGTGCAAACTCTTGTTTTAAAACCAAACGAAGAAAATATAAAATTAGCCTGTGAATTACTTAATAATTCACAGGTTGTTTCACTTCCTACCGAAACAGTTTATGGATTATTTGCAAATGCATTAAATCATAGTGCTTGTGAGGGAATATTCAAAGCAAAAGAAAGGCCAATGGACAATCCTTTAATAGTTCATATATCAGATTATGATATGCTAAATCGAGTGGCAAAAAATATTAATGAAGATGCAAAAAAATTAATGGATGCTTTCTGGCCAGGTGCTATAACTTTGATTTTAGAAAAGCAGGATGAAATACCAAGTGCAGTTTCAGCAGGGCTTAAAACAGTCGGTGTTAGAATGCCAAGTAATCCTATAACTCTTGAAGTTATAAAAAAATCAAATCTTCCTTTGGCTGGCCCTTCTGCAAATCGAAGTGGCAGACCAAGCCCTACTAATGCTGAGTATGTATATAAAGATTTAAATGGTCGTATTCCACTTATTTTGAATGGTGGAGATAGCAGTATTGGATTGGAATCTACGGTGATATCTTTAGTTGATGATATAATAATTTATCGTCCAGGATTTGTTACTCAAAAAGATATAGAAGAAGTTTTAGGAAAAAAAGTTAAACTTTCTGATGGCGTATACGAAGAAATTAGCGAAGGTAAAACTGTTTTATCACCCGGTCTTAAGCATAAACATTATGCACCAAAAGCCGAAATCACCATCGTTAACGCTAGTTTTGAAAAAATTCACAGCTTAGCATTAAAAGAAAAAGCAGCTATTTTATGCTTTGATGAATATTTAAAATCGAGCGAAGTTTGGGCTGTTGGATTTGGCAGTGAAACAAACTCTAATCAGCAGGCAGTAAAATTATTTACATCGCTTAGAAAATTAGATGAAATAGGAGCAAAAAAGGTTTTTGCTATGATGCCAAATTTAGATGGAGTGGGGCTAGCAGTTTATAATAGACTGCTAAGGGCTGCTGCATTTAGGGTGATAAATTTATGAGAAATAGAGTAATAGCGATAACTGGGCAAAGCGGCTCAGGCAAGTCTACCGTTTCGAAATGCTATCAAGATAAAGGATTTAAGGTTATCGATTGCGATGAAATAGTTAAAACAGTTCATCATAATAAAGATTGTCAGGTAGAATTAATTAAAGAATTTGGAGATGATATAATCGAAAATGGAGAAATCAACACGAAAATATTATCTCAAAAAGCCTTTTTAAATGATAAAACACTGCAAAAGTTAACAGATATAACTCATCCATTTATAATTAAGGTTATTTTAGATACAATTTTAGAATATCATAAAAATGGTGATAATATAGTTTTTGTAGATGGCGCTGTTATAATCGGTCACGAATTTGAAAAATACTGCGATGAATTTATCGTTGTTTTAGCAGATTATAATAAGCAAATAGATAGAATAGCAAAAAGAGATAATATTTCAAAAGAAAAAGCAGAAAAGCGAATTAAAAGACAAACAAGCTATACTAATATGCTCTTTAAAGCAAATTATGTTGTAAGTAATAATGCCGGCTTAGAACTTCTGCTAAATCAAGCAGAATTTGTTTTAAAACAAATATTAAGTAAATAGGAGATTGATATTATTAAAATATTAAAAAAAATTATAATAATTGCAGCTGTTTTTATAATAGGTGTAGTGATATATACTGAAATTAAAGAGTATAATGAAGAATTAAAGTATTTAGCATATCCTTTAGAATATTCAGAATATGTTGAAAAGTATGCTGAAGAGTTTGGCATAGACAAATACTTGTTATATGCTTATATAAAAACAGAAAGTGGATTTGATAATGAAGCTGTATCTTCTGCAAATGCAATAGGGTTAACACAAATAACAAATGAAACATTTGCTTGGATAAAATTAAAGCACGCACCATATGAAGAATTGGTTTTTGAGGATTTATTCAATCCAGAACTTTCAATTAGATTTGGAGCGTATTTTATATCAAGAAATATGGAAAGATACAATAATGATATTGCAACAGCAGCAGCTGCATATCATAGTGGATGGGGAACAGTAGATGCGCTTTTAGAAGAGCAGGAGTCTGATATTTTATTAGAATTTCCATATGAGCAGATGAGCAATTATGTTTATAAAATAGATAAAGCATACACTGCATACTTAGAATTATATACAAATCAAGAAGAAATTTAAAAACAAAGGAGTAGATATAAAAATGGAAAACAAAACATTAACAGCAAAAGAATTACAAGAAAAATTAACTTATTCAGTTAGTCATATGGCTAGAAAAGATGCAAAATTAATACAATTAAGTAAAGATTTTTCAGAGGGTTATAAAGCCTTTTTGGATACAGCAAAAACTGAAAGATTAGCAGTTGATGAGATTGAAAAAATTGCCTTAGAAAATGGATACACAGAATTTTCTAAGGCAAAAGAATATAAGGCAGGGGATAAAGTTTATTTAAAAAATCGTGGCAGAAGTATGCTAATGTCTACAATTGGTGAAACAACAGTCGATAATGGAACTATGATTATTGCAAGCCATTTAGATGCGCCAAGATTAGATTTAAAACCTATGCCACTATATGAAAAAAGTGAATTAGCATATTTTAAAACTCACTATTATGGAGGCGTTAAAAGATATCAATGGGCGGCAACTCCTTTAGCTTTACATGGTGTGGTTGTGAATGCTAAAGGTGAAACGATTAAGATAAGTGTTGGTGAAGAACAAACAGACCCTGTTTTTGTTATCACCGACTTACTTCCGCATCTTGCAAAAGATCAAGGAGAAAGAAAAATGCGTGATGTTTTAAAAGGGGAAGAAATGAATGTTTTAATAGCTTCAATTCCTTATCCAGATGAAGAAATTAAAGATGCAGTGAAGCTTGCTGCATTAGAACTTATGTATAATAAATACGGTATTACAGAAAGAGATTTTATATCAGCTGAACTTGAACTAGTGCCAGCTGGAAAATCAAGAGATGTAGGGTTTGATAGAAGTCTTGTTGGGGGCTATGCTCAAGATGATAGAGTTTGCTCATATGCTTCTTTAATGGCAGAAATTGAAACTAAAAACCCAGTACTTACAACGATAACAATGTTCGCAGATAAAGAAGAGACCGGCTCAGCTGGTGTTACTGGTTTAAAAAGTGACTTTTTAGAGCACTTTATTATCTATTTATCCCAGATGCAAAATGTTAACTATATTACAGCACTTGGAAATTCAGTTTGTCTATCAGCTGATGTTAATGCAGCGTATGACCCAACATTCCCAGATGTTCACGACCCGTTAAATGCTTGCTATATGAATAAAGGCGTTGTAGTAACTAAATACACAGGTTCAGGTGGTAAAGGTGGAACTAATGATGCTGGAGCTGAATTAGTAGCTAAAATTACAAATCTACTTGATGAAAAGAATGTTGCTTGGCAAACAGGACTTTTAGGAAAAGTTGATCAAGGTGGCGGTGGCACTGTTGCACAGTTTGTTGCAGCAAAAAATATTGATACAATTGATATTGGAGTGCCAATTTTATCAATGCACGCTCCATTTGAACTTGCTTCAAAACTTGATATATATGCAACATATCAAGCTTTTATAGCTTTTTATAATAATTAATATAAAATAAGTAAATTTATTTTTAAACAAGCCAATTTCAATTTTTTTGAATTGGCTTGTTTTTTTATGTGAAATTTTCGTTTTCGCAAACTTCGACAATTATAATTCAAACAAGCTAGTAAAATAAATCTAGGTGGTATATTAAATGATTATATATGTTGATGTTTTGATAATAACAAATTTTATTATAAATTATTTTCTTTTTAGAATTACACAGGTTTTTTCTTCAAGTTTATATGATAAAAGAAGATTAATTTTATCAAGTTTTATAGGTTCACTATTCTCGTTAATAGTTATTTTAGATATAGAAAGTTTTATTGTTTTATTACTAATTAAAATAATTGCAGTTTCACTCTCGGTTTTTATAGCATTTGGCTTTCAAAATTATTACTATTATTTTAAAAATTTATTATCTTTATTATTAGCAAACTTTATTTTGCATGGTTTTTTAGGGATGCTTCAAGATAATAATACTATAATTTTAGAAAATACAGTTATTTATTTAAATATAAATCCCGTTTTACTAGTTTTATGTGTGTTTTTTATTTGGGTAATTGTTAATGTGTTCAATCTTTTTTTAAATGAAAGGTTGTCAGATGAGGATATAAAAATAAAAATATATTTTAATGAAAAGGAGATAGAATTAAATGCTTTTTACGATACAGGGTTTAAAATAAAGGATATTATAAATAATAAAAGCGTTATATTAGTGAATTTTAATCAGATTAAAAGAGTTTTAAACCTAGATGAGATAAACTGCTTAGAAGATTTTTACAAAGGAATTGAAAAAGAAAAAAGTTTAATGATAACTCCTATTTTTTACTCAACAATTAATGGAAATGGAATAATTCCTGCCATAAAACCTAATAAAATAACTTTAAGTAGCAAGAGTAATACAAAAGATGTTAAAAATTGTTTAGTAGCATTATCAAAAGAAGATATTTCTAATGAAAAAGAAATAATAATAGGAAAAGAAGTTTTTAAATTACTGTCAAAATAAGAAAAGGAAAAAAGAATTATGAAGAAAATTATATTAAATTTAATAAGTAGAATACATAAATTATGGTATATTAACGGGCCGCAAACCCTGCCAGCACCATTAAAAAAAGATGAAGAAGCTTTAGTTTTTATAGGAATTGAGAAAAAAGAAGCTTGGGCGAGAGAAAAATTAATAGTACATAATTTAAGATTAGTAGTTTATATAGCTAAAAAATTTGAAAACACTAATATACCAATAGATGATTTAACTTCAATTGGCACAATGGGCCTAATAAAAGCGGTTAATAGCTTTGTACCAAGTAAAAATATTAAATTTGCCACTTATGCTTCTAGATGTGTGGAGAATGAAATTTTAATGTTCTTAAGAAAACAAAGTAACAAGGTTATCGATATTAGTATGGATGAAGCTTTATCAACTGATACAGATGGAAATGAATTAAATTTAATAGATGTACTTCATACACAAGATAATGAAATAAGTAAAAATATTGAACTTGAAAGCGATAAAATGATGATTAGAAAATCTTTAGAGTGTTTAAATGATAGAGAAAAAGAAATAATGCTTTTGCGTTTTGGCTTAAATGGGTATGAAGAAAGAACGCAAAAAGAAGTTGCTGATGAAATAGGAATTTCACAAAGCTATATTTCAAGACTTGAAAAAAAGATTTTAAAAAAATTAAAAAGAGAATTGGAAAAGATTAACTGATAGTTATTGACAGACATATTTAGACTTTAATAGCAGATAATTACACTAACTAATATACAAAAGGGAGTGATTATCTGTTTTATAAAAAAGTTGAGATAACAGGGGTTAACACAGCAACTCTACCTTCACTAAAAGAAGATGAGAGAAAAGAACTTATTTTAAAGATGAAAAATGGAGATTCAAGAGCGAAAGAAAAACTGATAATGGGTAATTTGAAATTAGTTTTGAGTGTTATGCAAAAATTTTCATATAAAAACAATACAGAGGCTGACGATTTATTTCAGGTTGGATGCATTGGGCTTATAAAAGCATTAAACAATTTTGATACTAGTTTGGATGTTCAGTTTTCAACGTATGGTGTTGTAATGATAATGGGTGAAATCAAAAGGTTTATTAGAGATAATCAAACGGTGAAAATAAACAGAAGTATTAAAGATTTATCGTATAAAATTCTAACTGCAAAAGAAGAATATATTAAAAAATATGATAAAGAGCCAACTAATAATGAACTTGCTGAAATTCTAGATGTTACACCATATCAAATAATTAATGCATTAGAATCCTTAACACCAACAATTTCTTTACATGAGCCAGCTTTTACAGAAGACTCTGATTCAGGATTTTTGCTTGATAAAATTGCAGACACTAGCTTTGAGGAAAGCTTTCAAACTAAAATAATAATTAGAGATATTATAAAAAACTTAAATGATAGGGAAAAATATATAATAAGTTTAAGATATCTAAAAGGTAAAACTCAAACAGAAGTAGCAGAGCAAATAGGAATAAGTCAAGCGCAAGTTTCAAGAATAGAAAAAAATGTTTTAAAACAAGTTAGAAAACAATTTGAATAATCTGTTTTTGAATTTTGCAATTATAACATACACCTTGACTTAAAAATATATAATTACACAAAGTATATATTAATATTAAAAAATAGGGATGAAAATTATCCCTATTTTTTTAATAGTGTAACATTTAAATTGCTTTTTGAATATAATAAAGATATATTATTTTATATTTTTAGGTGGTGATTATATGCTATCTTTATCTTTTCTTTGCCAAAAAGACATTATAAGCATTGTAACAGGGCAAAATATTGGTAGAATTGATGATTTGGAGTTTGATTTGGAAACTGCAAAAGTGGAAAATTTAATTGTGTTTGGAAGACCAAAGTTTTTTGGTTTATTTGGCAGAAACGAGGATATAAAAATTTCTTGGAGTGATGTTTTAACAGTTGGAAAGGATGCCATATTAATAAATACAAAGGAAATTAAAGAGAAATAATAAAAAGTACTTGCTTTTTATTATTATATATGGTAGAATACTTAGGCAAATATGCACGCTATATTCCATGCAGTTCGGTGTGTTTATAATGAACATAAGCTGCTAAACCCAAGATATAGCGGATGAAATTAACCAAAATTATGGAGGAAAAATTATGTCATCAGTATCAATGAAACAAT
>CAZGFY010000012.1:0-11606 GCA_964525015.1 uncultured Oscillospiraceae bacterium
TCTTGGTCAGCTAGATTAGTATACCACCACATTCACTCTTTGTCAACACTTTTTTTTATTTTTTTTTAAAAACTTTTAAAAGCCTTAAAATTGGACAAGCCGAAACCAAGTGGTGTATTTATATAATACTATTTTCCGATTAAAATATCTATGGTAATTTTTAAACTTTAATACTCTATTTTAACCTTTGCAGCATTTAAGGTTTAATCATTTTCTTTTTTATATAATGTATATATAATAATAAAGGCTGATTTAATAAAATCAGCCTTAAAAAACATTGATACTTTTATCTTTTGAAAATATTAGTTACTTCTTTAATTAACCGTGTCGCTTTATTTAAATCCTTATTTGGATAACCTGACGCTTTTTTTATTTCTTTTGATAATTGCGCAAAAGCTGTCATTAATTCGCTATATGCTCTTGATAATTTAATAGCTTTAACTTTTTCTTTTGCCACAACAGTCTTATCACCAACATGAGTTTGGTATCCAGTTAACAAATCAAATTCATCCAAATAATATGGTGAATATGTCATCAGCCCTAACTCTTCCTTAATTTTAGCTTCAAATTCCGGTAAGACATCCGGTGCCCCATGAACGGTAAACACCATTTTAGGTTTTTGATGAAATTCTGAAAGCCATTTTAACAAACCTTTTTGATCTGCATGCCCACTAATTCCTTCAAGTTTAATAATATCTGCTTTAACGTCTATATGTTCGCCAAAAAGTTTCACTTCACTTGCTCCATCAAGAAGTATCCTACCAAGTGAGCCCTCTGCTTGGTATCCAACAAATACCACCGTACATTCTTTACGCCATAAATTGTGCTTTAAGTGATGGCGAATTCTTCCGGCATCGCACATACCACTAGCAGAAATTATAACTTTTGGGGATTTATCAAAATTTATAAGTTTACTTTCATCGCTTTTAACGGTTAATTTAAGCCCTGGGAAATTTATTGGGTCAATGCCAGCTTTAACAACTGCCATGGCTTCATCATCAAAATATCCCCATATATTATCATCAAATACTTCAACCGCTTCTATTGCAAGAGGCGAATCTAAGTAAACAGGTATATCGTGGTTTTTAACTAGCCCCCTTGCCTTTATATCTCTTAAAAAGTATAGAAGCTCTTGTGTTCTTCCAACAGCAAATGCAGGAATAACAACATTTCCACCTCTATCAAATGTTTTTTGAATAACCTGGGCTAAATCAACCCTATAATCTTTAACAACCTTATGTAGTCGATTTCCATATGTACTTTCGCAAACCACATAATCTGCTTTTCTTATATATTGTGGGTCTTTAATTAAAGGCTGATCGATATTGCCAACATCTCCTGAAAAAACTATCGTTCTCTCTTCGCTATTTTCAATAGAGATAACTTGAATCGCAGCAGAGCCCAGCAAATGTCCTACATCATAAAATATTGCATAGATATTTTCTTCTATTTGAACTTCCTGCAGATAATCTATTTTAACAAACATACCTAATGCTTTTTGAGCATCTTCAATTGTGTATAAAGCTTCAATTTCAGCCCTACCACTTCTTTTAGCCTTTCTATTCGCCCATTCAGCTTCCTGCTCTTGGATGTGTGCTGAATCTAAAAGCATAATTCTTGCTAAATCAGCCGTTGCTCCTGTTGCGTATATTTTCCCTTTAAATCCATTTTTCACAAGCAAAGGAATATACCCACTATGGTCGATATGGCTATGAGTTAATAATAAATAATCCACCTCAGATGCCATAATTGGCAAATCGTAACTAATATGTTCTTCTTTTCCTTGCCTCATACCATAGTCAACGAGAATATTTTTACCATTTGTTTTTAATAAATGCGCCGAGCCCGTAACTCCGTGAGTTGCACCGATGAATTGTAGTTTCATACTGCGTCCCCCTTTATTTTCTTTTTAATATAGTTTTTATAATTGTTTTAATAAATCCATAAACCGAAGAAAAATTAACTGCCGTTATTAATAAGGTAATTCCTATTCCTATATAAATCCAATTTGCTCCTTCAGTTATCACAACATAGCTTAAAGATAGTGATAAAATTAAATTTATAAAAATAGAAAATGGTGAAATTTTTATATTGATTATTTTTCTCGTTCCAATAGCCCTTAAAGTGAACACTGTAAAATAGCTTATCAATGTTGAAATACCTGCACCTTGTGCACCGTAAGCTGGAATTAAAAATAAGTTTAGCCCTATATTGACAACAGCTCCAGCCATCATTGTGTATAAGTTAGCTTTTCCATCTTTACTAACCATATATATGCTGGAAAGAAAGGTTGAAAAACAAGAAAAAACAGTTGCTATAACTAATATAGGAATATAAATCCAAGATTCATAGTAACTATCTGCTACCATCAGTAAATTCAATGGTTTTATTAGCATAATTAAAAACGCTGCTGCTATAAATATCGCACCTTGATAAGCTTTAAAAACATTTTTAAAAAACTTATCCGTTCCACTTTTCCCTTTTTCATTAACTGCTGAAATTTGCCAAGCTTCTGTAAAAACTGTGCTACACAAAACGATAATTCCAGGAAGTTTGTAGCTAATAGCATACAAACCAGCCGCCGACTCGCTAACCATATACGACACTAAATATTGGTCTGATACATTTGTTATCCACCAAAAAATACTATTTGGTATAAAAGGAATACAATATCTTAGCATTTCTTTAGTTAATCTTTTTGAATTTGCTTTGATTTTATAGTATTTAAAAGAGCCAGATACAACGCTTAGGAATAATGCACTTAGTAAATCAGCGCCGATAATAGCTAAGATATACCCAATCGGCCCAAGTTGTAACTGAACTAAAAGTAACCAAACTAAAATCAAAGTGTTAATAGTTGCTAAAAGTCCGTCTACTGCGTATAGCCTTGTTAGTTTTCTTGCCCTTGTGAACTGCTGAACGATTGTTCTTAAACAGCTTGCAAATAAATACAGATATAAAAACCCTGCATATTCTCCTATAACTTCCACTTTTTGAATAATAGGATAAAAAACCAAAGATAACACAAAGCCCTTTGCATAAGTGTTGCAAGCGATAGTAAACACTCTGTGCTTTGAATAACTTTTATCAAGCCCAAAGCGAATAATCCCGTTTGCCATTCCAAAGGAAGCTATTGGTATCATAATATTCGCCGTTTGCATCATTAAATTAACTGCATTATATTCGGCAGTAGTTAGTGCGCTAGTGTATATAGGCATTAATAAAAACACTAGGAATTTACTGCTAAATGTACTAATAAAAAACAGTATTGTATTCACTGCTAAAAATTTATATTTATTCAAACCACTATTTTCCTTTTAAAATTAAATCACATAAATATTTTCTTTTGCAATTAGGACACATTAAATATTTTCTTCCCCCACTTTGTGGAGCAAAGGCTGATATTATCGGATTTTCTTTGAAAGTCTTTTTGCAATTAACACATCTAAAATCAAACCTACTCGCACGATAAACGCTAATAAAGCAAATAGACACTAAAACAACTCCGATAATAATCGGTGCTAGAAATTCATTCATCATTATATTTCCTTTTATAAATAACATACAGTATTGTAGTTTTCCTTGCGTGCAACCCATTATGCACGCAAGGAAAACTACGATTTATATTATCGCAAGATAATATAAATTATAATCTTTATATTCTTATTATAATATATATATAGTAATAAGTAAACTATTTATCTATTTTATTTATAATATACAGCTGTGTTTATTTTGTAAAAGAAAACTGTATAAAAATAAAAAAATCCCACCTAAGATTAAGGCGAGATTTTTTATTTTGCTAATTTTCACTTTGAGCATGCTCACTAAGTTGCCACCGCGTTATCTATATATTCTTGATTTACTCACCTAACATAAAATGTTAAATAAATTTTATTCTAAAACTTCAAATACTTCTTCAATACTACAACTGAAAACTTTTGCAATATTCCAAGCTAAAACAAGCGATGGGTTATACTTTCCTTTTTCAAGATTACCTATTGTTTCTCTTCTAACCCCAACTAATTTTGCCAAATCTTCCTGCTTCATATCAAATTTTGCTCTATACTCTTTTATTTTATTTTTTATCATTTAACACATTCCATCTTTCGCTTATACTGTATTTTAAAACCATTGCTGTATTAATCAAAATCGACACTATCCAACTAGCAACAAGTCCACTTGTTAATGCTTGTGCTCCATTTTTGCTTATAAATAAATAATTAATTAATGTAACCGCTCCAAGAGATAATACACCAAAGTAAAATGCCGTTGCAGCTGATTTATTTAAGTATTCTTCTATCATTTCATCTGATTTAATAAATAAATATTCAAAATTAACAGCAAATCCAAAAAAACCTAAAAAAGCCCATTCTTCTGTAAACACACCAATAAACCCTAGCAAGGATAAAAATCCCATACAGCCATACAATCTACAACTTATTTTCATAATCAAAACCCAACCTTTCTAATTACAGTAATATCTATGTGATATATTTCTCACCTTATGTTATAAATATACCACATATTTTATATAATGTCAACTCTTTCGCCTTATTGAACACACCGCAAATCCCAATGTTTGACAATTCAATTTTCTTTGATATAATTATATTAAACAGATTTAGTCAAATATTTCAATTAAAGGAGATTGACTATGGTGAATTTAAGCATCATTGATTTTAGTTTATTTGAATTATTATGGGTAATTTTTAATATAACAGTTGCAGTTATTATCATATATTTTTTATCCAAGTATATAAACAAAAAAATAAGTAAAAAATAAATAGTGATATTCCCAAAAACAAAAACGAACTATAAAATCATAGTTCGTTTTTTTGATATTCTATTCAAATAAATCTTTTATTTTTCTAAAGAAACCTTTTCTTTTTTCATAGTTATCATCTTTTAGAGTTTGCTCAAAAGCTTCTAGGGCTTTTCTTTGCTCTCTTGTGATTTTCTTTGGAATTTCAACTTCAACAGTTACATACTGATCGCCCCTGCCTCTTCCGTGAAGATATTGAATACCCTTACCTCTAAGGCGTGTTGTTGTGCCACTTTGAGTTCCCTCAGGAATTTTATACGAAACCTTTCCATCAATAGACGGAACAACTATTTCATCGCCTAAAACAGCCTGTGTATAAGTAATTGGAACAGTTACGAAAACATCGTATTTCTTTCTAGTAAACACTTCGTGAGCCTTTACATTAATTAAAACAATAACATCTCCACTAGGCCCGCCGTTAACACCTTTGTCCCCTTCGCCACGAAGTGCAAGACTTTGTTCATTATCAACGCCGGCTGGAATATTAATTTGCTTTTTAACTCTAACGCTAACTCTGCCATTACCTCTGCATTTATTACAAGGGTCAGTAATTATTTTACCTTTTCCTTTACAGCGAGTACACACAACTGTGTTTTGAATTACACCAAACGGAGTTCTTTGCTGAACTTTAATATGTCCAGAACCACCACAATCAGGGCAAGTTTGTGTGTCACTTCCTTTTTTAGAGCCAGTACCACTACAATCAGGGCAACTTTCTTCCCTATTAAAATCAATCTCAACATCGGCACCGTGAGCCGCTTGCATAAATGAAATATTTATAGCAACCCTAACATCGCCACCTTTTCTTGGAGCATTTGGATTGCTTCTTCTTGAAGAGTAGCCACCGCCACCAAAGAATGAGCTGAAAATATCTTCTAAATCTATCCCACCAGCTCCACCAAAGCCGCCAAATCCGCCGTATCCACCGCCACCAGCTCCGTAGTTCGGGTCAACGCCTGCATGTCCGTATGCATCGTATAATTTTCTTTTTTCGGCATCAGAAAGCACTTCATAAGCCTCATTAACCTCTTTGAATTTCGCTTCTGCTTCTGCATTATCCGGATTTAAATCTGGATGATACTTCTTTGCAGCTTTTCTATATGCAGATTTTAAATCTGCCTCAGAGGCTGATTTATTAACTCCAAGCACTTCATAAAAATCTCTTTTGTCTGCCACTTTTATACCCTCATTTGTAAATTATTTATAATACTATAAGGCAGATAAAACTTATCCGCCTTTTATAGTATATAGTAGTTAGTTTAATTAATCAACATCTTTATAATCAGCGTCAACAATTGTATCATCGCCAGCTTGTTCTGGATTTTCTCCTGCTGCTTGTTGCTGTTCTTGTGCTGCAGCTTCATACATTTTTTGGCTCATAGCGTGAAGAGATGTTTCCATTTCTTGCATTTTAGCTTTTATATCTTCCATATTATCAGCAGTGATAGCAGCTTTTAAAGCTTCTTGTTTTGCTAATAAGTCTGTTTTTTCTTCTTCTGAGATTTTATCTTCCATATCTTTTAGAAGTTTATCTGTTTGGTAAACCATAGCGTCTGCTGAGTTTTTAGTTTCAACGTCTTCTCTGCGTTTTTTATCTTCTTGTGCATATTGCTCTGCTTCATTAACAGCTTTTTCAACTTCTTCTTTGCTCATATTAGTTGAAGAAGTGATTGTGATTGATTGCTCTTTACCTGTTCCTAAATCTTTTGCAGAAACAGAAACAATTCCGTTTGCGTCAATATCAAATGAAACTTCGATTTGTGGAACGCCTCTTGGAGCTGGAGCAATACCATCTAAGTGGAAAATACCTAAAGATTTATTATCTTTTGAGAATTCTCTTTCACCTTGTAGTACATTGATTTCAACTGAAGGCTGATTATCAGCAGCAGTTGAGAATTTTTGACTCTTTTTAGTTGGGATAGTTGTGTTTCTATCTATAATTTTAGCAGTAATTCCACCAACAGTTTCAATACCTAGTGAAAGTGGAGTAACGTCTAATAATAAAATGCCTTTAACATCTCCACCTAAAACACCACCTTGAATAGCAGCACCTAAAGCCACACATTCGTCTGGGTTAATTCCTTTAAACGGATCTTTTCCAACGATTTTTTTAACTGCTTCTTGAACAGCTGGAATTCTTGTTGAACCACCAACTAATAACACTTTATCAATTTCGCTAATAGCAAGACCTGAATCGCTTAATGCTTGGCGAACTGGTTTGATTGTAGCTTCAACTAAATCAGCAGTCAATTCATCAAATTTTGCTCTTGTTAATGTTAAGTCTAAGTGTTTTGGACCATCTTGGTCAACTGTGATAAATGGTAGGTTGATAGATGTTTGAGCAACGCCTGAAAGCTCAATTTTAGCTTTTTCAGCAGCTTCTTTTAATCTTTGAGCAGCCATTTTATCATTTAATAAATCAATACCATTATCTTTTTTGAATTCGCTAGCTAGCCATTTAATGATTCTTTCATCAAAGTCATCACCACCTAAACGGTTGTCACCAGCAGTAGCTAAAACTTCTTGAACGCCATCGCCCATACCAATAATAGAAACGTCGAAAGTACCGCCACCTAAATCGTATACAAGGATTTTTTGTTCTTGCTCTTTATCAACGCCGTATGCAAGTGCTGCTGCTGTTGGCTCATTGATAATTCTTTTAACATCAAGACCTGCGATTGTACCAGCATTTTTAGTTGCCTGTCTTTGTGAATCGTTAAAATAAGCTGGAACAGTGATAACTGCTTCTGTTACTTTTTCACCTAGATAGCTTTCAGCTTCTGTTTTTAATCTTGCTAAAATCATTGCTGAAATTTCTTCTGGTGTGTATTCTTTTCCATCAGCTTTAACTTTGTGGTCTGTGCCCATTTCTCTTTTGATTGACGCGATAGTTCCTTCTGGATTTGTAATCGCTTGACGTTTAGCCACTTGACCAATTAATCTTTCGCCATTTTTTGAAAAACCTACAACAGATGGTGTTGTTCTCATTCCTTCAGCGTTAGCTATAACAACAGCTTCGCCACCTTCCATTACTGCTACACATGAGTTAGTAGTACCAAGGTCAATACCTATAATTTTACCCATAATAAAATCTCCTTTTATATCTTTATATTATTTTAATTTATATATGAAAGGCTTTCGCCTAATCACCAGTTTTAATTGTTAACTGCCACCATTGCGTGACGGATAACCTTATCATTTATTTTATATCCTTTAAGCATAACTTTTGTTATACTTCCGCTTTTTGCACCCTCAACATCTTCATTTAAAACAGCAGCGTGTAAATTAGGATCAAAATCCTCACCCACAACTCCAACTTCGCTAACTCCTAATTTTTCAAAGGCAGTTTTTGCTGAAACTAAAGTCATTTCAACGCCTTTTTTATAGTTTTCATCTTCTGTTGGTGCATTTATTGCCATTTCTAAAGTGTCGATAACTGGTAGTAATGCTAAAACTGCATTTGCAGTTGCATTAGCGTATGTTTCGCTTTTTTCTTTTGCAGAGCGTTTTCTAAAATTATCATATTCTGCTAAAGTTCTTTTATAAACTTCTTCATTTATATTGATTTGTCTTTGCAGTTTTTCAACTTCAGTTAGCTCTTTTTCCTCTTCTAAAACCTCAGTTTCACATTCAGTGTTAGTGCTAGCTTCTTCTAGAATTTCTTCATTTTTTTCTTTATTTTTCGCCATTTATCCCTATCCCCTTTTTATAATCTTTTTATATTAATTTATTTATCTGCCCCTGTTATCGTCCTTGTTAAAAGGCGAGAAAAATAATCAACTTTTAAAAATACATCTTCGTAGTCAATCGCTCCCGAAGTTATAATTGCAATAGTCCCTCGAACTCCACTTGCCCCATAAAAATTTGTTGATACAAAGCAGGCGTTTTCAATTCCCTCAATCGGAAGTTCATCTGCAAACACCACTGAAACCTTTTGCTGACTTGGAGTTATTATCGCTTTTAGTTGTTCACTATTTGATAGTAATTTTAATAAATTAGCAATTCCTTTTTCACTATGCGTAACATTTAATAAATGTTCGTGTCCGCTTATATAAAAATTCTGATTACCAGCTTGTTTTATTAAAGATATAACCCCATTTAATATCTGCATAAAAGATATATTTTCGCTCGCTAATCTTTCGCTTAGCATTTCATAATATCCTTTATCAATATCTGCATAAGATAAAAAACAAAGCTTACTATTTATCACTTTGGAAATTTGATTTAGTTCTTCATCTATAATATCTTGATTAATTCTCACAACTCTTGTGTGTACATCACCTTGCGCTGTAACAGCAACTACCACTATATTGAATCTACCTGTTTTTAAAATATGAAAATTTGCAAACTTCATATCTATATCAGTTGGCTGTGAAATCACAACCCCAACTTTCAGCATATCTGCAAACAGCTTAGACGCTCCAAATAATAATTTTTGGCTATCTGTATCTAATTGATTAAATTTATTTTTTATATCTTGTTTTACATCTTCACTTAAATCTTTTGAAAGGCTCATATTATCAACATAGTATCTATACGCCTTATTCGTTGGAACTCTTCCCGCTGCAACGTGTGGCTGATTTAAATACCCAAGCTTTGTTAAGAGCGCCATCTCATTTCTAAGAGTCGCCGAAGATACTGCTATATTAAGTTCATTCATTAGCATCTGCGATGCTATCGGCTCGCCTGAAAGCATATACATTGATATAATAGCTTCCAAAATCAGCCTATGTCTATTACTAATATCCATCTCTTTTAGCTCCTTTTAGCAATCCTGTGTGTTGATTGCTAATTAAAGTATACCACTATTTTAAAATTTGTCAACAGTATTTTTTAATTTCACATTATTTTTACAATTACGCTTATATTATACCTTTTTCACTAATTTTCATGCAGCTATATTTAACATATTATTATTTAAATATATAGACTGCTAACTATTTGATTTTATTTACTGCCTAATGTATAATAATATAAACACTAAAACCTTAAGGAGAATATAAAATGATATCAGGCGTTTACATTCACATCCCCTACTGCATTAAAAGATGTAATTATTGCGATTTTTACACCTTTGGTGGAAATAATTCTGTGCCTTTAGAATATATAAATGCCATAAAGACAGAAATTTCAAAATATAATTTCTCCTACTGCCCAACTATTTATTTCGGTGGTGGAACGCCTAGCCTTTTATCAGTAAATCAACTAAATGAAATTTTAAGCCTGCTCCCTTTTGATAAAAACACAGAGATAACCCTTGAGGCAAATCCTGAAACTCTAAGTTTTGAAAAACTTTCCGGATATTTTAAATCGGGAGTTAATCGTTTATCACTTGGGGTGCAAACGGCAAATCAATCTTCTTTAAAAATGCTTGGTAGAATTCATTCTAATGAAAAGGTTAGCGAAGTTTTCACTTTGGCAAAAAAAGCAGGATTTACAAATATTAGTGCTGATATTATGCTCGGACTTCCTAATTATTCATATGAAGAGCTAGATGCTACCCTTGATTTATTCTATAAAAATGATGTAAAACACATCTCTTCATATATGCTAAAAATCGAAGAAGGAACTGATTTTTATAAAAATCCACCACAAAATTTAATAAATGATGATGAAATGGGAGATTTTTATTTATATGCTGTTGAAAAATTAAAATCACTTGGATATATGCAGTATGAGATTTCAAATTTTTCAAAATCAGGCTATGAAAGTAAACACAATAATAGCTACTGGCAGCTTAAAGACTATGTTGGAATAGGTCCGTCTGCCCATAGCTGCATAAATAATCAAAGATTTTTTTATCCAAACGATTTAAATTCATTTATTAAAAATGCAAAAACCACCCTTGATGATAAAGTGAGCGTTTTTGATTATATAATTTTATCTTTAAGGCTTTCTAAGGGACTTGATTTATCCCTTTTAAAAGAAAAATACAACCATACTTTTGATGAAAAAACTTTAAATAAGCTAAGTTTACTAAAAAAAGAAGGCTTGTTATTATTTGAAAATAATATTATATCCCTTACCGCAAAAGGATTTCTTTTGCAAAACTCTATCTTGCAAATGCTAATATAATTATGCTAATATTATATCAATATATCAAAAAGTAAAGGACGGAAAATTATGCTAACACTTGAAAAGAGCAAAGAATTAATCAAAACTATGATAACTCAGCCACATTTAATTTCTCACTCTGTTGGAGTTATGGCTGCAATGGGTGGAATGGCAGAGCACTTTGGCGAAAATATTGAGCACTGGCAAGCAATCGGATATCTTCACGACTATGATTATGAAAAATATCCAGAAGAGCATTTACAGCACACAAAAGATGATTTATTATTAGCTGGCGTAAGCCAAACAGACGTTAGAGCAATTTTAAGCCACGGATACAAAATCTGTGCTGATATAGAGCCAATAACAAATATGGAAAAAAGCCTATTTGCAGTTGATGAGTTAACTGGTATAATTTCAGCCGCTGCAAGAATGCGTCCAAACGGAATTTCTGATTTAGAAGTTTCAAGCTTTATGAAAAAATTCAAAGATAAAAAATTTGCAGCTAAATGCAATCGTGAAGTGATAAAAAACGGCTGTGATATGCTGGGAATGGAAGTTAAACAAGTGAGCGAAATATGCATAAACGCAATGAAACCTTTCGCAAAAGAACTAGGACTTCTTCCAAAGGAATAAAAACAAAAAAAACATCGGAAAATCCGATGGTTTTGCTTATTGTAATTAGTTTTGAATTATTAATAAAACTTTTAACAAAATAACCTATATCAGT
>CAZGFY010000012.1:11706-55806 GCA_964525015.1 uncultured Oscillospiraceae bacterium
TTGTAATTAGTTTTGAATTATTAATAAAACTTTTAACAAAATAACCTATATCAGTTAATACAAATAGTAATATTTCACCATTAGTTTATTTAATGTATACACTTTAGAAATATGTTTGTGCTATAATTTAATCAAGGTGTAGGAGATATGTGATAATATAAAAACAGCAAATCCTAAAGGCAAATATCGGCGTATAATTAAAACGGCAAACCCCTTAAGAAATTTCATAAGATATCATCCTTTCAAAACTCGATTTACAACTCCTAGTAATTATCAATATCTTTAGCTAAAGTAATTTTTTTAGACGCTAAAACTCAGAAATTGTATCGCTAGCAGTAAACCTTTTAATCGTTTTTTATAATTTTAGTGTTTAATAATAAGTAACTCCAATAAGCAAAATAGATAGGCTTTTGAGAAATGCCCTAGCGTTTTGATGAATTACTTTAAAATCGTAGTAATATCAATTTAAAATTAATATTACACCTAAAAAGGAATAGACAGCTAACTACAAAAAAGCTGTCTATTCTTTTGTTTTATTAAAACACCCTTTCAAGGGTTACTAAATCTGAATTTTCTCTTATAAATCCTTTTTCTTTTAAAAACTCTTCTAGTTTTTCATTCTCTCTTGCAAATGTGCAGGAGATTTTTTTTATATTTAATGTATTTGCTAAATTTTTTATAAAATCAAGGCAAATATTATAATCTCCAGCCATTAAAGCTATATGGAGCGCTGAATTTTTAGAAAATCTTGAGCCACATACAACCACGGATTTCGATTTTTCATCATAAAAAACCTTTCCTTCATCGCTAAATGCTTTTATATTCTCTTCATTTATCCTATAAAAAGTTCTATTCATTGTAAAATAATTGTTATACTCTTCTTTTAATGGCAACACTAATTCACAAGCCTTATTAAAATCTATAAAAGAAAAGCCGTGCGAATTTCCTTTATCAAAATTAGTTAAATGATACCCTGTGTGAACACTCGCCACACTAAGCCCGTTAATTTTAGCAAGCCCTGCACTAGAATTATTATTCACCCCTGTAAACATTGCCACTGATTTACAATTATATTTTTTAGAAAGCTTTAAATATTCTTTATATATAAGCTTTCCAACTCCCATATTTTGAAACTCAGGCACAACCCTTAATGTTTCAAGCCAAGCTGAATTATCAAATAAAACTGTGAATTTTCCTATCCCTATCATTTTATCTTTATGATAAACACAAATCATTTCGCCTTTTGATTTTAGAAAATAATTCCAAGCATCATTTAAATAAAAATAATCACCCATCGTTTCTTTTTCAACTCTGTGGCACTCTAAAAAATCATCGTATTCTGCGTATTTCACTATAAAATCCATAATCAAAACTCCTTAAATATTTTAATTATATTGTATCAAATTTCATATTTTATATCAAATAATATTCAAAATATATTAGTTTTTATGTAAAATACACTCCATATTTGTAAATATTCACTCAAATATTGTAAAAATTAATAAAACACTTGTAAATGTGGTGAAAAAGTGATAATATAAAAAAGTGAATTATCCCATTCTTTTTTGGAATAATCGCAATAAATTTAAATATTCGACAGTAGTTTTGATGTGCTAAAAATACAGCTTTTACTGGTAACAGCGAATCCGTGTATGTAGAGTTTTTCTGCCTATGCGATTTTTTTTGACAAAAATTCAAAAATTAAGGATAAAAATTTGAAAGGAAAGATTATAAAATGTATTTATTATTATTTTTATTATGGATTTTATTAAATGGAAAAATAACTCTTGAAATCTGCCTTTTTGGTATTGTTATTTCTGGGGCGATTTATTATTTTATGAAAAAACATCTAGAGTATGAAAGCAGGGGTATTAAAGGCTTTAAAAACTTTTTTAATATTATTTGGTATATCATAGTTTTGGCAAAAGAAATAGTGATTTCAAGCTTTGCTGTTATAAAATTTATTTTAAGTAAGGATGAAATTCAGCCACAGATAGTGTTTTTTAAAGTTCCATTAAAATCTGAGTTTACAAAAACTATCCTTGCAAACTCAATAACCCTAACACCTGGCACGATAACTGTCAATGTTGACGGCGATGTTTTTTGTGTGCACGCAATCGACTACACCTTAGCTGAAGATTTTGAAGGCTCAATTTTTATAAAACTACTAAAAAATATGGAGGATAATTTATAATGGTCGAAACTTTATATTCATATTTATTCACAGGCGCATTAATCTATCTTTCAATTTTAATATTCCCATATCTATTTCGCTCAATAATAGGCCCAAACTTTTTTGATGCGATAGTGGGAATTAATAGTATTTCAACTATTGTTATACTTATTATATGTATTATAGCAGCAATGCAAAATGAGCAGTATATAATTGATGTGGCGCTTATTTATGCAATTTTGGGCTTTGTAACTGTTGTAATAGTTTCAAAAGCATATCTTAGAAATCATAAAAAAGGCAAAGAAAATGATTTTGATAATTTAAAAAAGGAGAAAAAAGATGATTAAATTTATTATATCTGCTATTTTAATGCTTTTAGGCCTTGCAACCTTAACGCTTTCTGTATACGGAAATTTTAAATACAGCTTTGTTTTAAATAGAATGCAGGTTGCCTCTATTTCCGACACTTTGGGCGCTTTATTTATTATCTCCTCAATTATAGTCTACACTGGTTTTTCCACTTTAGGCTTAAAATTAATGCTAGTTATTGCTTTTTTATGGTTTGCAAATCCTGTCGCATCTCACTTTTTAGCAAAAACCGAAATTATAGTAGACGAAAAAATCAAAGAGAAATGCGAGGTTATTGACAATGATCTTATTTGAAACCATTTTACTAACCTTTTTATTAATCTGTGCTATTGCCGTTTCGCTAACTCGCAGTTTGCTTTCTAGCGTTGTGATATTTATGTCATATTCACTTGTAGTGAGTATACTATGGCTACTTTTACGTTCGCCAGATTTAGCGATAACCGAGGCAGCTGTTGGCGCTGGCGTAACATCAACTTTGTTTTTTATAACTCTGCAAAATATTAATCGATTAAAAGAGGAAGGGGAAGAAATCGACGATGAAGACGAATAAATTCTTTAAAGCTCTTGAAAATTTCGCAAATGGCGATATAACTATTACAACCAAGCGAAAAACTAAAGAAAAAAGAAGAGAAACAACCCACCACGAAGAAACTATCGAAGAAAGATACAAAACTTGGCACGATAATAAAGCTGAAAGTTTTTTTAACACAGTTTATAAAGTTGCCTCTGGGCTAATTTGCGCTTTAGTTATTATCGTTTTATTAATCACTGTTTCCTTCCTTCCTGAGTTTGGAAATCCTAATAACCCAGTAAATAATGAAGTTTCTGATAGATACATCGAAAAAGGCCTTGAAGAAACTGGTGCTGTTAATATTGTTTCGGGTATGATTTTAGATTATCGTGCTTTTGATACCTTTGGCGAAAGTGCTGTTTTATTCACAGCCTCTGCCTGTGTTATGTTTTTAATGAGAAGTGATAAACCTAAAAAAGTTTCAGGAGAAATGCTCAATGAAAACTATAAGGTTATCCCAAGAGATCCAATTGTTAAAAATGTTGCAAAATTTGTTATTCCTTTTGTCTTAGTTTTTGGTATATACCTTGTTTTAAATGGACATATTTCTCCAGGTGGTGGTTTTTCTGGTGGTGCTTTAATGGGTGCAAGTTTAATTTTATATTCCTCTGCTTATGGCTACAAAACGATACGAGCTGTTATCACTGAAAAATTAGTTAAAAGCATAACATTTTACTCTCTTGCATTTTATGCTATTGCAAAAGGCTATTCATTTTTTACAGGTGCAAACCATATTCCAACAGGCTTTCCTTTGGGCGAGGCTGGGGATATTCTTTCAGCTGGGCTAATCTTGCCACTTAATATCTGCGTTGGCCTTATTGTAACTTGCACTATTTATAGCTTTTATTCTTTATTCACAAAGGGGGAAGTTTAAAAATGATAGGTCCTAATTTGCTTCATAACTACTATGAAACTATCGCTATGATTTTATTTGGAATAGGATTTACAAATCTATTTTTGCAAAAAAATCTTATTAAAAAGGTTATCGGTCTTAATATTATGGATGGTGCTGTATATTTATTTTTAGCCGCAAAAGGCTATATTGAATCTCGCATTGCACCAATTATTGTAAATGGTGTAACCGACCCTTCGGTTTATATAAATCCAATACCTAGTGGACTTGTTTTAACTGGTATTGTTGTTTCGGTTTCTATTACAGCCGTTTCATTATCTTTAATTACTAAATTATATAGAGAATATCGCACTTTAGATTTAGATGAAATCATCACTAGAGTGGGCAAGGAGGCTAGCTAATGCCATTTGTTTATAATTTTCCTTTTTTCTGTATTCTCCTAACTATGGTAGGTGGTATTATCAGTAGTGTTTTAAAAGAAAAGCATGCATATTATCTCAATCTTTTTATAACAACTATTTGCCTTATTATGAGCGTTACCCTGCTCATTTTTATGTATAATACTCCTAGTGATGTAACCTATTTAATGGGACACTTCCCTGCACCTTGGGGCAATGAAATTCGTTTTGGCCCTTTAGAAACTTTAATTGGAACAATTCTAAGCGTAGTTATGCTTTTAATAATTATCGGTGAAAAAGATAGGGTGTTTTTAAATGTTAAGGAAAACAAATTAAATTTATTTTATCTAATGATGAATTTAATGCTTTCTAGCCTTTACGCCCTAACTTATACAAACGATTTATTCACAGGCTATGTTTTTATAGAAATAAACACACTTTGTGCCTGTGGGCTTATTATGGCAAAAGAAAATGGAAAAACAATCGGTGCAACTATTAAATATCTTTTAATGAGCCTATTAGGTTCTGGTTTATATCTTGTGGCGATTATCCTTTTATATGATTTAACCGGCCATTTATTAATGCCAAATGTTCAAGAAAGCCTGCAAAATTTAATTGCAACTGGAACATATCAACTTCCAATTACTATTATCGCTGGTCTTCTAGCTGTTGGTATTGCTATTAAATCAGCATTATTCCCTTTTCACACTTGGATGAGCCATGCTTATAATAATGCGATGAATATGTCTAATGCTATATCTTCTGGCCTTGTTGTAAAGGGATATGTAATTTTACTTATTAAATTCTTTTGCAGTGTTTTTGGCCTTAATATTATTAAAGGCTTAAATGTTGGGAATGTATTATTACTTTTTGGCATACTTGGAATTATAATAGGTAGTATTGATGCTTTAAGAGAAAAAAATATTAAAAGAATGCTTGCATATTCTTCTGTTGGGCAGATGGGATATATCTATGTTGGTATCGGCCTTGCAACACTTGAGGGCTTAGTTGCAGCTTGCTTTGTTATCGTTTCGCACGCTCTAACTAAATCAATGCTTTTCTCTTCATTAGAAGGGCTTATGATTTCTTCTAATAATAGCAAATATATAAATGATTTAAAAGGCTCTGCTTATAGAAATCCAATAGCTGCAATCGCCTTTACAATCGGTGCTTTTTCAATGATAGGGATTCCTTTATTTTCAGGCTTTACTAGCAAATACTTTTTATCCACTGCTGCTATAAATGAAGGTGGAATGGCTATGATTATATTAGTAGCCTTATTAATAAGCACAGTTTTAAATGCTGTTTATTTTTCAAAAGTGCTTATTAGTATATACACAAAAGATACAAATAGCACTTTAAAACACAAAAACAGCCTAAACTATAAGTTTAGTATGGGAAGTTTTATCACGCTAAATATTCTACTTGGAATTTTCTATCAGCCAGTTCTTGATATTATCCAAAGTGGGCTTTTACTAATTATATAGGGGAGATTAATATGTTTAATTTAATATCAGTATTTTTCCCTATAATTTTAGGGTTTATAATGCTTTTTAGTAAAATAGAAGATAGAAAAACTATTCATAAATTAAGCTTTTCTATCGCTTTTATAACGTTAATAAGCGTTTTTATAACAAACTTTGCTTTTTCAGGCACTAAAATCGACTTTTTAAAATTAGTTTTAAATATTGAGTATAGCTTTAAAGTTGACGCTCTTTCGGTTTTCTTTTCTAGTCTTGTAGTCATTATCTGGCTACTTGCTTTAGTTTATGCTTTTAGCTATATGTCGCACTCAAAGGAAGAAAAAAGATTTTTTTCATTCTTTTTAATTTCACTAGG
Source organism: uncultured Oscillospiraceae bacterium (assembly GCA_964525015.1). Taxonomy (GTDB): domain Bacteria; phylum Bacillota; class Clostridia; order Oscillospirales; family Ruminococcaceae; genus RGIG3102. The sequence goes on from CAZGFY010000012.1 coordinate 17,910, forward strand.
CGCCCTTTTAGGAGTTATCTATGCTAATAATTTAATCACACTATATAGCTTTTTTGAAGGACTATCTCTTGCAGCCTATGTTTTAGTTATCCACGAGGGAACAAACTCAGCACTGCTAGCTGGAAGAAAATTTATCTACTATTCAATTTTTGGAGCGTCTTTAGGATTAATTGGTGCAATTTATCTTTACGCCATTATCCCTGACCCTAGCTTTACTGCTGGTGGAATTTTAGAAATCGCAAATATGCTGGATAGAGATGGGATAATATTAATATCCTTTTTAGCAATTGTTGGTTTTGGCTGTAAAGCTGGATTATATCCTTTACACGCTTGGCTTTCTGCAGCTCACCCTGCCGCTCCTGCCCCTGCTAGTGCTGTTTTATCTGGGCTTATCACAAAGGCTGGAGTAGTGGCTATAATTAGGGTTATCTATTATTTTGTTGGGGATGATGTTTTAAGAGGAACTTGGGTTCAAACTGCTCTAATAGCTCTTTCACTTCTAACAATTTTTATGGGCTCAATGCTTGCAGTAAGAGAAACAATTATCAAAAAGCGTCTTGCCTACTCTTCTGTTAGCCAGATATCCTATGTTTTACTAGGAGTGTTTTTATTAAATGAAGTTGGCTTTACAGGTGCACTTTTACAAGTTGTATTTCACGCAACAGCAAAAACATTATTATTCCTAGTGGCTGGGGCTATAATTTTCAAAACTCACCACACTAAAACCAGCGAAATTATAGGCCTTGGAAATAAACACAAGGATATTTTTATCTTTCTTTTAATAGGGGGTTTATCCTTAGTTGGTATTCCACTAACTGGTGGATTTGTTTCGAAATGGTATTTAGCAGAAGGTGCATTATTATTAGATAATGGTGTATATGCTGTTTTAATAATTATGATTTCTGCACTTTTAACAGCTGTTTATCTATTCACACCTGTTACAAAGGCATTCTTTATTCCAAAAAGTGAAATGATACAAGGAAAAGACAAGCTAGATAATTTAATGCTAATTCCCATGATTACACTTTCAGTTATTATAATAGTTTTTGGCACATATCCAAAGCCTATTATTGATTTTATAAGCAGTATAACTGCAAATTTAGCTATATAGGGGGATAATTTTATGAACATTTTAATACTTTCTCCTATTATACTTGCCTTTATTTTAGGTATTTCAATTCTAATTTGTAAAACTAGTGAAACAAATTCCATTATGAAAAAAGGCATAGTATACACTATTTTAATTTCAGCTTTAACTTTTAGCATTGTATTTAGCTTTTACAATCAATCTTTTACAGTGGTAGAATTTAATGATATTTTAAGTATAAGCTTTAAAATCGATGCACTTGGAGCTATATTTATATCTTTAATTAGCTTTTTATGGCCTTTTGCTTCTGTTTACGCAAGCAAATATATGACCCACGAAGGTGGCGAGAAAAAGTTTTTTGCATATTACACAATGACCTTTGGAACGGTTATCGCTCTTAGTTTTTCAGCTAATATGCTAACTATGTATTTATTTTACGAAGTTTTATCTTTTATAACTCTCCCACTTGTTATTCATAATAATAAACAAAGAGATTTATATGCTGGCAAAGTGTATATTATGTATTCGGTTTTAGGTGCATCTATTTCATTTGTTGGTATGATGTTATTTATGTATAATACAGGCACTTGGCAGTTTAACTCAGGTGTTTTAAATGGCGTTTCTAATGATAATATGCTTTTAATTGCATATATCTTAATGTTTACAGGGTTTGCAGTTAAGGCTGGTATATTTCCATTTAATAAATGGCTAATTGCAGCTGGTGTTGCCCCAACAACGGTTACCGCACTTTTACACGCAGTAGCAGTTGTAAAATCAGGTGTGTTTGCAGTAATGAGAGTTACCTATTATCTATATACTCCTGAGTATCTACTGGGAACTTATGCACAATATACTGCTATGATACTAAGTATTATAACAATTATTTTTGGTTCTTCTATGGCTATGAAAAATAAACATTTAAAAAGAAGATTTGCCTACTCCACGGTTAGCCAGCTTTCTTATATTCTTTTAGCTGTTAGTAGTATGAGCATTTACGGGCTTGTTGCAGCTATGATGCACACTATATTTCACGCATTAATTAAAATAGTTATATTCTACACTGCTGGAAATGTTATGTTTGTAAATCATAAGGAATATGTGAGTGATATAGAAGGATACGGAAAAAAAATGAAACTCACCTTTGTATCTTTTACAATTAGTAGCATTGCTTTAATTGGTATTCCTCCTTTTGGTGGATTTTCTTCAAAATTCTCTATTGCCACAAGCGTTATATCTGTTGGTGGCTGGATTGGATTTATCGGCGTTTTAGCTCTTATGATTTCAGCTCTTTTAACTGCTATGTACCTACTACAAATCGCAGTTTTAGCATTTATTCCACACAATGATTTTGATAATGCAAAACTCAAAAAAGTTAGCGAAGCACCAAAAGAAATGAGCTATACTCTAGCTATTCTTACCACTGTTATGGTTATTGCTTCATTCTCATCAAGCAGTATCTACACTTTTATACAAACTTTACTAATAGGAGGATATTAGTTTATGAATATTAATATTTTATTAGGCATAGTTTGTTTGCTTGTTTTAATTTTTGGGGTTACATTAATTTTAATAAAAAAAGAGAAAAACCTTTGGATATCTTCTCTTTTTATAATCAGCCTTACTTTAATTATAAATCTATACTCCTTTATTAATTTTGATAGCCACTTAGAAAGCTTTAATTTAGAATTATTTTCCGGATTTGGTATAAGTTTTGCTGTTAATGAGTTTTCTATTTTATTTTCAGTTATTGCGAGCGTTTTATGGCTAATTAGTGCAACTGAAACAAAGGAATATTTTGCTCATCACGCAGAAAATCTTTCAAGATACTATGCTTCTTTAATCCTAACATTTGCTGGAACACTCGGAGTGTTTTACGCTGGCGATTTATTCACATTATTTGTTTTTTTTGAAATAATGTCTTTTTCAAGCTACCTTTGGGTAGTTCATAATGGCGATGAAAAATCAAATATTGCTGGCAAAAGTTATCTAAGTTATGCTGTTTTTGGTGGATTGTCTTTACTATTTGGAATTTTCATTTTATATTCCCTATCAGGTAATTTAGAAATATCCAGTTTATCAGAAAATTTTATCGCCTATCAAGATAACTATCTATTATATCTATCAGCATTTTTAATCTTTGTTGGATTTGGATGCAAAGCTGGTGCTTTTTTCACTCACGACTGGCTGGCGCTTGCACATACAGCCTCCCCTGCTCCTGCAAGTGGACTTCTTTCAGGACTTCTAACCAAAACTGGAGTATACGGCATAATCTTATTAGTGTTTAAAATTATGTCTTTTAGCAGTTTCTTTGTTTACTTTGTTTTAGCCATTAGCGTTTTAAATATGCTAATAGGGGCAATTTACGCCTTTATGAGCAATGATTTAAAAAGAACTCTTGCATTCTCTTCTGTTTCTCAAATAGGCTTTATTCTTTGGGGCGTTAGCTTTTCAGTTTTACTAGGAGATCATAATACTTATGCCGTTTACGGAACAGTTTTTCATATGATAAACCATAGCTTAATTAAAATTTTATTATTTAGTTTAGCTGGTATTATCTATCAAAACACTCACACCTTAGATTTAAATAAGCTAAAAGGCTTTGGTAGAGATAAACCTTGGCTGAAAATTAGTTTTGCAATTGGTGCTATGAGTATTATGGGTATACCTTTATTTAGCGGATATATAAGCAAAACTCTTTTGCACGAAGCTGTAGTTGAATTAATGTATATGGGATATCACTCATTTATCTGGACGGCTCTTGAATGGATATTCCTTCTTTCAGGCGGATTTACTTTTGCATATATGCTAAAATTATTTATCTGTATATTTATAGAAAAAAGCGAGAGCGAAAAGCAAATTAAAAACTATGTAACTAAAAAAACTGCATCTTTACTTTCTATTATAGCCACAGTCCTTGTTATCCTAGGTGTAACTCCTAATATAACTTTTGGATATATTGGAGAATTTGTTGCACATTTTCTAAACACTCACGCTAAAGATGATATTCATTATTTTATCTGGATAAATTTAAAAGGCAGTTTAGTTTCAATTGCAATCGGATTATTTTTATATTTTGTAATCGCTAGAAAAACTGTTGCGACTAGTAAAAAAGGATATATTGATTTTAATTCAGCTAATATTACAATCGAAAACTATATTTATAAGCCTTTAATGAAGATTTTAAGCTTTATTTTTGCTATTATAATGCGAATATTCGATGTTAGCTTAGATATTTTAATAGTTATAATTAATAGGTTATTTTATAAATCAGTTAAAATACCCGCTAGCTTTTTTGAAGGAAAAGAAAAGCCTGCTTATATAAAAGAATCAACACTTCATATAACATATTCATTAAGTTATAGCCTTCTTTTATTTGGTATTGGCTTAATCATAACTATTTTTTACCTATTGGTAGTAGGAACAAATTAATAAAAACAACACAAAAGGGGCAAAGTCTTTTAAAAGACTAGCCCCTTTGTGTTGTTCACAAAACATTTTTAATCAAAAATATTTTATATCGTTTTAATATTTTCAATTCTCTTTAGTAATGAAATTAATTGCTCTTTATCCGTGCTATCAAGCGATTTTAATATCGTATTTTCCCAGCGTACTTCAGCTGAAAGCATAGATTCATATGCCTCTTCCCCTGTTTTAGTAAGCACAAATGATTTTTTTCTTCTATCTTGATATTTTATATGCTCTTCTTTTACAAGATTTAACTTTTCTAGTTTATCAATACTCCTTGCAACATGTGCAGGATCCATAATCAGCTCCTTTGCCATCTGCCCAGGAGAAGCTATTTCATTATCACCTATATATTTTAAAAACGGAACGATACCTATCGAAAGATTGTATTTTTGCGCATCGAAGATGCAATATGCATTCATATCTTTTTTTAGTCTTGTAATTGTATTGGTAATTTGTGGTTTCATAATAATACCCTTTATCTGTTTTTTATTTATTAAATTAATAAACAATATCACCTTTCTATGTTTAACTTGATTTTATAAAGTATAATATATATTTTAAAAAAAATCAAGATTAAATTTGATATATTTATATATTACAACAATAAACTAGGCGATACAATACATCACCTAATTCATTCTTGCATTAAATTTTAATTTGTTTGTGTTTCATTCAGCAAAGCCTTTTTTAAATCATTAATATAAATTTGTTGTTGTTTTTTTAGTGTATCCTTAATAAAGGGGAGAAGAAACATTTTCTTAGGTTTAAGATTGGTATCAAATTCGATAACACAATGATTTTCATCACCTGATAAAAAGCCTTTTATAACTCCAAAATAATGTTTATTTTCTAATTTCAATTCCCACTGCCTATACAGTTTTGCAAAAGTAAACTTACAAAGGGTTGAATTTTTACTTTGAGAATTAATTATAAAAGTGCTATTATTAATAATTTTAATTTTACCAAAACCACTTCTCCAAGTGTAATTTTCAAGATATGTTATTTTATTCCATACTTTAACGATGTCAAAATCCAGCTTCACTTTAATTTTAGATTTAATCATAAAATCTCTCCTAAAGCTTGCATTAAAAACTGCCATTATTTGACATTATCTATAATTTGAGTATATCATATCTATTATATGAAATCAATAGTGATTTTGATAAAAGAATAAAGCTTTTTAATTATTGACTATTTGGTTTTTTTAATAGACTAACAAAAAATCCAAAAATCAAACTAGCACTAACACCGCCCGAACAAGCTATAAATCCACCTGTAAATATCCCTATAAATCCTTCTTCTTCAACTGCATCCCTAACTCCTTTTGCTAGTGCATTTCCAAATCCGATAATGGGGACTGAGCCCCCTGCACCTGCAAATTCAATAACCATATCCCAAATGCCAAACGCACCTAAAACAACCCCCATAACAACGCCTATAACAAGTATTCTAGCTGGAGTAAGTTTTGTTAAATCAAGTAGAAGTTGTCCTAGCACACATATAAATCCTCCCACTACAAATGCCATTATATAATTCATAAACATTCTCCTTTATTCTTTTGCCGATGTTATTTCAACTAAATGAGCAACACATGGTATACTCTCTTTTTGCATACTAGTTGTAGTGCTTAGTAAGGCACCTGTTGCTATAAACAACACTTTTTTATATTCATTTGTTTTAAGCCTTGGCAAGATATAGCTTGATAAAACACTCGCTGAACATCCGCACCCAGAAGCTCCACTTTCAACATTTTGATTTTTAAAGTCATATATAAGGCAGCCACAATCAATATGATTATCTACAATTATTCCTTCTTTTTTGAGTAGCTCATTTAATAAACTAGAGCCAACTTTTCCTAAATCTCCCGTAAAAATTTTATCATAATCACACGGCTTTGAATTAGTATTTTTAAAAAAATCAATTATTGTTCTCGCTGCACTCGGTGCCATAGCAGCGCCCATATTATTCGGATCTGTTACTCCAAAATCAGTTATTTTACCTATATGACATTTTGTTATCCTAGGTCCACTTCCCTTTTTTTCCATCATCACAGCCCCAGAAGCTGTAACTGTCCATTGTGCCGTAGGCGTGCGTTTTCCACCATAATCTAATGGTGTTCTAAATTGTCTTTCAGCTGTTGCAAAATGACTACTAACTATTGCAAGGCAATTTTTAAAATGATTACTATCTAATAATAATGAACCTATAACTAAGCTTTCCGCCATACTACTGCATGCCCCATACACTCCCAGAAATGGTATATTATAATCTCTAAATGTGTAATTTGTTCCTGTTATTTGATTACATAAATCAGCGCCGATTGCAAAATCCACCTCTTCCTCTTTTATCCCTCTTTTCTCTAAAAGCGTTTTCACAGTGTATTTTAAAAGTGCAACCTCTGCCTTTTCCCAAGTTTTTTCTCCAAAGTAGTTATCTTTAAAAACCTTATCAAACTCTAATTGCAGTGGGCCTTCTGATTCCTTTTTGCCTCCAACGCTTGCTGAAGTTGTTATAAACACAGGATCATTTAAAACTATAGTATCTCTCATATTTCCCCCTTTCTAGCTAAAAACAGGCATTAAGAAAAACAAAACTATTCCATAAAAAACACTCGCTATAACCCCATAGACAATAACAGGTCCTGCTATTATAAACATCTTCGCACCCACACCAGTTATAAATCCTTCACTGCGAAATTCTAAAGCAGCAGATACCACTGCATTTGCAAATCCTGTTATAGGGATAAGAGAGCCAGCACCTGCCTTCGAGCCAAGTTTATGATACCATCCAAATGCAGTGAATGCAGCTGAGAGAAAAACTAATGTTATCGATGATAAAAGCCTTGCATCACTAATTATATATCCAATTTTTAAATAGAAATCATATAATATTTCTCCCATAAGACATATACTCCCACCTATTAAAAATGCCCATATACAGTTTTTTAATATCGTAGAATTCGGACTATGCTTTTTAACTAATTCATCATATCCTTTTTTGCTGATTTGCATTATATCTCCACCCCTTTTATCTTAGTATTATTAGTATTAACAGATGTAAAAAGTTTTAAACAATCTCTTGTTTTAATGTTCAAAAGCAGAGATTATCCCCAATGCTAAAAAATAAAAAACGATTTCCCAAAAGGAAAATCGCTTTTTATTATACAAGCTAAAAGCTTGTTGATATGAATTTTTTTAATCTAATTGTCGAACTGTTGCCTTTTTTCACTTACTCTTAGATTAAGGGGTAAAAAAGCAAAACAACTACTCTATTTCACTAAAATTATGCCAGAAAACCTAGCACATAGAAAATTTTATTGAATATATTAAGTATTCAAGGCTTGATTTTTTAGGAATATTGAATTCTCGAGTTCCCGTATGTGCTGAATAAACAGTTTCAATATCACCTAATAGGCACTGACTTTTAAGGTGAATACGGATGCCTTTTTTAGATAGCTTTTTAAATGCATCTAGCTGATTTAAAAGCATTCCACCAGATCCTAAAGATAAAACTATAATATCACTAAAAATATCCTTTTTTAAAATTTCATCAGCAGATAAAATTGGAGTGATAAAAACTACATCTATTTTTTTATCATTCATTTTTAAAAGTTTTGCAGATTTTAATGTTCTTTCAACTGGTTGAGTTAAATATGTATTATCAACAGTGGTAAAGCAAGAAAATCCTTGTGTATCTATTTTAGTTAGCGTTTTAGCTGGCATTATTTTATTTGAAATACTAACGCAAACCCCATAATACCCACTCTTAGCTGTTTTTATAGCAAGATTTAAATTATCTATTGCATCAGTGTTTTTATACACTAAAGGGAGCTGAGCTGCTGTTAAAACAACTGTTTTATTAAAGTTTTCAAGGGCACAATCAAGGAATGAAGCAGTATATGCAAGGCTGTCTGTACCGTGGGTGATAATAAAACTATCAAATTCATCCTGCTTATTAAAAATAAGCGTTGCTAAATCGTTTCTATCATCATCAGTCATAATTGAAGAGTCGATAAGGCGAAAATCAAGAACAGATATATCGCTTTTATCATCTGCATAAGATAAAATATCTTTTCCTTTTAAAATCGGAGATAACCCCTCGCTAGTTTCCCTACAAGCAAGGGTTCCTCCGGTTGTTATTAGTAAAGTTTTCATTAAAAGTCCTTTCAGGAGAGTATTATGCTAAAGCTTCTTCCAAAACTTTTTTCACATCTTCTTTTGTAAGTGCACCTTCTGCAAGTTTTTCTTTGCCCATAAAAAATGTTGGAACATAGTAGTAGTCATATGAATTTGCGATTTCTTCCTCTTGTCGCTCTTCAATGCGATTAATAACTATTTCTTTAAATTTTTCGTTTTCGCTCATTAATTCCTCAATATAGCTAGAAGCTCTTTTGCAATGAGGACAGTTTTGCAAATAAAAATAGGTTAACTCTTTCATAAAATTCATCCTTTCTGTTTTATATCATTAAGGCAATTCAATATATAATAGATACTCTTCTATATGTAATATTATACCATTTTTATACCATTTATCAAGTACAAACACTGTATACAGCTATCTATATTATATCTATCACCTATATGAAAACTAAAAAGTGCAGGAGTCTGCACTTTTTAGTATGATTTTAGATATTTGTTTTTTTAATTTCAAAGTAGCTTTGAGCGTGGTCACACACAGGACATACTTTAGGTGCATTTTTCCCCTCGTGAACGTGTCCACAGTTTGAGCAATGCCAAGTTTGCTCAGTATCTCTTTTAAACACTTTTTCTTCTTCGATATTTGATAATAATTTTAGGTATCTTTCTTCGTGGTCTTTTTCGATTTTGCCAACTTCACGGAATAGAAAAGCAATTTTTGTAAAGCCTTCTTCTTCAGCTTCTTTTGCCATTCTTGCATACATATCTGTATGCTCGTAATTTTCGCCAACAGCAGCATCTTTTAAATTATCAACAGTTGTTCCCACTCCATCGTGAAGCAGTTTAAACCAAATTTCAGCATGCTCTTTTTCATTGTGAGCTGTTTCTAAAAATAGCTCTGATATTTGTACATAGCCTTCTTTTTTTGCTTTTGATGCATAAAAAGTGTATTTGTTTCTTGCTTGGCTTTCTCCAGAAAAAGCTTCTAGTAGATTAGCATAAGTTTTTGTACCTTTTAAATCCATGATTTTTACCTCTTTCGTTTAATTTAACAATCCTTTATATAGATATGTCTTGATTCCATTATAACACTGCAAATACGTATGTCAACATATCTATGTGAATAAAATAAGAAAATTATTGCCTATCATCAAAGCTTTTCGCAAGAGAAATGCCAATAGCTTTTGCCGTCTGTTTCACTTGAGATAGAGTATTTCCATGCGATCCTATTTCAATTAGCAAACTACCAACGGACAAATCCTGATTATAATGTCGATAATCAAATAAAATCGGTCGGCTTATACTAGGATAATTGCTTTCTAGGCTATCTTGTAAAAGTGAAGCAAATTTTAAATTTTCTTTATAGTTTGGCATATTAAGATAGCCATTATCAGCACCACTGATTATCATAGTTTGGGCATATTCTATCCCGTTAATCGTTGTAACAGCAGAAACTCTTGAGCCGTTTGTTTCAATTGCATCACGGTGAATATCTAAAACAATTTTAATTGAAGGATATTTTTCTAAATATTCTTTCACTACAACAGCACTCCTATCATAACTATCATTATAGCTTGGAAAGTCATGCAGTGATGTGTCATGTAGAGTATTATAGCCTAAGGAATTTAAAGTATTCGCTAAAACTTCTCCAGCCGAAACAATATTTTGATTGTTATCAGTTAAACGGCAGGTGTAATTAGGATCAAAACTCATCTGCCCTTCTGGCTGAAAACTTTCGGTGCCGTGTGTGTGCATAATTAATATCTGCGGCTGACTTGAGTTTTTCTCTATATTAAAACTGATATCACTACTCATTATATCCAAAACTTCTTTTTCACTCAAATCAGTAAGATTTTTAACATAAGCATTATTATATTTATAGGTATAGTTATTTTCTTCATTTTGATAGCTTATATTTAAAATAGGGTATAAGGGATTATATTCATAATCAGCCACTGTGTTCTGTAATTTAAAAGTTTCGATGTCGAAATCTTCAAAAGGATTATTCTCTTTTAATATTTCGCTAGAGGAATGAGTATTGCTTTCATTTTCTTCTAAAGGCTTTTGTGCATACTGAGCATTTATTTCTATATAACTCTCAGTGCTATTTGAATAATTGTATGCAGTAGCGGCCTTTTGCATAAATGATAATATTAGAAAACTAATTATTATCACAGGCAAAAAGAGGGTAATACTATATATCCCTTTTATTTTCTTTCTCAATACATCACCACTTTTATCAATATCTTACCCTAATTTATATGTTTTTTTATGATATAATAGACTAAAATAAAAAAATAATATAAAAATATTATTTTATTTTTAAAAAATGCTTGCTTTTTTAAATGGAAAGTGGTATTATAGTATATGCTGTCACAGTACGCAGAAGGAGGTGGGATCATGCCAAATATTAAATCTCAAAAAGACAGAGTTATCCAAACGAAGAAACAAACACTTCGTAATAAAGCTGTGAAGAGTAATCTTAAAACTGTTATCAAAAAAGCTGATGTTGCTTTAGCTGATGGTTCCGCTGACAAACAAGCGGCTGTAGCTTTAGCTGTATCAACAATTGATAAAGCAAGATTAAAAGGTGTTCTTCATAAAAAAGCGGCTGCTAGAAAAGTTTCACAAATGATGAAAAAAGCTAACGCTGCAAACTAAGATAAACTCAAAATTAAAAGACTGATTTTAAATCAGTCTTTTTTATTTTGCAAAAATATAGTATAATTTAATAAATATGAAGGATAGGTTATTGTTGAAATTAAAATTATGAAAAATCAAGATATTAAAAGAGTTTTAGAAATTTATAACCAAGCATTAATCTATTTCAAAAATTAGGATTTAGATTTATTTGAATAAGAGAAAAAATAGCAAAAGACAGATTTAACACATGGCAAGATATCACCCTTTTAGAATATCGAAGTAAAAGTATATAGCTTTAAAATCGTTTTCTCATTCTACTAGCTCACAAAAATTTAATTCAATAAAATCTTTAATTTTTCAATTCATTCTAATTATATTTTACACACTAAAAAACCGATTTTATAAAAATCGGTTTTTATATATATTTATCTTGCAAAATGCTCTACTCTAAATTTAATTTATTTGTAAAAATATAATATGTTATTACATATGAAATAATAATAAATACCACTGATATAATATTTGTTGTTAATAGCGTTTGGTCTAGTAAAACATCAAAACTATAATCATAAGCTGCCTCGGTAAAAGTTAGTGCGCCTACAAGTGTGTTTATAAAACTTCTAAAAGTTGAAAATCCAATATAGCATAAAATCGCCCCTAAAAATTTATTTTGAAATAAACTTCCCATTGCAATTGACGCATAGGCAAACGTTATACTGTTAACCACTCCAATACAAAATGTAAATGTTAGTAAAAAATCTTTAATTACAAGCCATAGCCCATCTAAAAAATCCTTCATTGATATTTCATTAAAAACCAAAACAAAGATAAAAGCACATAAAACAGCAAAAATAATTGTTATAATAGTTAAAATTATTGCTGAAATTAATTTTGATAAAATTAAAGAATGAGCATTTACTGGCAGGCTATGCATAAAATATCCTTCGGTTTTAACTAGGTTTTTATAAAATCTTGCAACTATAAAAAAGTACACCATAGTTATAATAACAGTGAATGATATAACAGTAACAAATGTTATCGTTCCAATAACTAAGCCCCCCATTAAGCTTTCAATAAAAGCCTCATTACTTGCGCCAAGCTTTATTGCAAATGAAGTTATTAAAGTTAAAAACAAAACTATTCCATAAAAGGGAGTAAATAATTTTACTGTGTCCCCAACTTCGTATTTTAATAATTTGCCTAACATCTATATACCTCCCTAAAGAATTCATCAATACTCTTTTGATATTTCTCTCTCACTTCATCAACAGTTGTAACTAGTCCTATCTCGGCATAATTAATAAATATAACCTGATCTAAAACGCTTTCTATATCGGATATTAAGTGAGTTGAAATTAAAACTAGTGCCTCTGGATTATAGTTTTTAATAATAGTGTTTAGGATATACTCTCTAGATGCTGGGTCAACTCCTCCGATAGGCTCATCTAGCAGATAAATTTTAGCATTCCTACTCATAACTAAAACTAACTGAACCTTCTCTTTCATTCCTTTTGATAAAGATTTATATTTGCTATCTGGATTTATTCCAAGCTCATTTAGCATATTATATGCCTTTTGGATATCAAAATCAGCATAAAAATCAGCAAACATATCAACGATGTCATCAACTTGCATACTACCATTTAAAATTTCTTTATCTGGAAGATAGGCTATCATCGCCTTTGTTGCAGGGCATGGTTTTTTTCCATCAATTAAAACACTCCCTGAACTTGGCGTTAAAAGACCTACTATTAATTTAATTAAAGTTGTTTTACCGCTGCCGTTTGGCCCTAAAAGACCAATAATATTTCCACTATATAAGTTTAAAAAAACATTGTTTAGTGCTGTTGTTTTCCCATACACTTTACTAAGTGCATTAATTTCTATTAATGGACGCATACTATCCCTCCCTTTCATTTATTAAATTTATTAACTTTTCTTTTGATACTCCCATAGAGAGCATTTTTTTATAAAATTCATTAACTTCTGTATCAATGATACTATCTGATAAAGATTTAATTAATCCGCTATCCGTAGTAACAATTCTTCCGCTTGTTCCATTTGTTATCACAAGTTTTTTATCTTCTAGTTCACAAAGTGCCCTTTGAGCAGTGTTCGGATTAATATTTGCTGCCGCTGCTATATCCCTAACTGAGGGAAATCTTGAGCCTAGTGGATATACTCCTTTTAAAATATCAAGCATTAATATTTCAAAAACTTGAATATATATAGGCTTATCTGCTGAAAATTTCCATGCCATAAAATCATCCTTTCTGTGTTTATCAGTTAATACAATAATACAGTATGTTTTTTAATTTGTCAATATGTATATCTATTTATTTTCTTTTTTAAATGATTTAAATTCAATTTCACTTAAAACAAGGCTGATTAAAATCAAGCTTCCCCCTATTAATAAATTAAAAGTGAATTTTTCAAATCCCCATAATATACTAAACAAGCTTCCAAACACACCTTCTAATAATAGTATCAAACTTGCGCTACTTGCCGAAACATATTTTTGAGCTAGCACTTGAAGAGTTTGAGCGATAAAGCTAGATCCAACTCCAAGATATAAAATAGGAAGTATAATTTCATTTATATTTATATTTGGAATATTCGCACTTTCAAACACAAAAAAGTAAATTAAAGAACCCAAAAATAATGTTAACCCCAATAAGAAAGCTCCTGCTGCAAAATGGCCACCCTCAGGTGGTTTTGCAAGCATAACTATTGCTAATGCAAATAAAAAAGCACACAGTAAAGTGTATAAATCTCCTATATTTATAACAAAATCTGAATTAAAAATTCCAGATAAAATAGCCATACCTAAAAGGCAAATTCCAACTGCAATAAACACTTTTAATTTAGGCTTTGTTTTATACATTACCCAAGCTATTAATGGAACCATAACCACATTTGTAGTAGTTAAAAACGAAGAGTTAGATGGAGCTGTATATTGAGCACCAATTGATTGAAACAAAAAACCTCCAAAGTTAAAAATACCTATAAGCAGTCCTATTTTTAATTGCTCTTTAGACATATTGATAACCTGTTTTGGGAAAAAGGCAAAAACTAAAAGTGTGAAAATAAACCCTCTGACAACATTTAAAAGTCCTGGAGTAAATCCGGCATCAAGTATAATTTTGGTTGCAACAAATCCACCACCCCAAATAATTGTAGCTAATAATAGCAGTAAGCCTGCTGTTTGTTTTTTCATGAATCATCTATTCCTTTCTATATTTATACATCATTAATAAATATTATATCAAAACTAAGCATATAAAACAACTTGTAATAATTTTTTCATTACTAGATTTTATTTTTTTGTGGTATAATATTCTTATAATTTAAAGAAAAGGAATTTTATTTATTTTGAAAAGAAAAATTTTAAGTTTAATATTAGCTTTTAGCATACTGCTTGTTTCTTGCACTAGTGAAAACACCACTAGTAGCGACACTACATCTATGGACACTTCACACATATCACAGGAAGCTCGAGAAAAGCACTCCACTGTTATTTTTGATGTGTTTGATACGATTATCTCTGTTGTAACATATCAAGATGCCGATGATTTTGAAAAAATGAAGCAAACCATAGAAGATGAGTATATTAAATACCACCAGCTTTACGATGTTTACAATAATTATGAAGATATAAATAATATCAAAACAATAAATGATAATGCCGGCGTTGCCCCTGTGGTGGTGGATGAAGAGATTATCAATCTATTAGAATTTTCAAAAGAATGGTACTATAAAACCGATGGAAAATTTGATATCTCTATGGGTAATTTACTTTCTGTGTGGAGCGATGTGAGAAGCGATGCCACTAATGGAATTGAATACACCTTGCCAAATTACGATGATTTAAAATTAATCGCAGATACTGCTAATATTGAAGCTATCGAAATTGATAGAGAAAACTCAACTGTTTATATAAATGATGCAAATGTTCAAATCGACGTTGGCGCAGTGGCAAAAGGATATGCAACCGAGCAAATAGCACTGCTTTTAGAAGAAAATTATGATAACTTTGCAATTTCAGCAGGTGGAAACGTTAGAATTCACGGACAGCCTTTTGATGGCGAAAGGTCGAGGTGGGCTATCGGAATTGATAATCCAAATGTGGACGAAAACTACTTTCCTAAAGGTGGCACAGTTGATACTGCTTTTATAAATGGTAATATGTCAGTGGTGTGTTCCGGTGGATACCAACGCTACTTTGTTCACGAAGGTGAAAGATACCACCATCTAATTGATTTACAAACTTTATACCCCGCTAATATATATAATGGCGTGGCTATTATTTACCCAGATAGTGGGGTTGCTGATGTTCTCTCAACTGCTGTTTTCTTTATGCCTCCAGAAGAGGCACTTGAATTTATATCAAGCATTGATGGTGCTGCAGCCCAGCTTATAACCACCAACGAAACAGTGTATGCCTCTGAAAACATAAATTTATACCTTCAAAGTGCTGGTATAACAAATACTACACCATAAAAAAGTGAAGAGTGAAAAGTTAAGATATTGATAACTTTTCATTCTTCACTCTTTAATTATAAATAATCTTAACAAAAATAAGATTATTTATTTAATTCTTCCCATTCTTCTCTTAAAACTCCATAGCTTACAGAGTCGTAGTATTCGCCGTTTACTATTCTTGCTTTTCTATATCTTGCCTCGCAAACAAAGCCTAGTTTTTCTGAAAGTTTCATCATTCTTTCATTGCCCGACCAAGTGGTTAATCCGAGCCTTACTATCTCTGTTTTTTCTAAAAACAATTTACTAACCCATAATTTTAAAGCCTTTGCTCCAACGCCCTTTCCCCAGTATTTCTCATTGCAAACAACTATTCCTATCTCTATCCAGTTTGTTTCCTTTGATTTATAATGCCAAGTAACTTCGCCTATGTATTCATCATTATTTTCATTTGCAATAATCATTTTATTAAAGCTCACTTCTCCTTTTTTTAAAGAAGTTCTCATTTTTTCAATACGCTCTAATAATTCTTCCTCAGTTTCCTTTTCATAATAAGGTCCATTAAACTTATGATATTCTCTTGATGGCTTATTTAAATCAAAATATTCATCTAAATCTGATATTTTTAAATTCCTAAGTATTATATTCATTTTATACTCCTTCATTATTAAGTATCCCTATTTTAATATATTAGCATTTATATTAACCTTCGTTACACTATTTGCAAATATCGCAATTTTCCATTAGCATTTTAGAATATATAATTTTTTCTTGGCTAAAAGAATTCTTTGTTAGTGGAAGGCTAAATTTTGCTTGCAGATAATCAAAAGGATATGCTTTTTGATTTATTATATTTAATCTCACACTTTTTGTAATATCTTCCGAGCCAAATCTATGCCTTAAAGAAAAATTTTCATCGGTGGTTTTTATCTGCTCAGAAAATTTACTATTTAATTTTGATTCTTTATCAAGCATTAGTAATGCATTTGCAAACTTTAAATAAATTATACTGCTATCTTTTTTCATATCTCACTTTTTCCTTCCAACTTTTATAATACATTCATTACTAGCATTGCACTACACTATATGTAGTACTTTTTTGAGTACCATATATAGTATAGTGTTTTTGCTATAAATTGTCAAGAAATTTGCAAAAAATACAGCCCCTATTAAATAAAACTCAAGGAATGACCTTCGCCATTCCTTTTAGTTTTTTATATAATTTGGTCAATCGATATAATCAAAGCTCGTCTAAACTCTGATAATATTTTTTAAACAGTCACCTTTGCTTTTGTAAATTCAATTTTATTTTTCAATATAAATTTTAAATATTTAATAGCATCATCGCTAAATTGCACTGATGATATATCAAGTTCAATCATCACTGTTTTCTCTTTGTAAACTAATTCAAGCACTATTACCCCGCTTGAAAAGAAAGCTTTTTTTAAAACTCCATACCCATTGATACCATAGCTTGTATTTATATAATCTGTTGAGTTTGGAATATATCTTCCATTCTCGTCCTCTTTATATTCTCTATTTAAAACAACAAACTGCCTTATTCTATTTGATGTATCATCCGATAAAACAACTGATATATCTTTCTCTTTTAAATTTATATCACTAAAAACACTTTTAACTTTCATTTTAACATTTTCCATAAGTAAAGTAGTTTCCTTTCATTTTTAATCTATATTCTCTAAATATAATATCATTTTTTATATAAAAATAGCAAGCAAAGTTTTTCACTTTGCCTGCTGTTTTTTAATTTTGATATATATATAGTGGTATCCCTGCCATTTTATCATCAATTATCTCGCTTATTTGTGCTAAATCGCTTGATTGGTTATCATTAGCATTTGCAAAAAGCAAATCTGTCCAAGATAGCTGAGTTGGGTGATTGTAGTAGATATAATTTAAATCTGCTTGAAGAGTTTGCATAACTAAAACTTCTGCATCTTCAAGTGGCATTAACTGATCTATAAGTCCATTTTCAAGCCCTTGCTGAGCGGTATAAATTCTGCCATCTGCAATTTCTTTAACCTGCTCGATAGACATATTTCTTCCCTCGCTCACTATGCTAGTAAACTGCTCATAACTCTCATCAACAATTGATTGATATATTGCTCTTTGTTCTTCGTTTAATTCTCCAGCACCCATGCCCTTATTAGCACCTGATACTATCATCACTTCTTCAATTCCGATATTTTCATATAGCTGTGATAAATCAAGATAAGAGATTATAACGCCGATTGAGCCTGTTGTAGTATTTCTATTTGCATATATTTCATCGGCTGCACAAGCTATATAATACGCCCCAGATGCTGCTGTTTCTTCAAAGTATGCATATATTGGTCTGCCTGTTTCCTCTTTATATTCCATTAATTTTAAATAAAATTCATCCGAATGATAAACAGTTCCACCACCACTACTAATTTTTAAAAATATGCCCTTATTAGTATCATCCTGCATTAGTTCATCAACAGTTTGCATTAAAAATGAATGATTATAACTTACACTATCAAAGGTTTCAGTATTTTGTATTGTTCCATAAATATGAAGTACTGCAACGCTCTCCCCATATTCATTCCCACTACTAACCGTTCTTTGTATTCCATCTTCCGAGCCAAAACTTTGAGCTATAAAGAAAACACTAATAATTGAGATAATTATAAATAAGGCAATTATTATAGTTGTCGTGGTTTTCTTTTTATTTCTTTTTGCTATATACTGAGCTGCATAAGGATTTTGATTTTGATTATACATCCCTTGATTTATTATATTGCTATTAAAATTATTATCCATCTACACTTTCTCTCTACTTTTCAGTTTGAATATCTATAAAAACTCTTTCCTCATCATCCGCATACCCAAGCTTTTCTCTTGCTAATCGCTCTAAATATACAGTGATATCTTCTTCTTCTAAAATTCTCTCTTGTTCGGCTATATCCATTTCTAGCTGTGATTGAACTTCTAAAAGAGCTTCATATTCCTGCTTTTGTTGCATTAGATTGAATTGATTTGATATGAGATTTACAGTTAAATATAAAATAAATGAAAACATTGCAATATGGCTAATTTTAATTTTTCTAAATTTTTTCTTCATCTCATCTTCACCTCACTTTCATCTAAATCTTAATTTTCACACACTTATTTATTATAAAGTCTATTTTATTCATTATACAATAAAACGTCATCACTTTTCAATAATATTTTATCATTTTCACATTTTTTTGTATCTGTTTTTTTCTTTATTTTCACGCTAATACTCACTTTTTCTTTAAAATGCCTTAAAAGTATTGAAAAACCACTAAAATACAAATTAAAAATAAGCTTTAGTATTTTTGAAAAACTAAAGCGAGATAGTAAAAAACCTGTAAATGAAAATAAAATATGATACCACCTTAAAATGCTATAATTTGCAAAAGATATAACATAACTAAAGATAACAATTGCAAAAATCACACTAATTAATATATCTTTTATAAAAATCATAATCTTAGTTTTATAAAAAACACTTTTTAAAATTTCATTTATAAAGCTCACTATAAATCCAGCAGATAAAGAATAGATACAATCCTCAAGTATAAATCTATAGTTTTCAGGTTCAAATATCATTTAAATAAAAACCCCTTTATCCCTTTTTCTTTTATTTTATTCACTTTGTATTGTATGCTTTGAATATCCCCAGTAAGCTTTAATATTCCTTCTTTTGAATTAATTTCACCAGCTAGTAAATCTGTTCCAGTAATGATAATTTTCCCAAAATCTGTTTCTAAGCTTATATTATGTTCATCATAAGATACAACTTTTATAACCCCTTGCACAATCATATCTTTTCTATTCACAACTTCGATTTTATGCATTAAAAAAACATTATCTGCCATCATTATATCCTTTCCTTTCTAAATGTTTTCACTATTTTAGTTTTAAGATATAAATATGACAGATTTTATTTTTTTATTCTTCGATAACGGTGTACATTTCTCTTGCGCCATCTTTACTTTGGGTATTTTCAATTGAAAGAACCCTCACCTTAACGCCTTTTTGAGCAAACATAATTTCTATTTCATCACCAATTTTCACTTTATAAGATGGCTTTACTTCTTTTCCATTAACGATTATTCTCCCAGCGTCTGCAACATCGTTTGCAACGCTTCTTCTTTTAATAAGCCTTGAAACTTTTAAAAATTTATCAATACGCATTCTAATATTCCCTTTCTAAAATTCAAATTTAACTTTTTGATTATATTTAGTTGCAGATAAAAAATAAAGTCGGCTAAAAGCCGACTTTAAAATTCTTATTTAATAGCATCTTTTAAAGCTTTGCTAGCTTTGAATGCTGGAGATTTGCTTGCTTTGATAGTCATTGGCTCTTGAGTTTTTGGGTTAATCCCTTTTCTTTCGCCTCTTTCTTTAACTTCAAATGTACCAAATCCAACTAAAGAAATTTTATCACCTTTTTTTAATGTTTCTGTAATTGATTCTAAAACTGCGCTAACTGCTTTATCAGCATCTTTTTTTGTTAGTTCTGATTTTTCAGCAACTAATGCAACTAATTCTGTTTTTGTCATTTTTAATTTCCTCCAAAAAATATAATCATTTTATTTAATTTTATATTTATTTTATAAAATCGTCTTTGAATATTATATCAAATGATTCATCGTTTTGCAACGATAATTTCTCAAAATTCACAACTTTTTCTGTAAAATTACTGGTAAATTCCTTTAAAATCTCTTCCGAATCCTCTTTTTTAAGTCTAACTAGGTTTGAAACTTCAAAAAGCAGCCTTGAAAGTGTTTCTTTTTGATTATCTATATTATTACCCTCTATCTCACTAATTAAGCTTTTTATACTATCAATACTTCTTTTTTCATCTGCTAAAACTTTGATATTTCCAGCTTGCATTCTTTTTTGAATTTTATTAGCATACATAAGTGAGGGAAAAACTTTTGGCACACTTTTTAGTTTTTCTTCTAGGCTTTCAAATCCTTTAGTTTGGTTTTTTATCTCCTCCCACTTTTCTAAAACTTTATTTGTATTAGTAGTATTATCTGCATTTTTAAATACATGCGGATGACGGACAACAATTTTTTGCGCTATATCATTTATAACATCTTCTAAATTAAAATTGCCCACTTCTTCTTCAAATTGGCTATGCAAAACTATTTGCAGTAAAACATCGCCAAGTTCTTCTTTTAAAAGCTCGGTATCTTCTAAATCAATAGCCTCTAAAACTTCGTATGTTTCCTCAACAAAGTTCTTTTTAATAGAGAAATGGTCTTGCTCTTTATCCCACGGACAGCCATTTTCCTTATCTCTTAATCTCGCCACTATATCCTTAAAATCTTTAAGCGTGTATCTATCCTTAAATTCAAATTCCATATTTAAAAATCCATCCTTTTTTAGTGATAATACTAATTGTACATCTTTTATCAGTTTATATCAACTAAAAATTCAGTAATTAAAATAATCGCACCATAAATCACAACAAAGGAAAATCCAGAAGCTATAAATCTTATAATTAAAGGAAGTGTGAATAAAATCTCTTCTGATATATAAAGTGCCATAACAATAGCAATAAAAGAATATACACTAGGTAAAAACATTCCTTTTAAAACTGAAAATTTAATTCCAAGCCCTTTAATTGATAGTATAGTTAATAAAAAAATCACTATGTAAAAAACACACGATGAGTAAATAAATCCTTTAATATTAATGCTTGGGATACTACAAAAGTAAACTGTTAAACTGCATTTTAAAAAGCTTGCGATAATTAAAATATAAAACACCTTTTTTTGCTTATCATATGCATGAAGTATTGAATTTAAAGGAAACGAAAATGCTGGAAGAATAATAAATGGTGCAATAAATCTTAAAAATATAGTTGCAATATCAGTGGCAGCTCCCATATCTGAAAACAAAATCACTATTATTTCATTTGCAAAAAAATAACAAAATACACTTATTGGAATAACGCTTGCCCCTGTGAGCTTTAATATTTTATTTATTTGACGGCTCATTTTTTCATTATCATTAGCCAATTTGGTTTTTGTTATTATAGGAAGAGAAGATTGCCCAATTGCTGAGGATATCGTTGGGATTAAATTTGTTATTGTTAGCGTGTAGCCATTATAAATCCCAAGAAGCCATAAGGGAATATTATCAGCTAGCGATAAATCAAACATTGAATAGTAAAAAATATATTCAGAATCTGATATCTCCTCTAATATTTTTAGCCCCACAATATTATCAAAAAAACCTGCTGCTGAAACAATTAATGCTGAAAAAGCTATCGGCATTGCTAAAGTGAAAACTCCTTTTTCTGTTATATTAATTTTGCTTACTATTTCCCCCATCGAATTATACTTAAAGTTATTTTCTAGATAAATTTTACAAATCCATCCCGATACACTTATAGTCAGCAAGGTTAAAATAAGCTGTATATCTCCTAAATTTTCATCAAAATACATCCCTGCTATTATAACTGAGGAAAGTCCGATAACTAATTTAACTCCGCTTTCTAAAATTCCAGCCTTAGCTGTTATTATCATATTTAATCTGCCTTGATTAAGCCCTTTATAAATTGCCTCACTAGTTGCAAAAAACAAATTTGGAAGTAGCACTATAAGACCTATAAATCTTGCTAAATTATCATCATCTTTAGTGTAGAAATACCCTGTTATAATAATTATTACTGCCATTATAATAGCAAGTGGCATAAACACACGGTTAGCCTTATTTTTGAGTGCTAAAACAGCACCTTCTCCTTTTTGATGTATCTCAGCTGTTATTTTAGAGATACTTGGAACTATTCCTGCTACGCAAAACGCATAAAATGGCATAAAAATTGAAAATACTGCTGTAAAAGCCCCCATTGTTTCAGGACCTAGTATCCTTGTAAGTGGAATTTTATACGCAGCACTTAATATCTTAACAATAACAGCCGAAGCCGCTAACACCAAAGTTCCTCTAACTAAAACCTTTTCGTTGCTCATAACTCTTTCCATCCTTTTTTAGACTTCAATTATATGTATATTAAAAAAATTCCTAGATTAGTATAAATAAAAAATGTAGTAAGTTTTAAGCTCACTACATTTTAAATAAAATTTACTCCCCTTGCTTTGTGCCACAAGATTTGCAGAATTTATCTCCATCTGCTAGTGGTGCATTACAAGAAGTGCAAGTTGGAACTGCTTTAACTTCTACAACTTCATTATTAACTGTTTCTTTTGTATTGTTAAGTTCTGTTTCAATTGCAACAATTCTTTGGATGTATTCATTTACAAGTTCAGGATTTTCTTCTCCTGTTTTATATAGAGTATACACTAATACCCCTAGCTGTTTTTGTGCTTTAGCTAAATCATTTTCTAAAGAAATTTCATTAACTTTCTTTTTGCCTAAATCAAAAGCCTCATTTGCCTTTTTGCTTGCAGTATCTGCTAATTTTGCAGATGCATCTTTTAAATCATCTAAAAAACTCATAATAATTCCTTTCACTTTCTTATATTTATCCGTAAAATTCCATTAGCATAGAATCCTTTGGTATATATTCTAAAGGCATTGGCTCAAGAATCTCTAACACCTTTAAAATTTCCATCATTTTATTATCCCCCTCTTTTATTAAATTATCTTTTAATTCATTAACAACGTGGGTAATAATTAAAATTTCGTAGCTAAATGCAGTATCTAGAAGTAAATCTGCATTAGGTTTATAAATTTTTATATATTTATCTTCCCCTTGGCATACAGCATCCCACATTCCGATTGTTTTTTTATACGAATGTCCACGATGATTATAATCTCGTATCATCCTTCTTAATAAGCGAATATCCCTTGTTGGAAGTATTCTTTGGCCTTGATTTGAATACTCTTCACGAAGACCTGCATATATAGTGAAGGTTTTATTTCGTGGTAGCATATTTAATAAAGCTGGGTTTAATGCGTGTATACCCTCAATTATTAAAAACCCTCCATCTAAATCAACAAGAGTGTGATTATCTTTTCTTGTTTCGGTTTTAAAATCATAAACTGGGAAATGCGCCTTATCATTTTTTAATATCTCTTCAAGGCAGGATTTAAAAACTGATAATTCTAAAGCCGTAACATTTTCATAATCCTTACTTCCATCAGCAAGGCGTGGATAATCATTTATATTTTTATAAAAGTTATCAAGAGATATAACCTGCGCCTTTTTTCCTTTAGCTAAAAGGCTTTCTTTTATTTTAATTGCCGTTGTGGTTTTTCCTGAAGCTGAGGGTCCTGTTATTAAAATAATTGGTTTATTTTCAAAAATTATATCTTTTGCCGCTGCATCAATTCTTGATTCATACTCGTGTTCGCATTTCATAACAAAAGATTTTTCTGATATTCCTGCTGTATTAATTAGTGATAGTTCAACTAATCTTTTTGGTATCCATAGTGCTGCCATAAATTAAACACCTCATCTTTCCTATTTAATATAGTGCTAAAATCATTAACATATTCGCTTGGATATTTATAATTGTAAACTCTTTTTATCCCTTCATTTGCAAGTATTAATTTTGAAACTGCCCCAGCTCCACAGGAAATAATATTCCCCACTTCTTCCATCATGTATATATTATAGTAGCTAAAAAGACCCTTTTTAGTGTAGCCGACATTTTCTAAATTCCCAACGGTCGACTTTTGCCTATACATATAATATGGCTGATATTCAAAAGATTTTAATATATCTGTCTTTTTTAGCATTGTAGAAATATCATTTTCTTCATTATATCCGATATTTTTCATAACCAAATTAGATGCTCTTTTTAGAGTTAGGCTATGCACTGTTATATTATCAGCGCCTAAATCAATACAGCCTTTTAAAGAGTTTTCAAATCCGTTTATATCATCACCCGGAAGTCCAGCTATTAAATCCATATTAATGCTTTTAAATCCAATTTCCTTTGCCATTTTAACGCAGTTTAAAAAATCTTTATGCGTGTGATTTCTGCCTATATTTTTTAAAACATCATCACTAAATGTTTGTGGGTTAATTGAAATTCTATCTGCCTTATATTTTTTAATTATAGCTAGTTTTTCATAATCTGTGCAATCAGCTCTTCCAGCCTCAACAGTATATTCTTCTAAATTATCAATGTCAAAATTCTCAGCAATAGTCTGCATTATTTTTTCAAGTTGTAGTGCAGTTATTGCCGTTGGAGTTCCTCCGCCGATGTATATTGTTTTTAAATTTAATCCCTGCTCTTTTGCTTTTTTAGCAGTATAAATTAATTCTTCACATAGTTTATTAGAGTAATCTTCCATCAGCTTTTTAGAGTTTTTAGTTGTAGTTGAAACAAATGAGCAGTAAACACATCTAGACGGGCAAAAGGGAATTGAAATATACAAGCTGTAATCATCATTTTTAACGTTTTTTATAATTCTTTCTTGCAAATTATATATATGCTCAGTTAAAGCAATTTTTTCATCGCTAACAAAAAATTCATTTTTAAAAATTTCTTTTGAAGAAGTTAAATCATTAGTTTCGCTTTGTATATTTCTTAATAATCTAACAGGGCGAACGCCCGTTAAAAGCCCCCAAGGCAGGGTTTTATTATAAATCCTACAAAAGCTATCATATAAAAATGAGCAAATATTTAAATTATCATCATTTTTATTGTTTTTTGCTTTTAAAAATTTATAATAAGATTTTTTATCGGCTTTTATAAAAACAAAAATCTTCTTATTGTTTTTTCTTATATAAACAAACTCTTGCAAATCTTTTTTATTAACCTTCTTTTTTACCACAAGAATATCTTTAACAAACATTCTTAACAACTGCTCGATTTCATAATGTTCATTAAAATTATTTAAAATTATTTGCATTATTACATTACTCTTATTATAGTTTTCAAATATGGATTTTCTGATTTTTCAATTTTTAAAGTTGAAAAATGGCTGTGTCCTGGGATAACCTTACAATTTTCATCAACATTATCGATTATCTTTTTAAGTGATTCTATCATTGTATCATAATCACTGCCTGGTAAATCTGTTCGCCCGATAGTGCCAGCGAATAAAGTGTCGCCTGAGAACATATAATCCTCCACTATAATGCAAACGCACCCTGGCGTATGCCCTGGGGTTTTTAAAATATTAAAATCCATCTTACCTATACTAAACACTTCATTTTGATAATCGATAGTCCCCTCGATATCAAATTGCAAAACATCTTCTTTTGAAAGATAAATTTCAGCGTTTGGAAATTCTTTTTTAACATCATTTAGCGACTCAACATGGTCGTGATGTCCGTGAGTTAAAAATACAGCCTTTAATTCAACACCCTCATTTTCAAGTGCCTCTTTTATTTTCTCTATTGGCATAGAGCAATCTATTAAAACAGCGCTATCCTTTTCATCGCTTAGTAAAAAGCAGTTTGTATAATATGGCGCTTTGCCGTGCATATGATAAACTTTCATATTTTATCATTCCTTTCTTAATTCCTTGTGCATTTTTCTATATTTTAATTTGTATTAAGCTTTGGTTTTCCATTCGTCGGTATCGATAATTATTGTAACTGGTCCATCATTGGTTAAATTAATTTTCATATCAGCCCCAAATTCACCATTTATAACATTTTTAAATCCGATTTCTTTTATCTCGCTTAAAAATTTCTCATAAATACTTTTAGACATATCAGGATGGCCTGCTTTTATAAAAGATGGACGTCTGCCTTTTTTTGTATCTGCAAAAAGGGTAAACTGTGAAACTATCATTATTTCAAGCCCAAGTTCAATTGCACTTAAATTCATCTTGCCATTTTCATCTTCAAAAATTCTTAGTTCGCTTATTTTTTGAGCAAGCTTTAAGGTGTCTTCTTTCACATCTTCATTCGACACCCCAAAAAGCACAACCAAGCCTTTTTGCATTTCATACTTATCTTTATTATTAATAGTTATATTAGCATCGCTAACTCTTTGCACTACCGCCCTCATTAATTAAAATCCTTCCTAAATTATCCCCTAGTAATCGAAACAATAAATTTATTTTTCTTTAATTTTGAAATTATATTATCTAAATGTTCACTACTATTAACGTTTATGGTTATATTCATACTAACTCTTTTATCTGGAGTTTGGCGAGCATTTAAAGCCACCACTGGCACACGCATACTATTTAATGCATTATTCACCTGAGTAAAGCTATCGCCTGAATCTAGTGCAGTTATATCAATAGTAGCCTTAAAATCTTCTTTAATATTATCAGCCCAGTATGCATTCATCCAGCGATTTCTATTTTCTTCATCTTTTAATCCGTGCTCAACGTTTATGCAGGATTTTTTATGCACCGAAACGCCAAATCCTCTTGTTACAAATCCAATAATATCATCGCCAGGAAGTGGATTACAGCATTTTGAAAACTTAATTAAACAGTTGTCTAATCCTTCCACAATAACCCCGTTTACAGCCTTTGGTTTTTTATTAAGTACTGGTTTTATAATAACTGGCTCTTGTGCTTTAAGGATTTTTTGATACTCTTCTTTCGCTTTAAATATAACGCTTGAAAGCTGAACTCCGCCATATCCAATAGCTGCAAAAAGCTCTTCGGTTGTGTGGAATTTCTGCCTTTTTGCAACATCTAGTGCAAAATCTGGGTATTGTGCATCAGAGATATTAATTAAATTTCTGCGAAGTTCTTTATCAAAGGCGTTTTTACCTTCTATAATATTCTCTTCTTTTTTCTCTTTTTTAAACCAAGAACGGATTTTGCTTTTCGCTTCCGAAGTGGTAACTATTTTTAGCCAGTCGCGTGATGGTCCTTTATCTTTTGCCCCTGTTATAACTTCTATAATTTCACCAGTTGTAACAACATAGTCTATCGAAACTATTCTTCCATTAACCTTTGCCCCTGTCATACGGCTGCCTACCGCTGAGTGAATTGCATAAGCAAAATCAATAACAGTAGCTCCACTTGGAAGTGATATAACATCGCCTTTTGGAGTAAAAACATAAACGTCTTCTGGTGCTAAATCGCTTTTTATAGTATCAAGGATTTCCATATCATCATCGCTATCCTGCTGAGTTTCTAATAGCTGACGCACCCAAGCCACCTTTTCTTCCATCTGGTCTTGGCCTTTAATGCCTTGCTTATATTTCCAGTGAGCTGCGATACCATATTCTGCAATATAATGCATATCCCAAGTTCGAATTTGGATTTCAAAAGGAATTCCATCTCTTCCTATAACACTAGTGTGTAGTGATTGATACATATTTAGTTTTGGAGAAGAGATATAATCTTTAAATCTTGATGGAATTGGCCTAAACATATCGTGCACAAGCATTAAAGCATTATAACATTCCATAACGCTGTTTAATATTATCCTAACAGCATATATATCATATATTTCTCCTATATCCCTATTTTGTACATACACTTTTCTATAAACGCCGTATGTACTTTTCACCCTACCTAAAACAGTGGCATCTTTTACTTCAAATTCATCCAGCCTATTTTTAACATTGCTAACGATTTTTGAAACAAACTCTTCAGGGTCTTTTGTGCTTCTAATTTCATCTTCAATTTCTTTATATCCAATAGGGTCTAGAATTCTAAGTGAAATATCTTGAAGTTCATCCTTAATATTACTCATACCTAGCCTTTGAGCAATAGGCGAGTATATTTCCATAACTTCAAGCGCCTTATCTCTTTGCTTTTGAGGTTTCCAGCCACTTGCTGTTCGCATATTGTGTAATCTATCGCAAAGTTTTATAATCATAACTCTTATATCTTTGCTCATAGCCAGTAGCATTTTTCTTAAATTTTCCGCTTGTTGTTGCTCCATACTTGAAAAGGTGATTTTACCAAGCTTTGTAACTCCGTCAACTAGCATAGCTGTTTCTTTATTAAATTCTTTTTCAATTTCTTCTAAAGAAATATCTGTATCTTCAACTATATCATGTAAAAGTCCCGCTACAATTGAAACAGAATCCATTCCTAAATCAGCTAATATTCCGGCTACAGCTATTGGATGCTCAATATATGCTTCACCTGTTTTTCTAAATTGACCCTCGTGCATAGTATTTGCTAAATTATAAGCTTTATCTATAAGTTCAAACTCATATTGTTTGCCTGATTCTTCTAGTATTCTCACAAGTTCTTGATATTTCATAACAACACCTTCTCCCTTTAATTATTTCTAATTTAAGCTTTTTAAAATATGGCTTTCCATTAAATCAACCTTATTTTGAGTTGGCACTATCTTATAATAGTTTTCGCTCATATTAAGGCTAACTTCTATTAATTTAAAATCTAATAATACATCTAAAATTATCTGGATTTTTGCACTATCGATATCTAAAAATTTAACAAACAATGGTCTTAAATCATCATTTTTGACCTTATTTGTTTGAATATATCTATATATTTTAACAACCTCTTCCCTAGTTGGCATTAATTTATCTTTTTGCTCTTTATTTAAATATATTTTATTTTTAAAAACTTTATATAAATCAAAGCTATCAACTATTTCATTTGGCATTTTACTCGGCTGAATATCCTTAATCTTCGTAGACACCATATCTCCATTTGCCCCTTGATAAATTGAAAGCATAAAAGATACATCAACTAAATCTCCATTATTATATGGAAAATCTGCTAAAGCTTTATTAAAGAAAATCCCTTGAAGTGTTAGATTATCTTTTTTTAATCTTACCATTGTATGTTTGCCATCTTTAATTGGTGAAACAGAGGTAATTCCAACATTTTGAATTGAGAATACTGGAGTTTCATTTCCTGCACCAAAAGGCGCTAGATAATCCATCTCTGCAACTGAATTCACATTAATTTCATCGAGTTCTAAAATGCAATCTATTTTAAGTGGCTGTGTTTTTGCAAGCTCTTGATTATTATTTGCATATTCATTTATCGCTTTTTTAAACACTTCTAAGTTTTCTTCTAAAACGCTAACTCCTGCGGCAAGCTCATGCCCACCAAAACTTAAAAGATATTCTGAGCAAGCAAGTAGTGCTCCGTGCAAACTAAATGAAGAAATACTTCTACCGCTACCTTTGTATTCATTTTCGTTTTTAGCAAGAACTATTGCTGGCTTTCCATATTTCTCAACTAATTTTGAGGCAACTATTCCGATAACGCCTGGGTGATAGCTTTCATTGTAAACTACTAAAACCCTTTCATCTATTAAACTTTTATCTAAAGAAATTTCATTTATTATCTGTTCTGCTATCTTGTTTTGAGTTTCCTGTCTTTTTAAATTTTCGCTTTCAATTTCTTTTGCTATTTCATCCGCTGCATCTTCATCATCTTCTAAAAGAAGTTCTAGAGCAAGTGTTGCATCACTCATTCTACCAGAGGCGTTAATTCTTGGTGCTATTGTGAATGCGATAGTTTCGCTTGTTATTTGATTTATATTATACCCATAAGATTTTAATAAGCTTAAAAAGCCTTGCCTTGGATTTTGATTTAATATTTTTAGCCCTTCTTTTACAATAACTCTATTTTCGCCCTCAAGTTTCATTAAATCTGCAACCGTTCCAACGCAAACTAAATCTGCAAAAAACTCAAGCATATCTTCTGGCTGTGCATACTCTAAAGCGCAAACTAATTTAAACGCAACCCCAACGCCTGCTAAGGTTTTTGCTGGGCTTTCATCATCTTTTCTTAAAGGGTCAACGATTGCATATGCATTTGGCAAGGTTTCTTTTGGAAGATGGTGATCGGTTATAATTATATCAAGCCCAATTTCATTAGCATACTCAACCTCGCTTATAGCACTAATTCCATTATCCACCGTTACCACTAAGGATACACCCTTATCCTTTAATGCTTTTAAAACAGCTTTATTCATTCCATAGCCTTCTTTTTCTCGGTTTGGAATTTTATAAAAAACATTCGCCCCTTGGCTTTCAAGATAGGAAAATAAAACTGCAGTAGCGCATACTCCATCCACGTCATAATCCCCATACACCACAATTTTTTCATCCTCTTCTATTGCTTTGTGTATTCTAAAAACAGCCTTATCCATATCTTTTATAAGGAAAGGGTCTGATAATTCTTGATTATGAAAAAAACGTTTATTTGCCTCATCTTTTGTTTTTATTCCTTTTGAAGCTAGAATTTTTGCAAGCAAAGTATTTATTTGTAAATCATTTTTTAAATTTTCGACATCGCTTTTATCAATATCTTTTGAGAGCCATTTTCTATAAATCATTTAAAAATCCTATTTTCTTAATATTTTGGTTTATATTTTGATGAAATAAATTGTGCAACCTTCACTCCGTCAACCGCAGCTGAAATAATGCCTCCTGCAAATCCTGCACCTTCTCCACAAGGGTATAATCCTATTATATTGCTTTGATATTCATCATTTCTAAATATTCTAACAGGTGAGGAAGTTCTAGTTTCAACCCCAGTTAAAACGCTATCTCCTTTTGCAAATCCTTTGAGTTTCCTATCAAAAACTTGCAAACTTTCTTTTAGATTTTTTGATACAAAATTTGGAAGTATTTCATTAAAATCACTCTCAGTAACTCCTATTGGATAGCTTGGTGTAACTGATTTTATATTTAACCCTTTTTTGTTTTCAAAAAAATTGTCTAAGGTTTGTGCTGGCGCATTATAGTTTTTCCCACCTGCTATAAAGGCTGCTTTTTCTAGCTTTCTTTGAAACTCAATTGCCTTTGTAAAGTCATTATCAAAATCTTTTTCACTAACTGATACCACAACAGCTGAATTTGCGTTTTTGCCATCTCTTGCGTGAAGGCTCATCCCGTTAACTACAACAGTGTCCTCTTCGCTTGCTGCTGCAACAACACTTCCACCAGGACACATACAAAATGTATATACGCCCCTATCGCCTTTGGTGTTTGAAAGTTGATATTCTCCTATATCTAAATTTTCATGCCCTGCCAAAGAATGGTATAAAGATTTATCAATTTCACTTTGCAAATGTTCAATTCTTACCCCTACTGAAAAAGGTTTTGCTTTCATAGCCACTTCTTTTTCTTTAAGCATAAAAAAGATATCTCTTGCCGAATGCCCAGTTGATAAAATTAAATTATTCGTTTGTATTTCGCCTTTATTTGTGATAACTGATTCTATCTTATTATCTTTAATATTTACATTGATAAGCTTTGTTTGAAACAAAACCTGTCCACCTAGTTTTATAATCTCTTTTCTAATATTTTTAATAACATCTGCTAATAAATCTGTTCCTATATGTGGTTTTGCCTTATATAAAATTTCATCAGGTGCGCCAAACTCAGTTAGAGTTTTTAAAATATATTCGCATCTTTCATCACCAATTCTAGTGGTGAGTTTTCCATCTGAAAATGTTCCCGCTCCACCTTCACCAAATTGGATATTACTATTTGAATTAAGTATTCTATTCTCTTCAAAGTTTTTCACTTGTTTTATCCTAGTGTCTATATCATCGCCCTGCTCTAGGATAACTGGATTAAACCCCATTTTAGCTAAGACTAATCCTGCAAAAAGCCCTGCTGGGCCAAACCCTGCTATGACAGGTGGATTTAAAATTTCTTCTTTACCTATTAAAAATTCAATTTCTGTTTTCTTTTTAATTACAATATCACTGCTTTTATTTAAAAACTTATCTTCAAGTTTTTCATTCATTAGTTCTATTACAACTGAGCATACAAATTTAATTTCAAATTTCTTTCTTGCATCGGTTGAAACTTTTCTGATTTTAGCAGTTTTAATTTCATTTTTATTAGCGCCTAGTATTTTTATCGCTTTTTTTATCGCTTCGTTTTTATCATCGGCAATATCTAGCTTTATATTATTAACAATTATCATTTAAAATCCATTCTATTTTCTTATCGTAACCGTGTGTGTACTTTTAACAAATACTTCATCACTCGTTGGAATAATAAATTCCACCTGTGCTGTTTGAGTGCCTTGTGTAAAGGATAGTGTTGAGGCATCAATTTGAGCGATAACTTCCTCTGCTTCAATATTTTCAACAGCAAGAAGTGTTCCTAATAGTGAAACATTGGTTATCTCACTTGAAACAATCTCTATTGAATTTTCAGTATCGTTTATAACCCTAATATCGGTTACAGTTATTAATTTTTCAGCCATATTATCTGGAAGTATCGTTGCTGATATTTTATTAGCTGAATCTAATGCCATATATTCTTCTGGGTATTCTATATCAAATTGATATTCAGTATTAACTTGAAGATTTCTTAAATCTATATACCCCGCTAAATATTCATAAATCTCGTTTGCATCAGCACTTGGAACCCCTACTACAACCTGACTTGGCGTGATAACCATATTTAGAACATCTGGATTAAAGCCTTGTGGCACGTTTGTATATTCTATTTTCACTGGAAGAATCAACTCTTTTAAAACAGGAACTGTCACTTTAATATCTGTTGTACTAAAGGTTAAAACCTCGCTTGCTATTTCGTTTTCATATTCATCAAGTAGAATAATTGTAGAATCTAGCACTGTTGTTTGGGTTAAATCTTGGGCACCGTTTACCAAAACAACAACCTCAGCTATCTTTTGTATTTCATTTTCAGGACCAGTTATTATTAATTCTTGTGTATTTGTGTAGATTACACCCGATAGATACTCCAGCGCAATACTAACATTTGAAGCATCAATAGCTAAATCAAATTCCTTGGTGACAACCTTATCAAAATATATCGTAATATCTTCTGTGCTTAGCGAATCAATAGTTATATCTTTAAAGCTAGATATACTCGTTGCAGAAAGAGAAACCTCATACTCTCCGGCTCCATTAACCCCTGTTAAAATCGGGTAAACCACAATATCATCAGCATCAACATCACCTATAACGCTTCTAACTCCCGATACTGTTACATTAACTGATTCTATACTCGTTGATATAACATCAAGACCTAAATTTTGATATTCATTTTGCACATATTCTGTAGAAACTGGCACATCTCTTATCACAATAGTGTCGGTATTACTTTGATACACAATAACATAGCCCCATATAAAAACAGCTATACAAAAAGAAATTAATAAAACAAATTTATTATTATCCAGTAGCTTATTTTTCAGCATTTAATTTACTCCTTGTTTCCATTCTACTTTGTTGTTTTGTAAAGCTATCTATTAATGGCTGAACAAATTCATTTGATAATATGCTATACAAATCTTTTTTATTTAATCTTCTTCTTAAATCAGCATTTTTTGCAATTGAAATATATCCTGTTTCTTCTGAAACAATAATAATAATAGCATCTGAATTTTCTGAAAGGCCAAGTGCAGCTCTATGCCTTGTTCCCATCTCTTTACTAATATCAAAATTATCCGATAAAGGAAGAACGCATCCAGCTGCATTTATTCTTTTATCACTAATAACTAGTGCACCATCATGCAAAGGGGTTCCATCATAGAAAATAGTGGTTATAAGCTCTGTTGTGATATCTGCATTCACAATTGTACCCGTTTTAATAACTTCATCGATATTTGAAAATTTCTCCATAACGATAAGGCCGCCTATTTGCTTTTCACTCAGTTTTTGAGCTGCATCACAAATTGTACTAACCGCTTTTTTCATATCTTCAATTTCATCTTCTTGTGTGGTTTTTCTTTTAAAAGTTGCAAGCGAGAGTACATTTGTTCTGCTAAATCTTTCCATTATGCGCCTAATTTCGCCCTGAAAAACTATAACAATTACAATTAATGCAACCTGAGAAAGCGTGGTTATCATAAAACTTATGCTTTTTAGTCCAATTTGCGAAGACACCACATAGATAACTGCTATTAAAAAT
The DNA here is from genome assembly GCA_964525015.1 of uncultured Oscillospiraceae bacterium. Lineage (GTDB taxonomy): Bacteria > Bacillota > Clostridia > Oscillospirales > Ruminococcaceae > RGIG3102. The sequence goes on from CAZGFY010000012.1 coordinate 52,481, forward strand.
ATTCCATTTAAAACTTGGAATGAGCGTGTATTTCTTAAAAGAATTATCACATTATAAATAATTAAAGTCATTATCAAAATGTCAATTATATCTGTTATTTGTATTGTGTTAATAATGCTCAGCACCGAAACTATAATATTATCAATACTCATTATCTTTCCCCCTATCTTTTTATTTTTGTTTTAATAAGCAAATGCAATGCGAAGAAATCCCCTCGCCAGATCCTGTAAATCCAAGCTTTTCCTCTGTTGTCGCTTTAATTGATATATCATTTATATCACAGCTTAATATTCTAGCTAAATTCTCTCTCATATTTTCTATAAAAGGAGCCAGTTTTGGCTTTTGTGCAATAATTGTTGCGTCTATATTCCCAACTCTGTATCCTTTTTCATCAATTAAATTTGCAACATATTCTAAAAGTTTTAAGCTATCTGCACCTTTAAACTTTTCATCGGTATCTGGAAAATGCTTTCCAATATCCCCAAGTGCTAATGCACCAAGCATACTATCCATAACAACATGTGTTAAAACATCGGCATCGGAATGCCCTAAAAGGCCTTTTTCGTATGGAATTTTTACTCCACCTAAAATTAAATCCCTATTTTCAACTAATTTATGCACATCATATCCATGACCTATTCTCATACTCTTCTCTTTTCTTATATCATCAATAGTTGTTATCTTATAATTCTCATATTCGCCTTTTGAAATTTTTACTTGTACCCCATTATTTTCAAAAAGCTGTGCATCGTCGGTAAAATCTGTATCTTTATTTTCTTTTAAAAGCTTTTTATATAAATCACTGCAAAACACCTGTGGAGTTTGGGTTATATACAAATTATTTCTATTCGGTGTATTTTCGCAAAATCCAGTTTTTGAAAATTTAATTGTATCTTTAACTAAAACGCAAGGGATTGCTGCATTATATTCATATCCATTTTTTATAGCATCATTTACAACTAAATCGCTAACAAAAGGCCTTGCCCCATCGTGAATAGCAACAAGGGAATTAACAGGTACAAACTCCATCGCATTTTTAACCGATTCACTCCTTGTTTTTCCACCTTTAACTACTTTAACAATCTTTTTAAAGTTTTTTGCGATATTTGTAATTTCATTTATATTTTCACTAGCAGTAACAATGATTTCATCAACAAAACTATTATTTTCAAATGCAAAAATTGATTTTTCAACAATTGTTTTGCCATCTATTTTATAAAGCATTTTATCAAAGCCAATTCTAGTTCCTTTGCCAGCTGCCAAAACTATCGCAACCACCTTTTTTTGCTTATACATACACTACCTCTAAAAAAATATACTTATTTTTTATTATATCACGATATAAAGAAAAAATAAAGTTTTATATTGATTTTATCGTAGTATTTTCATATATTTTTTCACAAAATAAAAACATCAACTCCCAAAAGGAAATCGATGTTTTTGTAATTACACAAAAGTCTTGCTATTATCAGCCATTAATTCTTTTTAGCACATCTGGTGAATAATTTAAATCTTCTATTATCTTAAAGGGCGAAATTGTTTCTTTAATGGCAAAATTCTCTAATAACGCCTCGTAAGGTGCATATTTTTCATAAAATTGTTTTTCGCTTTCCTCTGCGCTCCCATAATTTACCACAACAGTTTTTTCATTAATATAATTATTTTCATTGTAATCTTTAGCACTATTAACAGTTTCCGATGAGTATTCATAATCACCATAATAAGAAAATGTTTCAATTGTTTGGGTTCCATCAAGATTATATGTAACAAAGCTGGTAAACCATCCAGTGGTAAAATGTTTAGAAGCATACATTCCATTTTCAAGTAGCCCACAATTACCGTGTTGCCCATTTGATCTAGTCCCTAAAAGCTCTACTATTTCGCCATCTCTAAAACTGTATACACTAGGAGGATACAGACTTTCGCGAACAATTATCTCTGGAATTCCATCTTTATTTAAATCTTCTAAGGTTGTAGGTAGTGTTGTGAAGTAATTATCTTCGTTTAGAAGTTTTAATCTCTCTTTAGCATTTTTAAGTATATATTCTCTATATGCATCAATAGCCGCGTTATATTCTTCACTTTTGCTTTCATCCCTTGGCATAAAATCTTCATCAATTTCATATTGAATTTTGGTATATACGCCTTCATCTCGATAAACACTTCTCTCTCTTTTTGTATCCAATTGAGTACTTAGTACAACTGTATATTCCCCATTCTCAAATAAAAGGTAGTGCATTACCCATTCTGAATACAAAATATAGTGAATTCCGTCTGTGTATCCGTCAATTAAAGTGCTTGTATCATCTATTTGCAAATATAATTCCCAAAGTTCATCACCAGTTAATCTTTGCATATTCTCCCAGCTAGCATCTTCGAGTCGCATCCCTTTATAATAAGACACAATACGCCAAACGCCATCTGTTTCTTTTAAATTTATTCTGTAATTCGTAGTGTATAATGTTGCCTTATCTCCATCAATTTCGCCACGTTTTAATTCTAAATCACTAAAAAAATAGTTATCATAAAAATAATATCTTTCTTCTTCGCTCGAATAATAAGTTCCATCAAACACGCTTACTTCTAATGGAATATCACTACTTTCATCAACATAATTTTGCCATAATTCCAAAACATCTTCTTCATTTGCCCAGTAGTAATTATCATCTATATCCCAGCCTATCCCTTCTATAATTTCTCTTTCTTTTTCGGTAACGGGACTACAGATATCTGGCTGTAATGTGTTTAGATTTCTTAAAAACTGCACAAAAGAAGCCTCTTCATCAAGTATAGTTAAAACTTCTTCAGTGTCTAAAAACTTTGCAAACTCAAAAATCTCTTTTGGCGTCATATCTCTTTTGGTTTCTACATTGTTTATGATCTGATTGTTAGTTTCTATAAAGCTATCACTTTCAATTTTCGCATCAGCTTTGCAGGATACTAAAAATAATAATATCGTCAAAATCATTGTAAATTTCAAGATTTTCTTCATTCTAACACACCTTTCTTACCACTTATTTATCTAGCCTTACTCACATAATCTGAATCGCCTAAAATCGGATGATTTTTTCCTAAAACTGCGTTAAATTCACTTATAAGGCGAAAGCATTATTTCGTAAATTTGCCTTGTTTTATAAAAAAATTATTGGATTTTAGGTCGTAGATTTAATAATAATCAAATAGGGATTATATGAGTAAGGCTAATTGAAAGTATAGCATTCGATTTTGATAAAGTCAAAATATAATTTGCAATATTATATTTTCATATATTAAAGGCTCTATGTCAATAGTTGGGGTGGGGTAAAAATAATCGAAATAGTGGTAGC
>CAZGFY010000013.1:0-54731 GCA_964525015.1 uncultured Oscillospiraceae bacterium
TGTCAAGGCAGTTATGTTTCCATAACCACCCCAACATTTAGTATAGAGCCCTTTTATTTATGCATTTGCAGGTATTGAATCTGTATAACACAATGAGGGTGATTCTATGAATATTTTAGATATTGCAATAATAGTATTTATTGTTTTGGAAATATTAAATGTTTTAATTTTATATTTTAAGCCAGATTTTAAATATGGAAATGGAGTTTCGGTATTTAAAGAGTGGGAAAAAGGCAAGGAAGAGGAATTAAGTCATTTGTTTCATATGTATATGGCAAATTGGGTTGCAGGCTCAAAATTAGTCTTTATAGCCCTTTTAATTGTTGTGTTATTTGCTGGTACTAATGAAATTAAAGTTTATGCAATAATAGCAGCAATTATCTCTATTGCAACTTATTTTATAAAGTTACACCCAATTATTAAAAAGCTAGATGAAAAAGATATGCTATCCAAAAAAGGCTATTCAAAAACTTTGTTTTATATGATATGCGGATTTTTAATTATGTTTTCATCAGCCCTAATTATACATATTATGATATAAAAAATGCTACAATCAGATTGATTGTAGCATTTTAATTTATATATTTTCTTTATAATTAATATAGCACTTATCGCAAAGGGACTCATATTCAACATTATCAACTAAATCTATTGCAACCTGTTCGCCTTTAAAAACAAATTCTCCATTTATTTTTCTTGCATTAAACAAGGCTTTTCTGCCACAACGGCAGATAGTTTTTAATTCTTCAAGGCTGTGTGCGATTTCTAAAAGCCTAGTAGAGCCTGGAAAACCAACGCTTAAAAAATCGCTTCTTAAGCCATAGCAGATAACAGGAACATCTAGCTTTGCACAGATATATAATAATTCCTCGGCTTGCTTTGGCTGTAAAAACTGACTTTCATCAATAAATATACACGCAAGATTTCCATTTAATTTGATATCACTACTTACAATTGAAAAAATATTACTATCTTTAGAAATTGAATAATCAACCTTTCTTTTAACACCAAGACGACTAACTAAGTAGTTTTCGCCCTTAGTATCAATAAGGGGTTTTAACACTAAAACTCTCATACCTCTTTCTTCATAGTTGTGTGCAGATTGCATTAAGATGGTGCTTTTGCCAGAGTTCATAGCTCCGTATTTGAAGTAAAGTTTTGCCATTGTATTTTCCTTAAATTAATTTTTTATATCAGTGTGAGAAGTTCTAAAAGAAAGTGCCATTAAGCTATCTCTAAGATGAACATTTTCCACAACAAGGCTAGTATCGTATAAGCCAAAATCATAGTGAGAGAAATTCCATATACCTTTAACTCCAGTTTGAGAAATAATTGAAGACATATTTCGTGCAGCTTCTCTTGGAATACAGATAATTAGAATATCAAGCTTTGTTGAATTGCAATAATCTAATAAGTTTTCAACATCATACACAACTAAGTTGTTAAAATCTTTTCCAATTAAATCATTATTGTTTTCAAAAACAGCAACTAAGTCAACTCCAGCAGCATCGTTTTGAACAAAGCGAGCGATTGAAGAACCTAAATTACCAGCTCCAATTAAAGCAGCTTTTAGATTTTTTTGATTTGGAAAAATTAAATTGTGTATTTCATTTTTTAATATTTCAACAGAATACCCAACTCCTTGCTGACCAAATCCACCAAAACAATTGAAGTCTTGACGAACCTGACTTGGGGTAGAACCCATAATATCAGCTAACTGACTTGATGAAATTCTTTGAACTCCATTTGCGTGAAGTTCGGAAATATATCTATAATATCTTGGTAAACGACGAATAACTGGCAGTGCCACATTTTGAAAAGACATAACTAACTCCTTAATAAATTTTTGTATATATAAATTATATAAGTAAAAAATTGTATTGTCAAATATATAACGGTATTTTTTTAGATTATTTTAATAAAATAAGTTAATAATACTATAAAATCAAAAAAATATTATAAAATATATTAATAGTGCTGAAAGGAAAAGGATTATGAGTCAAGAAAATATTGAAACAGAACAGGAAGAGGTTAGCGAAGCGGGGCTTGTGGATAATAATACTAAATCTCCGATACACTGCCTTACAATAATTGGGCAAATTGAAGGACATCAAGAAGCAGGCTCACAAATGAAAACCACAAAATATGAGCATGTTATACCACAATTAATTGAAATAGAGGAAAATCCAGATATCAAGGGGCTTTTAATTATATTAAATACAGTAGGGGGCGATGTTGAGGCAGGGCTTGCTTTATCTGAGCTTATAAGAGGGATGAAAAAGCCGACTGCCAGCCTTGTTTTAGGTGGTGGACATTCAATAGGAATACCACTTGCAGTTAGCACTAATCGCTCATTTATAGTGCCAACGGCAACAATGACAGTTCACCCAGTAAGGCAAAATGGTACAGTGCTTGGTGTTCCCCAAATGATGAACCCATTACAAGCTATGCAGGATAGAATAATTAATTTTGTAAGTGAAAACTCAGGAATAACAAAAACAAAGTTTTCAAAATTAATGATGAAAACAGGAGAACTTGTCATGGATGTTGGCACTGTGATAGATGGTATTCAAGCAGTTGAAATTGGACTTATAGATGAAATTGGCTATTTATCAAATGCATTTGATTATCTGCATAAAAAAATTCAAAAAAATAAGTAATAACCTATTTAAAAGTGCATATAAATATGGTATAATATATTGATATGACAAAATAGCTATTCTATACTTAGAATAGCAATACATAAAGGAAAAAGGATTATTATGAGTTTAACAGATGGAATTTTACAAGGGATTATACAAGGATTAACCGAATTTTTGCCAGTTTCTAGTGATGGCCATGTATCACTTTATCAGCATTTTACTGGAAATAGTAGTGAAAATGGACTGTTTTTTACATTAATGCTACATTTAGGAACATTACTAGCTGTTTTTATAGCATATCACAAAGAAATTTATCAGTTAATATTAGAAGGAATTGCAATGCTTTCCGATTTATTTAAAGGAAAGCTTTTTGAAAGAAAGCCAACAGAAGATAGAATGATGATTTATATGCTAATCGTTACAACTATTCCGCTCTTAGCTTTTGTGTTTATTAAAGATTTTATAACATCTTTTGCAAATGATGATGATATAATAGTGGAGGGGCTGTGCTTTTTATTCACTTCATCATTACTGTTTTTTGGCTCAAGAAGTGTTAAGGGAAGAAAAATGGCTAAGGATATGAAAATAGGAAATGCCCTAACAATTGGATTTTTTCAAGGCCTTGCAATACTGCCAGGGGTGTCACGCTCGGGCTCAACTATTTCAACTGGATTAATGCTTGGATTTTCAAAAGATTTTATGGTGAGATTTTCATTTATTCTTTCAATTCCAGCGATATTAGGAGCAAGCATTTTGGAAATTCCAGATGCAATTCGTGAAGGCGTAAGTTTTGGGATGGTGCCATTAATTGCTGGAATGATTGCAGCATTAATCGTTGGATTATTTGCAATAAAATTAGTGAAACTTTTAGTTGCTAATGATAAATACATAGTTTTTGCATACTACACCTTTATTTTAGGAGTTGTGGTGTTAGGAATAGGTATTTATGAAAAACTGGATTTGTTTTTTAAAATATATCAATCTTTTTAGGAGTTTAAAATAATGGCAGGAAACACAAAGAAAACTACAAACAGCAGTAAAAAAACCTCGACTAGAGGAAAATCAGCAGCAGCTGCGAAAAAAAATCAAATAAATAGATCTTGGAGTATACTTATGTTTGCTCTTGGAGTGTTTTTATTCTTTCTTGTGATAGTTCCAGGGGAGAATGTTTGGAGCTGGATAAGAGAAAATATGGTTATGGGCGTTTTTGGGACAACTAGCTACATAGTTTCTTTCTTACTTATATACCTTGGAGTTTTAACAGCATCTAATAGACCAGTAAAATTAAAAATGATAGAGGCAGTCGTTTTAGTGCTTATTATTTCTGGGGGTATTCAATTAATATTTAATTCAAGTGCAATTGAAAATAGCTTTCTTCAAAGCTTATCTAATCTTCATCGAATAGGAAAAGAAGAAGTTTTATCAGGTGGCGTTGTATCAGCGTTTTTAGCTTATCCATTAATGATAGCTTTTGGAAAGCTTCCAAGTATTATAACGTTGGTTATTTTAGCTGTTGTGCTATTTATGTTTTTTGCTGATATTAACTTATACGATGTTTTTGATAAAACAGCAAAAACAGCAAAAGAGCAAAAAGAAGAACTAGCAAAAGAAATGGAAGAAAATAGAAAGATAAGAGCAGAAAAACAAGCTGTTAAAAAAGCAAAGCTTGAAGAGAAAAGAAAATTAGAAGAACAGGCAGTAATAGATAAAAAACGCAGTACTGAAATAGATTTTGCAATTGATGAAAAGCCATCAAAAGATGTGTTTAATGAAGAAAAATCTCAAAATAAAATTGCAGAAAATGTTTTGAAAATAAAAGAAAAAGAAAATACGCTAGTTACTCCTATTCCAAAGGCGAGCGAAGTTATCTCTCCTGAAATAATGAAAAGATTTCAGTTTCAAGATAGCTTAAAAATGAATGAAGACACTCCTGAATTTAAAGAGGCAATGCTAACGGAAGAAATAAAACCAGTGGTGCAAGAAAAACCAACTTTAACTGAAATGGAGAAAAAAGCAAACACGCTAACTAAAGAAGAAAAAGAGGCAATTCGTCCACTTTCTGAAGAAAATGCTGAAAGTTTTGAAGTGCAAAAAGCATATATCTACTCTCACCCACCAATAAGCTTATTTGATAAAGATATGACAGTGGTAGGAAATATTGAAGGGGAACTAAAAACAAACGCACAGCTTTTAGTCGACACTCTTTCAAGTTTTGGTGTGCAAGCAAAAATTATAGATATAAGTAGAGGGCCATCGGTTACAAGGTATGAATTACAGCCTTTAGCTGGGGTTAAAATTAGTAAAATAACAAATCTTGCTGATGATATAGCTTTAAATTTAGCTGCAAGTGGCGTTAGGATAGAAGCACCTATTCCAAATAAGGCAGCTGTTGGAATTGAAGTTCCAAATAAGAAGAATTCGCCTGTTAATATAAGAACAGTTTTTGAAAGCAAGAAATTTATTGAGTCAGAAAGCCCACTAACTATTGCACTAGGCGTTGATATTGCAGGAAATGAGATTATAACTGATTTAACAAAAATGCCACATATGCTTATAGCCGGCTCAACGGGCTCGGGTAAATCTGTTTGTATTAATGGTATTATTATGAGTTTTCTTCATAAATCAAGCCCAGAAGATGTGAAATTAATTTTAATCGACCCTAAAATAGTTGAACTTCAAGAATACAATGGTATTCCACATCTGTTAATGCCAGTTGTAACTGAGCCTAAAAAAGCAGCAGGGGCACTTGGTAGTGCTGTTGCAGAGATGGAAAAAAGATATCGTTTATTTGCAGAAAACTCAGTTAGAGATATTAAAAGCTTTAATAATCTTGCAAAAGATAGAGAAGATTTAGAACATATGCCATATATCGCAGTTATTATTGATGAGCTTGCTGATTTAATGATGACTAGTGGTAAAGAGGTTGAGGATTATATTTGTCGTCTAGCGCAAAAAGCAAGGGCAGCTGGTATTCACTTAATTGTTGCAACACAAAGACCATCGGTAGACGTTATCACAGGGCTTATCAAAACTAATATTCCAGCTAGGATTGCCTTTGCAGTATCTAGCCAAATTGATAGTAGAACAGTGCTAGATTCAGGTGGAGCAGAAAAACTACTTGGTATGGGTGATATGCTGTTTTTACCTATTGGAGCAAGCAAACCAACCCGTGTTCAAGGAACATATGTTAAAGATAGAGAGATAGCAGAAGTTATTAAATTCATTAAAAAGGACTTCAATCCAACATACAGCCAAAGTATGATTGAAGAGATGGAAAAAATGACTCCAAAAGATAAAAAAGCTCAAGGAAATTCAGATGATTTAGGCGCTGGCTCTATGCAAGATGAAATGCTAGAAGCTGCAATTGAAGTTGTTGTTGATTTAGGACAAGCGTCAACTTCTCTTCTTCAAAGAAAACTTCGCCTTGGCTATTCAAGAGCGGCGAGAATTATCGATGAAATGGAAGAAATGGGAATTATAGGCCCATCTGAGGGAAGTAAGCCAAGACAGGTTTTAATGAGCAAAAATCAATGGCTTGAAAGAAAGCTTTCATCAAGTGAAGAAAATTAAAAAAATAGTTTGACTTTAAAATAAAATTCAAGCTTTGAATTTTATAGTGCAGATATCATAGAAAGGATTTGATATTTAAGTGAATATGAAAAATATGCCTATCACTAAAAAAGAGATGATAGAAAGAGGCTTTACACAGCCTGATTTTATAGTAGTAGGTGGCGACGCTTATATCGACCACCCTAGCTTTGGCACAGCTGTTATCGCACGCCTTGTGGAAAGCTTAGGGTTTAATGTTTGTGTTTTAGCACAGCCAAATTATAAAACTAGTGATAGCTTTAAAGAGTTCGGACAGCCAAAATACGGATTTTTAATCGGTAGTGGCAATGTTGATAGTATGGTGGCTCATTATTCTGTTGCAAAAATAAGAAGAGATACCGATGACTATACCCCAGGTGGAAAAAATGATAAAAGGCCAGATAGAGCGCTAACTGTTTATTCTAATTTAGCTAAAAAAGCATATCCAGACACCCCTGTAATTATAGGCGGATTAGAGGGCTCACTTAGAAGATTTGCCCATTATGATTACTGGAACGATAGCGTTATGCCGTCGATTTTAATTGATACTAAAGCAGATTTACTATCTTTTGGAATGAGCGAAGAGCAGACAACTGAAATTGTAAAAAGATTATCAAATGGCGAAGATATCAAAAATTTAACTGATATTAAAGGCACTTGCTATCTAACAAATAGAGAAAATTTGCCAAAAGACTATGTTGAATGTGCAAGCTTTCATAAGGTTTCAAATGATAAAACTAGCTATGCAAAGGCGACAAAAATTCAAATGGATAATCAAGACCCAGTAACGGCGAAAATAGTTGTTCAAAAACAGGGCAATGATATTTATTTAGTGCAAAATATGCCAGCTATACCTTTAGAAAGAGAAAAGCTAGATAAGGTTTTTGATTTGCCATTTACAAGGCAGGTTCACCCACTGTATAAAGATATGGGGAAATTAAAGGCTATTGAAGAGGTTGAATTTTCAATTATACATAATAGGGGCTGTTATGGTAGCTGTAATTTTTGCGCTATAACTATGCACCAAGGCAAAGTTGTTACTTCGCGAAGTCACGAAAGCGTTATAAAAGAGGCAGTTCAAATCACCCAAAGTGAAAATTTTAAAGGATATATCCACGATGTTGGAGGTCCAACGGCTGATTTTAGGGGTGCAAGCTGTGAAAAGCAAAAAGAGCACGGAATGTGTAATCATAAAAAATGCCTAGCACCAACTGCGTGTAATCAGCTAATAGTAGACCATAGCGATTATCTATCATTATTAAGAAAACTTAGAGCTATTCCAAAAGTGAAAAAAGTTTTTGTTAGAAGTGGGCTTCGCTATGATTATATAATGCTTGAAAAAAATGATGAGTTTTTTAAAGAGATAATCGAGCACCACGTTTCGGGGCAATTAAAGGTTGCGCCTGAGCATTTTGCAAAAGAAACTTTAAAATATATGGGTAAGCCCGGAAATGGCGTTTATGATAAATTCCATAAAAAGTTTTATGAATTAACTAAAAAAATAGGAAAAGAACAGTATTTAGTGCCGTATTTAATGTCTTCCCATCCAGGGAGTACTCTAAAAGACGCAGTGGAGCTTGCAGAATATCTTGCAAAAAATAGAATACGCCCAGAGCAAGTTCAAGACTTTTACCCAACACCGGGAACTATTTCAACGGCTATGTATTACACAGGCCTTGACCCACAAACGCTAAAGCCAGTTTATATCGAAAAGGAAAGAGAAGGAAAAGCCTTGCAAAGGGCACTTCTTCAATACTACAATCCTAAAAATAGGGACAAGGTGCTAACTGCTTTAAAAATCACTAGAAGACAGGATTTAATCCCACTTTTAGTGCCAACTAAAAAAACAAATCAAGAAATAAGAGAAAATAAAAGCTTTAATAAAAAGAAAAAAACAGTAGCTTCTTGGCAAGAAATCCAAAAAAGGAATAAGCAAATAGGAAATAATAATGGCAAAAAATAATTTTAAAAATTTAGAGAAAAACTATAAAAAACTACCTAAAAATCTAAGAAATAATCTATTAGTTAAAATAATAATTCTAGCAGTTGCAATTATATATGCACTTGATTATTTTAATATTGATATTTTAAATACTGCACCATTAGAAGATTATAATAACACAGTTACAACTATTGATGTAGGGCAAGGGGATAGTGCTTTAATTGAAAGCGAAGGAGATTTTTTGTTAATTGATGCAGGTGGGGATAAAGATGCAAATATTATCAGTCATTTAAATTCAAGAAATATTAAAAAAATCGACTATCTTTTGATAACTCATTTTCACCAAGATCATATTAGTGCAGTTGTAAACATTTTAGAAAATTTTACAGTTGAGAATATAATTATCCCAGCATTAAGCGAAGAAAACATACCAACAAGCAATACATTTAATGATATTTTAAATGCTATTGAAAAGCAAAATATTCCAATTATCGAGGCTAAAAAAGGGGATGAATATGTAGTTGGCGATGGCACTTTAGAGATACTAGCCGACACACTTCAAAATGTTAGCGATATTAACGACACTTCGATTATATCCTTATTCACCTTGAATGATTTTACATATCTTTCTTCTGGAGATGCAAACTCTAGGGCTGAGGATTTAATTATTGATACTTTTAATGGGGATATTACAATGCTAAGCGTTGGGCATCATGGCTCTAGTAAATCAACTAGTGATGAGTTTTTAGATTTTGTAAGCCCTAGTATTGCAGTTGTTTCAGCAGGAGAAGATAATATCTACGGGCATCCACATTCTGAAACCACTCAAAAATTCGATGCAAGATTAATTCCTTATAAAATCACATTTAATGAGGGTGATATAATCTTTGATATGGAAAACAAAGCTTTATTGGAGGGATAAAATGTTTTATTCACTAGATAGAATAGAAGATAATATAGCAGTCTTCATTTTGGAAAATAAAGAAATAAAAACAGATATTAAAAATGTATTGCCAATGGCAAAAGAGAGCTATTTGTATCTACTTGAAAATGGAAAATTTATTTTAAGTGAAGAAGAAAGTGCGAAAGTGAAAAATAAAAATTTTAATAGATTGAAAAAATTAATTAAATAATAAAAAATCCTATCAGTAATGATAGGATTTTTTATGTTTACACTTTGTTAAAATAGATAGAATAAAAAATTAAAAATATTTATATATAATGAAAATAAGAAAGTTTTTAATAAGAAAGGATGGATAAATTAATGTTGAAAGATGTTTTAGTGGAAAGAAAAATATTTTTAAAAGAAAATCTTGGCGAAGAAGCTTTAAAAAATATAAAAAAATCAGCAAACAAATTAGTTGCCGAAGGGTATATTGCAAATATTGCCAAAAAAGGTTTTAAGATTCCAAAAGTTATTTTATTAAATCATAAAGATGAAGAAGTGTATCTGTATGATGAAATAGCAAATAAAAAAACCATAATTAGCTTTTATCGTGGTTCATGGTGTCCGTTTTGCAATTTAGAGCTTGCAGAATATAGAAGATTGCTTAGAGATAATAAAGATATTAATATGATAGCCATTTCTCCAGAACTCCCAATTATAACAGAGCAATCTATGGTCAGCGATAATTTACCATTTAAAGTGTTAAGCGATGTTGATAATCAATTAGCAAAAAAATTAAATCTTTGTTTTCATCTTCCTAAATATATGGAAAAAATGTATGATTTTTTTAACATAGATTTAACAATGTCGCAAGGTAATACAGATAAAAACTTGCCAATCCCAGCCACATATGTGGTTGATGAAAATGGAATTATTTTAAAAGAATGGATTGATTTAGACTATACAAATAGAGCAGAACCAGAAGAGGTTATGCAGTTTATAAAATCTTTATAAAAATAAAGGAATGACTGTAGTCATTCCTTTATTTTTTAATATCTTTGTTTTTATTTATGGCAATATAAATTTTAAAGCAGATGGAATAATTTCAATTATAATATTTTTAAAATCAGCAATTTCTCCATCATTTACAAAAGCTGTTTTGCTTTTAGATATAACTTCTAATTTTTTAGCAGTAAAATGTTTCATACTATTTTTTGTGTTTTCCATTTCAAATTGGTTTCCGTTTGAAATATTTTTAATAAAAGGAACAAGCCTTAATCTTGATGGAACTAAAACAAGGGATACATCCATAAGTCCATCAGAAATATTAGCATAAGGAGTTAGATAAAATCCACCGCCAGCGCTTATTCCGTTTCCAGCGCTCACCATTAGAAGTTTTCCATTATAAATTAATTTATTATCAATAAAAACTTCAAGTTCACTGCCCATTTTTTTTGCTACATTATATGCTACAGATAAATTATATGCTCCCTTACTGCTAACTAAAGGGAGTTTTTTAAATTTTGGCATATCTGAGCCAACGTTTGCGTCAAATCCGATGTTAATCATATTAATGCAGTATTCATTGTTTATTTTTAGTAAATCTATTAAAACAGTGCCTGCTTGCATTTGTTTTTCGATATTAAGAAAGGTTTTTTTATCACTTTTAAAGTTTTTTATAAAATCATTTCCAGTTCCATTAGGAATAACGCCAACGCTTGCATTTTCATTTAAAATACAGCCGTTAACAATTTTATTTAAAGTTCCATCACCACCAACGGCGTAAAAGCGAACTTCTTCATTAGTGTTATTAAAAGATTTAACAAAGCTTGTTATCTCTTCGCCACTTTGGGAAATATGAATTAAAAACTCGTGCTTTAATTTTTTAGCCGATTTTTGAATATCGGTTATAAAGCTGTTTATCCTATCACTTTTTCCAGCTGCTGGATTAATAATAAATATGTGTTTCATAAAAATATCCTTAAAAAAATAAATATATATATATTTTAAAGGGAATTAGTGAAAAAATCAAGAATTATATAGAAAAAAATAATTTTAAATGCTATACTTTTAAATAACAGAAAGAGGAGGGAAAAAATATGAATATTGCAGTAATTAATACGCCAATAGGCTATCTTCAATTTGAAGAGGAAAATAAAGAGATAACTCAAATTTTTCATATAGGAAGTAAGGGGGTTGATATTGAGCCAACTACCCCACTTTTAAAAATTGCAGTAAAAGAATTTGAAGATTACTTTAATGGCAGTTTAAAAAAATTCACATTTAAGATGAATCCAAAAGGAACTGATTTTCAAAAGCAGGTTTGGGAAAATCTTTTAAATCTAGATTTTGGAAAAACAATTTCATATAAAGAACTAGCAATTCAATCTGGAAAGCCAAACGCAGCAAGGGCTGTTGGCTCTGCTATGAGAAAAAATCCAATAGTAATAGCAATTCCTTGCCATAGAGTTGTGCCGTCTAGTGGGAAATTAGGAAACTATTCAGCAGGTGGCACTGCAAATAAAGATTGGCTATTAACCTTTGAAAATCAAAATTTATAACAAAAAATAGGTGGAATATTAAACGCTGAAAACTGAAATAAGGAATATTGTTTATATAGTAGATAGGAGAAAGAAGGAATGAAAAAAATAGTATTAGTTAAGTTGTTACTATCAGTAGCATTTGTTTTAATGATAATAGGCTCTATTTTTACAGCCATAGCTCCAAAAAATATATTTATAGGGATTGGCTTTTATATCGCTAGTATTATCGTTACATTTGTTTCTATATTTCCTTTGATTAAGCATATTAAAGAAAAAAGGCAATAAACACAAAATAAGCATACCCCACACAAACTAAAACTACCAATATCAATTAAAAAATGATATTGGTAGTTTATTTTTTTACAATTAAATATATTAAATTTATAACTTATTTTTTTTAAGCTTTAATTTTGCGTCTTTTGGCATATAAAGCCTTTCGTATAATGAAGATAAAATCATAAATAAAAATGTCATTAAAATTATGCTTGCCATAGTGTCGCTTAAAAAATGCCTGCCCATCATCATTCGTGTTAAAGCCATTGTAAAAGCATAGCCATAAGCAATTACAAACATAAGGGTTTGCTTTCCTTTGAATATCTCAAAAATAAAAGGGAATAAAAGTATCACAGTTATGCCCATTGCAGCCCCAACGTGCCCTGATGGAAAAGAATTGCCGCCAGAAAAGAAATCAGGCTGATACCAAGGAGTATACTTAAATTCGCTCGAAAGCGTTACGATATCTGCATATCTATCTCGCCCAAAAACATATTTTAGCCCATAAATAACTATGCTTTCACCAATTAAAAACATAATTGAAAAAGCAGAAAGCGAAAGGGCATTTCTAATATTTTTTTTAGGTGCATAACGTATACATAGATAAACAAGACTTGCTAGAATTCCAGCAAAAACCCCTGTTGTATAAGGGTCTAGCCTAGTTAATTGCCCATAGTCCATCATAATATCAATACCTACATACATAGGAAGAACAAAAGAAAGAAACAATGTTCCGAGTGAGAAAATAAAAAGCGGAAAAGAATTTTTACTTCTTTTAATCATGCATGATGCAAAAAAAGGAACAAATGCATATAAAGGAAAGCTCCCAAAAGCTGCTAAAAAAACAGCAAAGAAATTATCGGGATTATATAGATACTCTGTAATCTCATAATCATAAAATGCCCCAACGCCCATTAAAATAAATGAAATAGTGAGTACTGCTAAATAATGATACCTGTAATGTTTATTTATCATAAATTAAAAAAATACCTCGAAAAAACAAAATCCTTTTTATAAAAATTAAAAAGGTATATAACTATATTACTAATAAAATATTTCTAAGTCAATATAAAAATAAAATAAGTATCAACAATTTAATGCCAAAATCTTTTAATCAAAGCTAGTTTAAAAGAATTTGGCATTGTTTATTTTAAAATAATCTATAAATTACGACCTATTTATAAGCAATGTTTTGAATATAATATTGCTCAAAAAGGAAAATTGAATTTTATTTACTTTTAGATAATATAAAATTATCTAGTGCTCTCATATGCATTTTGAAGTGCAAGCATAATATTAGCAGTATCAATAGTAACGCTGGCAGTTAAATCATTTTTCCAGTTTTCTGCATTTGGATTTAAAGTGTCGCTATCATCTTCCATCATAGAAGATGAGTTTGTGTTTTGGGTGCTATCTAAAGAGTTATCCATAGAAGCAGTATCAGTAGAATTATTATCTATTATAGGAGTGCTATTTTCATCTTCTGTAATTTCAAGTGCATAGTTTTCATTAGATGATATAGAACGGCCATTGCCGATAATATCTCCTGTAACAGTGCCACCATCGTATCCATAAGGCATTACGTCTGAATAATTTGAATAATAATCATAGGTTTCATCATAAGCATAATTGTTGTAACTGCTCCTAGCTTTTGCATTTGGAGAAGATAAAAATGTTGTAATATTTTTTCCAATCATATAATCTTCAAGTGCATCAATTTGTTCATACCACTCTTTTCCAATAGGGCTGGCTTCCTTCATTCCATAATTATCCCCAAGCTCTTTTTTTGAAATTACTTCACCTGAAACATAATTTGAAAATTGTCCCATTTCATCAAAATAAATGCTAGTTTCAACTTCGTCTATTTCAATTTCTTGAATTATACCATTTTCATCAGTAATATAAGTTAAAAAAGTTGTGCTAATATTGGATAAACCAAGTTCGGAATTTTTTGAGCCGTAACTTTCTTGAGTTGTTGTATAACTGCCCATTTTATAAGAATAACTGTCGTAATTTACTAAATCACCACTAATCATATTATCATCTTCACTTTGACATGCAGTTAAAGAAATAATACTAGCGGATAATAGTAAAAGTGCTATCGCTTTTTTCATATTTATAATATTCCTTTCTTTTTTAAGCTTAATATAAACAAAAAATATAAAAATATACTAAAGTATTAAAAAATCTTGAAGAATTTAGCGTTGTATACTATAATTAAAGTATTAATTATTGTAAAGGAGTATAAATTATGAGTTACAGAACGTTAGGCAGAACAGGTCTTGATGTGGCAGTTATTTCTTTTGGTGGAATTCCAATTCAAAGAGACACAAAAGAAAATACAAAACAAGTTGTGGATAAATTAGAAGAATATGGAATGAACTATATTGATACAGCAAGGGGATACACTGTTTCAGAAGAGTTTTTAGGGAATGCTTTAATAGGCAGAAGAGAAAAATTTATTATAGCAACTAAGAGTATGTCAAGAGATTACGAGGCTATGAAAAAAGATGTTGAAATAAGCCTTACAAATCTTCAAACAGATTACATAGATATCTATCAGTTCCATAATTTAAAATCAGAAGATGTAGACGCTGTTTTTTCAGAAAACGGGGCGTATAAGGCATTAAAAGAGGCAAAAGACGCAAAAAAAATCGGATTTATAGGCGCAACATTTCATAATGTTTCAGCAATGGAAAAAGCAATAGATGAATTTGGCGATGTGATTGACACAGTTATGTTTCCATATAATATAGTTGAAGTTCACGGACACGATGTGCTAAAAAAAGCAAAAGAAAAAGGAATAGGCACTATTGCTATGAAATCTCTAGCAGGCGGAAATCTAGAAAACTATGATTTAGCTTTAAGATTTATCGAGGAAAGCGGAGTTATCGATGTACAAATCCCAGGAATGGGAAATGTTGAAGAAGTTGATTGCAATGCAAGAGTTTATAAAAATCTTTCGCCTTTATCTGATGAAGAAAAAGAAGAAGTTTTAAAAATAAGAAAAGAACTTGGAAATGAATTTTGCAGAAGATGTGGCTACTGCTTGCCTTGCACCGCTGGAATAAATATCCCATCAAGCTTTGTTTTAAGAAATTATCTAAAGAAATATGAGGGGCTTTCAGATTGGGCAAAAGGTAGATACAATGCAATGGCAGTAACTGCAAAGGATTGTATCGAATGTAAAATGTGTGAGCCGAGATGTCCTTATAATCTACCGATAATAAAAATGCTAAAAGAAGTTGCGATAGCATTTGAAGAATAAAAAATATGATGAAGTGATTTTTTCACTTCATCATATTTTATTTGTATTCAGTATTTAAATAGGATAGGATATCTTCCTTTTTGTTTTCTAGTTTTTCATTAATAACTAAGAATAAAACTCTATTTAAAATGGTTTTTATCTCTGTTTTATGTATATGAAAAGCTTGTAAATCATCCCCTTTAATTGAAAGCTGGGATAATTTATAGCACTCATTATTTTTTATAATTTCTTTTGCAAGGCATTTTATATTATTATATTTTTCTAAATTATAGCTAGTGTTTTTAGTTTTTGATTTATCATCAGCAATTTTAAAATCTATAAAAGTAAAAAATAAATCTTCAGAAAATCTATTTAATAATAGCTTAATATTTTTTTTATCGCAATTAATTTTATCGTTATGATTATTAACAATCATATAAATATCATTAATAGCTTTATTGCTTATCCCTTTATTAACTAAAATTTTTTTTAAGTACTGTGCACTAAATTCTTGATGATTATAAAAATGGCTAGTACCGTTTTTATCGTTAGTTTTTGTGTATAATTTGCCGACATCGTGAAAAAGTGCAGATAAGCGAGAAATTAAATCAGGATTTGAATTTTTTAAAACTAATGCTGTGTGATTTAATAAGGTGTAGTGATGATAAGGGGTGTTTTGATTAAAATCTCTCATAGTAAATAAAAATGGAAATATTACAGACAGTATATCGCAGTATAAGGTTATCGCCTTGTCGGGGTTTTCTAAGAGCAGAATTTTGATGATTTCTTTGTAAATCCTTGTAGGCGAAATAGAAGATAGCAAATAAGCGTTTTCTTTCATAGATGTAAAAGTTGCAGGCTCTACTTCAAATCCAAGCTTTACGGAAAATCTAATGGCTCTAAGAATGCGAATAGGGTCTTCTGTAAATCTATCATCAGCATTTCCAATTGTTTTTAAAATTTTGCTATCTAAATCATTTAAAGAATTATAATAATCAATTAATCCGTCTTTTAAAGAATAGGCAAGGCAGTTTATAGAAAAATCTCGCCTTTTTAAATCTTCTTTTAAGCTGCAAACTGAGAAAATTTCATCGGGGTGGCGATTATCTGAATATTTTCCATCTTTTCTAAAAGAGGTTATTTGAATTTCTTTATTTTCTATTATAACGCTTAAAGAAGAAAATTTTATCCCAGTTTCTATTACTTTATAATCTTTAAAAACTTCTTTTATATTGTTAGGTAAGGCGTTTGTTGTTATATCAATATCATAAGAAGGGATACCTAAAATGCTATCTCTTAAAAATCCTCCAACTATAAAAGCGGAAAATCCAGCGTTTTTTAATTTTGTAAGGGCAGTTATGCCATATGAAGGTATTTGAATATTCATAAATATAATAAATCCTTTTATAAAAAATTAAAGGCTGAAATTTCAGCCTTTAATTAATGCTTTAATTTAAAGTTAGTCTGCGATTTCAAATTGATCTTTGCCAACTCCGCATAATGGGCATGCAAAATCTTCGCTTAATTCTTCAAAAGGTGTTCCAGCAGGGATACCTAATTCTTCATCGCCAAGTTCTTCATCATAAATCCAAGCACAAACTACACATCCGTATTTTGCCATAAGTAATCTCTCCTTTTCAAAAAGTTTTGTTATCTCGATTTTATTACTCAAATTGATATTTGTCAATAGCAAAAAAGAGTATTTTTTGTGATAATAATTTGTTTGTATAACTTTGCTAAAAATTAATGCATAAAAAAGCTAAAATAATATTAAATAGATAATTGAAATCTATATAAAGTAGTGATATAATTTTATAGTATTTTTAAAAACGAGAAAAAGAGAGAAAGAAGGTGTAGTATAAGTGTTTAAAATAAGCTTTAGCAATGATATTTATGTAGAAAAGCAAGCTCATGAAATAAAACAAAGAATAAACCAGTTTGATGGTAAATTATACTTAGAATTTGGTGGAAAACTGTTTGATGATTTTCACGCATCAAGGGTTTTACCAGGATTTGAAGAGGGAACAAAAATTAAATTACTACAATCTTTAAAGGATGAAGTTGAAATTATTATTTGTATATCTTCAGATGATATTGAAAAAACAAAGGTTCGTGCAGATTTAGGAATTAGCTATGATATGGACGTTTTGCGATTAATAGATGAATTTGAAAATCTAGGAATTAAAGTTACAGGTGTTGTTTTAACTAAATATAATTATCAATCAGCGGCAGATAATTTTATAACTAAGCTTTCAAACCTTGGCGTTAAAAGCTATAAACATTACATTATACCAAACTATCCAACCGACGTTGAAACAATAGTTAGCGAAGATGGATACGGAAAAAATGAATATGTAGAAACTGAAAAGCCACTTGTTGTTGTAACAGCACCAGGACCTGGAAGTGGAAAACTTGCAGTTTGCCTATCACAAGTTTATCACGAGAATAAAAATAAAAAGTTTGCAGGGTATGCAAAATTTGAAACATTCCCAATATGGAATTTACCATTAAAACATCCAGTGAATTTAGCGTATGAAGCTGCAACTGTTGATTTATTAGATTTGAATATGATAGATTCATACCATTTAGAAGCTTATGGAGAAACAGCTGTTAATTATAATAGAGATATCGAAGCTTTTCCAATAGTTAAAGCAATACTTAAAAAGATAACAGGTAATGAAGATTTTTATCGCTCTCCAACTGATATGGGCGTTAATATGGCAGGGTATGCTATTATTGATGATGAGGCTGCAAAATATGCATCAAATCAAGAAATTATAGCAAGATATTATTCAGCTATGTGTGATTATAAGCTTGGTAAAATGGGTAAAAAAGAAATTGAAAAGCTAGAAAATATTTTAGGACAACTAGATTTGCACCCAGAAACAGATAGAAGATGTGTAAAGCCAGCAGTTATAAAAGCTGAAAAAACAGGCGTATCTTGTGTTGCGTATGAATTAAAAGATGGTATGATAATAACAGGTAAAGCCTCAGATGTGCTATCTGCAACAAGTGCTGCAACAATTAATGCACTAAAATATCTTGCGGGAATTAATGATTCTATTCAGCTTATTCCTCAATCAGTGCTAGAGCCTTTAATTCAAACTAAAAGAACGATGCTTTCTTCAAAAACATCTTCTTTAAAGCTTGATGATGTTATTTTAGCACTTTCTGTATCACAAGCAACAAACCCAACAATTAAAGCTGCACTAGAGCAAATACCAAACTTAAAAGGTGCTGATATGCACTCTTCGGTAATGTTAAGAACAGGCGATAAATCAACACTTAGAAAAATCGGAGTAAGAGTTACAGAAAATGATATATTCCCAGAAAATTCAATATACTTTTAATTAATAAAAAATCTGCAAACTTTAGTTTGCAGATTTTTGTTTTAAAATATTCTATGAGCGCCAAGTGAAATATAGTTTGGATTATTACTCCAGTAATCTTCATTTTTAATTAATGCAAATTCTCTATTTACAGTATCGATGTAATCCAGCCCAACTAGGTAGTATCCATTTTCAAAAACAGCTAATATATCAACAGGCCTTGTGTAATTATAATAATCAACATAATTTAAAAGTAACTCATTTGAGTTTAATGTATTTAAATCTAGATGATAGTTATTAGTATTTCCTAATAAGGAGTAGAATAAATGATTATCCACAACACTATGTTTAATATCATAGCTAGAAATGCCTGCCAAACTTTTTCCAGTAGAGCTTGAATCTAAAATTAATTCACTAGTTAGAGTGTTTAAATTTAGTCGGTATAAAAGGTGAGTATCTTGAATGGTGTATATGTAATTATTATCTAATTCTATTATATACCAGCCGCCAGATGTGTATTTTTGAAGAAGTGATACTCTATCGGTTTTAATATTATAAGAATAGATAGCTATATCAAAACTCATTAGTTCTTGACCATCTAAGGCTGTTGTGTATTCTCTAAAAAGCTCAGGTTTATCTGAAATATAAAAAATAACGTTTTCTTCGTAAATTCCAATCACTTTAAGTTGTGTTCCGTATTCTTTACTATATTCAAAAACATGCTCAAATTCACCTGTTTCAAGGTTAGTTTTCGTTAAATATCCAATGTCATAATTATAAAAAGAGGATGCCTGCGAAACCATATAATTATTATAAAAAATTGCAGAATCAGCATTTAAGCTATGCTCTTCAAAATTTAATAAAATTTCAGCTTCTTTAGGATTTACTTCATCAAAAGTTTGCACAGTATACCCTAAAAACATGCCGTGATTTGAGCTATCAAGCCCAAAAAGATAATCGGTTTCATTATGTTTTACATAAACACTAGTGTCCATAGTGATATAAGCATTACAGCTAACGCCATTGTGATTACAGTTTTCTAGATCACATAATATTTGTATTTCACCATTTTCATTCATTTTAGTAAGTAAAGGTATTCCGTTTTTAAAAGAAGGGGACTCAATTGATGTTAAAAAATAATATTCATTTTCAAAAACAGAACTTGTTCCAGCAGTACTGCTTATTACAGGCTCATCTTCCTTAACAAATTCAAAAGTATTTTTAGATAAAGTTATCTCTTTATCACTGCATCCAGTTAATATTAATAAAGAAAAAATAGGGATAAAAATTGAAAATAATTTGTTTTTTAAATTCATAGTAACTCCTTGTATATTTTAGTATGCAAATACTGAGCTTGGAAAAGCGCCAATAGTTGTAAAATTCGGGTTTCCAGCAAAGTAGTCTTCTTTTGAAATAATTGATAATTTTCTTGTTAGTGCAGAATGAAACTGCTCAACGACTAAGAAATGTTCTTCGTAAACAGCAACAATTACCATTGATTTATAAATTCCAGCAGAATCAGCTGTGTTAAGGGTGATAGGGGCAGTTTGCATAGTTAGAGTATTAAGTGCAAGCTTAGTTGAATGTTGGCTTGTGCTGTATGTAAAGTATTCATCATAAACATCTATAAAAGAGCCAAGTTTAATGCCTTCTGGGCTTAAATCAAAAAGCAGAGTTTTTTCACCTGTAAAAATATCAGTTCTATTAACTACATATTCAAGCTCTATACTATAAAAATAGTTATCGCTTATAATATAATGATTAGCATTATTATTGCTGAAAATTTCTGTTACCATATTAGTGTTTAAATCAATAGAAAATATATTTATGCTAGTGTCTGTTTCGCATACAAAAATTAAGCATCCATCAACTATTCCCTCAAAAGAGCGAGAATAATAATTTTTAGGTATATCATAAATAAATTCATAATCTCCATTATCTAAGTTTACTTTAATAATTTGACTAGGTCCAAATTCATTATGAAAATCACGAACAAGCATAAAAACATAGTTTTCATATGCCGTTATATATTCATAGTGACCCATTAAAATATAATCATCTAATCTAAAAATTTCAGTTGAGTTTTTGAAGTTATCTTCTTCAAATGTATGTATTACAATATTGTTATCGATGAATGAATTTTCAGGATGAACGGTTCCAGTGGCGTATAATTTATCATTCGTATAAAAAATATATTTAGTTAAAAAAGAAGAATTAAAAGCATTACAGCTTTCATCTGAGTGAGTACAGTTTTCTATATCACAAATATATTGCAGCTCACCTAAAGAGTTAACCGAGTTTAAAACAGAGTATTCATCTTGATAAGGTTGCCAGCTATAAAAATAGAAATTATCATTATGTGTAGTTAAAATATCAAAATCTTCGGCATCTTGCGTGAACGCTAAAGGAGCAGGAGTAGGAGATTGTGTTGGAATAGCAGAATTAGTAGCATTAGAAGTTGTGCAGGAAACTAAAAGCAAACTTAATGTTAGAGTGTTAATTGCAAGTTTTAGAATTTTCTTCATTTTTAAATAAACCCTTTCAATATTTAGATATATCATTAACAAATACATTGTATCATATTAGACTTTATTGAGCAAATTAAAAACTGCAAAACTAATAAGTTTTGCAGTTTTTAATTTTTCACTAAAACATTGATTGAAAAGCCGATAAAAATCCCAAGACTAATTCCGAAAACTAAGGCTGCTCCACCTAGAAAACTAATCATAAAAGCACCTAGAATAAATCCAGCAAAGCACCCTAATCCTAAAAAATACAATATATGATATTCGTGCAAGTCTTTGGCGGCTTTATTTGGTTTAAAGTTTTTCATAATTAAAACCACCACCTTTTCCTATTGTTATTATAATATAAGTGGCAGGTATGGTGATAGACAAAGTATATCTATTGTATTAATTTTTATATTAAAAGTGGTAATATAGCGCTAGCTAAGGCTAAAAACACTAAAAAACCAAAGGTGTCAGTGGTAGCTGTTAAAAAAACACCACTAGCAAGCGCAGGGTCCATTTTAAATCTTTTTAGTATTAAAGGAATGAAAAATCCAAAAAATGCTGCTATCATATAGTTTGCAATCATAGCAAGAAGAACTATTAAAGAAAGATAAATGTTTTGATATCTAAAAAACATTATAGCACCAGCTAAAGTGCCTGTAACAGTTGCATTTAAAATGCTAACAAATATCTCTTTAAAAACCTTTTGCCAGTCATCTTTTAAATTAATTTCATTTAAAGTTATCCTTCTAATAACAATGGATAAGGTTTGAGTGCCAGCGTTTCCACCCATTCCTGAAACAATAGGCATAATTGCAGTTAAAGCAACGACTTGTGAAGTAGTACTCTCAAAAAGCGATATTACAAAGGTGGCTAGAGAGGCAGTAAGTAAATTTACCATTAGCCAAGGAAGCCTAGCTTTAATACTACTAAAGATAGAAGTATCTTCTTCATCAGTAGAAACACCACCGAGTTTTAGTATATCCTCAGTTTGCTCTTCAACTAAAACGTCGATAATATCATCAACAGTTATAATTCCAAGTAGTTGATTTTTTCTATTTATTACAGGGACAACAGCTAAATCGTATTTTGAAACTAAATGAGAAACTTCCTCTTGGTCTATATCCGGTGTTACGGTTATAATATTATCATCCATAATATCATATAAAGTGTCTTCATCATTTGCAGTGAATATATCCCTTAAATCGACAGTTCCAATAAGCTCTCTTTTAGAATTTAAAACAAAGATTGTTTCAATAACTTCGGTTTTTGGAGCGATTTCCTTTATTTTTTGCAGAGTATCAATTGCTTTTAAATGAGAGCGAAGTGCGATATATTCCGTTGTCATAATACCACCGGCAGTATCTTCGCCGTATAAAAGAAGATGCTCAATATCAATAGTGTCTTTTTTCTTCATAAGATTTAATAACTCTTTTTTCTTATTAATTCTTATTATCCCTAAAATGTCTGCAATATCATCGTTAGACATATGATTAAATATAGCTAAAATTTCTTTTTCTGAAAGAAGATACACTATTCTTTTTTGCAAATTTTCATCGGCTTGCTCTAGAATATTTGCCATATGTTCATAGTCTATTCTCTTAAAAAATTCTAGAATTTCGTTATCTTCAAAGTCTTCAAGGGCAAAGGCGATATCAATAGCATAAACAGAGTCAATTATATCGTGAAGTTCTTCTAAATCACTATTTAATAATAATTCTTTTAAATCAACGTCGATATCAGAGTTTTCATCATCTTCTGCGATAATGGCATCAATCAGCTCAATTTTTTCGTTTTCATCATCTTTTACAGATTTAATATCTTCATTCATATAAAATTGCCCTCCTTAAATTAGTTTTAATATTCTATTATATTATATCACTATTTGTCAATAATGAAAGAAGAATTTTTTTATAAATAAAAAAACAAGGAACTAGAAATTTATTGTAGTTCCTTGTTTTGATTATACACATTATCTAAATAGGATTATCAATTTTTTCACCGTTAATTCTAACGATTTTAGCAGGTATACCAACAGCAGTTGCATTTTTGGGAATATCTTTTAAGATAACAGCGTTTGCTCCAATTTTAGAATTTTCACCAATAGTTATATTTCCTAAAATTTTTGCCCCAGCAGACACCATAACATTATCTTCTAATGTTGGGTGTCGCTTTCCTTTGCTTTTTCCAGTTCCACCAAGGGTTACTCCATGAAAAATACTAACGTTGTTTCCGATTATCGTTGTTTCACCAATAACTATACCCATCCCATGATCTATAAATAAACGCTTTCCTATTTTTGCAGCTGGGTGAATTTCAATTCCTGTTAAAAATCTTGCAAATTGCGAAATCAACCTTGCTACAAATTTAAAATTTTTATTCCATAAAAAATTAGAAGTTTTGTAAAAAAATATTGCGTGAACACCAGGATACGAAAGCAACACTAAAAGATTACTTGTAGCAGCAGGGTCTTTTTCTTTATATGCATTTAATAAATCTTTAATTGATGCAATCATATTAATCACAATCCTTTCTATTCATTGTATAATTCAGTTGATAAATATCTTTCACCATTATCTGGAATTACAAATAAAACTTTTCTTCCTTTTCCAGCTTGTTTTGCGATTTCTTGTGCGATAAAATAATTTGCACCGCCAGAAAATCCAGCTAAAATCCCATAATCTGTTCCAAGTTTTTTTGCGTATTCAATGGCATCTTCATTTGAAACAGTTAGTATTTCATCGATAATATCTCTATTAAGGATTTCAGGCTGAAAACCAGCACCAATACCTTGGATTTTATGTGGCCCTTTTTCACCTTTAGTTAAAAATGGGGATGCACTAGGCTCAACACCAATAGTTTTTATAAAAGGATATCTTAATTTTAATTCAGATGATACCCCAGTTATAGTGCCACCAGTGCCAATAGCTGCTATAAAATAATCTAAATCATTGAAATCTTTGATTATCTCTTTTGCAGTTGTTAATTTATGTGCTAAAACATTATTTTCATTTGTAAACTGGGAAAGCATAATGTGATTTTCTTTTTTAGAAATTTCATCAGCCTTTTCAATTGCCCCAGCCATACCCTTAGCACCACTTGTTAAAATAATTTCTGCTCCATATGCTTTTAGAATTTTTCTTCTCTCAACGCTCATTGTTTCTGGCATAACTAGTTTGCATTTAATTCCTAAAGATGCACAAACCATAGCAATACCAATCCCAGTGTTTCCACTAGTTGGCTCAACTAAAACAGTGTTTTCGTTGATTTTATCTTTAATCGCTTCAATCATTTGAAAAGCGACCCTGTCTTTGACAGAGCCGCCTGGATTGAAAAATTCTAATTTTGCATATAAATCAGCGGAGTTTTCATCTGTCTTTAATTTAATTATAGGTGTATTTCCTATCATTTCAAAAACGTTATTGTATATCATAAATATTTACCACCAATCTCTATTCAATTTTTTAAGCATTTTCAGCTTTGTTTATAAATCCACCAGCGATTACTAAATCACCCTTGTAGACAACTAGGCTTTGACCTTTTGCAACAGCCCTAATATTTTCTGTGAACTGAAATTCAAGAGTGTTTTCATCGCTTTTAACAACCCTTGCTAAATCCCCTTTTGAAGCACTGCGAACTTTAACTGTGTATTCGTCCCCAGCTTTTAAAAATTCACCATTTGTGTAAACTGGAGAAGAAAGACAGACACCTTTAAAATACTCATCGCCAGAATAAGCGAGCTTTATATCACCATTATCTAGTATTTCCTTAACAAAACAAGGTTTTCCAAGAGCAACATTAAGCCCTTTTCTTTGTCCTATTGTATAATGGTGTACACCTAGGTGCTTTCCAATAACTTTGCCTTCTGGAGAGATAAAATTGCCTTTTTTAGCCTTAAAGCCCATCTCTTCAATAAACTGTGCGTGTTTGTGAGAAGGGATAAAGCATATTTCTTGGCTATCAGGCTTATCAGCTGTAAAAAGCCCAGTGTCTTTTGCTTTTTGCCTGATTTCTGGTTTTTCGTATGAGCCAAGGGGAAGTATTAATCTAGATGCAACTTCTTGTGGCACCCTATAAAGCATATAGCTTTGGTCTTTCATTGGGCTAACTGCTTTTTTAATATAAAAAGTATCTTCAACTTTTTCAACTTGTGCGTAATGCCCAGTTGCGATATATCCAATTCCTAATTCATTTGCTAAATTTAAAATGGTTTTAAATTTAACTTCTGGATTACATAAAACGCAAGGGTTTGGAGTTGCTCCATTACAATAGCTTTCGCAAAATGGAAGTATAACCTTGTTTTTAAAATCTTCTCTTACATCGGCAACGTGAAGCTTTATTCCTAAAAATTCACTAACTTTTTTAGCGTCGGTAACGGCGCCCTCGCTTGAATTTGAAAATTGTATAACAACCCCCTCAACTTCAAGCCCTTGTTTTCTTAGCATATCAACGGCAACAGAAGAATCAACTCCTCCTGAAACCCCAACTAAAACTTTATTAAAATTTAAATTATTATTCATCGTGTTCATCGTGTTCATCATGATCATGCACATCGGCTAATATTTCGCCAACAATAGGTGTAGGATCAATTCCTTGTCTTGTATAATAGTCTGAAACTGCAGCTTTAACAGCTTGTTCTGCTAAAACTGAGCAGTGAGTTTTTACAGCTGGTAGGCCATCTAAGGCTTCTGTAACAGCTTTATTTGTAAGCCCTAGAGCTTCATCAATAGTTTTTCCTTTAATCATATCAGTTGCCATACTTGAAGTTGCAATAGCAGCTCCACAGCCAAATGTTTTAAAAGTTACATCTTCGATAACTCCATCTTGGATGTTTAAATACATTCTCATTATATCTCCGCATTGAGCATTTCCAACTTCGCCTATGCCATTTGCGTTTTCAAGTTCACCAACATTATGTGGATTCATAAAATGATCCATTACCTTCTGACTATACATATTATTACCATTCCTTTTTGTTTTATTATAAATTTAATTAATTATTTGTCCCAAGCTGGTGACATACTTCTTAGTCTTGCTACGATTTCTTTAACTTTTTGGATTATAAATTCAGCTTCTTCTTTAGTATTATCAAGACTAAAGCTTATTCTTAAAGAGCCGTGAGCCACTTCATGAGTTCTGCCAATAGCCATTAAAACATGGCTCGGATCAAGGCTTCCTGAAGTGCAAGCTGAGCCAGAAGATGCACATATTCCAAACATATCTAGTAAAAGGAGCATTCCTTCTCCTTCAATGCCTGCAAAACAAACATTAACATTTGCAGGAAGACGATTTGTTTCATCGCCATTTAAATAGCTTTCTTCAATTTCTAAAAGACCAGAGATAGTAAAATCACGAAGGCTTGAAAGCGTTTTAATCTTTTCATCAAGATTAGCAGTTGCAATTTCAATTGCCTTTGCAAGTCCAACTATACCTGCAACATTTTCAGTGCCAGCTCTTTTCTTTCTTTCCTGTGCTCCGCCGTGGATTAAATTGTGTAAAACAATTCCTTTTTTTATATATAAAACACCAATTCCCTTAGGTCCGTTAAATTTATGAGCAGAAAGGCTTAATAAATCTATATTTTGGTCTTCCACATCAACTGGAACACTTCCAATAGCTTGTACCGCATCAGTGTGAAATAAAACGCCTGCATTTTTACAAACAGTCCCAATTTCTTTTATCGGCATAATTGTTCCGATTTCATTATTGGCATACATAATAGAAACAAGCGCAGTGTTTTCTTTTATAGCATTTTTAACCTGCTCAGCAGTTACAAAACCTTTTTCATCAACCTCTAAGTAAGTAACTTCAAAGCCTTGCTTTTCCAAATACTGCATTGTGTGAAGTACTGCGTGGTGTTCGATATTAGTTGTGATTAAATGATTTTTGCCTTTTTTTTCTTTTAATTGAAAAGCAGCGCCCTTAATTGCCCAGTTATCGCTTTCGCTTCCGCCAGCTGTAAAATATATCTCATTTGCATTAGCACCAATAGCTTTTGCAACTTGTTTTCGTGAGTTTTCGATAACTTCTTTGTTACCTCTACCAACAGAGTATACAGAAGAAGCATTTCCGTAAAATTCAGTGAAGTATGGAAGCATTGCTTCTAAAACTTCTTTTTTAACAGGTGTGGTAGCCGCATTATCAACATAAATAACTTTGTTCATAATAGATTCCCCTTTAAAATATAATTGTATTTGTAAGTGCATAATTTATAAACAAAATTACCTTACGATTGATATTATATACCAAGTAGGTATACTTTGCAATAAAAATATTAAAATTTTAATAAAATAAACTAGAAAATGTGATTTTATCACAAAATAGATGTATAATCACAAAGTTTTAAACCAATAATTAAAAATATGTTTAAAACTTATGACTTTCTAAAACGGCAATTCTATCACATTCCTCATTTTCAGGATGACCGTTATGCCCTTTAATCCATACATACTCTATCTGGTGTTTAGCGATTTCAACTAGCATTTGCTCCCATAAATCTATATTAAGAGCAAGTTTTCCGTCTGATTTTTTCCAACCTTTTTTTTGCCAAGAATAAACCCAGCCTTTATTAATTGAATCCAAAACATATTTTGAATCACTCGTTAGAATAACCTTGCAAGGCTCTTTTAAAGCACGAAGGCCAAAAAGCACAGCCGACATTTCCATTCTATTATTAGTTGTGTCTTTTTCTCCACCACTCACGATTTTTTCGTGACCATTAAATTTTAAAATAGCACAATATCCCCCAGGGCCTGGATTTCCTCTACAAGCACCGTCGGTGTATAAATAAATAGTTTTCACTTTGTTAAATTCCTTTTTATTGTTTTATCTTTTTTATTATACACTAAAATTTAATTAAAAGATAGATACAAACACAATTTTTTAGAGTATTATATATAATAGTGATAACAGTTAAATGCTAAAAATTCATTAATTTATTGTTAAGAATACACAATAAAACACTGAAATACTTGACATTTTGCTATAAAAAAGAGTAATATAAGAATATAAGGGTGTATGAAAGCATACTACCAAAAGTTACGTTTGTTTGCTAAAATCGATAATCGTTTACAATTTAAAAATTAACAAAACCTTAGTTTTGAGAAAACTATGGTCGCTTTTTGCTATGTTTTAAAAACTACATATTTTAAAATATATAAAAAAGCGAATATATACTTGGAGGTATAATGGAAAATATAAATAATGCAAAAAAAGAAACAAATAAAGTAGTAGCTGGGGAAAATACAAATAAAAAGCCAGTTCAAAAAAGAAGATACTACAATAATAAGAAAAAGAAAAAAGCGCCAGCACAGGCTATTAGAATAGTTCCGCTAGGTGGTTTAAATGAAATAGGGAAAAATATCACAATGTATGAATGTGGTCAGGATAAGATTTTAGTAGACTGCGGACTTTCATTTCCTGATAGCGAAATGTTCGGAGTTGATTTAGTAATCCCTGACTTCACATATGTTGAAGAAAACAAAGATTCAATTAAAGGGATAGTTATAACTCACGGTCACGAGGATCATATTGGTTCTCTTCCTTATCTATTAAAAAAAGTTAATCTGCCTATTTATGCAACTAAATTAACAAAAGGATTAATTGAAAATAAACTATCTGAACACTCTCTTCAAGGGCTTGTTGCTATAAATGAAATTAAGCCACTTGATAAAATAAAGCTTGGTTGTATGACAGTTGTGCCAATCCACGTTAACCACTCTATTCCAGATGCAGTTGCACTTGCGATTGAATCACCAGCAGGAGTTGTTATCACAACGGGGGACTTTAAAATTGATTTTACTCCACCACAAGGCGATACAACAGACCTTGCAACTTTTGCAAGATATGGTCAAGAAGGTGTCTTAGCCCTGCTTTCAGATTCAACTAATGCTGAAAGAAAAGGCCATTCAGCCTCAGAAAGAGCAGTTGGGGAAAGTTTAGTTCCATTATTTGAAAGAGCAAACAGTCAAAAGAAAAGAATAATTATCGCAACTTTTGCTTCTAATATTTATAGAATTCAGCAAATACTAGATTTAGCCGTGAAATATAAAAAGAAGGTTGCTGTTTCTGGGAGAAGTATGATTAAAAACTTTGAAATGGCATTTGAGCTAGGATATCTAAAAGCTCCAAAAACATTGGTTATTGATGCTGAAAAGGTTAAGGATTATAAACCAGAACAGGTGGTTATTATAACAACAGGCTCACAAGGCGAACCTCTTAGTGCCCTATCGAGAATGGCAGCTGGCTCACACCGACAATTTGTAGTTGGAAAGCAAGATTTTATTATTATTTCTGCAACTCCGATTCCAGGGAATGAAAAAATGGTTACCAAGGTTGTTAATGGATTATTAAAGCTTGGAGCAGAAGTTATTTATGAATCAATGTATGAAGTACACGTTTCAGGGCACGCAGCTCAAGAAGAACTTAAAATGGTTTTAAATTTAATTAAGCCACAATACTTTATCCCAGTTCACGGCGAATACAAGCATCTTAAAAAGCACGCACAACTTGCAATGGCACAAGGCATTAAAGAGGAAAATATAATCATTGGCGATGTAGGTGGCGTTTTAAAAGTTTCAAAAGATGGAATAAGCGTTGAAGAAAGTGTAACATCAGGTCAAGTTTTAGTAGATGGGCTTGGTGTTGGCGATGTTGGCAGTGTTGTTTTAAGAGATAGAAAGCATCTATCACAAGATGGGCTTGTGGTGGTTGTGTTCACTGTTGATTCAGCCACTGGTGAAGTTTTAAGTGGACCTGATATTGTATCTCGTGGATTTGTTTATGTAAAAGAAAGCGAAGCTTTAATTACAGAAGCTAGAATTTCAGCAAGAAAAGTACTTGAAAAATATCAAGATTATGAATATAAAGATTGGATGGTTATTAAATCAAAAATCCGTGAACAGGTTTCAAATACTTTATATAGAAGAACAAAGAAAAGCCCGATGGTTCTGCCTATTGTTATGGAAGTTTAAAATTTCTGTATTGAAAAATTTAAAAAATACTGTAAAATATAATTATATGTTAAATAATAAATAATAGTTTTATAGTAAAAGAGGCTAGCTAAATGAAAAATAAATATTTAGGAAATGATATTTTAATAACTATTTTATTATTAGTGTTGGCGGTAAGTTTTATCGTCAACGCTAGTCTTGATTTACAGCTTTTTTTAATTAGCTTAGTAGTTTCAATAGTATTAATAATAATATTAGTTTTAAATGTTCGCTCGATTAGAAAGATAATTAGAAATATCTTTCAAGGAAAAGTAATAGAAGATGATTTACAAAAAATTAGCCTTGAAAATTTAAGTATTCCAGCATTTATTGCAAGTAAAAAAACAGTTATTTGGTATAATGCAAAATTCAAAGAAGAGTTTTTAAATAATCAAAACTTAATGCTGTTTTCACTAAATAAAGTAATCCCATCCTTTGATTTAGAAAAAAGCTGTGAGCAAACAGGCTGTGATATAGCTTTTAATCAAAAAGAATACACTTCTTTTTCTTCTTTTGCTAGTAAAGGAAATGGGATATATGTTTCATATTTTATAGATAATACTCAGCTTAAAGAAAAGGCAAGGGAATACGAATTAACAAGGCCAGTTGTCTTTCATATAGTTGTGGATACTTATGATGAGGTATTAAAAGAATTAAAAGAATCTTCAAGGGCAAGAATTATGGCAAGCCTTGATAAGATAGTGGAAGATTTTAGCAATAGCTGTAAAGGTGTTGCAACAAAAATCGGGCAAAGCCGATATCATATTGTTATAGAAGAGAGATACTTTGATGAAATACATAAATCAAAGTTTGAGATTTTAAATAAATCAAGAAATATAGGAAAAGAAAATAGTGTTACACTCTCTATTGGTGTAGGCAAAGATGGCGATAGCTTTTATCAAAATGATTTACTCGCTCGCCAAGCACTTGATATGGCGCTCGGTAGGGGGGGCGATCAAGCTGTTATAAAAAGCAATGATAAATATGAATTCTTTGGAGGAACTCTTCCGAGTGTAGAAAAGCGAAGCAGGGTTAGAACTAGGATTATTGCCCAGTCTTTAAAAGATATAATCGAGCAAAGCGAAACAGTGCTTATTATGGGGCATAAAATGAGCGATTTAGATGCTATTGGCTCAGCAGTTGGTATGTATGCAGCGGTTGAAAGCTTAGAAAAAAGATGTTTTATAGTTGTTGATGAAAATGCCACAACGGCATCAAGCTTAATTAATAAAGTGAAGGCTGAATTTTCAAATAAGGAAATTTTTATTCATCCAAACACAGCTCTTGATTTAGCTAATAAGAATACATTATTAATAGTTGTAGATTGTCATACTGCTAAAATGGCAGAAAGTGAGCAACTTGCAAATTCAGTTAAAAAGGTTGTCGTTATAGATCATCACCGAAGATTGGTTGATGATATTATAAAATCAGTAGTTTCATATCACGAGCCGTATGCATCTTCAGCAAGCGAACTTGTGAGTGAATTAATCCAGTACATTTTCCCAGCTTCATATAATATGCCAAATGTTTACGCTGATTCACTTTTATCAGGGATTATGCTAGATACAAGGCACTTTGCTGAAAGATGTGGTGTTAGAACATTTGAAGCGGCAGCTTATTTAAGAAGGCAAGGAGCGAGCACAAGCAATGTTTTAAGAATGTTTACAATACCAAAAAAAGTGTATGAGGCAAAGGCAAGAATAGTTAGCGAGGCGAGTATATATAACGGAGTTGCAGTTTCGATAAATGAATGGATGACTCAAGATTTATTTATCGCTATTCCACAAGGTGCGAATGATTTATTAGTTTTAGATGGAATAGATGCATCTATTGTTGCAGTTAAAATGGATAATAAGATAAATATTTCTGCAAGAAGCCTTGGCAGTGTAAATGTTCAAGTTTTAATGGAAAACTTAGGTGGCGGTGGACATTTAACTATGGCTGGTGCACAGTTTGAAGATATTTCACTTGAAGAGGTTGAAGAAAAAATAAAAGATAGTATTGATGATTATATGAACAATAAATCTTAAAAATTAATAAAGAAAAGGAATTTTAAATTATGAAAGTTGTATTATTACAAGATGTTAAAGATTTAGGTAAAAAAGATAGCGTTGTTAGTGTATCTGATGGATATGCTAGAAATTTTTTATTTCCTAAAAAACTAGCTAAAGAAGCAACAGATGGCGCCCTAAAAGATGTTGCGATAAAAGAAAGTGCAAAAGCTCACCATAAAAATGAAGAACTAAAAGCAGCTAATGAATTAAAAGCACAAATGCATGAAAAAGAAGTTGTTATAAAAGCAAAAGCAGGCAAAGAAGGCAAACTTTTTGGTGCAGTTACCTCAAAAGATGTTGCAATAGCTTTAAAAGATCAATTAAAGGTTAATATAGATAAAAAGAAGTTAGTTATGAATGATATAAAAGCTTATGGAAGTTTTGAATGTACAGTTAAAATCTACCCAGAAGTTATAGCAAAGGTAACAGTTTTAGTTAAAGAATAATAAAAGTTGATAAAGGGATGGAAAAATAGATGGATAAACTTAATATAGCTTTAGAAAATGCAGGAGTCTTGCAACCGTATTCTATGGATGCGGAGCAGGCTATATTAGGTGCAGCCTTAATTGATGAAGAGTTAATTTCACTTATAATTGAGCAGGTAAAAGAAGAGTATTTTTACGCAAGGCAAAATAGGGAGATTTTCAGCGAAATACATAAACTATTTATGTCGAATATTCCAGCTGATTTTATAACTGTTTTAAATCAAGTATTAGAAAGAAAAACATTTTCTTCTGAAAATGATGCAAAGGTGTATTTAGCACAGCTTGCCGACACTGTTCCAAGTTTATCAAATGTTGAATATTATGTAAAAATATTAAGAGATAAATATCTAGTTCGCCAATTAATGCAAACGGCAGGAGATATTCTCCAGCAAACTCAAGAATCTCAAGGTGCTGAGCTTTTACTAGAATCAGCAGAGCAAAGAATATATGAATTAAGGCAAGGGAAAGATAATAATAGCTTAAAACATATCAGCGACCCTGTTGCGACAAGCTTTGATAGATTAAAAAAGATGTCTGGAAAAGATAGGGATAAATACCTTGGCTTAAAAACTCACTTTGATTATTTAGATGGTAAACTAACAGGGCTTGGAAAAAGCGACTTAGTTGTTTTAGCAGCACGTCCGGGTATGGGAAAAACTAGTTTTGTTATCAATATTGCAACTAATATTGCGGCAAGAGATAAAAAGCCGGTTGCTATTTTTTCACTAGAGATGAGTAAAGAACAGTTAACTGAAAGAATTATATCAGCAGAAGCTTTAATAGATTCTCATATGATGCGCTCGGGAGAAATTCCAATTGATGCATGGGAAAGCATTGGTAATGCTGTTGGCACTGTTTCTGATATGCCTATCTATCTTGATGATTCAGCAAATATAACAGTTGCTGAAATGAAAGCGAAGATTAGAAGACTAAACCAAGATCCAGAAGTTGATAATGTAGGGCTTGTTATTATAGACTATATTCAGCTTATGTCTTCAGGAAAAAGAACTGAAAGCAGGGTTCAAGAGGTTAGTGATATCACGAGAAACTTAAAAATAATGGCAAAAGAATTAGAGGTGCCAGTTATTGCACTTTCTCAGCTTTCTCGTAGTGCTGAAAAAGGGGCAACAAAAGATACTCGCCCACAATTATCCGATTTAAGGGATTCAGGATCGATTGAGCAGGATGCTGATATAGTTTTGTTTTTATACAGGCACGGATACTACGACCAAAGCCCTGAAGTAAATCAAAATCAAGCAGAATGTATAGTAGCAAAAAATCGTCATGGTGAAGTTGGAAAAGTTTACCTTGGCTGGGACGGCGCCCATACAAGATTTTACAATGTTGATTATGTACACACAGATGAAGATTAAAATATTAAAAACGATAAAAGAATATAATATGATTAATAGCGGTGATACAGTGGCAGTTTGTCTATCAGGTGGAGCTGATAGTATGGCACTGTTTCACTTTTTGTGTACTCAAAGGGAAAAATTAAATATAAATTTAATTGCAATTCACATAAATCACGGCCTTCGCAAAGAAAGTGAGGAGGAAGAAAAATTTGTTTTAGAATATGCAAGAGAGAATAATGTGAAAGTTTTTGTTTATAAAGCTTTTATGAGTGATATAAAAAAACCAAAACGTCTTTCTACTGAAAGTTGGGCAAGAGAAATTAGATATGAATTTTTTAATAAGGTGCACAAAGAAACAGGCGCAAAACTCTTAACAGCGCACACAGCGAGTGATAATTTAGAAACAATTATATTTAATCTAACTCGTGGAACAAATATAAAAGGCTTAAAAGGAATATCAAAAATAAGAGAAAATATCTATCGCCCTTTAATTGAAGTATCTAGGGCTGAAATAGAAGAATATTGCAAAGAAAATGCTGTCCCCTTTGTTACTGACAAGACAAATTTTGAAGATATTTATTCAAGAAATAAAATAAGATTAAAAGTTATTCCAAGTTTAAAACAGATAAATCCAGCGATAGAAAACTCTATATCAAACTTTTCAAAAGAAATGGAAGATATAAACACATTCTTAACAAAATTAGGTGATAATCTATACAATAATGCAAGATGTGAAAATGGATTTTCTATTTTAGAGATATTAAAAGAAGACCCCGTTGTTATAAAACAATTTTTAAGGGACTTACTTGAAAATCAAGGCTGTTTAACTTTTGATAATATAAATAGCATTTACCAAAATTTAAATAAAGGAAACTACTCAAAACAACTATTGGATAATTTATTTGTGAATATAAAAAATAAAGTTTTATATTTTGATAAAAAGCCAGAAATTACTAATGTAAATTTTGAAATTGATATTGCTTTTGATAAAGAAATCGATTTTTTTGATAAAAAGATAGTTTTTTTATTAGATGAAACAAAAAATTTAGAAAAAAGTAGCAAAAAACCTTTTATTTATTATATAGATTATGATAAAATAAAAAGTGAGCCAAAACTTCGTAATAGAAAAATCAATGATAAAATAACGCTCTCAAAAAGAAATGTTACTAAAACATTGAAAAAACTATTTATCGAAGATAAAATTGAAAAAGGAAAAAGAGATAAAATTTTAATTTTAGCAGATGGCGAAGAAATTGTGTTTGTAGAAAATTATGGGGTGAATAAGCCTTATGAAATTTCAAAAAATACAAATAGGGTTTTAATTGTAAAAATAATTTAGAAAAAGGATAACTAATGATGAAAAATGATATGAGAGAAATTCTTTTAACAAAAGAAGAAATAAACGAAATAGTTGAAAAATTAGGAAAAGTTATAACAGAAGATTACAAAGATAAAAATCTATTTCTTATAACAATATTAAAAGGCGCAGTTGTGTTTTTAGCAGATTTAGTAAGAGCTATCGACACTCATTTAGAAATGGATTTTATGGTTGTGTCTTCTTATGGCTCGGGAACAAAAACTACGGGTAATGTTAAAATAGTTAAAGATATAGACACAACTTTAGAAGATAAAGATGTTTTAATAGTTGAGGATATATTAGACACAGGGCTAACTTTAGAGTTTATTTTAGATTTACTAAAATCAAGAAATCCAAAAAGTATTGAAATTGTAACACTATTAGACAAGCCTTCAAGAAGATTAAGCTCAGTTAAAGCAAAATATATTGGAAAACAAGTTCCGGATGAATTTGTTGTAGGATACGGGCTTGATTATGATGAGAAATATCGCAATGCTCCATACATCGGCGTTTTAAAGCCTAGTGTTTATGAAGGAAAATAATATTAAAAATAAAGGAGAATAGACTTTGTTAAAACAAAAAAAGAATGGCTCATCGATTACTATTTTATTAATAATTGGCGCATTATTACTTGTAACATATATGTTTTCAAACACAGAAGCTGTTGAAGGATATAAAACAAGTGAAGTTGTTGATTTATTTAAAGCTGGTAGTGTTGAAGAGTATGAATTAGATTTTGGGAACGGAAATCTAACTGTTTATTTAAAAGAAGGCGTTCCAAATAAAGTTAATCCAGAGCCAATTGTTAATAAAGATGGCGAAGAAGAAAATATATTAACGTATAAAGTTACAAATGTTGTTTTATTCTTAGATAGGATTTCTGAATACGATGATGATGTTGTATACGATTGGTCAGTTACAACCGATCCAATGACAACTTTTAACACGATAATGACATTGTTTATGATAGTTGCACTAGTTGGCGTTGTGGTTTTCTTTTACACGCAAACAAAAGGTGGCTCAAAGGGTGGCGTTTCAATTGGCAGAATAAAAACAAAAGAATTAGACCCAAACAATAGAAAAACATTTAAGGATGTTGCTGGTGTTGATGAAGAAAAGGGCGAGCTTGAAGAGATTGTAGATTTTCTTAAAAATCCAAAAAAATATGATTCGCTTGGCGCAAGAATCCCAAAAGGTGTATTATTAGCAGGCCCTCCAGGTACTGGTAAAACTCTTTTAGCTAAAGCTACTGCTGGTGAAGCAGGAGTTCCGTTTTTCTCAATTTCAGGTTCTGAATTTATGGAAATGTATGTTGGTGTTGGTGCTTCAAGAGTTCGTGATTTATTTGATAAAGCTAAAAAGAATGCTCCATCAATTATATTTATAGATGAAATCGATGCTGTTGGCCGTCAAAGGGGCTCAGGTATTGGTGGTGGTCACGATGAAAGAGAACAAACGCTAAACCAATTGCTAGTTGAAATGGACGGATTTGGCCTAAATGCCGGCGTTATCGTTATGGCTTCAACAAACCGTGCAGATATCCTAGATAAAGCACTTCTTCGTCCGGGCCGTTTTGATAGACAGGTTTATGTAGGCGCACCAGACGTTAAAGGAAGAGAAGAAATACTAAAAGTTCACACAGCTGGAAAACCAATGGCACCAGACGTAGAGCTTAGCTATGTAGCAAAATCAACTCCAGGATTTACTGGTGCTGATTTAGAGAATTTAATAAATGAAGCAGCTTTAATGGCAGCGAAAAAGAATAAAAAAGCTATTACTCAAGCAGAAATTGAAGAAGCTACAATAAAGGTTATCGCAGGGCCAGAAAAACGCTCAAAAGTTGTTACTGAAAAAGAAAAAATCCTTGTTTCTTATCACGAAGCAGGACACGCAGTTGCAACTTATTATTCAGAAACAGCAGACCCTGTTACAGAAATTTCGATTATCCCTCGTGGTATGGCTGGTGGATACACACTTTCAATGCCAGAAACAGATTCTAGCTACACAACAAAAACTCAAAT
This sequence comes from uncultured Oscillospiraceae bacterium, assembly GCA_964525015.1. Lineage (GTDB taxonomy): Bacteria > Bacillota > Clostridia > Oscillospirales > Ruminococcaceae > RGIG3102. The sequence continues at coordinate 37,223 of CAZGFY010000013.1, forward strand.
GAAAGATAACATTGTTACTCTTTTAGGTGGTAGAATAGCTGAGCAAATTATACTAGGCGATATTTCAACTGGTGCATCTAATGATTTAGAAAGAGTTACTGCAACAGCTAAAGCGATGGTTAAAAGATATGGTTTCTCAGAAAAACTTGGAACTGTTGTGTATGGAAATAATCAAGGTTATGCATATGGAGCAGGCGACACTAAAGATTACTCAGAAGCTATTGCAACTGAAATTGATGAAGAAATCAGAGATATTATAAATGAAGGATATTCTACTTGTACGAATATTCTAAAAGATAATATTGATAAACTTCACGAAGTTGCAAATGAATTAATGGTTACAGAAAAAATAAATGCTAAACGCTTTATCGAATTAATGGAAGGCGCAAAAGCTATTACAGCAGAAGAATACCTATCTTCAAGTAAAGAAGAAGAGGAAGAAGAATCAATTGTTGATGTAGTTGTTAATGAAGAAACTGAAACTTTAGAAGAAATCACAGCTCAAATCGAAACTGAAAAAGAAGAAGTTTTAGAACAAGTGAGTGAAACTTTAGAAGAAAGTAAATTAGAAGTGGTAGATGCTTTAGAAGAAGTAGACGAAGAAATGAAAAAACTTTTAAATGAAAAACCAGACGATTTAAAAGAAGACAAATAAATTTTTAAAAGGACAGTTAGTATACTGTCCTTTTTACGCCTTAACATAAATGATATAATTAGTTTTACTTGACATAAACTGGGATATAGGGTTTAATATTAAGATGTGATATATAATAAAAACAAGGGGGTAAAAATGCCTAAAAAGAAAGAGTATACCAATGAGAGTATTAGCAGTTTAAAAGGTGCCGATAGAGTTCGTAAGCGTCCGGCTGTTATTTTTGGCTCAGATGGTATTGAAGGGTGCCAGCATTCAATTTTTGAAATACTATCTAATAGTATTGATGAAGCTAGAGAAGGCTATGGCAAAAAAATAATATTAACTAAATTTAAAGATGGCTCTATCGAAATTCAAGATTTTGCTAGAGGTATTCCTGTTGATTATAATAAAAATGAAGAACGATACAACTATGAACTGGTTTTCTGTGAGATGTACGCTGGTGGCAAATACAATAACAACCAAGGGGACAACTATCAGTTTTCACTAGGATTAAATGGTCTTGGACTTTGTGCAACTCAGTATGCTAGTGAATATATGACAGCTGATATTATAAGAGATGGCTTTCATTATCACTTAGATTTTGAAAAAGGCGAAAATGTTGGGGGGCTAAAAAAAGAGCCAACAACTAAAAAGCAAACAGGCTCAACTATTCGCTGGAAAGCCGATTTAGATGTTTTTTCAGATATAGATGTTAAAAGCGAATACTTTATCGAAACTTTAAAAAGGCAAGCAGTTGTAAATCCTGGTATTCTTTTTATATTTAAAGAAGAAGGCGAAAAAGGATTTATCGAAACTGAGTTTTTCTATGAAAATGGAATTAAAGACTATGTTGAAGAAATTTTGGACGGACAAGCATTATCAGCTATTATTTTTGATACAAAAGAAGCAGAAGGAAAAGATAGAGAAGATATGCCATCTTACAAAGTTAAGATGAATGCTGCATTCGCGTTTTCTAATAAAGTTAAAAAAATCGAATACTATCACAACTCTTCATTCCTAGAATACGGCGGAAGCCCTGATAAAGCTTTAAAACTAAGCTTTGTTAGCCAGTTTGATAATTTATTAAAATCAAAAGGGCTGTATAAAAAAGCAGAAAGCAAAATTAAATTTGAAGATATTGAAGATTGCTTAGTTTTCGTCTCTAGCTGTTTTTCAACTGTTACAAGTTATGAAAACCAAACTAAAAAGGCGATTACAAATAAATTTATAACTCAAGCTATGAATGAATTTTTAAAACATTCACTTGAAGTTTACTTTATTGAAAAGCCAGAAGAAGCGCAAAAAATTGCACAGCAAATCTTAGTTAATAAGCAAAGCCGTGAACAAAGCGAAAAGACTCGCCAAGGTTTAAAGAAAACTCTTTCAGCGCAAATAGATATAGTTAATAGAGTTAATAAATTTGTGGATTGCAGAAGCAAAGATATTAATGAAAGAGAAATATATATAGTGGAAGGCGACTCAGCGCTTGGCGCTTGTAAAACAAGTAGAGATGCAAATTTTCAGGCTTTAATGCCAGTTAGGGGTAAAATACTAAACTGCTTAAAAAGCGACTATGATAAAATATTTAAAAGCGATATTATAACAGATTTAATAAAAGTTTTAGGTTGCGGGGTTGAAAGTCCGGCAAAGTATAAAAGTGGTGGAATTTCAACGTTTAATATCGAAAACTTAAGATGGAATAAGGTTGTTATTTGTACCGACGCCGACGTTGACGGATTTCAAATTAGAACTCTTATCCTAGCTATGATTTATAAGCTAACTCCACAATTAATTGAAGATGGCTTTGTTTATATAGCAGAATCTCCTTTATATGAAATAACAACAAAAGACAAAACCTATTTTGCCTATACAGAAGCTGAAAAAGCGGATATTCTATCAAGAATTGAAGGTAAAAAATACACAATTCAGCGCTCTAAAGGGCTTGGTGAAAATGAAGCAGATATGATGTGGCTAACAACTATGAATCCACAAACTCGCCGTTTAGTTAAGGTTTGTAAAGAAGATTTAGAAAAAACAGGGGAAATGTTTGATTTACTACTAGGCGATAATCTAGCAGGAAGAAAGCAATTTATTCAAGATTTTGGTGCACAATATTTAGACCAACTAGATTTATCATAGCCTAGGAATAAAAACTGGAGTTTTTATTACACTGAGTTTTGTCTTTTCAGCAAAGCAGATAGCTGAAATTTTGAATTTGGATATCAAATATTTATGAAAAATTAAAAACCTTAAGAAAGGGAAATATTATGGCAAAAAAGCAAAAAAATATGCCAAAGAATACAAGGCCAACGCTTGATGATAGCGTTGAGATTATAAGTTCTGGCGAAGTAATACAAATGCCAATAACTCGCACTTTGCAAGAAAACTATATGCCATATGCTATGAGCGTTATCGTTTCAAGGGCGCTTCCTGAAATAGATGGATTTAAGCCAAGCCATAGAAAGCTTTTATACACTATGTATGAAATGGGGCTTTTAAAAGGCAATAAGCAAAAATCAGCAAATATAGTTGGGCAAACGATGAGATTAAACCCGCACGGTGATGGTGCGATATACGAAACAATGGTAAGGCTGGCTAGGGGTAATGAAAGCCTGCTCGTTCCATTTGTTGATAGTAAGGGTAACTTTGGTAAGGGATATAGCCGAGATATGGCTTATGCTGCTTCAAGATACACCGAGGCAAAACTAGAGGCAGTTTGCGAAGAATTATTTAGAGATATAGATAAAGAAACAGTTATTTTTGTTGATAACTATGATTCAACTAAAAAAGAGCCAACCCTACTTCCAACAACCTTTCCAAATATCTTAACTAATAATACACTTGGTATTGCCGTTGGTATGGCGTCTAATATCTGCTCATTTAACTTAGAAGAAGTATGCCGAACAACTATTGCTTTAATCAAGGATAGCCAGCACAATGTCGCAGATACAATGCTTGGCCCTGATTTTGCAGGTGGCGGATATATCCTGCACGATCAGAGTGATTTAAACTCAGTGTATAACACTGGTAAAGGCAGTGTTCGCATTCGCTCAAAATGGGAATATATTAAAGAATACAATATGATTGAGGTTACTCAAATACCACCAACTACAACTATCGAAGCGATAATGGACAAGGTTGCAGATGGGGTAAAGCAGGGGAAAATCAAAGAAATCAATGATATGAGAGATGAAACCGATTTAAATGGTTTAAAAATAACATTTGATTTAAAAAGAGGACAAGACCCTGAAAAGTTAATGCAAAAGCTGTTTAAATTAACTCCATTAGAAGACACATTCTCAGCTAATTTTAATATATTAATTGGCTCAACACCTATGGTTTTAGGCGTTAAGAGTATTATAGAAGAATGGATTAGTTTTAGAATAGAGTGCGTTAAGAAAAGAACAAGCTTTGATTTAAAAAACAAATTATCAAGACTGCATTTATTAAAAGGCTTAAAAGCGATACTTTTAGATATTGATAAGGCTGTTGATATAGTTAAAAATACAGAAGATGATAAAGAAGTTATCCCGAATTTGATGATTGGATTTGGAATAGATGAAATACAAGCAGACTATGTGGCTGAAATTCGTCTTCGCCAATTAAATAAAAACTATATCTTAAAAAGAATAGAAGAAATTGATGAACTAGTTAAAGAAATCGAAGATTTAGAAGCGATTTTAAAAAGCGAAACAAAGGTTCGCAAAATTATTATTGCAGAGCTTGAAAGTGTTATTAAAAAATATGGAAAACCAAGAAAAACAGATGTTTTATATAACACAAAGCAGGAAATAGTGGAAAATGAGGAAGAAAAAATCGATCCTTATCCAGTAAATCTATTCTTAACAAAACAAGGATATATCAAAAAGATAACGCCACAATCTCTAAGAATGAGTAGTGAGCATAAATTAAAAGCTGATGATGAAGTTATCCTTCATTTAGAAACTACAAATGATATAGAGCTTTTATTCTTCACCGATAAACAGCAGGTTTATAAAGCAAGAGCTGCAACTTTTGAGGATACAAAAGCTTCTTCACTTGGCGAATTTGCACCTGCAAAATTATCAATGGAAGAAAATGAAAACATTCTTTATATGGTTATGATAAAAGATTATAAAGGATTTATGCTATTTAGTTTTGAAAATGGAAAGGCTGCAAAAATTCCAATGGCTTCATATGAAACAAAGCAAAATAGAAAAAAATTAATTAATGCTTATAGCGATAAATCAAAAATTGTTAAAATAATGTATTTTAATGAAAATGAAGATTTAGTGTTTATCAGCGATGTTAATAGAGCACTAGTTGTAAACACAAGCCAAATTTCAGAAAAAACAACTAAAAATTCTATCGGCGTACAAGTTTTAACTTTAAAATCAAAGCAAGTTTTAAAAACTGTTAAAACGCTTTCTAAAGCACAACTTGATAATCCTAACAAATTCAGAACAAAAAATATTCCAGCTGCTGGAAGTTTTTTAAAGGAAAATGATATTGCTGAGCAGTTATCATTTTAAAAATAGCTTGCATTAAAAGGTAAGTTGTGATAAAATTAGTTAGTCGAATAATAAGTTACACGAAAGGTGGGACAATTTAATGAGTATTTATGAAATGATTGCTGGTGCAATTTTAATAGTGGTATGTTTAGTTTTAGTTTTCTTAGTTATATCACAAGAATCAAAGCAAAGCGGAATGGGAGCTTTTTCTGGCTCTAGTGAAAGCTATCAAAATATGCAGTCACGTTCAGTTAGTGCAAAAGCAGCTATGGTAACAAAATATGTTGCAGGTGCATTCTTTATTGTGACAATTGTTGTTAATCTGTTAATCGCATTTATGTAATATTTTAAGCCGTCACTCAAGTGGCGGCTATTTTACTTTTTAAGATATAATATTGGGGTAATATCGGGGTAACCCTAAACACTCTAAAGAAAGGAAAGGTGGTAAAATGCCAGTAAAAGATAGAATAATTAAAGAACTTTTAAATGGACCTAAAAGTTTTAAGCAATTAAAAAATAAATTCAAAGGAAATAAAAAGTTTTTTACAGCTATTGATAGCTTGTTAAATAATGGGTATTTAGTAGAAAAAAATGGGCTTGTTTATTTAAATCAAGATAGATATAAAAGTAGTAAGAAATCAAAAGAGAATTTACTTGAAAATGATAAAAATCTTCTAAAAGCGAAAATTGTAAAGCTAACAGAAAATTACGGCTTTGCAAGAGTTGAAGATAATAAAAGCGACTACTTTGTGGCTGGAAAGTTTATGAAAGGTGCTGTTGTAGGGGATGAAGTTTATATAAAGCCTATAAAATCAGCAAGAAATCAAGAAGCTGAAGTTATCGATTTTATAAAAGAAAACGATACAATAACAGCGATAGTACAAAAAACAAGGGAGGGGCTTTTTGCACAGCTTAAAGACTCGCCTACATTATCTGTTCCTATAAACACAAAGCAAAAATTAAATGATGGAGATGTTATTATTATAACTCTTAAAAATAGGGGCAAGGGGCATCGCTCGCTAATTGCTAATATTAAAACTGTTATAGGAGTTATAGATGATAGCGAAAAATCAGTTGAATTATTATTAGCACAAAAGAAAGTGCCAGTTTTATTTACAACGGAAGAAGTAAACGAAGCTTTTAGCATTTCAAATGCTATGGATATAAACTCGCAAAGAGAATATAGAAGAGATTTAACAAATGAAAATATCTTCACAATAGATAGCGAAAAAACAAAGGATATCGATGATGCTATAAGCATTAAAAGAGATGAAAACGGATTTATTCTAGGGGTGCATATAGCAGATGTTAGCCATTTTGTAAAACCAAATAGCCTATGCGATAAATCAGCATTTGAAAGGGGCACTTCAATTTATTTTGGGCAAAGCGTTATTCCTATGCTACCAAAAGATTATTCAAATAATGTGTGTTCTTTAAATCCAAATGTTTTAAGATTTTCGCTTAGCTGTGATATTTATTTAGATAATAATGGCGATGTTTTAAAATATGAATTTTATAAAGCTATTATAAAATCTAAAATTAAAGGGGTTTACAGCGAAATAAATGATGTTTATGCAAAAACTGCAAGCAGCAAAATAGAAGAAAAATACAGCTTTTTATCAAGCGAATTTAAAAATTTATATGAATTATATCTCCTTTTAGATAAAAAAAGAAAAGCAAGGGGAAGTATGGGCATTGAAAGCGATGAAGCTTATATTATTTTTAATGAAGATAATATCCCTGTGGGTATAGAAAAAAGAGCTCGTGGCTTATCTGAAATGATGATAGAAGAATTTATGCTCCTTGCTAATAACTGTGCTGCAAGATTTTCAAAGGATAAAGAAGTTCCATTTTTATATCGAACTCACGAAGAGCCAAGCGAAGAAAAGCTAGGAATTTTAAGAGATAATTTAACAAGACTAAATTTCAGAATAGAAGATAAAGATAAAGGCTTGCAATTAGCTTTAAGTAAACTTTTAGATGAGACTAAAGGCACAAAATTTGAAAAGTTTGTTCATATGGGAGTTTTAAGAAGTCAGTCGAAGGCAAAATACACAGCTGAATCAATTGGGCATTTTGGGCTAGGGCTATCCGATTATTCTCACTTTACAAGCCCTATAAGAAGATATCCCGATTTGGCAATCCATCGAGTGATTTCTGATTATATAAAAGGATATTCAAAAGAAAAAATAAATAAAAGATATCTAAAATTTACCCAAAAAGCAGCAGTTCAATCAAGTGAGCGTGAATTAGTTGCAATGCAAATTGAAAGAGGAGCAGATGATATTTATAAAGCCCAGTATATGTCGAGCTTTATAGGAGATAAATTTAAAGGTGTTATAACATCGGTAACAAATTTTGGAATATATGTTTCTTTAGATAATACAGTTGAAGGCTTAGTTCATATATCAAAACTAGATATGATAAATCCAGTTTTGGAAGAAGGATTTAAAATTTCATGCATTTTAACGGGAGAAAGCTTTGCTATTGGCGATGAAATCGAAGTTTATCTAGCAAAAACAGATGTTTTAAATGGTAATATAGATTTTGTTTTAGAACTTGGGGATATAAATAAGGTTGGAAAAGATAAGGCTAATCAAAAGGAAAATTTAAAAAGGAAATCCAGTTTTAAAAAGGAAAATAAGTATAAAAAAGAAAAAACTAATAGCTTTAAAACCAATTCTTCAAAGCCAAAAGAAAAGAAAAAACCTTTTTATGAAGATGCTAAGAAAAAATCTAAAAAAAGAAGATAAAAAGCAAAAATCAAGCAAGAATTTCCTTGCTTGATTTTTTATTTATAAAAAATATTTTATAAAACTGTATTTTGTTATTGACAATAGTGTGTGCAATACAGTATAATAAATTTGACAGTAAGAATAATAAACTTTAGAAAGGGGATTTATAGATGAATGCAAAAGAAATTATATCAGGCTTAATGCTCGAACTTCGCCGTGGAAGTTTAACTTTATTAGTTTTAAGTCAGTTAACTCAGCCTACATATGGGTATAAACTTGTGAAGACTTTAGAAGAAAATGGAATTTCAATAGAAGGTAATACATTATACCCTTTAATGAGAAGATTGGAAACACAAAAATTACTTGAGAGTAAATGGGAGATTGGAGAAGGAAAACCAAGGAAATACTATATTATAACTCCTATGGGTATAGAAGTTTTAGAAAAAATGAAAATTCACTGGCAAAGCTATTCAAATAGTATAAATAATTTATTAAAAGGAGAAATAGAAGATGGAAAAGAAGAATGATTTAATTGAAAGATATTTATACGATGTTTCAAGGTATCTTCCATATAAGCAAAAAAATGATATCACAAACGAACTTCGCTCAATAATAGATGATATGATTGAAGAAAGATGTGCGGATATAGCTCCAACTGAAAAGGATGTTAGAGTTGTTTTAACTGAACTTGGAACGCCAGCAGAAGTAGGGGCTGAATATGGGCTTGGAAAACAGAAATCGCTTATTTCAGGAATATATTTTATTAAATATAAAATGTTTTTAAAAATAATATTATTAGCTGTTGCTTTTGGGCTTTCAGTATCTACTTTTATAAACATAGCTATTAATAATATAGATGCTGTAAATGGGATATATTCATTACTGGGTGATGTGTTTTCTGTTAGTGTTGCTATAATAGGTGTGATGACTATTGTTTTTGCACTTCTCGAAAGAAAATCAGTTAATATAGAAGAATTCACATTTGAAAGTCTGCCACCTGTTCCAAAAAAACAGGAAAAGATAAGTATGGTAGAAACAATACTAAGCTTGGCTTTAAATATTTTATTTACAACAATTTTAATACTAGCACCAAATCTAATTGCCTTTGAATTTGTTTTTAATAATGAAATTTTAAGCGTTTTTAATGTTGAATTTATAAGGGGTGCTTGGTGGATTATTTTAATTATTGGCTTTGCTGGAATTACTGATGATATAATTAAAATAATCGATGGCAGATACACAAAAAGAGTTATGCTAACTAATATTATAACAGGGTGTATTACAATTGTTAGTTTTTTATATATTTTTAGTGATAATAATATTTTAACAGCTGAATTTGTGGAATATTCAATGCTAACTGATTTTACAGCAAATTATATTAAATTTTTCCCTATTGTAATAAGTATATTTGTTTTGATTGATATGGGCATTACTATTTATAAAACAATTAAGGCAGAAAAAGAGAAGAATATTTAAAATTAAAAAATGCAAGACTATAATATTTATAGGCTTGCATTTTAATTTTTATACTTTTATTGGAAAATATTGCATATAAATGAATAAGTGTAGCAATACTAAAAATAAAAGGAAATTTTTAGATGAAGAAAAAAGAAGATAACAAGGAATTAACCCTTTTAAAACAGGAATTAAAAAATATCAGAGTGCAAATGAAGATAAACGAGGAAATGTTTAATCTAGCAAGTGATGAATACTTAGTGGAATCAATTATTTATGAAAAAATGAGCCTAACTGCAAGGCATGGATTTTTAGTTAGCAAAATAAGAAGTTATGAAACAGAAAATCAAACAATAAAAATTTAAAGGAGATAGAAAATATGGAATTTTTAGCACTCATAATTATGGCAATAGTTTTAGTTTTGATGGCATATTTAATTAGTAAAACAAAGCATCCAGTTAGAGTGGCACTTAAAAGTTCTGGAATAGGGATAATAAGTTTACTTATTATAAATCTTACATCTTCAGTAACTGGGTGCTACATAATGATTAATATTTATTCTGCATTTATAGCAAGTGTTTTATCACTTCCAGGAGTTATAGCTCTAGTTTTTTTAAGAGTAGTTTTTCACTATTAATAAAAATGAGCATCACATTATAAGTGATGCTCATTTTTTATATAATTTTATATTGTAATGATAAAGAATTCATTCCAGTTTCGTTTAAATTAGCTTCTCGAAAAGATATTAAATATAAAGGTTCATCAGATGCCAAAAACTCAACATTGATTTTATCCTCATCCCATATGTTAGCCATTAACTCTCCTTTATTAACACTTGTAGCTCCACCTTCAGGTGTGAAAATATAGTAGTTTTTTTCTTCTAATTTATCTGCAATATCATCACTTATATAAACTAAAAATGGAGTGGATTGAAATAGGCTAACTAATGATAGGACAAAGCCAGGGCGCATATCTATATTATTTTCAACTTCACAATAATAAACAAGTCCAACTTCACCCAAAATTTCGATTGTAACGATTTCGTCACTTTTTAAATTTTCAAGTTCAAGTTTCAAATTTTCATTTTCTAAAATCAATGCCTCGTTTTGATTTAAAAGCTCTTCTTCTCGATTTTTTGAAGTAGATGTGCAAGAAGTTAGAATAAAAGTTAATGCTATAATAAGAATAGTTGCAGTAATTTTATGCTTCATATAGACCCCTTCTTTTTATTATAAATTTAAAATAAAGTTAGCAACTCTTTTGTATTAGGTATTTGATTTCATTAAATTGATAAATTCAAGGCAAGCGTTTGAAAGGATTTTATCCTTATTCCATATCATATAAATGCGCCTTTTAGGAACGGGATTATGAATAATATCAAGAACAGCCACTTGATCAAGTGAAATACCAGAATGCTTTGAAATTAAAGATATTCCCTCGCCCATCGAAACTAATGCACATAATGCATGATCGTTATAGGCTTCGGTAGTTATATTAGGTGTGAAATTATAATCTGCACACATAGAATTTAATATTTTATTAGTACCAAACTTAGTTTTTTTATAAACTATAAATTTCTCGTTTTGCAATTCATTAATACTAACGCTTTTTTTAAGGGAGAGTTTATGATTTTTACTAGTGATAATAGCAATAGGTTCAATTTTTAGCAGTACCCTTTCAAAATTAGCATATTCGCCAGATAAATCAAAATCGCTGCAAATTCCAAAATCACTAATATTGGATTTAATATCATTTAAAATAAAAGAGGTTCCTTTAAATTCTAAATTAAATTTAATAGCTGGATGAGTAGATTTAAAGTCTATTATTTTTTCAGGAAGAAAATTGGCGTACATAGAATTTATAGCTGATATTTTTATAGTATTTTTTATAGAATTCTTATAATTTTCAACAGCAGATATACCATTTTCTACATTTTCAATAGATAATTTAATATATTTATAAAAAATTTCGCCTGCCTGTGTTAGAACAACGTTTCTCCCGCTTTTTTTAAAAAGTGGTGTTTGAAGTTCTTTTTCTAAATTATGTATGGCTTTAGATAAAGCGGGTTGAGATATAAATAAAGCTTCAGCAGCTTTAGTAAAATGCTGAAGTTCAGCAACAGTTTTAAAATAAATTAGTGAATTGTAATTCATAGAGCTCCTTTTATTAAAATTAAAATCTATATCTACAAGTTATAGATTAATAACTAATTGATATTGGTAAAAGTAATTGGAAGTGGTTATAATAAAATTAACAAAATAAAAGTGTTTAAGTTGATAAAAATTATCACTATTACACAATTATATAACGTAAAAGTATAAAAGTCAAAGAAAAATTCTGTAATTTTTTTAGCAAGTAGGAGGAGTTAAAATGAAAAAAATTATGAAAAAACTAACATCTTTAGTGGTTACATCAAGTGTATTGTTATCACTTACAGGATGTGCAAGCGCAACAATGACACCATCAAATGAAGCAACCCCGGAAAATCCAGTAGTAATAAGAGTGGCCTCAAGTTCACCATCCAATGAATTTGAAGGGGAAGGAAAGACTGCATTAGCAGTTACACTAAATTACTTTATGAGAGAAATCGAAGAAAGAACAGATGGTCGTATAGTCTGTGAATTTTATCCAGATGGACAACTGGCATCTTCAACAGAAGAACATATCGGCGGACTTCAAAATGGTGCATTCGATATGATTTCACTAAACAATGGCTCTTGGGCGAGTTATACTAGTGCTTTTGCAGGACTTAACACACCCTATCTTTTTGCAAACTATGATGAGGCACATGCTGTTTTAGATTCAGAAATAGGTGAGTCTTGGAAGCAAAAAGCACAAGAAGATACAAGGGTAATTCCGCTGGGCTTTTCGGATATTGGATTTAGGCAATTAACTAACTCTATCCAAGAAATTACTTCACCAGAAGATTTAGAAGGCGTGAAAATTCGTGTAATGCCAGATAATATCCAAACGGCAACTTGGCAAGCACTTGGAGCTGCTGTTACTCCAGTTTCTTATTCTGAATTATACACAGCATTGCAACAAAAAATGGTTGATGGTCAAGAAAATCCAGTGTCTAATATTGTATCATCAAAAGTGTATGAATTGCAACCATATATGACTATAACAAATCATAACTATACTGTATCAATTGCTGCTATGAGCCCTGTAATATGGTCAAGATTTACAGATGAAGATAAAGCTTTAATTCAAGAAGTGATGATAGAAGCTCAAGAAGCCGGAAGAGAAAAAAGTCTTGAAGTTGATGAATCATTTTTACAAATAATTAAAGATAGTGGAGTTCAGGTAACTGAATTAACTCCAGATGAATTAAAAGCTTTCCAGGATAGTGTAATTCCAGTTTGGGATTTAGTAAAAGAAGATATGGGCGAGGAAGCATTTAATGAATTAGTAGAATTTTTAGATAATTATGAAGAATAAATTAGGAGGAAATTATGAAAGACAATAAATTTAATAAAAAAATCTTTTTAGAAGAAATTGAAATATACCTATCTACAATATGCTTTTTCACACTAACATTTTTATTAGCTGCACAGGTGCTATGTAGATACGCTTTCACACTCTCTTTTACTTGGATGGAAGAACTTGCCACAATTATGTTTGTTTGGATGATTTATTTTGGAATTGCAGGAGCTGTTACTAAAAGAAAACATCTTAGAATTGATTTTTTACTTGATATGATGTCATTTAAAGTTAAAAGAGCTATGCTAATTATTTCAAATATAGTTTTTGCTGTATTTAATATATACATATCAATTATCCTTTTAGATGTTATTGAATTATTAGGCACAAGTAAAACAATTATGCTTGGCATACCAAACGTATTAATATATGCTGTTATACCTGTTTCACTTGTATTAACATCATATAGATTGGTTACTGATACTATAAAATTAACTAAAGAAAATGAAAATGAACTTGGGGCATCAAAACCATCTTTGGATTTAGCTTCTTGTGAAAAAGAATTTAAAGAAAAATTAATGAAACAAGCAAAGGGGGGAAAATAAATGGCAACGGCTATAATGTTCATAGTAATGTTCGGACTAATGTTTTTAGGTGTTCCGATAGCAATTTCCTTATTTATTTCGCTATTTGTTTTAATAGGTATTGACCCTGTTACAACGAGTAATTATATTGCACAATCTCTTTACTCTGGCACAGCTAGTTTTACAATGCTTGCACTTCCGTTTTTTATGGTTGCAGGTGCGATTATGGAAACTGGTGGGTTATCAAAAAGACTTGTTAATGCTGCTAATGCAATGGTAGGTCAGATAACAGGTAGCCTTGGTATGGTAACTGTTCTTTCTTGTATGTTCTTTGGTGCCGTATCAGGTTCTGCTCCAGCTACCGTGGCAGCGATAGGAACGATTATGATTCCGATGATGGTTAGAAGTGGATATAATAAATATTATGCAACAGGTCTTACCTGTGTTGCAGGGGGGCTTGGCGTAATCGTACCACCATCTTATCCAATGGTGCTTTACGGCGTAACAGTTAATCAGGCAATTGGTGATTTATTTATTGCAGGTATAGGTCCAGCGTTGGTTGTTGGTGGAATATTAATGGCAATAAATTATGTTTATTGTAAAAAGAATAATTTAAAAGGCGAAACAAAATTTAGCTTTAAAAATTTATTAGTAAACTTATGGGATGCAAAATTTGCACTTGTTATGCCAGTTATTATTTTAGGTGGTATTTATGGTGGTGCATTTAGTGCAACAGAGGCATCAGTTGTTGCAACTGTTTATGGAATAATCGTAGGGTTATTCGTTTATAAAGAGTTAAAACTTGAAAAGCTGTGGAATATATATAAAGATAACACTGTTTTTATAGCTGGTACAATGTTTGTTATGGCACCAGCAAAGGCAACTGGCTCAATCTTTGCATATCTTGGTGTTACTCAAATTATTAGTGATTTCTTATTTGGAATATCAGATAATCAGTATGTGATTATGTTTATGATATTTATTATACTATTCATCGTTGGAATGTTTGTTCAAACAACACCTGCTATCGTTATTTTAGCACCAACATTAATGGCTGTTACAAGTCAAGTTGGAGTTGACCCTATACATTTTGGTATTATTATGGTTTTAGCTCTAGCAATCGCTTTTGTAACACCGCCGGTTGCATTAAATTTATTCGTTGGCTCATCTATGACAGGCATAAGCGTAGACAAAATTACAAAAGCTGCCTTGCCGTTTGTAGTAGGACTGATAATTGCATTTTTTATTGTTAGTTACATACCAGAAATAACATTGTTCTTAATAAGATAAAATTATAATATATAAAGGAGTTTAAATATGAAAATCACAAAAATTGATGTACTACATCTAAAAACAGGATTAAAAGATGGGCACTGGCGTCCAATTGTGTGTAGAGTTTACACAGATGAGGGGATTTATGGAGATGGCGAGGCTGCATTAGCTTATGGTGAAGCACAGTTTGCAGCGTTTGGAATGGTTCAAAATTTTGCAAAACTTGTAATTGGTATGGACCCATTAGATCACGAAGTTATCTGGGATAAATTATACAGAAGCACATTCTGGGGACAAAATGGTGGTCCAGTAATATTTGCCGGAATAAGCGCAATTGATATGGCTCTATGGGATATTAAGGGCAAGAAATTCGGAGTTCCATTGTATAAATTACTTGGGGGCAAACGTAGAGATAATCTTCGTACTTACGCAAGTCAACTACAATTTAGCTGGGGTGATTCAATAGTTCCACAGCTTACCCCAGAAGATTATGCAAGAGAAGCAAAAAAAGCTGTTGCAGAAGGGTTTGATGCAGTGAAAGCAGACTTCTTTACATATGCACCAGATGGAAGAAAGTATGATGATTTAGATAGAATAGGATTGCTTAGTCCTAAATATATTAATATGATTGAAAGTAGAGTGAAAGCAGTTAGAGAAGCGGTAGGTCCGGATGTGGATATCATTGTTGAGAATCACTCGTTCACCGATGCTCAGTCATCAATTCAAATTGGTAAGGCACTTAAAAAATATAATATATTCTATTTTGAAGAGCCAACAACACCTACCCCACAGCTATCAAAATTAGTTCATGATGAAACAGGGCTACCGATTGCTACAGGTGAAAGAATTTATACACGTTGGCAATATATTGATTACTTTAATCAAAATGCAATCCAAGTTATTCAGCCAGACGTTGGCACTTGTGGTGGTATTACCGAAACAAAACGTGTTTGTGATTTAGCTTATACATTTGATGTTGGTGTTCAAGTACACGCTTGTGGCTCACCACTTTCAACAGCAGCGGCACTTCACATTGAGTGTGCAATACCAAACTTTGTTATTCACGAGCATCATATTTATGCACGAACAAAGCATAATAGGGATATTTGTAAATATGATTATCAACCTGAAAATGGTAAGTTTAAAGTTCCAGAACTTCCAGGGCTTGGAAATGAACTTTCAGAAAGTGCATTTAAAAACTGCGATTTAGTGACAATTGAATAATTATTAAAAGCAAAAGCTGAGAATTATGTTCTCAGCTTTTGCTTTTAATTTTTAATAGTTTTGAATATTTTAAAAACGTGAAATAATAAGAAATTGCAATACCATTTATAAAAACAAGCTATAAAAAAATGAATATCTCTTTAAAAAATTACTATGAGATTAAAAAGGTAATAGATGTTATAATAAAAGTATTAATTCAAATAATATAATAAGGGGGATTTAATAGATGTTTAGAGATTTAGTTAGAAAAAATAGAAGTTATCGAGGATTTAATGAAAAAAGACAGATAACAAAAGATGAATTATTGAGTTTGGTGGATTTAGCAAGACTTTCACCTTCAAGCGTAAATGCATAGCCTTTTAAATACTATATTTTATATAAAAAAGAAGAAGTGGCAAGAATACAAAAACTAACAAAATGGGCAAGGGCTCTTCCAGATTTAAATTTGCCACACGATGGAATGCATCCAACTGCCTTTATTGTAATCTGTCAAGATTTATTAATAGGAGAATCTATACCAAGATATCAAAAAGACGTTGGTATAGTGGCGCAAACTATTCTTTTAGGTGCTAATGAAATGGGGCTTTGGGGCTGTATGATAGGGAACTACTCAGCAAAAGAAGTTATCAATGAATTATCTTTAAACGAAAATTTACAACCTGTTTTATTAATTGCACTAGGCGAGCCTAAAGCCAAATGTGGTTTTTGAAACATCGAGTAATACGATGGCGATTAGATTAGCTGAAATTGGCGAAGGTTTAGCTATTGTTCCAAAAAGAACAGTGGTTGCCAATAAAGATATTCAAGATATAGATGTTTTAAGTTTGGATAAAAAACCTGTTAGCTGGGATATAGTTGTTGCTTATCCAAAAAGCTTGTATACTACCGATTAACAGTATAATATGCGTGCTTCAGCGCTGCTCCTTGATGTATAGAAAATATCTTAAAAAAACTTTCAAAGAAACTTTCCCTTGTCCATATTTTTATAAGGACAAAAATAAGGGAAATAAGGTAATAAGACACTGAATACCTCCTGAAAAGACTGTATTTTCAAGGAATTGCAAGTGATAATGCGGTTAATTTATATAATAAACATATTAACTGTTCACTTTTAGCTAAATATTTTGAATATAAATAGTATATATAAATTAAAGGTTTATTAATAATTTATATATACTATTTTATTTTAAGTGTGGTATAATTACCTAGTCTTAGTTATAAAGAAAATATTCCGAATTAGCTTAGTGCAATATGCACAATTGCATTACTTAGAAAACTATGTTTAATTGGTCGTTTCTATGAAATGTAAATAATTTGGAAAAAGGCTTGTATTTTGGGTAAAAATATAGTAGAATACTTAGGCGACTGCAAAGAAGAGCGTTGATACGGGAGGTTGCCACAATAGTGGGTTTTTCCGTTGAGTATGTCCGATCTTTGAACCGGGCGACAAAACTTTTAATACTGTATGCAAGGAGTGTATGACCTTTATTAGGTCCTCTGACTAAAACTTTGTGAAAGAATTCTTTTGAAAGATAAAGAATAACCGATTTAACTGCATGGCGGTTAGTCGGCTTTTATAATGAAAGGGAGCGAAACACCCGGCACAGTGTTACTAGAATTTGTTTACCGCCGCTATTAAAAAAGAAAATCTATAAGGAGGCGTTAAAAATGGCAGTCAAAGAAAAAATCAGA
>CAZGFY010000014.1:0-51877 GCA_964525015.1 uncultured Oscillospiraceae bacterium
TTAAAAATAGCTTTACAAAACTGTTCTTAACTAACAAGTCTATTCATTGTGGTGGGCCTTCACAGACTCGAACTGTGGACCGCCCGGTTATGAGCCGGGTGCTCTAACCAACTGAGCTAAAGGCCCTTAACTCAATGTGCTTAGATATTATACAATATATACACCCTAATGTCAATATATTTTTTGTCTTTTTTTAAATTTCTTCTAGCTTTATTTCTAGTACTTCACTTTTTAATGGTATGCTATCTGATGCCCCTTTTATTGACACTGCTATTGCTGAGGCTTTTGCTGCTATTTTAAGTATTTCTTCCGGCTTCTTATTTTCAATTAATCCATTTAAAAAGTAGCCTGTAAAGGTGTCGCCTGCGGCTGTTGTATCAACTGCATTTACTTTAAATATATTTTGCTTGTATATTTTTTCTCCATCAAAATATATTGAGCCATCTTTACCAAGCGTTATCACCATTTTTGAATTTGGATATTTTTCTTTTAAAATTTCAATCGTTTTATACGGGTCGCTGCTTCCACTTATCGCCTGGGCTTCAATTTCATTCATTATAAAATACGACACCTTTGATAAATCGCATTTTAATAGTTTTTCTTCCATAGGGCTTGGATTTAAAACTATTGTAAGGCCTTTTTCATATCCTTTATTTATAATATAATCCATTGATGAAATTTCGTTTTGAAGTAGCAATATATCCCCTTTTTCAAAGTTTTCTAGTATATTATCAACATCATCTTTAGTTATTTCGCTATTTGCCCCGCTATATAGAATAATATTATTTTGCCCTGAATTTTCAACTTGGATAATAGCGTGTCCGGAAAGAGAATTCGTTTTAATAACATAGCTGGTGTTTACGCCAAACTCTTTTAATCTTTCAATTAATATATCTCCATCTGTTCCAATTTTGCCAGCGTGATAAACTTCACTACCTGCTTTTTTAGCTGCTATTGATTGATTTAATCCTTTTCCACCGCAGAATGTTTCAAGCTTTAGGCAGGCTTTTGTTTCGCCTGGCTTTATAAAAGAATCCATTGAATAAACCTTATCTATATTTAATGAACCTATATTTAAAATTTTCATCTATTACTCCTTTAAATTAGCAGCTGTAATATACACAGCTGCTAATTTTATTAATTACTCTTCATTCTCTGCATCAACTATTGGATTTTCTAGTTCACCTTCTGAAGCTGAATTTTCAATTTCTTTTTGAGTAGTCACACTTGTTGCTGATAAATTTTCAAATTCATTCACTTGAACGATAACTGCATCTTCTTGATACTGTGTATATTTAATCACAACTTCATCGCCTTCTTTAGTTAGTGCTAGCCACGGGCTTAGTATAGCTGGGGCATCGAAAATCAAATTCGGATTTTCAACTATTGTGAAACGGTAGATTAAATCATCTCCTGCATATTCGCTTGAGATTCTATTAATTGTAGCTGTTTTAGTTTCTTGAGTGGATTCGTCTATTTCAATTGAAGTGTCAACGCCACTATTATTTAATCCGTCAATATAGTTTTCTCTTGCGGCTGAAGATGTTTCGCCAACACCAACAACTAAATAATCTCTAACTGAAACATAGGCATACTGCTTAATTAATCCCTCTTGATCTTTTAGGGTCATAAAGTATGTTGGCACGCCATCAACATTTAAAATAAGTGGTAGTGATGCGTGGTATCCAAACTGCTGAACCTTACCTTCGGCTGAGTCCATAGCTGCATACTCTGTTGCGCCTGCCATTTGATACATAACTGGGTCTTTAGTAACCATATCAACCATAACAAAGCCAATCGCAGATTCATCCGCACCAACTGAAGTTATACCTGTGAATAGGTAACATCTACCCTCATTATAAACAACTAAACTACCTTGACTAGTTTTGTATTTATCTTTATCTGAGAAGTTAAAAATACCGTGAACATATTCGCCTTTATTGTTAATTTGATTTAAAATAAAGCTTTGTGGCTGAACTCTATCAACCCATTCAGGAATACTTTGCATATCATAAGTTTCGCTCTCACCTGTTTGTGCATCAATAACAATAACACCAGTTGCCTCAGGAAGTGCAAATCCTTTTAGGTTTTTATAGGTGGTGATAACCCAGTGTGGGTTCATTTCATCATCAAGCTCAAAGCTATAATCAGTTGTCCCAGTAAAAAGTGCTGCTGTAAACCTTGTGTGGAAATATAGATTATCAAACAGATATGCATTTGGCTGATATTTAATATTATACCCTTCAATATACTCAACATCATTTGCATTTGTTGCTGATACAACTATATACCCTGGCGTGCCTTCCATATTATTCACCCACTGAAAAAGCCCTGAGTGATAAAGCGGAACAACCCAAACTAATTCTTCATTTACGGTTTGAATAATTGGCTCCCCTAAAACAACCTGACTACCTAAAGACGCTCTTTCACCTAGCTTTTTATCAGCTAGAATTGCTGCTAAATCAGCATCAACAATTGGAACTTGATTAGTGTCTACAATTTGGATTTCACTTGAGAAATCCCCTGTTCGATAATCTGGCATTTGATCGCGATAGCTAGACACATTAAATATAACGCTAGATAAAATGCTAACACCAAAATACAATCCCCAAACACCTACAACGATAAACACTGGAAGTTTTGGAAGTGGCTTTTGCTTTTTAAAGTCAACATTAAGCATTCCTTCTGCCGTTCTTTCCATTATTAATTTCCCAACATTGGTTAGCACCCATATCCCAACATAAACTGTTATCATAAAGCAATAGAAAAACGCTGTTGCTGGATAGAGTGGGTTTAAATTTAAGCTATTCACTAAAATATTAAACACAAAAAATGCCGTTGCTGCAAGATACAGCAGTAAACTCGGTTTTTTCATATAAATTTCCTTTCCTTTTAATTTATGAATTATCATAAATTAAGCGATTATCTTTTTAAATAATCAATTTTTATTAAGTAAAATTTTGCCCTTTATTGTATTATACCTAATTTATACGCATGTATCAACATTTTTAAATCATTTATTTCATTTTTTATTTCCTTGCCCTCATCAGTTTCTTCAACAAGCATACGATTTTTCATAGTTTCAAACACATTTACACTGCTTTCGATATCGCTATTTTCTAAAACTGCCTTTTCTAAACTTTCAAAAGGTTGATGCTCTCTTAAAGACAGTCCTCTTGAAGAAAACACCATTGTATATCCTGCAATACCTGTTCGATGGTGATAAGCTCTACAAAATCCACCATCAATAACTATTATTTTCCCTTTTGCTTTTATTGGATTCTCGCCCCTATTAAGCCTTACTGGGGTGTGCCCATTTATTATTCTCGAATTTTCTCCATGTAAATCAAATTCTTGCAATATTCTTTCGGCAAGTTTACTATCTTCTTGATAATCGTAATAATAATCATTACCCTCAATTTTAACTTCTTTTTCTGATACTAAAGAATTTTCAAATGTTGTCATTTTACTTCTGCCAAACATCGGAGAATTTTTCCCACACCATAAATACCATAAAATTTCCCCACATTTTCTTTTTAAAGCCATATCTTTATTTTCAAAATAAGCTTTTCTTGCTATTTCATCGATATGGTCCATTAATTCTTTGCCTGAATACTCTCCAAATCCATAGCTGATTTTTCGCATTTCACCATCTTCAGTTAGTGGGATAATTCCGTGATACATTAAAATGCCATTTTCTTTTTTATACGCCGAACCATTAGAATATAAAAATTTCATATGCTGATGAAACTTATATGAGTTTTTAAAGCTTTCACATAATTTATCAACTACTTTTTCTTCTTCAATAGTTAATTTCTGCGGATTATTTTTATCAACTGTTGGAAAATAATCATCTCTTAATGCATAGTCTTTTCCATTGATTTTAACTGTATTTTTATCAAAATCAACAAAGGTTATCATTTTTCTTTGCTCCATTTCAAATTCAGGATTTCTATCTATAACATCGCACTCAAGCTTATACATAATAATCGAAATCGCTTTATTAACCTTTTGTATTAATTCATTTTCTTCTTCATCATCAATAGATAAATTTCTTGGTTTAAATGCCTTTGGGGTATCTCGGTATGTTTTTTGAGCAAACTGAACTAAGGGTCTTAAATTTATGCCATATCCCTCTTCTAAACATTCTAAAGTGTTATACCCTGCACAAATCCTTAAAACGCTAACAACTCCAATTGGTGTACCTGCACCTGCACTCATCCACATTGCATCGTGATTTCCCCATTGTATATCGCAGGAATGATGCTTCATTAGTTTATCCAAAACAATATCAGGCCTTTCGCCCCTATCAAAAATATCTCCAACTATATGTAGTTTATGAACAGCCAATTTTTTTATAACTTCACTAATAGCTATTATAAAATCATCGGCTGTATTATTTTCAATAATTGCACTAACGAACTGATTATAATACTCTTCTTTATTATGATCCTCAAAATGGGCATGCAATAATTCATCAACTATATGTTCAAATCCCTCTGGAATAGCTTTTCTAACATTCACCCTTGTGTTTTTACTAGAAACATGACGACAAACATCTATTAGACGATAAATAGTCAGACGATACCAAGCATTCATTCTCTTTTCAGTTTGTTTAATTTCAGCAAGTTTTAAAGCTGGGTAGTATATTAAACTAGCTAAAATTTCTCTTTGTTTTTCTGTTGTACTACTTGAAATTGAAGCGTTTATTTTTTCTTTTATAACCCCCGAAGCATTATTTAAAATATGATTAAACGCCTCGTGTTCGCCGTGTATATCAGACATATACATCTCTGTTCCCTTAGGAAGCTTTAGCATTGCCTCAAGACTGATTATCTTCGCTGTTGCTGATTGGATATTGGGATATTCTTTAGATAATAAATTAAGATATTTTCTGCTTTCTAAAACCTTGTCTGTCATTATTTCCTCCGTTAAATTTTAAATTTTTACTAGGATGTTTTATATATATAATATATCATAATATATATATTTTAGCAACTAAAATCCATCACTTGAATTAATAACACATTTTTTGTATTAATATTTTATTCATATATCTTTAATTTACTGTTCAAATTCAGGCAGGTATATATGGTTTTTCACACATATTTTCACCATTCTTACAAATCTAAAACAATTCTTATACACAAACTAAGGTTATAATATAAACATAACAAAACAGAGCGATACTAAAAAGTATTTTTCATACATTAAATTTTATTTCTCCTGAAAAAACAAGGCTACTCGCCTTGTTTTTTCGTTTGTATAAAAATAGAGCTTAAAGCAGATACTAATAAAGAACAAATGCCGATTTTCTTTTGCAAATCGGCATTTTAGCATACAAAGTAAATATGTGATACTTACTTATTGATTTTAATCGGCTAGCGAACTGGTGCTTTTTTTAAAAAAGCAAAGCTGAGAATTCGCAAAGCGAAGGTTTCGAAGCTTAAGTGAGCAGATATCTTAGCAACGCCTTTTCCCATTTCTTCGTAGAAGAAATTCGGCGATACGTGAAAAGAGCAGTGGTTTTGCTTTACTTTTGGCAGCAAAAGTAAAATAAACTTTCAAAAAGCGAAGATTTTTAAACAATCAAGGAATGGCTTTCGCCATTCCTTGCAGTTTTTTTTAGTTTAATTAAAATTTCTTTACGAATATCCACCATATTAAAGCTCTATTTTTTATACATCGTTTAATGGAAAATTAATATAAAAAGTTGTTCCTATATCTTCTTTTGATTTAACATCGATATTGCCCGAGTGCTGTTCCACTATGTGTTTTACTATTGATAAGCCAAGACCAGTTGATGAAATTTTTTTATTTCTTGAAGAATCTGCAACATAAAATCTTTCAAAAACCTTATTTAAATCTTTTGGCTTTATTCCCACTCCTGTATCTTCAATTTTTATTTGCAGAATGTCTGATTTTTTTATTTCGATTTTAATTTGTCCGTTTTCTTTATTGTATTTAATAGCATTGCTAACTAAATTTCTTGCAAAATCATACATTTGATTTTCATCTGCCATTAAAAACACGTCTTTCGCTTTAAAGCTCACTGTTATATTTTTTGCCCTTATAGCACCACTCGCCTCTTCCACAACATCTTTAAAAACTTTATAAATATTAACCTTTATTTTATTTATCGCTTCACCTTCTTCAATTGCTGAAAGATTTATAACGCTATCAATAAGCTCTAAGAGTTTTTGAGCATTTGATTCAACTATTTTTGCAAAAGGCACTATATCCTCTTCTTTTGCAATTCCTTCTCCTATTAGCTGAGCATATCCTAAAATACTAGTTAGTGGTGTTTTTAATTCATGAGTTACATTATCTGAAAACTTCTTCCTTGCATTTTGGTCTTCGATTTGTGGAGTTATATCTAAAATAATTAAAATTGCCCCATTGATTGTGTTATCTTTTATGCTTGGCCCAATTGTATATTGATAATATTTTTTATTATACTCAACTATATCACTCTGCTTTTCTCCCTCTAACGCTTTCCACATAGCTTTTTGAAGCTTTGGCAAACGGATTTGAGAAGAAAATGGCGAACCTATATTTTGTATATTAAAAATTTCTTCACTTTCTTTATTAACCTGCTGAATAGTTCCCTCTTTATTACAAACCACAATCCCTTCTGTAATATTCAAAAACACATTTTGCAGTTTATCTTTCTCTATTTGAATATTTAAAATTTGCTCATTAATTATTTTATTTTGGCTATTAATTTTTAAAATAAACGAGGATAATTCATCATATATCTCTCCCTCACCTTTTTCAACATCATAGCTTTCAATTACTTTTACTATCCTTTTAGTGGTTCTATTTGCAAAGATATAACAAAACACTAATACTAATAGTGTTAAAATTATAAATATAGGGATATTATCAAAGATTACATTTGATAATACATCATTTGAATAAACGCCTATTCTTATAACTCCAATATCATCAACAAGCATTGCTGTATAATAAATTGTTTTATTTGCTGTATCTGAATATCTTTCAGCCTGACCAAACCCTAGATTTACAGCATCAATAACCTCTTGTCTTTGAGAATGATTATCCATTTCCAAATAATTAAAATCCGAGTCGTATAGAACATCTCCGCTTTCTTCTATTAAAGTTATTCTTGCATTTAATCCATAATGTAAATCATCTAAAACATCAATTGTTTGGCTAACTGATTTATCTTTAATTATCTCAACTAATAAATCAGCTTGGGATTTTGATTGATTAATCATTGTTTCCTCGAATAATCTATAAAATATCCCTGAGCTCATTATAATGCTTATAATAGCCGCTGCTATTGCAATTATAACACTATTTCTCATTATCTTTTTTTTCAATTTAGCTATTTCTCCTTTCTATTTCTTATAAATAATTTTCTTTATTATCGTTTTCGGTGTTTAACTTTTCAAACTGCGTGATACCCATTATGCACGCAAGGAAAACTTTGATAACATCTTCATTATATAAAAAGCCTTACTATTAATCTAAATACAGATTAATTAGCAAGGCATTTTTTAATAGCTTATTCCACTTTATATCCAACTCCACGAACTGTTTTTATTAAATCTCCAGCAGAGTTTAATTTTTGCCTTAGAGTTTTTATATGCATATCAATTGTTCTGCTTTCACCAACATAGCTATCGCCCCAAACTTTATCCATTAATTGCTTTCTTGTAAAAACTTGACCGATATTACCCATAAATAAATATAACATATTATATTCTTTTAAAGTTAAGTCTATTGGCTGATCTTCAACTAAAACTTTGCGTTTATCATGCTGAATTTCTATCATTTTAAATTTTAGCACCTCGCTTTGCGTTTCTAAATTTATTCTTCGCAAAACAGCCCTAATTCTTGATAATAGCTCCATAATGCCAAAAGGCTTTGACATATAATCATCTGCACCTAAATCTAAAGCTTTCACCTTGTCAATTTCGGCAGTTTTTGCCGTTAGCATAATAACTGGGATATTTTTAGTTAGATTATTTTTCCTAATATGTTCTAAAAGCTGTATTCCATCTATATTAGGTAGCATAACATCTAAAACAACCATATCAGGGATTTCATTTGCAATGGCTGATAAAAAATCTTCGCTTTTAGTAAAGCCAACACTTTCATATCCATTAGAAGATAAAGCATAAGTAACTAGCTTATTTATATTCTCATCGTCCTCAACACACCAAATTTTCATTTTGATATCGGTTTCCTTTCAGATAAATTTAATAAGATGTATGCTCTCCAGTTATCGAGTAGATAACCCATTCTGCAATATTAGTTGCATGATCACCTATTCTTTCAAAGTATTTTGCAATACTTAATAAATCAATAGCAGCCTCTGCACCATTACCACCTTTTTTTATCATTTCAACTAAATCTTCTTTAGTTTGTTTATATAAAGCATCAATAGTATCATCATAAGCGATAACTTCTTTTGCCGTTTCAAGATCTGTATTAACAAAGGCATCAACAACTCTTTTAACCATATGAATTGCAGCTTTTGACATTTCTTGCATATCGCTATTTGCACTTATTTGAATTTCATTTGGAGAAGCAATAAAGATTTCTGAGATATCTCTTGCCTGATCGCCTATTCTTTCCATATCAGTAATCATTTTAAGTGCTGCTGATACTTGGCGTAAATCTTTTGCCACTGGTTGTTGCTGTAATAAAAGTTTTAAACATAAACTCTCAACTTTTTTTTCTCTAACATCGATTTCTTTTTCATAGGCAATAGCAATTTTTGCTTGCTCAACATCATTTTCAACTAAGGCTGAGGTTGCCGCTGTTATTGCACTTTCAAGTAGGGTTGCCATTTCAACTAATTGAGTGTTTAAAACAACTAGTTGTTTATCAAACATATTTCTAACGCTCATTATCCAAATCTCCCTGTAATATAATCTTCACATCTTTTATCTTTTGGCATTGAAAATAACTCTTCTGTATTATTATATTCAACCATTTCACCAAGTAGAAAAAAAGCTGTATTGTCTGAAATTCTCACTGCCTGTTGCATATTGTGAGTTACTATAACAATAGTATACTTCTCTTTTAAAGATAATGCAAGTTCTTCTATTTTCGCCGTTGAAATTGGGTCTAGTGCACTAGTTGGCTCATCCATTAAAAGTATTTCAGGGTTTACAGCAAGTGCTCTTGCAATACAAATTCTTTGTTGTTGTCCTCCTGAAAGACCTAGTGCTGATTTATGTAATCTATCCTTAACTTCATCCCAAATAGCTGCATCTTCTAACGCTTTTTGAACTATCTTATCAAGTTCTTGCTTATTTGTAATTCCGTGTGTTCTTGGCCCATAAGCAACGTTATTATAAATACTCATTGGGAATGGGTTTGGTTTTTGAAACACCATACCAATTTTTTTTCTCAGCAGGTTTGTGTCTATATCACCATATATATTCTCACCATCTAGTAAAAATTCACCCTCAATTTTACAACCTTCAACTAAATCATTCATTCTGTTAATAGATTTTAATAAAGTTGATTTACCACACCCAGATGGACCTATAAAAGCAGTTATCTCTTTTTCTTTTATATCTAAATTTATGTCTTTTAAGGCTCTAAAATCGCCATAATATAAATTAACATTTTTAATTTGCAGTTTCATAATAATAATTCCTTTCTTCGAGTTTTATATTTTTTGCCACATACCTATTTCAAAGTGGCAAACTTTCGCTAATTCTTCACAGCAAAAGGCATAAAACTCATAATCTTGATATTTATTATCAAGATTGTGTTCCTTTCATTAAGCTTTTAGCAAGCAGGTTTGATAGCCCGTTTATAACTAAGATAATTATTAGTAAAATAGCAGCTGTAGCGTACGCTTGAGGAAAGTGCATCCCCTCACTACTTAGCATATACATATGAACTGAAAGCGTTCTACCACCAGTTGTAAGTGGATTACTAGCAAGGTTTGTTGTTGTACCAGAAGTATATATCAGAGCTGCTGTTTCACCAATAATTCTTCCTATTGCTAAAATAACACCGGCTAAAATACCATTCGCCGCTGCTGGAAGAACGATAACGAATATCGTTCTAAGTTTTGCAGCACCAAGGCCGTAGCTTGCCTCTCTATAACTTTGTGGAACTGCTTTTAAAGCTTCTTCAGTTGAACGAATAATCAGCGGAAGTATCATAATTGAAATTGTTAAAATTCCTGATAGTAAAGAAAAGCCAAACCCAACATATGCAACAAAGAATATCCAGCCAAATAATCCATAAATAATTGATGGAATTCCTGAAAGCGTTTCACTTGTTAATTGAATTATTCCAACTAGTTTATTATCGCTTTTTGCATATTCAACTAGGTATATAGCTGCACCAATACCTAAAATTGAAGAAATCGTAATTGAAATAGCTATCATAATAATAGTGTTTATCATAGCTGGCACTAATGAGGCATTATCTGAATTATATTCTAAATCAAATAAGGATGGGAGTCCTGCTAATAAATTTTGAATTTCTATAATAATTTGCGGAAGTCCTTGAGAAAGGATGTAAATTAAAATAAATGCAACTATTGAAAAAGTGAATAGGGCAGCTGCATGAACTAATAATTTTACGGGATTTAATTTTTTCATTATTTGCCTATCCTCCTTTTTAGAATTGAGAAACTAATATTAATAATTAAAATGAAAATAAATAATACAACGCCTGTTGCAATTAATGCATCTTCATGAAGTCCTGAGGCGTATTTCATCTCCATAACAACGTTTGCTGTCATAGTTCTAATGCCTTCTAGGATATCCCCTGTTAATCTTGGCTGATTACCTGCAACCATTATAACAGCCATTGTTTCGCCAATAGCTCTGCCAACACCTAGCACAACTGAGGCTAATATACCTGATTTAGCAGCTGGTAAAACAACTTTAAATATACTGTTTTCATGAGTTGCACCTAGTGCTCTTGCACCTTCATAATAATATGTGGGAACCGCTCTTATAGCACTTTCACTAAGATTAATAATTGTTGGAAGTATCATAAACCCTAAAAGAAGTGAGGCTGTTAAAATACTTTGTCCATCTGTTGACATTCCTTTAATTCCAAGCAAATCACCTAATGGATTTATAATATTTCTAACAGCTGGTACCATTACAGTCATACCAAAAAAACCATATATAATCGAGGGAATTCCTGCCATTAATTCTAAAGTTGGTTTTAAATATTTATAAATAGATTTTGGACAGTATTTCGTTACGTACACTGCAGTTAATATTCCAACTGGCACCCCTATAACAATCGCACCAAAAGTTATGTAAAAACTACCAACAATCATTGGTAAAATTCCAAACTGTGGATTTGTTTCTCTTGTTGGACGCCATTCAGTTCCAAGAAGAAAATCAAACGCTCCTATTTCACTTATCGCAGGAATACCTCTTGCGAACAAGAATACACATATTACTAAAACACATATAATAGATATTGTTGCGATTGCTAAAAATACAGCTTCAAAAATCTTCTCTTTTCCCTTTTCTTTTAGCATACTAAAACTATTCCTTTCTTAATGTTTTATTTAAGTAGTTATTATTACCATAAAATAGAGATGGCTACTATAAGGGTAACCGATATAATCCGAACCAGCCTAAAATCTGATAATTTTTTCCTAAAACTGCGTTAAATTCACTTATAAGGCGAAAGCATTATTTCGTAATTTTCCTTGTTTTATAAAAAAATTATTGGATTTTAGGTCGCAGATTTCAAAAAGTTAAAAAATCCTTTATATCAAGGCAAAGGTTTGAAGTAATGCTTAATGCCTTACAAGAGCCTTTAACGCAGATAGAAAGAGATTTTTTAATTTTTGAAACTGGTTTGGATTAAATCGGTCACCCTAACCATCTCTATCTTGGATTTAATTTATAATTAGCCTAATTCTGAAAAATCAGTAATTTCACCAGTGTAGATGTTCATTATTTGTTCCATTGTTAGATTTGATAATGGATTTTCATTGTTTACAACAACTGCAATACCATCCATAGCTAAAACAAGTCCTGTTAATTCAGCTGTTTCGCTATCTTTTAATTCACGGCTAGCCATGCCGATATCGAATGTTCCATCGATAGCACCTTGCATACCTGCTGAAGAACCAATGCTTTCAAGGTTAATTGTTGCATTTGGGTTTAATGCTTTGTAAGCTTCAACTAATTTTTCCATAACTGGTGAAACTGATGTTGAACCACCAATTGTAACTGTTCCTTCTGGTTGTGCTGATGTAAATTCTGTTGTTGTTGCTTCTACTGCGATAAAGCCTTCTGCTTCAACGATTGCTTGACCCTCAGCTGTAAAGAAAAATTGTAGTAATTCATTTGTTACTTCTGAAAGTTCTGCACCTGTTTTTGTTGCAATGTTAAATGGTCTTGCAACTTTATATGTACCTGAATTAATATTTTCAACTGTTGCTTCAACTCCGTCTACTGAAACAGCTTTAACTGATGAATCTAAAGAACCTAGTGAGATATATCCAATAGCATTTGGATCTTGAGCTACTGCTGTCATAACTTTACCAGTGCCATCTTGAATAACTGCATCTAAAGTTGTGTTATCGCCTTCACCACTGTCAACACCTGTGATTTCTACGAATGCGCCACGAGTACCTGAACCATCTTCACGAGATACAACTGTAATTTCCCCGCTTAATTCTGTCGTTTCTTCTGTTATTGTTTCTGTTGTTGTTTCTGTTTCTGTTTCTTCTGTTGTGCTTGAACAAGCTGTTAGGCTAACTAGCATTGCTGAAGCTAATAAAATTGATAATAATTTTTTCATTTTAATAATTCCTTTTTAATTTTGTTAAATTTGAATTTTGGTTTTTGTTTCGTATATTATGATAATATAGTAATGTAAAATCACAAACATTATTTTTGTAAAATCTAAGTAAATAAATCACAATAAAAATCCACAAAAACTCAGTTTTCGTCTTTGTGGATTTTACTTTTATACAATTTCTATATTACTATTAATATTTTTTTTAATATAGTTTTTTATTCTTACAACTGTTTCTTTGCTTGTTTCCTTTTGATTAAATAAGAGATATTCAATATTCATTTTTTCATATTTATGAACTCCTAGTGTGTGATATGGAAGTATTTGAATTCTTTTAATATTATTATATTTATTTATTAAACTAGTATAAACATCTACATCCTTTTTATCATCATTCACCCCTTCAAGTATAACAAAGCTTAACCAAACATCGCACCCATATTCACTGCAAAGATTTAAAAATTCTAAAACAGTATTAAAACTAGTTTTTATATAGTCATTATATCTTTTTTCATCTGGCATTTTGATATCTAGAATTATTAAAGGCTTTTCTTTTAACAATTCTTTTACATATTCATTAATAACTGAGCCTGATGTATCAATTGTGATATTTATATCATCTAATTTTAATTTCCTAACAATCTTCACTAGATTTTTAGCTTGTATAAGTGGCTCGCCACCTGAAAAGGTTACACCTCCTTTTTTTTGAAAATAAGGGGTGTATCTTTTGATTTTTTTATATAAGTTATCAATTTCTATTTTATTATCTTTTATTACTTCTTGGGTTTCTGGATTATGACAATAAGCACATTTCAAATTGCAGCCTTGCAAAAACACCCCATATCTAACTCCTGGGCCATCTACTGCTGCTAGAGATTCTATTTTATTGATATATAAGTAATTATCCATTTTATATATAACTGTGGTATGTTCTTGATATTACTTCTTCTTGTTGCTTTTTAGTTAAAACGTGAAAATTAACAGCATAGCCTGAAACTCTAATAGTTAAATTAGGATATTTTTCTGGATGATTCATCGCATCAATTAATGCTTCCTTACTCGTTACATTAACATTTAAATGATGTGCATTTTGATGAAAATATCCCGACATTATGCTCACTAGATTTTCAATCTGTTCATCCTTTGTTTTTCCAAGTGCTGTTGGAACAATGGCAAAAGTATTGCTTATTCCATCTTGGCAATCTTCATAGCTAATCGCTGCAACACTGTTTAAGCTAGCTAATGCACCATTAGTATCTCTTTGATGCATAGGATTTGCCCCTGGTGCAAATGGTTCGCCTTTTTTTCTTCCATCAGGAGTTGCCCCTGTTTTTTTACCATAAACAACATTCGAAGTTATAGTTAGTGCTGAAAGGGTATGAGATGCATTATTATGAGTTTTATGTTTTCTTAAATTCGTTATAAATAAATTGGTAATATATCCTGCTAAGTTATCAACTCTTTCATCATCGTTTCCGTACTTTGGAAACTCACCTTCTATATTAAAATCAACCACTATTCCCCTTTCATCAAAAATAGGAGTAACTTTTGCATATTTAATTGCACTTAAAGAATCTGTTATTATAGATAATCCCGAAATCCCAAATGCCATTAATCTATCAACCTCTGTATCGTGAAGTGCCATTTGTAGTCTTTCATATGCATATTTATCATGCATATAATGGATTATATTCATAGTATTAACATATAATTTTGCCAGCCATTCAACATAATTTTCTAATCGCTTTTTAACATCACTAAATTCTAAAACTTCGCCACTTTTAACGCTTTCACTAACAGGGCCAACCTGTGATGCTTCGATTTCATCTTTTCCGCCATTTAAAGACATTAGTAATAATTTTGGCAAATTGCACCTTGCACCAAAATACTGCATCTGTTTTCCAATTTTCATGGCAGATACACAGCATGCAATCCCATAGTCATCACCATAGTTTTGACGCATAACATCATCGTTTTCGTATTGTAGTGCCTGAGTATCTATTGAAACTTTGGCACAGTATTTCTTATAATTTTCAGGTAAATCTTTTGAAAATAGTATTGTTATATTAGGCTCTGGTGCACTGCAAAGGGTGTATAAGCTATTTAAAATACGATAGCTAGTTTTTGTAACCATATGCCTATTATCTAAGCTCATGCCTCCATCTGCAATCGTAACCCAGGTCGGATCGCCTGTGAAAAACTCATTGTATTCTTTTGTTCTTAAATGTCTAACTGCGCGAAGTTTTAAAACAAAATCATCAATAATTTCTTGTGCATCTTTTTCACTTAAAACGCCTTCTTTAATATCTTTTTCAAAATAGATATCTAAAAATGTTATTATTCTTCCTATACTCATAGCTGCGCCATTTGTTTCTTTTATTGCTCCAAGATATCCAAAATATAGCCATTGAACTGCCTCTTTTGCATTTGTAGCAGGCAAAGAAATATCAAACCCATATCTTAAAGCTAGCTCTTTTAATTCTTTCATAAAAGATATTTGCTTTGAAACATTCTCTACGATTTGAATATTATCATCATCCATAAAGTTTTCTTGATATTTTTCTTTATCTTGAATTTTTTGTTTTATAAGTGCATCCATTCCATATAAAGCAATTCTTCTATAATCTCCAATAATTCGCCCTCGTCCATAGGCATCTGGAAGTCCTGTTAAAAGCCCTGTATGTCTTGCTGCTAGCATTTCTTTTGAGTAAACTCTAAAAACTCCATCATTATGAGTTGTCCTATACTTAAATTGCTCTTTAACTGTTTGACTTAATTCATATCCGTAATCATTAAGAGATTGCTTAACAACTCTTATTCCGCCAAAAGGATTTATAGCTCTTTTTAAAGGTTCATCTGTTTGAAGCCCAACTATAATATCTTTATTTTTAATTATATATCCTGGCTCATGACTTAATATGCTCGAAACATGAGTAGTGTCAACTTTTAATAGTCCACCGTTATCTCTTTCAGCTTTAAGTAATCTTGAAAATTCCAAAAACACTTCTTTTGTTCTCTCTGTTGCCGTTTTTAAAAAACTATCATCGCCATCATAAGGGGTGTAGTTTTTATTAATAAAATCTCTTACATCTATATCTTTTCGCCATTTTTCTCCTAAAAAACTGTCCTGTTTACTTCTTAACATAGCTCTTTTCCTCTCTGAAAATAAAAAACATATATAAAATAAAAAATTATAATAAACTTTTAAAATACTCTTATGTTTTCATTATATCCCTTATCCATATAATGTCAATAGTTTTTTTTGTAAAAAAATCAATATATATTGTGCTTGGTTTATTTTTCAATACATATATATTGTGATATTATTTTATCGATTATTTTTAAAACATTAAAAAAATCTAGTTATTTTCAAGAATAATACAGATATACAAACCATATATATATTATAAATAATTAGTTTTACTAACAAAAATGTCTTTAATTATAAAAGGAAAGGAATATCTGTAATGATAATCTATAAAAACTATTCTAGTATGGGAATATCAAGATGCGAGGCAATGGCTATGTATATTATTCAAACTGGAGAAACAGTAAGACAAACTGCTTTAGTTTTCAATATTTCTAAAAGCACTGTACATAAGGATTTAACAACTAAATTAAAATATGAAAATTTACAGCTTTATAAAGAGGTTAATAAAGTTTTACAACATAATAAACAGGTAAGACATATTAGGGGTGGTATGGCAACTAGACTAAAATATCATAATAAAAAGCTTACTGATAATAAATCCAAAAATACAGCTGAATAAACCTTATTTTATTGTCATTTTGTATATTTTTACATTTAATCTTGATTTTTATACAGCAATGTGTTAATATATTTTCATAATATAATTAAATAAACAATCAAGAAGGGGATAGCAAAATGCAAACAAAAAAATTAATTGAAATTGTGGATAGCTTACAAGATATAATTATCGAGGCAAATGATAAGATTTGGGAATACGGCGAAATTTATTTTGCAGAAGAACAAAGTGCTAATTTATTGGCTAACATCTGTAAAGAGCACGGATTTTCTGTTGAAATGGGAGTTAGTGGAATGCCAACTGCCTTTGTTGCAAAATGGGGCAAAGGTGCTCACACAGTAGGGTTTTTAGCTGAATATGATGCACTTGAAGGAGTTGCACAAGCTAAAGGAGTTTTTAAAAAACAACTTCCTAGCGAAGGAAATACGGTTTCCGGACATGGCTGTGGGCATAACGCCCTTGGCGCGGGTGCTCTTGGCGCTGCTCTTGCATTAAAAGAATATGCACAAAAAAATAATTTAGATATATCCATTCAATTATTTGGCTGTCCGGGCGAAGAAAACGGCAGTGGTAAAGTTTTTATGGCACGAGATGGATTATTTAATGAATGTGATATATGCCTAACTTGGCACCCTGGCGATGAAAATGAAGTTAAGGGTTGTGGTTCTCTTGCCAATTTAGCTGTAAAATTTGAATTCAAAGGCTTAACTAGCCACGCAGCTGCCTGCCCACATCTTGGAAGAAGCGCCCTAGACGCAGCTGAACTTATGAATATCGGAGTTAACTATCTAAGAGAACATATGCCCGTTAAAGCAAGAATTCATTATTCTTACCTTGACGCTGGGACAAAGGCTCCAAATGTTGTGCAAGACTATGCTTGTACATACTATTTTATAAGAGCTCCAAAAGCAAACGAAATGTTTGATTTAGCAAAGCGAGTTTACAAAATAGCCGAAGGGGCAGCAATGATGACCGAAACCGAAGTTAAATACACAATTATGGACGGGTTATCTGATTATATTCCAAATTTAACGCTGGGCACATTAATGGCTGAAAGCTTTAAAGAGCTAGGCGCTGTAAATTACACAAAAGAAGATATCGAAATGGCAAAGCAATTCGCCACAACAATCCCAGAAGAGCAAATTATTTCAACTAAAAAAGCTATGGCAGCGGCATATAATAAAAACTATGATTACTATGATGGAATTTATTTAGATAATAGCGTTCCAGAATATCATCACACACCAGATAACACTATGCCTGGCTCAACCGATGTTGGCGATACTAGCTACTGTGTTCCAACTGCTCAATGTAATGTTAGCTGTATGACTATTGGAACACCAGGCCACTCTTGGCAGCTAACAGGACAACTAGCCTCACCTATTGCTCACAAAGGAACAGTTCACGCTTCAAAAGTTATGGCTTTAACTGCTCTAAAAGCTGTTTTAAATCCAGAAATTATTAAAAAAGCTAAAGAAGAGCATAAATTAAATGTTCCAAATGGATATATCTGCCCAACGCCTAGTGATGTTATGCCTGATATTCCAAAATAATAATTAAAATAAACGACGATTTTTAAAAATCGTCGTTTTAATTTATAATAATTAAATTATTGTATTATATCCTCATAATACTTGCAGCTTCAGTTAAGGTTTTTTCTAATGCCTCTTTTCCGTATTTATCAACTTCAGTTTTATCCTTTGGTCCGTGAGTAAGACAGCCAGCGCCACCTATACAGCCACCAACACACGCCATTCCCTCAATAAAGTTTGAAACTGAAACTCCCTTAGCTGATTTTAAAAGTGCTATTTTACAAGCCTCGATGCCATCGCATCTTTCTGCTTGTAAATCAAACTCTATATTTTGCTCTTTCATTGCCTGAGCCACTGCATCTGATAGCCCACCACTTCTTGCAAAAATTCTGCCAAAGTATGATGCATTATCTAGCACATCTTCCTTAAGTGAAGATAAATCTAAATCTTTGCTATCAAAAAGAGCCTGCAATTCTTCAAAAGTGATAACGCTATCAACATATTCACTAACGCTTTCCTTTTGAAATTCCATTTTTTTAGCAGTGCAAGGACCTATAAAAACAACTTTTGCTGTTTTATCAGTTTGCTTAATATACTCTGCAATTTTCCCCATTGGAGATAGGTTGTGTGATATATCTTTTATAAAATCAGGGAATTCATTTTGAATATATTTTACAAAAGCTGGGCAACAAGAACTAGTTAAAAATCCTTTTTTAGCAAGCTCTTTTGACTCTTCAAGTGCAACTGCATCTGCACCTAGTGCCACTTCAACAACAGTGTAAAAGCCTAATTCTTTAATTGCAGTGATAACCTGTCCTAGTTTTGCATATTGAAACTGGCTTGATATAGATGGGGCAACGATTGCATAAACTTTGCTTTTTGTATTGTTTTCGCTTTCTTTAATTAAATCAATTGTGTCTAGGATAAAAGATTTATCGGCTATTGAGCCAAACGGACATTGATAAACGCAAGCTCCACAAGCAATACATTTTTCATTTATAATTTTTGCACTTTTATCTTCATTAGAAGTTATCGCTTTAACTTTACAAGCTGTTTCACAAGGTCTTTTCTCGCCTACAATTGCATAATAAGGGCAAACTTTTGCACAAGCGCCGCAGTCTACGCATTTACTTTTATCTATGTGTGCCGTGTGGTCTTTATCAAAGGATATCGCCTTAAACTTACAGACATCTTTACATCTATGCGATAAGCAGCCCCTACAAGAAGATGTAACCATATATCCAGATGATGGACATTCATCACAAGCTATATCAATAACCTCGATAACATTTGGATTTTTCTTATTTCCACCCATAGCAATTTTAACACGCTCTGAAAGTATTGCTCTTTCTTTATAAACACAGCATCTCATAGTAGACTCATGCCCTTTTGCAATTTCTTTTGGAATTTCTGTTATATTTTCAATAAGTGTATCGCTCCACGCATGCCTTGCCACTTCTCTAAGCACCTTGTATTTTAAATGCTGAACCTTTGTATCAAATTTTCTCATTACTACAATTATTCCTTTCTTTTACTTAATTCATAATTTTTCTATTGCTATTTTTCATCTCAACTAAAAATAGCTAACCTTTATTTTTTTGCCTATTTTATTTAAGCATTTTGATAATTCATCAATTAACTGCATTTTAATATTAAAGTTTATTGGCAAATTCGGATTTTGATGTGCCGGATTAATTGCCCTACCTACATAAAAATTTATATCAGTTGCCTCTTCAAACAGCAATCTTGATATAGAAGATGCACCATCTTTGCTAACACTCCATTTAGAATATAATTTATTATCTTCTAAATAATCTTTTGCATAGGTTAAAACCTTATTAATAGTTATAACTCCTTCAGTAACAAGGTCTACACCGTCAATTTTTGCAATAGGTGGAATATCATCATCAATAAAATCCAAGCTTGGCACAACTTGTTTTCCTAAAAAACTAGCTGCTATATTCGATGTTGTACCACCACAAACAATGTGTTTCCCTTCTTTTGCAAAAAATAATGACATCATTCTTTTTGCATCATCTTCATTATATGGTGGACCTATTACTAAATTAACAGGTTTTCTTTTTCTAATTTTTATTGTGCAGGCTGTTGTGTCATCCCCTGGTTTTTCGCCATATAATCTATTGCACTTATCAAGTAAAATAGTGTTTAAATTTTTAGCTGAAAAATCTGTTTGAGCTAATGGTTTCATATACTCCACAACATCTTTTCTTTCCCAGCCAAAATTCAAGCTTTTTCCTACACCGGCGTGAATACATCCATCACTCATTAAAATAAAAACATCATCAACTTTTAAATTTATCTTAGCAGAAAATATATTTTTTTTATCAATAATAGTTTCTTTATATGGTATTTCTTCTTCTTTACCATCTCTTATAAGAACCACTTGTGGGTTAT
This sequence comes from uncultured Oscillospiraceae bacterium, assembly GCA_964525015.1. Classification (GTDB taxonomy): domain Bacteria; phylum Bacillota; class Clostridia; order Oscillospirales; family Ruminococcaceae; genus RGIG3102. Next base: position 20,492 of record CAZGFY010000014.1, read on the forward strand.
CATATTGTATTATTTCAGCTTCTCTATTATTGTTAAATATCCTTAATATAGTAAACGTTGAATATGCTATCCCCCGAACTTTGCAAACCGGAAGTGTTTGGGCTATTGTTTCAACACATTCGGTTATATCTAGGCCTCTTGAAATCATAGTTGATATAATTTTTGCTGTTAGCGTTGCTAATATATTCGCTTTTACTCCACTTCCAAGGCCATCTGCTAAAACAACAGTTGTTGATTCATCTTCGTTTTCTATGATATTTACTTGATCACCACATAGTTCTTCTGTGTATTTATTTAAGCTATTATAGCCAATATCAGCACATAAATTAATCATCAGCAATCGACTCCTTTAATTTACTTAAAGCAATTTTAGTTTCGGCTGTTGTTTCGCCTAGTAGTGAGGCTATCTCGTGAACAACACGCATCTGCTTTTGTATAACTTTATCCGTGGTATCAATTGTTTCCTTTTGAATTCGCTCTCTTTTCATCATTTGTTTTTGCTCTTTTGTAACATTTCTCATTATACAAATGAAAATTTTATACTGTTTATCATATATAATAGTGCTATCAACATATTTATTATATTCTGCTAAAAACACTCTCTTATTTTTAATATCATCACCTGTGTTTCTAACGTTTATAAAATCTATTGGATCTAAAATTTGTATTACAGGCTCACTTAAAACAACGCTTTCATCTCTAACATTTATTAATTCTAATGCTGAAGCATTTATCCTTTGAACCTCTAAATTATCATTTAACACTATAATTGCATTTGGCGAATTATCAACAATTATTTTTGAAAAGTTCTCTGATTTCTCATGTAAAAACGGCATACACATGGTTAAATCTGCTTTACCATGAAAAACAGCTATTGCTTTTTCTCTACAAGTGTTGTATCCACAAGAGCTGCAATCCAATTCATCTTCTTTATTTTCTTTTCCTAGCTGTTTTAGTATGCTTTTAATTTCATATTCGCTTGGTTGAATATTTTTTATTTTAATTGGAGTAAAAAACTTTCTTACATACGGTGCTTCTAATTTTTCAACTTTAAAATCTTCTTTGCCTGCATATCTTGCCACATTAACAAAGTCTAAAAGATTTTTTTTGCGATTTTTTTCCATTACTGGCCCACCAATACAGCTTCCAGAACAGGCTGACATTTCAATAAAACACCTACTTAAATTACCTTGCTCAATTTCATCTAAAACTTTTATACACTCTTCCACACCATCTACATGAAAATAGGTGTAATCTGGATTTTTATTTTTAATTGTTTTTAAAATTCCACCTGAGGTTGGGAAAAATCTTGCCCTACTATTATCTACGCTATCCTTGTCTTCATCTTTATTAAGCTGTATATTTTCTTCTAAAAGCCACTGAGTTAATTCCTCAAAAGTTAACGCTTCATCCACTATCCCCTCATAGTAGTTCGCCTCATCTTTTTTTGCAACACAAGGACCTATAAAAACAATTTGTGCCTCTGGTATTCTTTTTTTAATATCTAGTGCATGTGCTTGCATTGGAGATATTACATCTGCTAGATGCTTTAAAGAGTTCGGATAATATTTTTGAATTAATAAATTCACTGAATGACATGAGGAAGTTATTAAAATATCTTTTTTATCCTTGTCTATCATACTTTGATACTCATCTTTAACAATAGTTGCACCAATTGCAGTTTCTTCAGCGCTAAAAAAGCCCAGCTTTTTAAGTGCTGTTTCCATTCCTTTAATTCCTACTCCATCATAATTTGCAATAAAAGATGGTGCAATTGAGGCTACCACTGGCCTATCCGAAGAAAGGGCGACCTTAACTGCCTCAACGCTACTTGTTATCTCTTTTGCATTCTGTGGACAATTAACAAAACACTGGCCACATAAAATACATTCATTACCTACTATAACTGCTTGCCCACCCGAAAATCTAATTGATTTAACAGGGCAGCATCGGATACATTTATAGCAATTTTTACAATTTGATTTTTTCAGCTTTAGGTATTCAACCATCTATTTCACCACCATTTAAACTTTTAAAATTGTATTATCAAAAAAACTGTCCACCGTTTCTGGTGTAACTGAATAAAGATCTTCATCAACAGTTACGCAAACTCCTTGCTGACATTTAGACATGCAAAATGTTCCTGAAAGCACTGCTTTTTCTTGCAAATTATTTTCCTCAATTAATTCTTTTAATCTTTCAACAACCTGTCTTGACCCTTTTAAATGACAAGAACTACCGATACAAATTTTAATATTCATTTTAATGACTATTCCTTTCTATTGTTTATATGTTTTTAATACAGATTATAATCGCTAGCTTTTGAGCTAACTCTTTACTGCAAAGCATGAAATTACTAATTTAAAAATTATTTTTCAAACTCTATTTTCACACCGCCTGTTAATATTTTAACACATTTTTTTGATAAAGTAAAGTTTTATTGATAAAATATTATCTATAATTACTAGTAAAATTATTTATTTTTTGTGCAATAAAAACAAAAAACAAGATTAGCATAGCTAAATACCTACTCTTAGCTATAATAATCTTGTTTTGATTTTGTTTTAAGTTTTATATATATTAGTATTTTATTTTTAATAAATAAGCTTTGAAAGTGCTTTTGTTGTTAATTTACGCCTTCTCACACTAATATATACTAAAATTCTTATTTTTCTTCTTCTTTTTCTTCAGTTAGAAGTTTTGGTCTTTTTGGCTGATTTAGTAGACCAATACATCCTAGTGGTGGCCAACCAAGATCGTTTTTAATAACTTTGTTGACTGCTTTGCGTGTTTGTTCTTGCACTAATTCTTCGAATTTGTTCATCACTTTGTACCTCCTGTTTTATTATTTTAGATATTATAACAGAGATGGAAACCAGCATTACCCCTGTTATCACTAATGATATAATAGAGCTTTGCTTAAACAGCTCTAAAATGACGATTATAAATGATATAACATATATCTGAAATTGCATTTTTTTCTTATGATATTTAATTTCTTTTTCTCCCATATCCATATTAGGATGATTTATAGGAGCAAATTTCATTAAAATTAAAATGCTTATTAAATAAATTGTTAAGTTGTAAAAAATATGTATCTTACTAAAAAAAACAGCAATCAGCTCAACGCTTATAAAATTAAAAAGTATTGACCATATAAAACAAGCTATTTCTGATTTTGAGTGATATCCTCCTGTTCGCCTTCTTAATGATAGACTAACTAGTAAAAATACCGCTGTTTCTAGTACTACCTCTCGCATAATTGCCAGAGAAAAAATACTACTTATAAAAATCATTTTCATAAGCCTTGTGTGGATAGAATACTCACACATCTCTTTTTGATTTTCACTGATAATATTTTTATTGATAAAGTGTTGTGTTATGACTTTTGATATATTTTTTATCATCTTTTTACCTCACAAATTTAAAATATCATATTACGACAAGTTTTTCAATAGATATGGAGTGAGTGCAGTATACTAGTTCGTGAATGCAGGGTAGATGGCCTTATTTGTATGATTTCTTAGTTAATTTAAGTTTCAAACATCTGTGTTTTTTTAATATTGTGGCTTTAAATATTAACGATGAATGAAAATCTAAACCATATCCCTTTAATAGATATTGAATAATTAAGCCCATATTTTTTTAAGACTGATTTAATGATTTTAAGCCCAAATCCATGATTTAATTTATCTTCTTTTGTGCTAACTAAGCCTTTATTTAATTCTTCAGATTTTAAAATCGTTGTATTTTGCACACTAAAAACAATCTCATTTTCATCTTGAGTTATCTTTATTTTCATCATTTTTTCTGTATTACATTTTAATGCTGCTTCAATTGCATTATCAATTAAATTAAGCAAAAGAATTACTAAATCCTCGGTTTTTATAGGTATAACTGATAAATCTGATGACATTATTTGAACATCAATACCCTTATTTTTAGCATAGAAGTATTTTTGAGTTAATAGGGCATCTATAATCGTGTTATTCGTATTAAAAATAATGATATTTTCATTAGCTTTTCCTAAAACACTATTTATATACTTGCTTGCCTTATCACTACTATTATTACTTAATAAAGACTGAATTAGCATTAAATGATTATTAAAATCGTGAGTGAGCGTTCTTTGAACTGAATATGCATTAGAAAGCTCTGTGTATCCTGCCATTTCCATTTTAATTTGCTGTTTTAAAAGAGCATTACTTCTTTTTAGCTCGTTTTCCTCTTCAAACCTATCAATTATATAAAAAAGAAGTAAATTAAATGCAATTGATGTTATACTATTAGTTACTAAAGTGATAGTAAAATCATTATAAATTAATGCCTCGGTAATACTTAGATATAAATTACCAAATGTATAGCAGCTAAATGTGGTAGTTGCTACCATTTGAAAAAATGAAACTTTTCTATTTTTTCTTTTTGAAACTAATTTTGTTCTTAAAAAATATGCAACCAAAATTAATGTAAATTTTGAAATCATACTAGTTGTAATATATAAAATCGGCTCCATTATTAGTTCTTTAAAAGTTTTTGAGAATAAGCTTGCATTGACAATTACTATTGATGAATCAATTGAATAATTAACTATTATAAAAATAATCGTTAGCAATATTCTTTCTGCAATCGAACCATGATAGCAAAGTAAACTTATAATAACTAAAAGAAAAAAACTAACTATAAAGCTCTCAGCCGTTGCTCCAAATATACCCAATAAGCTAACATACTTTATTGCTGTTCCTATCAATATAGTGGGGGTCACCCATTTTTTTCTTTTAGTTTCTAAAAATGCTTCATTAGTGTATACATAGGCGACCATCTCCATAATTACAATTAGTATCGTGGTTAACTCGCCCATTATATTCTCCCTTTCCAGTCTATATATTCTGAATGAATTTTTGCCCATTTACGCTGGCTAACATTCAATTCAACACCATTTTTTAAATAAGCCTTATAATTTCTCATTTTAACTATATTTTCCATATTAACAAGATAACTTTTATGAATTTTTAAAAAGCCTTTATCAGAAAAAGCCTTTTCCAAATCGCTTATCTTCATTCTTATTTCATAATTTTGCTTTATGTGATTAATTGTATGTATTAAAACTGTCTTATTAAAACTTTCAATAAATAGAATATTTTTTAAGGCAATGCTTATATCTTCGTTTTCATCTTTAAAGTCATATGTATACTCTCTAAAGCTCAATTCTTTTAAAAGAGTGTCCATAGTGTCCCCAAATAGCACATCTAAATCGTTTTTTAATATATAAGCTCTCGCTCTCACTTCATATCCAGCTGGCGCATAGTGTATAAGTGCAGAAACATAAACCAATAACACTTCTTTATTGTATTCTCGGATTCTTTTAGCTACATCTATTCCATTTTCCTCATTCATTTCAACATCAAGGAATATAATATCATACCGCGATAAATCAGATTTAATCAAATTGTCTGAACATAAAAATTCACTAACTTCAATTTTAAAATTTTTATTTTTGCTATATTCAATTAATAAATTAGATATTCTTTCAATACAATATTGTGAATCATCGCAAATTGCAATTTTAATCATTTTCACTTTCTCCATTTTTATATAAAATGTTACATTTTGATTTAATTATAACATTCTATATCTTACCGAAATTCCCTTTATAAGTCAATGGATTATCACCATTTAATTCCATTTTACAGCTTAATTTTACAGAAATTGCCATAAAGTTTACAGTTTAGTGAATTGCTAAAGTTTTTTTGTACATAAAAAAGTGCTACTTTATCAGTAGCACTTTTTAATTTTCACATATTTTTTTCACTCTAAGTTACATTTACTATGGTATTTTTCTATCTTATAAACACTCAATAGAGTTATTATTGATAAACCAATCGCAATAATAAAAAACAAATTAAATGAACCTGTGAAATCATATATATATGGGATTAAAAGACCTAAAAAAGCAACACAAAAATTATTAATAGTTTGCACTTTTCCAAGCGTTACTTTATATAATTCTTGCGAATATACATCTTTAATTAATAACGGAGTGGCAATTAACGTAATCGAATAAACAGCACCAAATAAAACCGCTGCAACACTAAGAGGTGCCTTAATATCAAATATTAAAAACATAACTATGGATATTCCTGTTATTAAAACTGCCCCTTTTAAAGAAGTAAATATACCAACCTTATCATAAGCTACCCCAAAAAGCATCTTACTTAAAACATTTCCTATCATTGCAAAGCTTGTTAAGCTAGCACCTACCGTGGCTGAAAAACCTATCGAGTGTGCATAAGTTGGTATTTGATTTGCAAACAAAGATATCGTTCCCATAAACAGCGGAACTAGTACACACATTATAAAAATAGATTTTGTTGGAACTTTTTTAATTTGCGATTTTATTTGTGCCACCACTTCTGTTTTTTCACCATAAGCTTGTTTATTTATTTTTTCTGGAGAAGAAACAATATATAATAAGGATGGAATTACACCCATTACAAATATTAAAACACCCGTTATAAAACTTGCCATTCTCCAGCCATAAGCTTCAATTAATCTTGCAAATATAGGGCTGTATATCGCTCCCACAAGTCCTGATGATGATAAAACTATACCCATAATTAATCCTGTGTATTTATTAAACCAATTTGATATAACAATCGGTATACAGATAATTAAGCTCCCCATAGCAGTACCTGCTAAAATAGCAGCTAAATACCATTGCCATAGCTGAGTGAAAAAATACATACCTCCAAAAGAAATTGCAGATAAAAGCCCAAAATACGCCATGACAATTCTTGAATTATATTTAAAAAACAATTTCATAGAAAAGGATATTGTAAGAGCAGTCGCAATAGAGCGCACAGTATAATATATAGATAAATCTCCTGCTTTAAATCCCAAATCTGATATAATTGCTGAAAAAGCTATACCTGCACAATTGACAAGTATGCCAAACACTGCTGATTGAATCATTAAAAGCCCAAAGGCAACAAACCAAGCAAAGTGTATCTTTTTTGATTTTAACATATTAATTTTATTCCTTTTTCATATTTAACCCTTAATAGTTAGACTGTGTAAATTATAACATTCACACAGTCTAATAATTTAATTATTTTCTTCTAGCCATCTTAAAGCTGCATGCGTTAAAGTAGCAACTGCATTTGGAATAGCCTCTTCATTAAACACAACCTTTGGATGGTGCATAGAATATATATATCCCTCTTGCACAGAGCCTGCACCTAGTGAGTAATAGCAAGTGGGAACTTTTTCAGCGATATAAGCAAAATCTTCACTTCCGCCACCTCTACCCATATTAAACACCATATTTTCTGGCAGTATTTCTTTAGTGTATTTTACAAAATCTTCTACTAACTTTTCATCATTAATAAGTGGTGGCGCTGAAAAAACACGGCTTATTTTAGCAGAGCCTCTAAAAGCTTTGGCTATATTCTCACAAATCTCAGTTATACGATGTATTAAAAAATCTCTTTCACTATTTTTTGTTGCCCTAACTGAAATTTCAAGTTTTGCATAATCGGCAACTGTATTCGAGGTAGTTCCTCCATTAATAGTGCCAACTAGCACTATATTTTCATTACTCATTGAAATTTCTCGAGAAGGAATATTTTGCAGTGCCACAACAATTTGAGAAGCAATAACAATTGCATCAACTCCAAGTTCTGGTTTTGAGCCGTGTGCAGATTTGCCAGTAATTTCAACAACCAATGAATCCCCTGAAAATGTTACAGAATTTTCGCTATAACAAACCATACCTGTTTTTGAAAATGGTAGACCTGCCATAACGTGAAAAGAAATAGCCGAATCCACTTTTGGATTTTCTAAAATCCCAGCTTCAATTTGATTTAATGCACCACTAAGTAATTCTTCTGCTGGCTGAAACATAAATTTAACTCGCCCTTTTAAACTCGCTTCATTTTCTTTTAATAATTTTGCCACCCCTAGTAGTATTGCCGTATGCATATCATGTCCACAGCTATGACAAGCATTTTCTTTTGATTTAAAATCTAAATCTGATTCTTCATTCATTGGAAGTGCATCCATATCTGCCCTTAAAAGAATTGTTTTTCCAGTTGAACCAGCTACACAAGTTACACCGTTATTTCCTATAATTTGTGGAGTGTATCCATAGGAGGTTAGCTCTTTTACAACCAAAGCCACTGTTTTATCTAAATTAAATCCTAGTTCTGGATTTTGATGTATATATCTTCTATTTTTTATAACTTCCTGTTTAATTTCTAATGCACGATTTAATACGCTCATTTTATTTTATTCCTTTCTAGTACAAATTCAAATGTTTAAATATTATTTTCAACTTTACTATATTTAATAGATTAACATTTTTTTCATTATTTGTAAAACATAAAAATAGCATTATACTATCATTTTTTTGTTATGTTAGTTTTACTTAAAATTCAATTAGTTTTTTTATTTAATTCGCCATATTTAAAACTAAATCCATAAATGCATTTATTTCTTTATTATTATTCTTTTGTAATATCATACACGCAAAATCACTTTTTGAATATATTGTATCGCCTTTCATAACTAAACTTTCAGATAAGTCTTTTTCAAAATATTCCGGAACAAACGCAACGCCTTCCCCACTTTCAACCATTAAAAGTAAAGCATCCAAACTATTCGCTCTAACAATCTTACTATCAACTTGTTCTTTTAAAAGCATATCTTGTAATGCTGTAATAGAGCAAGGGCCTGGTTCTTCACCTATTGTAATAATAGTCTCGCCTGATAAATCCCTGATTGCAAAATCATCTTTTGTCGCTAAAAAATGATTTTTTCTCATTACCACCTTAACTTTACCTCTTGATAATTTATTAAAAATAATATTCTCGTTTTCAATATATTCTTTTGGTATTGCACTTGAAAAAATAATATCAACCGTTTTATTTTTTAAATTTTCTAATAAATCCTTATACAAATACTGAGATATATTTATATGAGCTTTTGGATTTTTTTCTAAAAACTTGTTAATATAATTAATCACTAGCTTTTTTTCATATTGCCCTATGCCAATATTTATAACTTTGCTATTTTCATAAGTTTCTTTTGTTAATTTCACTGCGCTATCATATTCTTTTAAAATATATTTCATCTTTTGATAAAATATATTCCCTGCTAAAGTTAGTTTAACTTCTCTATTGCTTCTCTCAAAAAGAATCACTCCAAGCTCATCTTCTAAAACAGCTATCTGTCTACTTATTGCCGTCTGCGCTATATTTAGAGATTTTGCAGCTTTAGTAAAATTCAAATGTTCACTTACAGCAAGAAAACAATGTATTCTTTGAATATTCATAAATAAAACTATTCCTTTCTCCATGCCGTGTGTGCTGACACCTAGTTAATATTATCTATACGGCCCTAGAATTTGATTTTCATTATCATTTGTTTGATTTTCTAAAACCCAAGGTATCCATCTTCCAAAAATATTTTCATCCTCGTATTCCATCCATAATTTTAAAGCTTCATCATTTTTAAATTCTTCGCTATATTTATAAAGAGTTCTCTCTTTTTGAGCTGATAAAACATCTATGTAATACTCTTTTAATTTTTCTGCTTCATTTACATCATCTGTTAAATTATAAATCGAGTTTGAATTTTCTGCTAATTGATTTTGAAAATTTTCTTTAACCACTTTATCAAAATTTTGTAAATCTTCATCTTGTAAATTATTTTCTATAGCAAAAGATTGTATATCAATCTTTTTTGTATTATAGCTTATTGTATAGTTTTCATTAAAAACTATTTCTGTAAATCTATATGGATAACTCGCCGCCATATCAATAACTAATTCATCAATAGTTCTTTGATTATCTTCATAAGAAGCTATAAATGAGGAATGTCTGTGTCCACTTAAATAAACTGGCACTGCATACTCTAAAAGCAAATCTCTTAATTCTTCCCCATTTTCTATATTATAATGATGAGTTAAATCTTCCATTGCGTGTGGGATTAAATTATGATGTGAAAAAGGCAAAACCATAGCCCCTTCATTTTCTGCTTTTATTAGTATTTCTTCAATCCACAAAAGAGTTTCAGTACTAACATACCCTGCCATATCACTTTCTATATCTGCATAAACATTTAAATCAAGGGATAAAAGCCATATCTCTTCATTTAGTTTTGCTGCATAGCTCATTGTTTTCTCATCACTTGAAAAAGCTTCACTAAACCCAAACCTTGCATACATATCTTTTAATGTTTGTGTATTTACTTTTGCATCCATATCGTGATTTCCCATCACAACAAATATGTTCGCTCCATTATTTTCAGCTTTTTCTAATAATGCCGTTATCTCTAAATGCTCTTGTATTTTCCCGCCATTAGTTATATCCCCGCAGATAATTAAAGCCGACGGATTATCATTAACCGTTTGATATAAAAGAGTATTAATAGTTTCATTTAAATAATCAACTCTGAAATTTGTATCTTCTAATTGCCAATGAAAATCAGATGAAATATATATATTAGTTTCATTTTCTGGCCACTTTAATTCATTTTCATAATTCACTTTTTGTTTACAAGAAGTAAATAAAAGAAAAAAAACAATTAATATTGCAATTTTTTTCATATCTTATTCTTCTTCCTCAACATCTTTAAATTCAACATCAATTGGATTATTTTCATTTTCAGAATTTGGCTTTTTCATTCTTTTTGCTCTATTATAAACATATATTCCTCGAATTAATAAAGCAATTAATGCCGCATCGTCTAGCCAGCCAAGACCTATTAAAAAATCAGGAACTAAATCTACCGGACTTAAAACATAAGCTCCCACAGCAAGCAGTATTAAGGTGTATATCCATTTACTCATTTTTATAGCTCCTTTTTAATTCAAATTATATAGTCTATTATACTAAATATTCTTGCTTTTGTAAAAGTTTATTATGTGAAAACTAATTATTTTCTTATAGCTTTATACAAAAGTAGAACTTTGCACAAATACTTATAAATAAAAATGACGATTTCCTAAAGGCAAATCGTCATTTTTTTATAAACTGAATATTTTTAATTTTAAACTAAAAAGTGATAATTCCAAGAATTACGCCACTTAAAAGACATACAATACTAGCTCCCCAAATCCAGAAGAAACAATTTTTAATATGATCTTTGATTTCAACATTTGCAAGACCAATTCCAAGGAAAGTAGCTGGAACAACAGGGCTAATAAATGTTCCAAGGTTTTTAGTTACAACCATAACAATACCTGTTTGAACTGGGTCAACTCCAAATGCATTTCCAACACTGATTAATACAGGTAGTAGGCCATAGAAATATGAGTCTGTACTAAATCCTAATGCTAGTGGAACTGAAAGAACACCAATAATTAAAGGAAGATAAGGGCCTAGTGCATCTGGCATAGCATTTGCAATGATATTTGCCATATTATCCATAATTCCTGTTTCGCCCATAATTCCAAGGAAAACACCAGCCGCAAAAAGAGTTGATGCCATTGTTAAAGCAGGGCCTGAGTGTGATTTAATAATTTTAGTTTGAAGTTTTGCACCTTTGTAGTTAACGATAAGTCCAAAAGTACAACCAATCATAAACACTAAATAAGATGGTAGCGGAAGTGTTACAAGGCTGATAATTACTAAAAGAGTTAGTAAGATATTAAACCATAGTAGTTTTGGTCTAGCAAGTTCGTTATCACCAATAGCTACTGTTAAATCAGTGTCTATAACTTCAGTTGATTCTCTTGCTAATTTTCCATCTAGCCCAGCGCCACGCTTTTTCTCTACAAAGCCCCAGAAAATAGCAGTAGCAAATGCGATTATAACACCAACGATTTGCATAGGGATTAATTGAATCCATAATTCATTTGCATCAATCCCAAGCACTGAGGCTGCACGCATTGTAGGACCGCCCCAAGGAAGTAAATTCATAACACCCATAGCTGTAACAGCTATTAATAAAAGTGTGGTAGGGCGCATATGCAGCTTTTTATAGATAGGCAGCATAGCAGGTATGGTTATTAAAAATGTTGATGCACCACCACCATCTAAATGTCCAATCATAGCGATTAAGCAAGAAATAACAGCAACTCCAACAACATTACTTCCAACTTTTGATAAAAGACTAGATATTATTTTATCAAACATACCTGCATCTGTCATAACTCCAAAGAACAATACAGAAAACAGGAATAGTGCAGCAGTTTCAGAAGTGTCTAAAACCCCTGTTTCAATAAAAGCTCCTATTTCTGCAATAGAAAAAGTGCCTGATAAAATTAGTACAAGCGCTGCAAAAATTGAAACTCCTATAAAAGCAAGCGATGGCACAGTTAAATTTTTAAGTAATACGACAATTATTAAGATAGTTGTAATAAATCCTAAAATTGCGAGCATTAATTCATTCATTAAAGAATCCTCCATTTAAGTTTTTAAATTTTATTTTGTAGAAAAATCTACTAGCATATTATAGCCCTAAAAACTTAAATTACTTAATGATTAACCTTAATGTTTATTAAGATTTGGGTTCTTTTTTGTTAAGAAAAAGTTTAAATTCAGTTAGTGTTGTGCAATTTTGCTAAAAAATCGTTGTAATCATTGGCATAATCGTTTATGCATCCTCTTTTTTGAGCTAGAAGAATATCTTTATTTAGCTTACTTGTAATTATAATTTTTTGAGTGTAGGGATACATAAATCGTATACTATATGCATATTTTAAAGCTGCATTATCTTGCAGTTCTAAAAGAAAATTATTATCGATTAAAATATAATCCATATGAGTGCTAAAAAGTATTTTATTTGCTTTATCTAGTGAATTAGCAAAAAAGAAATTTGAATTGTATTTAGAATAAGTATTTTCAGATTTTTCATTTGAAGAAAGCATTAGAATATTAAATCTATCATTTTCAGCGATTTTGGGTGATGTGTTAAATTTAGCAAGTGGTAGATATACATAAAAATCGCTCCCTACTGTTTCCTTACTATTAAGCATGATATATCCATTATGTGAAAAAACTATCTGCTGTGTTAATGATAGTCCAAGACCCAGGCCTTGTCCGTTAGTTTTTGTTGTAAAAAATGGATCAAATATTTGATTTAAAATATCTTCACTTATTCCAATTCCATTATCAGATATTTTAATTTGAATATATTCATTCCAAATTGGAGTCAGCTTTGTATTGTGAAAATATTCTAATTCTTCTATTGACACAACACTAGTAGTCATGGATATTTTAGCATCATTATATGAATTAAAAGCATGAGTTGCATTAACAAATATATTAAGAATAACTTGATTTATCTGCGTTTCATTTCCTAAAAATCCAACATCTGAATTTAAATTATCAGTGAATTCAAATTCAATATTACGAGGACAGATAGAATGAATAATCTTTAAAAAGGATGAGATGGCTTTTGAAGCTTTTATATAATCAAAATCCCAATCAGAGCCTTTTTTTCCAAGTGTTGAGATTTGATTTATAATATCTTTAGCATTACTACAAGAAATTAAAATTTCATCTAAATATTCATTTTGCTCAAAAGAGTTTTTATAAGAAGATTTTAATAGTTCAGCATATCCTATTATTGGAGTTAGCATATTATTAAACTCATGCCCAATACCACTTGTCATAGTGCCAATCGTTTGAAGTCTTTGCTGATGATTTATATTTTCCTCTAATTTTTTATTTTCATCTAAAATAAGATTTAATGATTTTAAATACTGAATTTCTTCAGTATCTTTTTTAGATTTAGATATTAATTTTGCAGTAAATAGGGCAAATAATAAAATTATAAACAAAATTAAAATAAAAATAAATACTACACTTTGCAAGCTTTCATATATTGGCATAGTAATCTCATTATAATCGATAACTGCCGAAACAATGATAAACGAATTTCCAATTTGAATTTGAGTATGTGCAGATATTTTTTGAGTTTCGATTAACTCCTCAGAAAGCCACCAATAAGAATAGTATTCAAAAACTCCATTTTGATTAACTTTTTGTTTATTGAATAATTCCTCAAGGCTAGTTAAATCAACATCTCCATAAACTTGAGCTCTTCCCTCAATTAAATGTTGTCCTATTTGTATACTTGCAGGGTGCATAAGAATTATTCCATTAGCATTTTTAACCACTAAGTATCCACTATCACCTATTTGCATGTGAGCGATTACATTATTATAAAATGCTGTCATATCTATAAGCATATTCAAAAACATTCCATTTGAAAGTTCTTTACTTAATTTAAAATAAGCATTTTGATTATCATCCACATACTCTGTTAAAGTAATGTCATTTTTAAGATTATAACTTGAAAAACTACTATCATTTAATGAAGGTTCGCTGTTGGAGATAAAAATATCCGTTATATAATTTGAATTGTTTTGCTTATATAATGATAAAAAATCTGTGATTTCGTTTATATTAGCATCGCTTTTAATATTAATTTCATCAGATATAAAATTAAAGCTATTCACCTGTGCTAATAGCATTTCAGAAAAACTTTGCGAAACAGAGTCTGATATCAATTGTAGCCTGTTTTTTTGTTCGTAAATTATATCATCTTTATAGCTAGACCAGATAGTGTAGCCAGCATATATTAACGAAAAAATCAAACCGATAGTTATTGTAGAAAATATTAAAAGTATACCCTTATTTTTCATTATTTTATAAAATCCCCTCGTTCATACTATATTATTGTTTAATTAGTAGACAATCATACATAGTATGTATTATAATATATTATATTAAAATTTCAAGGATAGTTTTGTAAACAATCTAAAAGGAGAATGTATGAATTATAAAGTTTTAATCATTGATGATGATGTTTCTATCTGCAAATTACTAGAAAAAGTTATGGATAGTAATAATTTGTACTCAGTAACAGCTAATAGTGGCACTCAGGCACTTAGCATTTTAAAAGAAACTGTTTTTGATATTATTCTACTAGATGTTATGCTAGGTGATATGGAAGGCTTTGATCTTTTAAAAGAAATTAGAACAAGGGGGCTTGATACTCCCGTTATTATAATTAGTGGTAAAGATGAGGATTTCGATGTTTTATATGGGCTTAATATAGGGGCTGATGATTATATAAAAAAGCCGTTTAGCCCAGTTATTATAGGAGCAAAAGTTAAGGCTTTAATTAGAAGAGATAAAACAAGTCAGATAAAAAATGAAAATATTATTCAAGCAGGTGTTTTTAAATTCGACACAATAACATTTAAATTTTATAAGAATAATCAAGAAATTCTTTTATCAAGCAAAGAAAGTCAATTAATACATTTATTTTTAAAAAACCCTAATAAAGTTTTCACAAAGGAAATGATATATGAGAAAATATGGGGAGATAGCATAATAGATGATAACACAATAATGGTTTATATAAATCGATTAAGAAATAAAATTGAAGATAATATAAAAAAACCTGAGCATATACTCACTGTACGTGGTGTAGGGTATCGGTTTTTATTTTAGAAAATAGAATACAAAAAATTAAGGTGCTCTTTATTTTTAAGAGCACCTTTGTTTATTATCTTTTTAAAGTTTATACAATAGCAGTGATTTGAAATACATCATTTTTAATTTCTATTTCAGGATTTGAATTATATTTGTTTAAAATCAATTTAATGTTTTTAATTCCATACCCATGTTCTAAAGAATTGCTTTTAGTTGAATTCAAATTATAGTTAATATGATTTTGCATGGAATTTCTAATTGATATAATTAAATGCTCATTTAAGTTAACTAGTTTTATATGTATAAACTTTTCTTTATCTTCAATTTTACTGCAAGCTTCAATAGCATTATCAATAGCATTTCCAAGCAGTATAACTATATCTTCGTTTTTTATAGAAAGATTTGATAAATCGTTAATATTGAATGTCATTGTTATATTTTTTTCTTGACAGATTGTGTATTTAAAATTCAGTAAAGCATCGATTACTGAATTATTAGTATACACCACCACTTTATTATAATTTATTTTTCTTGCAGATTTTGAATATTCAATTAAATCATCAATTTTCCCCTCGCTGCCTAATTGAAATATAACATTTAAATGATTATCAAAATCGTGAGTTAGTTTTCGTTGCTCTTTATATGAAATCATTTCAATTTCTGTTTTTTGTTTTAGCATCTCATATTCTTTTTCAAGTTGATTACTTAAATTCAATCTATCAATCAATATAAGAAAAATTATATTTGCAACTATTAACCCAATATTTAAAATTAAAACTATAATATCAATTTCTTCTTCATTACTTTGAATATATACATCAAAGAAATACATAGTAGAATACATAGTTACAATTGGTAGAATTGATAATTGTATAACTTCAGTTAAAGAAAATTTTTGCATTTCTTTAGATTTTACAGCCCTATGAATTGAAAAGCTAGTATAAAATAAAAGGAGTTTTGATGTAAGCGAAAGCGCTATATGCAAAAATAACGAATTAGCAATATCATTCATATCAATATTTAAAAACAAAAGCGTTGAATATAAAACGATATAATCTATTATATAGCTAAAAACTAGCGTTATTAAGCAAAGAATAAGCTTAAATCTAAAACTTCCAGAAAATCCTTGCGCAATAGTTAACACAAGAACTATAGTCGAAATCATAAATTTAACAAAAAGATTTCCAGAATGAAGATTTAAAGCATTACCTGCAAGAATTAGTATTACAAAAAACAAACAATATATAATATATTTCGTTTTACTAGTTGAGCATTTAAAAAAAGCATAAAATATATATGAAATAGAGATTGCTTCAATTGTTATTAAAGATATCCCGATTATTAAATCTATCATATCGCACCTAGCCAAATTGTCCATTTTTTCAGGATTTCCCTATAAGATTTTATAGAGGCTTTAAGTTTTTTATTATTATTTAAATGCACATAATATCCCGAAATAGTTTTTATATAGTTCATATTCACAAGAAAGCTTTTTTGAGTTCTTAAAAATCCTTTATTAGAAAGCAAGTTATCAAAATTTGATAGTTGCCCATAAAATTTATATCTATAAGTGCTTTCTCCATTTAAAAATATTTTCAGTATTCTCACATCGCTTTCAATATACATAATATCTTTAATTGGAATTTTATATTTTGCATAATCCATAACAATTTCAATTTCTTCTTGCTGAATATAAAACTCTTCAACTAAATTATCCATACAATTATTAAAAGTAGCATCTAATTGTGGCTTTAGTAAAAAATTAAAAGCACGAACTTCATATCCTGACATAGCGTAATCTATATAAAAGGATATATATATTATTTTAATTGTTTTATTAGTTTTTCTAATTTCTTTAGCCACTTCTATCCCATTGAATTCATCCATTTCAACATCTAGAAATAATATATCAAAGTTTTCAAAATCTAAATCCAAAAGTTTTTTTGCACTAGTAAATGTTTGGATTTCTATTGTAATATTTTTACTTGAAAAATATTGCTGGGTTAATTTTTTAATATTATTTACATCAATTATTTCATCATCGCATATAGCTATCTTTAGCATTTTTATATACCCCATTATTAAACTTATACTTAAAAACATAGCATAAATAAAGATAAATAGCAACCATATTTTAATATATTTCGATTGAAGATTTACATTTTATTTTTTCAAAACAAGATATATATATTACACGACAAGTCTGTTGATTTTTTAAATATTGTATGATAGCATTTAAATATAAACATTAATCGTTCAATATAATAAAATAAAGTTTATAATCAGGGAAGAAGGTTTTTTATGAAAAAGATAATACCGTTAATCTTTGCTATAATTTTAAGTATTAATTTGGTTTCGTGTGGTGAAGAAAATGATAAAACTGAGAGTGTTGATATTAATAGTGATATTGTAAAACTGGAAGAAGTGTATGATAGTTTAGAATTTTTAAATGATGAGCAGCAAGCGTTGTTTACTAGTAATGTTAATTTATTTAATTCAATGATGTATAACGCTCCGCATATTTTTGATATATATAATTTAGAGTTTGCAGATAATGAATTAATAGAAAAAAACGATGTTACTTATTTTGTAACAGATTTAAGCTGGGAAGTTTTTCAAGGAGATGTTTTAAAAATATTTACTCAAAATTTTTTGAATTCTAGTGATATAAAAGTTTTTAGCTATAATGGAAATCTTGCACATATTAATGCAGATGGCGGATTTTCAATTCCAGAAGAAATTAGATACACCGATATTATAAAGGGTGAAGAAGAAATATCCTTTAAAATAGTTTCATATTTTTATAGCTTTGATAATTCAAATACAGGTGATTTAGAAAAAGCAAGCTTTGTTACTCAAAGAGAAATAGTACTGATAAAAGATAATGCTGTATGGAAAATTGATTACATAGGCGAGAGTGTAGATATTAATTAATATAAGGCTAGAATTAAATATAAAAACGAGCACCTTAAAAGTGCTCGTTTTATAAATTATATTAATTAACAGAAAATTCTTCACAGTTCCAGATAATATCAGTTATATCTTTGTAAAACTCAGGCTCGTGGCAGATTAAAAGCACACTTCCTTTATATTCTTTAATAGCTTTTTTAAGCTCTTCTTTTGCATCTTGATCAAGATGGTTTGTAGGCTCATCTAAAAGCAAAATATTAGTTGGACTATTTAAAAGCTTACAAAGCCTAACTTTTGCCTGTTCGCCACCCGAAAGAACTTTAAGCATGCTTTCAATATGCTTTGTTGTAAGTCCACATCTTGCAAGTGCACTTCTCACTTCTCTTTGAGAAAGCGAAGGAAATGTTTCCCATATTTCTTCTATACAGGTTGTGTTATCAGTGTATTTTTTTTCCTGCTCAAAATATCCGATATACTGATAATCTCCAAGTTCACTTTTGCCACTAATCGGCTCTATTTGCCCCATAATGCTTTTTAACAGAGTTGTTTTTCCGATACCATTAGCCCCAACTAAAACAATTTTTTGCCCGCGCTCCATTTCTAGATTTAATGGCTTTGATAAGGCTCTATCATAGCCGATAACTAAATCTTTAGTTTGGAATATGAATTTCGAGGCGGCTCTAGCTTCCTTAAATGTAAACTCTGGTTTTGGCTTTTCGCTTGCAAGCTCGATAATTTCCATTTTATCAAGTTTTTTCTGGCGTGACATAGCCATATTTCTAGTTGAAACTCTAGCTTTATTTCTTGCAACAAAGTCTTTTAAATCGTCTATTTCTTGTTGCTGACGTTTATATGCAGCTTCAAGCTGGCTTTTTTTCATAGCATACACTTCTTCAAACTTACTGTAATCTCCAACGTATCTTGTAAGCTCTGCATTCTCAACGTGATATATTAAATTGATAACGCTATTTAAAAATGGGATATCGTGAGAGATGAGTATAAAAGCATTTTCATAATCAATTAAATATCTTTTTAGCCACTCGATATGTGATTCATCTAGGTAGTTAGTAGGCTCATCTAAAAGCAAAATATCAGGTTTTTCCAAAAGCAGTTTTGCTAATAAAACTTTCGTTCTTTGTCCTCCGGAAAGCTCTGTTACATCCTTATCAAAGCCTAAATCATAAAGCCCTAAAGCTCTTCCAACCTCCTCAACCTTTGCATCAACAATATAAAAATCTCGATTTGCTAAAATATCTTGAATATCGCCTGCTTCCTGCATTAAATCATCAAGCTCGTCCCCTTCGCTAGTTCCCATATTATCATATATTGAATTTAATTTTTCTTCAAGTTCATATAGAGAAGCAAAGGCTGTTCTTAAAACATCTTTTATACTCTGCCCTTTTTCTAAAACAGTGTGCTGGTCTAAATATCCAACCTTCACGTTTTTACTCCATTCAATATCGCCTTCATCCGGCATTAAGTTTCCAGTGATAATATTCATAAAAGTGGATTTACCTTCGCCATTTGCCCCAATAAATCCAACGTGTTCCCCTTTTAAAAGGCGAAAAGATACATTATTTAAAATAGCTCTGTCGCCAAAGCCATGATTAAGATTTTTAACTTCCAAAATACTCATTCTATCTATATTCCTTTCTCAAATGAAAAAATAAGTTAACCTTTATATTTTATACTGAAATAAAGATAAAAGCAAGCAAAAAAGTGTTAATAATTAATAAATATAAACGGTAAATCTTAAAAATAATTGCTATAATCTAGATAATATGATACAATACTTGAGTTGTTAAACTCTTTTTATCTTGGGGCAAATTCTTCTTTTTTTGTAAAGCAGGTTTATAAAATAATGCTTTTATCTAAAAATGAATTTAAATAAAATTTTTAACCACAAAATTTTTATTAATTCTAATTAAAAAGGTTTAGCTAATAAAAGTAGTTTATATATAAAGGAGAATGTATAATTATGAAATGTTTTTTTCACGAAACAGCCGACGCTGTTGCAACTTGTCAAACCTGTGGTAAAAGTTTATGTAAGCCTTGTGCTGCAAAATACAATCCATGCGCTTGCGATGATTGTGTTCAAATACAATCAAATCAAGAGGTGCTAACTAAAAAGCAACGAAAGCAAGATGCTCTAATCGACACAAATGCAGAATTAATTTCAGCAATTATTAAAGGTGTTTTATGTTCAGTAATACTAGGGTTTATATTTTCTGTTACAAGCTCTACCCCTCTTCCATTTGCAATGTATGTGATGTTTTTCTTTGTTCCTTTTGGTTGGGCTGTAATTACATATATCGAGCAATGGCTGCCTGCTTTTTTAATGTCAGGACCTGTGTTTTTAATTTATATGGTTATTAAACTAGGGATATCAATGATGCTTGGAATGGTTTGCTTTGCATTTCAAATAATAGTGTATGTATTTAAAATATTTAAAGCTAATTCACACAAATAATTTTAATTATAATCTTAATACTAATATAATTAAAATCAATTTCAAAAAAACTAAAAACTGCAAGGAATGGCTTTTGCCATTCCTTATTTGATATAATGAACCTTTGATTTTTAAGGAATATATCTATTTTGATACTAAAGCAAAAAAATCACTATTTTATTAATTAAGCCAATCAGTTAAATGTTTTATAAATCCTACTTTGCATGCTAAAATACCGATTTTCTTTTGAAAATCGGTATTTGTTTTTTATTAATATGCATATATAAAGAATTTATTGCTGATGAAATCCTTTTCCAAAAATTTCACTAGAATTTGAGGCTAGAAAAAATGCTTCCGGATCTGATTTTCTCAAGTGTCTGCGCAGTAAAACAGCTTGATGAGGAGTGAGCACTGATAAAACTATCCACTTATCTTCATGCGTATATGCACCCATTCCTTGCCAAACAGTTGCACTTCTTTGTAATTTATTAATTATAAAATCGCAAGCTACATTCGGAGTTGATGTTATAATATTCAGCATTTTTCTTCTATTTATAGAATGAATCACACTATCTACCAATACTGCTTTTAACAGCAATCCAAGTAGAGATAGTAATGCTGTTTCTACATCAAATATGAAAAATGAAAATATAACAATAACAACATTGCTTATAAACTGCCCTGTTCCAACATCCACTCCATGTCTATCTTTAATAATCATCGCCACTACATCTGTTCCACCTGAAGAGGCATTATGATTAAATGTTATAGCGCCGGCAAATGCAGAAATAAAAATAGAAAAAATCAGCTCTAATAATTTATTATCAGTGAGTGGCTCTTGCATAGGAACAAACCATACTAATCCTTGATAAAATATGATATATAATATAGAACAATAAATAGTTTTTATACCAAAATTTTTATTTAAAGCGATAAAACCTAATAATAAAAAGGCCGTATTTAATATATTATTATACACACTCACACTAATACTTGAAAAAATTGTATTTAAAATCAGCGAGATTCCTGCTGCACCTCCCATTGTAAAATGGTTTGGAAAAATAAAAAAGTGAACTCCAATTGCAAAAAGTGCGGAGCCAAGAGCAAGCAAACAATACTCTTTTATTTTTTGTTTTAGCCTAGTATTTTCTGTCATAATGCAGTATCTCCGAATTAAAATAGTTTATCTTAAAATTCTACAAATCATAGTTTACCTTCAATATATCACTCAAGTTATCTAAAGTCAAGATAATCTTTTAAAATTAATTTAGCTGTACTGTGTTCAGTTATTCTCACATCTATCTTCGGATAAATTTCACAAAACATCGAAACAGCATCAACTATTAAATTATTCGCAACATACCACGATGTGTCGATATACATTTTTTTAATTTCATTTTGATTTTGAGATATCTTTTTTTCAAATACTTCATAAATACTCAAAATCTCAACTGTCATTGCATAAAACTCTTCTCCAGTTTCAGTTAGCTGAGTTCCTTTTTTCGTCCTTGTAAATATCTTCACTCCTAGATTATTTTCTATTCTTTGTATTGTTTGTGTTAATGCGGGCTGGGAGATATATAATAACTGCGCTGCTTTAAGATATGTTTTCTACACAATGACTGTTTTCCCAGCGTTTTAATTAATACAACTAAATAAATAGCAAAAACCGAGAGTGCCTTAATCAACACTCTCGGTTTGTTTTATTATTAATAAAATGCTTTTCCGTCCATTAGTAGCCTTGCTGTTCTAAATCCGAAAGTTTCGTTAACGATTGTTTCGCCATTTTCTTCTTTAAAATCAACACCTGCTTCTAAAATTCCACTTGGGTGGCCGATTTTAACAAAGTCTGGGTTAAAGTTTTCGCCCATTACATCGTTTACAATGCTCCCTTTAATAACTGCCGCTGCAACTGTGCACATAGCACCTGTCATAGCATATGATGGGTGTGTTTTTTGCATAGACATCATTTTTGAAATTAAATCAATATCTGCTGCATTAATTTCTTTTCCTGAAGAAGTCGTGTAGTTTTTAGCTTTTGCAACGATTGTCATTTTAGGTATTGTTGGAGATTTTGTTGCTGATTCTTTGTAGTTGTCTATAAACCCAAGTTTAACAGCCGCCTCTCCTCTAATTTTTTCAATTAAATTTAGCATATCTTCATTTGAATCTAAATCTTTTGGAAGTTCTGTTCCTGTTAATCCAATACTTTCAGCTGTTATAAACACTAAAGGATTTGCCGCATCAACTATTGAAGCTTTAATTTCGCCAACTCCTTCAACTGATAAAACATCAACTGGATTTCCTGTTGGCAAAAGTTTTCCTGTAACTGAGCCTTTTGGGTCTACAAATCTTAATTTTACTGGTGAAGCTGTTCCTGGAACGCCTGCAATTTGAAAATCGCCGTCGTATTTTACTTTGCCATTTTCAATTTCAACTTCTGATATAATAATTTTATCTGTATTTGTGTTATAAATTCTAACTGCTGTTATTTTATCTGTAATTTCTACTAAGCCTTTTTCAATTGCAAACGGTGCAACGCCTGAGGAGATATTTCCGCAATTCCCTTTATAGCTAACTATCGCTTTATCAACGCTAACTTGCGCAAAAGTGTAGTCTACATCGGCATCTTCTCTTTCTGATTTTGCAATAATTGCAACCTTGCTAGTTACTGAAGTTGCACCCCCAAGTCCGTTGATTTGCTTTTGGTCAGGACTTCCCATAACTTTTAATAGCATTTCGTCTGTTTCCGCTTGTGTTTTTGGTAGATTTTCTTTTAAAAAATAAAGCCCTTTACTAGTGCCGCCTCTTAAAATACTGCAATAAATTTCATTCATAAAATCACATTCCTTTATATCATATTTTTATATAGTAAACATATTAACGACGTTTTATGTAATCGCCTTAGCGATTTGCCTGCGATACTCTTTGCAGTCAAGTAAAACTCGAGTAAATAATCGAAACAACGTGTAGATTATTTATAGTATAACTATATCATTTATATAAAATTTACTCAAATCAATTTTAATCATATACTATATAACTTTTAGTTATACTTTTTAATAAATCTCTTATTTTAATACCATATAATACAAAACGCACACTTTTATGTGTGCGTTTTGACTAATTATTTATACTATTTTCCACTATTTTAATGAATTCTTGGGCATATTTTGAAAGATAGCCGCCTTTTCTATACGCAACAACAAAGTCCATTTTCACTGGTGGATTTCCAACTGAGAAAACTTCTGGTTTTGGAAGAATTCTTAAATGCTCAGAATGAGTATCTGAAAGCATAGCAACTCCAAATCCACTTGAAACCATATTAAGAGATGCCCAAATATTTCTTATAACTAATGGATTTTTGGGAGTAAAGCCAGTGTTTTTAAAAACTTCTTCACAAGCCATTCTACTTCTTTGATCTGGAAGCTGAAGAATAAATTTTTCATTTTCTAAATCATTTATATCAACCCATTTATATTTACATCCTTCTTTCCAAGAAGCTTTGTGGGAAATTAAATGCTCATTTTTTGCAATTAAAACTAGTTCTTCTTGCTTTAAAACTTTGTAATCAATATCTTTATTCACAACTGGTCGATT
Organism: uncultured Oscillospiraceae bacterium; assembly: GCA_964525015.1. Lineage (GTDB taxonomy): Bacteria > Bacillota > Clostridia > Oscillospirales > Ruminococcaceae > RGIG3102. The sequence continues at coordinate 44,897 of CAZGFY010000014.1, forward strand.
AAAAAAAGCTAGTTCGACTTCACCTTTTATTAATAAATCTTCAAGTTTCCCTGAGTTTTCTTCCTTAACTTCGATATTAACGTTTGGAAATTTTGCAGAAAAAGCTGGGATAGTGTTGTGAATTAGATAAGTTGCTCTCATACTTGGAAATGCAATTTTTAATTCACCAACATCTCTTTTTAAGATATCCTGCATTTCAATATTTAATTCCTGCTTTAGATTATATATTTTAGTGCAGTATTCAATGTATTTTTCTCCTGCAAAAGTTGGGCGATATTCTTTTTCTATCCTATCAAAAAGCTTTATTCCAAGCTTTTTTTCTGTTTCTTTTAAAAACTTTGATAGTGCTGGCTGAGATATAAATAGTTTTTCAGATGCTTTTGTAAGGCTACCTTCATTTGCAATACATAAAATATATTCTACTTCTTTTATATCCATAAGTAAACCCACTCCTTTTATAGTAAATCCCTTAAAATTTTAATTAAATATTCTTCGGATTTTGTCAAATTCTTACCTTTATTATATATTAATTTAACGCTTCTAACAAGTGCTTTTTCTCCTATTTGATAAAAAATAATATCACTATCATTATCTCTATTTAAAAAAACGCTCGAAAGCAGGGTTGCACCATAGCCTGATTTTGCTAATTGATATGCCGTTTCAACATTTTCAACCCTATCAATAGTTTTTGGATTAATCCCATAAGCGTATAAGAGTTTACTTCCATAAATGCCAAGACCTATATTTTCATCCAGTGTTATGAATATATCTTTTAGTAATTTATTTATAATATTTTCATCAGCGATATAAACCCTATCTTTCACTTTTTCAAGTTTTGATAAATCTATTTTATCTGATTTTTTAGCTATGATATACAATGTTTCTGTGTATAATTCTTGGAAATCAAAATCTTCTAAAATAATTGGAGAAGTATATAACGCCATATCGATTTCGCCATTTTTTAATAATTCTGTCACCTTATCATTTGTAAAATTTTTAAATTTCAGCTTTACATCGCTATATTTTAATGAAAATTCTTGTATTGCCTTTGCCGAAACCTTTGTTGAATAGGCATAACGCATACCGATATTAATTTTTTTAATTATTTTTTTATCCAATGCATTAATTTCATCATTCATATCTTTTTCTAAATCTATAACCTTTTGGATATATTTAAGATACACTTCTCCCTTTTTAGTTAACGCCATTTCTTTACCTTTTCTTTGAAAGATATTAAAGCCTAATTCCTTTTCTGTGTTCGCTATTAGTTTACTTAAATATGGCTGTGAAACATACATATTTTCAGAAGCTTTAGAAAAATTTTTATATTCATTCACTGCTAAAATGTACCTTAATTTTTGGGTATTCATATTAGTTATTCTCCTATTGAATTTAAGATAAGTATAATCATTTGGTTATAGTAGTATGTATTTCAATTTATTGACCATTTGTAATAATTTTATTATGATTATAGCAAAAGACACACAAATTTGTCAAACCACTTGCAGAGTTATCGTGCATTTTGCACATATTAATCGCAATAAGTTGTATGTTTAGACAATTTGCAGTGTAGTAAGGAGATTTTAAAATGGCAACAAAAGATAATTTTTTTAAAACAAGTGATGAACTTTATATCTATTATGAAGTTCACGGCGAGGGAAAACCAATTGTATTTCTTCCTGGCTTTAAAATGTCAACACTTTTTTGGCGTCACAGTGTGGAAGCTTTAAAAGATAAGTACAAAATTGTGCTTATGGATTTAAGGGGTCACGGTAGAAGTATGAAGGTGGCAGGAAACAACAAGCAAAAAAGAGCAGCATTAGACGTTAAGGAATTAATTGATCATCTAGGGCTTTCTGATGTTTTATTAGTAGGGCATAGCCTTGGTGGTGCAACAGCTGCAACTTATGCAAATATCACCAATGAATACAAACTTCGCGGGCTTGTTATGGTTGATGCGACAATGCACGGATTTAGTGATGAAGAATGGAATCATCATGGAGGAAATCACTATAATATCGACGGCTGGCTTAAAAAACATATTCCATATATGACAGATTTTGCAGGTAGTTCAAAAATTAAAAACCCTAAATTATCCGAAGAAGATGCAAAAAACTTTGAAACGTCTTCCTTGCAACTTCCACCTTGGGTTGGGCTGGAATATCATTATGATACATATATGACAGATAATATGACTCCGATGAAAGACAGGACTATCCCTGTGGCAACATTTGTTACTCATTCAAACTATCACGATGCTTGGGAGTCAGGTCACGAAGCTGTAAAAAGAGCAGTTAATAGTCCACTTGCTATCTGCTATGAATACACAGAAAGTGGAATGCATGCTTTCCCAGTTATCGAAAAGGAAAAATTCAATGCCGATTTATTGGATTTTGATAAAAAAATTGAAGAATTAAAAAAATAATTTTTCAAACTTAAATTTTCTCTTTAATATAAAATTAAAAAAGAGAAAATATCAAGAAAGGAATAATAATTATGAACTTAGAATTATTTTCAGTTATATTTTTAATAGCTGTTTTAGGACTTGGATTTGTTAAAAAAGTTAATATGGGCTTTTTAGCTATCGGTGCTGCTTTAATCTTAGCTAGAATTGGCGGATTAAAAGACGGGCTCGTTATCGGAGGATTTAACTCATCAACATTTATTACTATGGTTGGCTCATCATTCTTCTTTATGATGGCTGTTCAAAATGGTACAATCAAAAATCTTGCAAATCGCCTACTTAAAATCACAGGTAAGGCTACTTGGACAGTTCCTTTAGCTTTATCAATCATAACATTTGCACTGCAATCATTTGGTATTGCAACATTCCCAATTATGATGCCTATGGGTATCGCTTTAGCAGTTTCAATTGGATTTGACCCTATTGCTATGGGCTGTATCGTTGCTGGTGCTGCAAATCTTGGTAGTTTATCTCCTTTATCTACTGCTGGTATTGTTTACACTGGTATTGAAGCCGAAACAGCTTTTGCAGGACTATACGGCTCACATGTTCACTTCTACGCAGGCCTTGCAACATTAGTTTTAACTATTGGCTTTTTCTTCTTCTTTAAAGGACATAAAATTAAAGCTAATTCAGAAGTTGAAATCGGCAAAATCGAACCTTTAAATGCAGGACAAAAATTAACAGCATTATTAATCGTTGCAGTTGTATTCATTGTTATCGTATTTAAAGTTACAATTGGTCTAGTTGCACCTTTAGCAGGTATGGTTTTAATTATGACTAAGAATATCGATGAAGGAAAAGTTATAAAAGCTATGCCTTGGAGCACATTTATTCTTATAGGCTGTGTTAGTATGCTTATGGACGTTGTAAGTGAGCTTGGTGGTATTGATTTAGTGATCAACAGCCTAGCTTCTGTAATGACAGAAAGCACTGTTGCTCCTATTATGACCTTAACTGGTGGTATATTAAGCTGGTTTAGCTCTGCACAAGGGGTTGTAATGCCAACACTTATCCCAACAATCGAAACTTTAATGATAGAATTCCCTGGCGTTGAATTTGCAACTGTTGCCTCTGGTATTTCTGTTAATGCATTCCTTGCAGCATTTAGCCCAGCTTCAACTGGTGGTGCTTATATTATGGCTCAATACGCTATCTTTACAAATGGTGAAAGCGAAAAGCAAAGCGATAAAATATTTATGAAATTATTTGCAATTTCATTTGTTTGTGTAATTATTGGTGCTCTTTTATCAGCTTTTGATTTCTTTAGTATTCTTCCAGTTTAATAATATCTTATAAAAAAGCAAAAAGCAGTTTTTTATAAAACTGCTTTTTTGTTTTTTAGTATTTTAATCTAGTTCATCATAGGTGATTATTAAATTTTCATCGTGCCTTTTCTTCATTTTATTTCTTGCTTTCCTATTTGAAACAGTATCAAAAACTATCGACATATCATAATCTTCTGGATATAATTCACTAGCTTTCACCTTTAATTTTAGTCTTTTATGATTAATTAGCTTTTTCTCACCCTTAATTATAACAACTAAATCCCCTTTATCATTCGCTAGTTTATAAACAATTCCTATTAATTTTTCAGGGAAAACCGTGACACTATCACCTACTGAAAACTTATTTTTAAGTTCATTTTTAATAATAGGTATATCTTTTATTATCCTACTTTTAGTTTTACTATATCTTTTTTCATCATTCAAACTAGGTATTTCTATTATTTTTTTACTGCTTTTTTCTTCACTATTATTAACAACAGTTTTTGCTCTATTTAATAAATCTTGTGGAAATCCTAGTTTTTCAGCTATAAACAAAGCACAGCTTTCCCCAGCTTTTCCAATTTGAAGTTTATATAAAGGTTTTAAATTTTCTTTATCAAATTCCATTCTTGCATTTATTAAATTAGGAGTGTTTTTTGCATACTCCTTAACTTCGGGATAATGAGTTGTTGCAACGAATAAACACTCTTTTTTGCACAGTTCATCTATAATTGCAATAGCTATTCCCATTCCTTCTTCAGGGTCAGTTCCAGAGCCAAGCTCATCTAATAAAACCAAACTTTCGCTAGACACATTCTCTAAAATTTTAATAATATTTTTAATATGAGCTGAAAAGGTTGATAGGTTTTCAGTTATACTTTGGCCATCTCCAATATCGCATAAAACATTAGCGTTCATTGAAAAAACACTGCCTATTTCAGCTGGAATATGCAGTCCACTTTGAGCCATTAAAGATAATAAACCAACTGTTTTAAGACTAACTGTTTTCCCACCTGTGTTAGGTCCTGTTATAATAATTCCATTATATTCTTCACCTATTGAAAAATTAAGTGGAACACATTCATTTTTATTTAATAATGGATGCTTTGCATTGATTATTTTTATTTTTCTATCGGTGGTAATGTTCGGCTCGGTGGCATTTAAATGTATTGAATACTTAGCTTTTGCAAATATAAAATCCAAACGGTTCATATATTCTTCATTTGTTTTTAAATCCGATATATAATCTTCTGCGAGCGCTGACAGAGTATACAAAACCTTTCTAACTTCATTTTCTTCTTCTATCTCTAAACTATTTATTTCCCCTTGTAATTTTGAAACGCTTGAAGGTTCTATAAAAATTGTTCCACCACTGCTAGAAATATCAATAACCGAGCCGACAACCTGATTTTTATATTCTTTTTTAACTGGAAGTGCAAAACGACCATTTCTAATTACAATATTATTATCGGATAAATACGACTTTTTGCTTTTTAAAACTGTATCCAATTTTGATTTTATCGAAACCCTTGCATTTTCTAATTTTCTTCTTACATCCTGTAATGATTTTGAAGCTAAATTATCAACCTTTTCATTTCTAATACATCTTTCAATTTCATTATATAAATCGCTTAAATCAACAAAAGACATCCCATAATAAGCTAGATTAACTTCAAGGCTTTCAGCCTTTTTAAGATACTTACTCATTCGATTACAAGAATTTATAAAACTTGAAATAACTGCTAAATCTTCTGGGAAAAGCATTGAGCCTTTCTCTATTAAAACAAGGATTTTCTCAAGCTCTTTCATTGAAGCTATCGGTGGCATTCCTATGTGCTGAATTATCTTTTTTCCTTGGCTTGTCTGGCTTAGATTTTTCTTGCATTCTCTTTCGTCTAAGGTTGGCTCTAGATTTAAAATTTTATTTTTAGTATTTTCAGATAGTGCAAATTCGCTTAAATTCATTAGCACCTTGTTAAATTCAATTATATTATATGTTTTATTCATATTAAAACCATTTCTTTCTAAGTTTTTAAACTTAATATATTCATATAAATGGAGCAAATAAAAAGGTGCATAGGAAATCTACACACCTTTGATTAAAACTATTAGTTATTTTTTATAGTTTATATACATAGTGTAAATCTAATATCTGTTAGCTCCAAATACGCAAAGCAAACAACGGACTAATCCGCTTTTCATCATTAATAGCATATTTAAATTTATTTAATTTTGATTATACAAAATTAAATTTACTAAACAATTAACATTTTACACTCCTTTATATAATATTACTATTATTATATCATATTTCTCTTTTATGTCAATTCCATCAGTACGGCTGTACTTTATGCTAAAATATACTATAATTTATTTAAGATATTATAATATACCGATTTAATAATTCATAATATTAGAAGGAGATTTTTATGTATATAACCCCTATAACAACTAAAAGATTAATTATTCGTAGCTTTACTAGGGACGACGCTCTTTTTGCATATAGTATTTGGAATAATCCAGAAATGGGTGAATTTCTGCCTGATGAAGCAAAAGATGGCGTTGATAGTGAATATATTAAATCTCTAGAAAACCTTGGCGACGATAAAGATTGTTGCTATTTAATACCTGTTTTTAAAGATACATTAGAAAAAATGGGAACTTGCAGTTTTATAAAAAGTGTAAATACCAATAATGAGAAAATTTCTATCACATACGACCTTGCATATTGTGTTCATAAAAAATATTGGAATAAAGGCTATGCAACCGAGATTGTTTTAGCTTTAGTTGATTATGCTAAAAGAAATGGAGCAAACTATGTCACGATATTAATCAATCCAAATAACGTCGCATCAGTAAAAGTGGCATTAAAATGTGGTTCTAAAAAAGTAGGTGAAAGCACTTATACTAAAAACGGCACTGGGGAAGTTTTAATAGACCATAAATATGAAATAGCTTTATAGTATTTTGTATTTGAAATAACAAAAATTCGATAACATAAAAACAAGGAAGTAAAATTAATTACTTCCTTACTTCTTTGGCTCCCCCAGTTTGGATAAAGTCCAACTGGGCAGGATTAATCTTTTCGATAACATAAAAACAAGGAAGTAAAATTAATTACTTCCTTACTTCTTTGGCTCCCCCAGTTGGACTTGAACCAACGACCCCATGATTAACAGTCATGTGCTCTACCGACTGAGCTATAGGGGAATATATATCTAAAGATATATCCGAGTTTTTTCTTGGATA
>CAZGFY010000015.1:0-49756 GCA_964525015.1 uncultured Oscillospiraceae bacterium
GTAAAGAAAAATTATCAGAAAACATTGCAACTGTTATGGAAGCAATCGTTAAAGCAAAACCATCTGCTGCAAAAGGTCAATACCTACGTTCTTGCTCAATTGCAACAACAATGGGTCCTGGCGTAAAACTAAACAGCGCTAAATTTGGCGTTTAATTAAAAGTTTTAAGAGAGAAGATATTTTCTTCTCTCTTTTTATTTATATATTGCTATAACTTTAGCTTTTATGATATAATTTATATTATCTTATGATAATACAAACTATAGTTTTCTTTCGGAAAAAGAATAGCCCGAATATCACTTTTAATTAAACAAAGGAATGGTTATAATTTATGAAAATAATGTATCCAGATTTTCTTTTTGCAAAAACTGCTAATATAACTGCTGAATTTTTAAAAGAAAATGGAATAAAAAATTTACTACTAGACGTTGATAACACGCTTACAACTCACAAAAATCCTATCCCATGGGAAGGAATTGAAGAATGGGTTCAAGGTATGAAAGACGCTGGCATTAATATGATAATAATATCAAATAACTACGAGGAAAGAGTTGCGCCTTTTGCTAAAAAACTAGGGCTAATGCATAATAGTTTTTCAGCAAAACCACTTCCATTTGCAATTTATAAATGTATGGAAAAATTAGGTGCCACAAAAAGAGATACTGCAATAGTTGGCGACCAGATTTTAACCGATATTTTAGGTGGAAATTTAATTGGTATAACTTCTATTTTAGTGCTTGCTATAAAAGAAGAAGGCACAGCATATTTTGATATTAAAAGAAAATTTGAAAAAGGCTTTATCAAAAAGCATATACAAAGAAACGGAGAGCCTTTATAATGATTAGATTTGGCCCAGCTGGAACTCCTGATGATTTTAAAACTTTAGGATATAAAAAATCCAGCCAAATGATGGATTATTTAAAACATCATAACCTTTCAGCTTTTGAATACCAATGCGGACGTGGTGTTCGTGTTAATGAAGACACTCTTCGCATTTTAAATGAAAAATCAAAAGAATATGATATAAAAATATCTTTGCACGCCCCTTATTTTATTTCAATGTCGAGCGTTAGCGAGGAAACTAGATTAAAAAGCGTTGATTATATTTTAGATTCTGCTAGAGCACTAAAAATGTTAGGTGGAAATAGAATAATTTTTCACTCTGGCTCTGCTGGCAAAATAACAAGGCAGGAAGCGATGATTAAAGCTAGTGATACAATGTTTTTAATGCAAACGGCCTTAGATAAAAACGGATTTTCTGATATGATTTTATGCCCTGAAACAATGGGTAAATTAAATCAATTAGGGGATTTAGATGAAGTTTTACAGCTATGTAAAATCGATAAAAGAATAACCCCTTGTATTGATTTTGGGCATTTAAATGCAAGAGATGCTGGCATAATTAAAACCAAAGATGACTATAAGCGAATTTTAGATAAAATCGAAACTGAATTAAAGGATGAAAGAAGCCAAAACTTTCACGTTCATTTTTCTAAAATTGAATACACCCAAAAAGGCGAGAAAAAGCATTTAACCTTTGAAGACACCGTTTACGGCCCAGAGTTTGAGCCCTTAATGGATTTACTTTTTGAAAGAAATCTTTCGCCAACTATTATTTGCGAATCGGCTGGCACTCAAGGAATTGATGCTAAAATGATGAATGAATATATAAAAAATTTAAAATAAAGCTATGAAGGGAACTAACTAAAATGAATTTAAGAATGCAAAAATTATCAGAAAAAATGGGTGCAGATTTTGAAGGTGCACTAATAACGAGCGACCAGAATAGATTTTATCTTCTTGGGGTGAAATCAAGTGCTGGCACACTTTTAGTTTTAAAAGATACAGCATATTTCATTATCGATTTTAGATATATCGAGCTTGCTAAAAAAACAGCTAAATGCGAAAATATTATTATGCAGGATAATCTGCACGAACAGATTAATGAAATACTAAAAAAACACAATGTTAAAAATTTATGCGTGGAAGATAGCCTAACTGTTGGGCAGCTGAATTCTTTTACTAAAAATTTAAAGGTTAATATAGATATAACTAGCCAGCTTACAAAGGAAATTTCAAATTTAAGAAAAGTTAAAGATGAAGAAGAATTAAAAGCTATAAAAGTTGCCCAAGAGATAACAGACGAAACTTTCACTTATATGCTTTCAATTTTAAAGGCAGGCGTTAAAGAAAGAGATTTTGCAATAGAACTTGATACAAAAATGAAAAAACTAGGCGCTGAGGGTAATGCTTTTTCAACTATCCTTGTTTCAGGTAAAAACTCAAGCCTGCCACACGGTGTGCCAAGTGAAAAACTACTTGAAAAAGGCGACTTTGTAACTATGGACTTTGGCGCAAAATACAATGGCTACTGCACAGATATGACTAGAACCATTGTTATAGGCTCTGCAACTGATGAAATGAAAAAGGTTTATGATACAGTTCTTAAAGCGCAATTAAAGGCTATTGAGGGCATTAAAGCTGGCGTTACTGGAAAAGAGATTGATAAACTTGCAAGAGATTATATCTATCAAAACGGCTATGAAGGATTTTTTGGTCACGGACTTGGGCATAGCTATGGAATTGATGTTCACGAGAGCCCTAGATTTTCAATTGTGGAAGAAGAAGTTATGGTTCCGGGAATTTTAATGACAGTAGAGCCAGGGATTTACCTACCTGAAAAATTCGGAGTTAGAATAGAAGACACTGTTCAAATCACACAAAATGGCTGTATTAATCTAACAAAGAGCAAAAAAGATTTAATAGAGTTATAATAACAGCCTTAAAATATAGCTATAACGCAGAAAAATAAGAATTTTACTTGAAATTTTCTCTATTTTGATGTAAAATTAAAAAGATAAATAATATTAAAATATAAGTATAAATAATCTAGATTAAGCATATAATGTAGATTAGTTATAAATTCGGAGGTTTTTATGGTATCAGCAGGCGATTTTCGTAACGGTATAACATTTGAAGAAGATGGGAATGTAATGCAAGTTATCGAGTTCCAACACGTTAAACCAGGTAAAGGTGCAGCGTTTGTTAGAACAAAAGTTAAAAATGTAATCACAGGGAGTGTTGTAGAAAAAACATACAATCCATCAGATAAATTCCCACCAGCATATGTGGAAAGAAGAGAAATGCAATTCCTATATGAAGAAGGTGATTTATGCTACTTTATGGACTTAGAAACATACGACCAAATTCCAGTAAACGCTAGAGAATTAAGCGATGCTTTTAAATTCGTTAAAGAAAATGATACAGTGAAAATCGTATCATATAAAGGCAATATCTTTGCAGTTGAACCTGCAAACTTTGTTGAGTTAAAAATCACACAAACAGACCCAGGCTTTAAAGGCAACACAGCTACAAACACGCTAAAACCAGCTATCGTTGAAACAGGTGCTGAAATTAGAGTTCCTTTATTTATTGAAGAAGGCGAAGTAGTTAGAGTTGACACTAGAACTGGCGAATATATGGAACGTGCTTAAAATTTACTAAAGTAAATTTTAAGCTAGAGTTTTTCTATTTTGGCAAGAAGTATTGCCAAAACTTTACCATAGGTAAAGATAAGAAAAACGTCTGCCTTGGTTTTTAAAATAAAACTAAAGTAAATTTTAAGCTAGAGTTTTTCTATTTTGGCAAGAAGTATTGCCAAAACTTTACCATAGGTAAAGATAAGAAAAACATCTGCCTTGGTGTTTAAAATAAAACTAAAGTAAATTTTAATCACTTTAGAATTTTACCCCTTTTGGCAAAAGGAATTGCCAATGAAATAAAATGGCTTACAAGAAAGGATGGGTATTATTATGATACTTACAGAAAAATTAGCGTACATCAGAGGTCTTTGTGATGGGCTTGGAATTGAAGCTGATACAAATGAAAACAAAGTTTTACTAGCACTTGTTGACTTACTTGATGATTTAACACAAGAAGTGAGCCAACACGAGAGCGATATCGAACAGCTTTTTGAAGAAATCGATGCTATTGATGAAGATTTAAGCGATGTTGAAGATGCTCTTTTATACGATGATGAAGACTTCGACGACGAAGACTTCACAGAAGAAGATTTCTTTAATGCAGATTGCGACTGCGATGGAGATTGTGATTGTGGAGATGACTGCTCTTGTGGTGGGCATCATCACGGATATGATGAAGAAAATCCTATCTATGAAATCGAATGCCCAGGCTGTGGAGAAGTAGTTTGTATGGACGAAGAAATGCTATTCTCTGAAAACTGTGCTTGCCCAAATTGCAAAGTTAAATTCGAGATTGACTATGAAGGCGTTAGCGAAGGCGAAGAATAAAATCAAACATTAAAAAGTAGCTATGCAGTTTTTATAATTGTATAGCTACTTTTATAATATTTTAGAGTGCAAGAAAGGAATAATTATAATAATGAAATTAAATTTTGATAATATAGATTCCGCCCCTTTTTGGGCTAGGTTTTTATTAGCAGTTATATCTATTCCACTTGTTATTTTATCAATGATTTTAACAGTTATATTTATTGGGGTATATCACAGCCTAAGATTTAGCAGTGAAACTGTTTATTTTATCACTAGTAAGCTATCTCTATTTCCTATTGTTTTCTCAGTGTCGATACTTTTGTATCTTATCATTAAAATATTTTACAAAAACGAGAAGTTTATGCAAAAATTAGCTTTAATAGGGGTTTTTATAGGCTTATTTTTTGGCACTTTAAGTTTAATGTATTTTAATAAATTCACTCTAGATGGCGTTTATACCTACACAGCTTTTAGCGAAAATTATTATAGCTTTAATGATATGCTCTCTTTTAATGCAAAAGAAGGCTCAGACGGAACGCTAAATATCAGCTTTATAGCAGAAGATGGAAAAGAATTTACATACACAGGTGGAAAATTTGAAGTAACTTCTTATACAAGTGCAAATATCGATGAAATCTACAAAGAAGACCCAACTAAAGAGTATCTTCTAGATATCGCTAAAATAATGAAAAAGGGAAATATTCCATTTATTATATCCAATCGCCAAGAGCTAGAAGAAGATATTGAATATGAATACTGGCTGGATATTTTAGATGAAATCTTGCTGATTTATAAAGAAAATTAGCTTTTTTATAGCTAATTAAAAAAATTATATAAAAATTAAAAAGGAATGATTATAAATATGAAAAATTTAATTTTAATTACTGCATTATTAATAGCACTCAGTTTAACTGCTTGCTCATCAAACGAAACTATCGAAGAAACTTCTTCAGAAAATACTTCTTCAGAAAATATTTCTTCAAGTGAAGAGATATTAGAGCCAAATGTTGGTGTTGTAAATCCTATGGTTGAAGTTTTGGGGACTGATGATTTTATAACTAGCCTTGGAATAAATCTTACTGCCCCAAGTGATAGCGAAGTTTTAAAATATGTTATAATAAGTGATGAAGTTGCACAAATAACCTATTTAAAAAATGATTTAGAATATACTCTAAGAGCTTCGAAATCAGCCCCTAGCGATGATATTCACGGGGTGTATAGCGAAGGAATAGAGAATATTCTATCAAATGAAGTTTTAAATGATACTCCATACACCATAAACGCTAAACTTTACAGCCAGCGATGGACAGTTTTATCTGCTGATATATCTGATATTAATTTAGCTATATCTCTATCCGTAGATAAAGTTTTAACAAATGAAGAAGCTGAAATTTTAATAGAAGATTTTAAAGAAGTTATCCAAAAAACTTTTGAATAATTAAAATATTGCATAAAAAAATGAGTTTACCCAAAAGGTAAACTCATTTTAATTTTAAGAGATGTGAATTATTTTAATTCAACTTTAGCGCCAGCTTCTTCTAACTTAGCTTTGATTTCTTCAGCATCGTTTTTAGCAGCAGCTTCTTTGATTGTTTTTGGAGCTCCATCAACTAGTTCTTTTGATTCTTTTAGGCCAAGACCTGTGATTTCTTTAACTAGTTTGATAACGCCCATTTTTGAAGCACCAGCTTCAACAAGAACAACATCAAATTCTGATTTTTCAGCAGCAGCAGCAGGAGCAGCGCCACCAGCCATTACTACAGGAGCAGCAGCAGTTACACCGAACTCTTCTTCGATTGCTGATACTAATTCTGATAATTCTAAAACTGTAAGAGTTTTGATTTCTTCAATAAATTTAACGATTTTTTCGTTTGCCATTTTTAATTTCCTCCAATTATTTTAATAAATTAATTTTTAGCCTAAGGGCTAGTTGTTTGTTTTTTTAATAGCTATTTAAAAGCTATAATTATGCAGGTTGACCTTCTTCTTTTTGAGTTTTAACTGCATCAAGAGCACATGCAAGGCCACGTAGGTTGCCTGTAAGTGCTGAAAGAAGCATAGATAGTAGAGCTTCTCTGCCTGGTAGTGTTGCAAGTTTTGTAACGCTAGCTTCATCAAGAACGTTTCCGTCCATGTAGCCTGTTTTAATAGCAAAAGTTGAATTTTTTTTATCTTTTGTAAAATTGTATAAAACTCTAGCTGCAGCTAATGGATCTTCTTCGCCTGAAATTGCAAGAGCAGTAGTTCCTACTAAATGCTCGCTCATGCCTTCAAGATCTGTATCTTTGATAGCAATTTTAAATAATGTGTTTTTAACAACTTCATATTTAACGCCAGCTTCTCTTAATTCACGTCTTAGTTTTGTATCTTCATCAACAGTGATACCACCGTAGTTAAATACAACACCAGCTTGTGAAGCATCGATTTTTGATTTTAAATCAGCAACGTATGCTTGCTTTTGTGATAATATTTTTTCGCTTGCCAATGTTTTTCACCTCTCTTAAAATTTTTCTAATATTTAAAGTAAATATTAGTATCGACTGTTCAAATAAAAAAGCTTGTTTTTTCATTTTCGAGAAAAAACAAGCATAATAAATCATAATATTTATCGCTTTAATTCTCGGTAGGCTTTTATAATATCTTATAAAATTTAGGCTAAAAGCACCTACTGTCTTTGAACAGCATTAGTATTATACTATAATCGGTATAATTTGTCAAGGGCTCAATCCTTATTTTTATGGATTAAATAAGAAAAAGCAAGGAACATTTAAAAACGTTCCTTGCTTTTATTGATTTTTTAATTTACTCGCAGTCTTCTTTTGCTAAAGCTGTTAGTAATAGTTCTAGATATTCGTATGTTTCTTTAAATGATTCAAGCTCAACGAATTCCTCTGGAGTATGTGCCCCTTCTGATTTTGGCCCAAGAGTTATGATATCCATTTCAGGCTCTTTTGCATAGAAAAATCCACATTCAAGCCCACCGTGAGTTGCTTTTTCAACTAAATCAAGTCCAAACACTTCTTTAAATAATTTTTTATGAGTGTTTCTTAATTTTGAATCTGGATTGTATTTCCAGCCCCCAAAATAAGCCCCCACTTCAACTTCGTACCCAAAAACGTCGCAAAGTGCTGCAATTTCTTCTCCTAATGCGTCCATTCTACTATCAACTTCACTCCTTGTTAGCGACCAAAGTAAAATTTCATCATCCTTTAATTGCACAGCCCCTAGATTACTTGAATTTAAAGGATGGTTTTCTATTTCAAAGCTCATATCCCTAACTGTTGATGGAAGAGTTAGGATAAATTGAATAAACCTTTTGCTTTGATTGTATTCTAGCATTTTTTCCACTGTTTCAACTTCTTCTAAATAGAATTTAAAACCAGCGTCTGTAACTGATAATTCATCTTGGATATCAAGGCCAACAGTTGCAAGTGCACCAAGTGCCTCATCTTTATCTTTTGCAGCGATAATTGCAGTGCAACTAGAAATAATTGCATTCATTTTATCCCCGCCCATAAATTCGCAAACATTTATCTGTGTATATAAATTTGCATTATTTATCATTCTCGCCATTAATTTTGCAGCATTTCCTCTGCCTTTATGTATGGTTGTTGCAGAGTGTCCCCCTTGAAGTCCGTCGATTGTGATTTTAATAAACTCACCCTGGGCTTTAACAAAGTTTGGTTTTTGACGCATTTTCATTTCAAGTCCACCAGCACAGGCAACCGTTGTGATAGTTTGATCCATTCCACCAGCGTCCATATTAATCATTCGCTTAGCTGTAAATGAGTCGCTTGAAAGCTCCGCTGCGCCAAGAAGTCCGATTTCTTCACCAGTAGTGAAAACACATTCTAGTGGTGGGTGGATAAAATTATCTCTTGATAAAACGCCCATCATATATGCAATGGCATTTCCATTATCTCCACCAAGCGTTGTGCCACGGCTTTTTAATCTTCCATTTTCGATGTATAAAGGAAGTGGGTCAGTATCAAAATTATGATTAGATGTTGGCAGTTTTTCTGGAACTATATCTAAATGCCCTTGAAGTAAAACTGGCGCTGATTTTTCGTAGCCTTTACTTGCTGGCTTTTTTAACACAACATTATATGCTGTGTCGATATAGGCGCTAAGTCCTAAATCTTTCCCCCAATTGTAGATGTATTCCGCTACTGCTTTTTCATTTCTTGACGCTCTTGGAATTCTTGAAACAGCCTCAAAAAATCCTAAAACGTCGGCTGGCTGATAGCCTTTTGTAACTTCTTGCATAATTTTTCACCATTCCTTTCACAAATTGCTTTTAATATTGTTTTTTAAATTTTTAAAATTGATTAACCATCATTTTCGCTGCTTTATAAATATCCCCACAGCCAAGAGTGATAACTAAATCCCCCTCTTTGACAATAGGTTTTAAATACTCAACCACTTCTGTGAATTCATTAAACCAAACACTATTCGGTATTTTATCGGCTAAATCTTTTGAGTATATGCCTATATCATTCACTTCACGAGAGCCCATAATTTCAGTTAAAACGGTTAAATCTGCTATTTTTAAACTTTGGGCAAAATCATCAAGTAGTAGGTTAGTTCTAGAATATGTGAATGGCTGGTGAACAGCTATAACCCTGTTAAATCCCATTTCTTTGGCTGCATTAAGTGTTGCAGTAACTTCTAGTGGATGATGTGCATAGTCGTCTGCTATTGTAACGCCATTTTTAGTGGCTAGAATTTCAAATCTTCTCCCAGTACCTCCAAAGCTATTTAATCCATTTGATATTTTATCTGGCTCAACGCCAATCATATGGCAAGCCGAAAAAGCAGCTAGTGAATTATAAATATTATGCCTTCCTGGTACTGAAAGATGAATAGTTGATAGTATTTCTCCTTTGTGTAAAACATCATAGCTAAAAAAGCTTTTATGCTCTTTTCTAATATTTATAGCCTTATAATCACTATCATTTTCAAGTGAAAATGTGATAATAGGTGAGTTTGTATTTTTTATAACGTCGGTTGTGTATTTATCATCGCCATTTATTAAAACATATCCAGACGCAAGATTTGCAAATTTTAAAAATGTGTTTTGCAGGTTTTCAAATGTTTTAAAAAACTCTAAATGGTCGTGGTCTATGTTTAAAATAAGTGAAATGTAAGGGGATAATTCTAAAAATGTGTAGCTGTATTCGCAAGCCTCTATAACAGCTAAATCGCTTTTACCACTTTTGCCATAGCCATTAATTAAAGGCAGTTTTCCACCGATTACTAAAGATGGGTCTAAATCTGCTTTAACTAGCACTTGGCTAATCATCCCAGTTGTAGTTGTTTTTCCGTGAGTTCCCGCAACGGATATATTTTTTTTGAAAATTCTTGAAATTTCTCCCAATATAATGCTTCTTTCAGCGCAAGGAATTCCAAGCTCTTTTGCTTTTAAAAGCTCAATATTATCTTTAAATATTGCAGCAGAATATATAATTAAATCGGCACCAATAACTGCATTTTCATCGTGTGGAATACTAATTTTAATTCCCATTTCTCTTTCAGATGCTATAATATCACCTTCATTTACATCACTACCGGTTATATTATATCCCTCACTTTTTAAAATTTGCACAAGTGGATACATACCACTTCCACCAATTCCAATAAAATGCAGATTTTTTTTATTTTCTAAAATACTCATCTATTATAAATCCTTTCGGTTGTTAATTATTTTTTAAGTTTTCAATATGAATTTTAACAGTTTCATAAGTGGTATCGCCAATCACTCCTGAAATTAAATATCCATCTTTATTTATAAAAGCAGTAGTTGGAAATTCTTGTATGCCAAATAAATACTCAGCCTCGCCCGTTAAATCAAAGTATGGCGTTATAAAGCTTAAATCATTCTCTTCTAAAAACTCTAAAGCTCCATCCATACTCTCTCCCTCTGAGGCTGTACAATTTAAAAATATAAAAGTGAACTGTGAGGAGTATTCAAGAATTAAATCCTGATACTTTTTAAGTTCTTCTGCTTCATTTTCATTAGAAGCAGCCCAGAAGCTAATAATCACAGGTTTTTCATTTAAATCCTCAAAATTCACATTTATTCCCATTTCATTCGTTAAAGTAAAATTAGGCACAAAAACCTTATCCGAATTTGTACTGCCTTGAGAATATTCATCTAGTGGAGATGTATCATTTGGCAATGCTCTTAGATACGTAAACTTATCCGCAATCCCAACCCCTAATGCAACTAGAGAAATCATTATTATAATTGTCAAAGAAATTTTCTTTGTTTTTAAGTTCATTTATATTTTCTCCTACTATCCTATCTAGATTATTAGGGTATTATTACTCCATTATATTATATACTATAAAATGCGTTTTTTTTGTGAAAAAAACACACAAACTTTACTTGATGATTTAACAAAATATGATAAAATATAAGTATAAAGGTTATTAATGGTTATTCAATGCAATTGAAAGGATTATTATCTATGAATATTCACGACCAACATGTTCACTCTAAATTTTCTCCTGATAGCAATGAGGAGATTTTTGAATATTTAAAAAAGGCAAAAGCAGATGGCGATAAATATTTTCTAACCACTGAGCACCTAGATTTTAGGAGCAATTATTACAGCGGTGAGGATATTATACCAGATTTTTCTAAATTAAAAAAGGAATTAAAAAAATATTGCGAAGAATATAAAATAAAACCATTATTCGGCGTTGAATGTGGATTTCGCATTGATTTAAAAGATAAGATAGATGCCTTTTTTGAAAACAAGAAATTTGATTTAGTGCTTTTATCAATTCATGAAAACCGAACCACCGACGTTAGCTCGCCGAAATTCTACCGTGGAAGAAGCGAAAGCGAGGTTTATAATGAATATTTAGATTTAGTTTTAGAAGCTGTTAGTGTTCATGATAAT
This sequence comes from uncultured Oscillospiraceae bacterium, assembly GCA_964525015.1. Taxonomy (GTDB): domain Bacteria; phylum Bacillota; class Clostridia; order Oscillospirales; family Ruminococcaceae; genus RGIG3102. The sequence goes on from CAZGFY010000015.1 coordinate 11,201, forward strand.
TTTGATGTGCTAGCTCATATAGATTTTGCATTAAGATACATCTCAAAAAGAATAGAGCTTGATGAATTCACCGATAAACTAAATACCATTTTTAAAATTCTTATAGAAAAAGATAAAGCACTCGAATTAAACACAAGGCTAATTGGCAGATACAACACATTATACTACACAGATTTTATTTTAAGCTTATATCTTTCACAGGGTGGAAAAAAAATAACCTTATCAAGTGATAGCCATAGGGTTGGGGATTTTAAAAATCACTTTAAAAAAGTGATTCCTTTATTAAAGGAAAAGGGAGTTACCGAGCTTTACTATTATAAAAAAAGAAAAGCTTTTAGCATAAAAATATAAAAAATTTAATAAATATTTATAACAGATAAGGCGAATATGCAACTTTAATAAAAAAAATGCAATATTTGTCTTATTTTTTATTAATTTTTTTTAAAAAAACTTGAAAAAAATTAATAAAATGTTAATATAGTATTAAGGGGTGATGAAATTTTGGGGAATTTTCAAAGTAGAGAAGATTTAAGTTATCAAATTTATTTATTTAAAAAAGGCGAATTGTTCTATGCACAAAATTTTTTAGGAAATCATAAGCTAAGCGATGGCAGATGGGTATTTAGAGTTTTTGCACCTAAAGCTGTTAACGTTAGTTTAGTTTGTGATAATAACAACTGGCAAAAAGGGATAAACAATTTAGAAAACATCAATAACTCTGGGATTTGGCAGATAGAAATGCACGCTGAAAATTTTATGTCATATAAATATGCAATTGAGAATATATATGGACAAACGGTTTTTAAGAGCGATCCGTATGCTTTGCATTTTGAAACAAGACCAAAAACCGCATCTAAATGCTATGAAAAACCAGAATTTATCTGGACAGATAGCAATTTTTTAAACAGCAAAACTGAAAAACCAATTTATAACAGTCCGATGAATATTTATGAAGTGCATCTTTCGGGTTTTTTAAGACATTTAGATGGAAATATATACACATATAGGGATATAGCCGTCAAGCTTTGCGAATATGTTAAGGATATGGGGTATACTCATATTGAATTAATGCCAGTTAGTGAATATCCATTTGATGATTCTTGGGGATACCAAGTTGGGGGATATTATGCTCCAACTAGCAGATATGGAACACCTGAAGATTTCAAATGGTTTGTAAATCATATGCACGAAAATGGAATCGGAGTTATCCTTGATTGGGTTCCTGCACATTTTCCAAGAGATGAGTTTGGCTTATATCATTTTGATGGAACACCTTGCTATGAATACGAAGACCAAAATAAAGCGCAGCAAAAAGACTGGGGCACCATGGTTTTCGATTTTGGAAAAAATGAAGTGAGAAGCTTTTTAATAAGCAACGCTCTTTATTGGCTGGAGGAATATCATTTAGATGGTTTAAGGGTGGATGCAGTTGCTAGCATGCTTTATTTAGACTACAACCGTAATCAAGGTGATTGGGTGCCAAACATTTATGGCGGAAATCACAATTTAGAAGCTATTAGCTTTTTGCAAAAATTAAATACCGAAGTATTTAAAAGAAATCCGCACACCTTAATGATAGCCGAAGAATCAACAGCTTATCCACTAGTTACCCATCCTGTTAGCGAGGGGGGACTTGGATTTAATTTCAAATGGAATATGGGCTGGATGAATGATACTTTATCATACCTTAAAACCGACCCATTTTTTAGAAAAGGCTCTCATCATAAATTAACATTTGGATTTATGTATGCCTTTTCAGAAAATTTCATACTGCCAATTAGCCATGATGAAGTTGTTCATATGAAAGGCTCTCTTGCAAATAAAATGCCTGGTGAGCACTATCAAAAGATGGCAAATTTAAGAGCTTTTTTTGGATATATGATGGCTCATCCAGGAAAAAAACTACTCTTTATGGGGCAGGAATTTGGGCAATATAAAGAATTTAACGAAAAAGCAGAAATAGACTGGGGCGCTTTAGGGGATCCTCTTCATAGGGGAGCTCAAAAAACGGCCAAAGTTTTAAATAAATTATATCTTAGCAACAAGGCTTTATACGAGCTTGATTGCGAGAATGAAGGATTTGAGTGGATAATTCCTGATGATAATATTCAAAATATTGTTGCATTTATTAGAAAAGATCAATCAGGAGATTTTATTATCTGTGTTTCAAATTTTTCAAACATTAATAGAAAGGGGTATGAAATTGGAGTGCCTGTAGAAGGCGTTTATAAAGAAATTTTTAATAGCGATAGCCGTGAATTCATGGGAGCTAGCGAAAAATTAAATGAACATTTACAAACATTTACAGGGCAAAGACACAATAAAGAAAATTATATTAAAATCGATATAGAATCAATGTCGACAATTTATTTTAAATTGGTGAAATAAAAGGTTTAAATGAAGGGACTAAAGTTATGAAAGAATGTATAGCAATGCTCCTAGCCGGCGGACAAGGCTCAAGACTTTATGCACTAACTCAATCTATTGCAAAACCAGCAGTTTACTTTGGAGGCAAATATAGAATTATAGATTTTCCTCTTTCAAACTGCGTTAACAGTGGTATCGACACAGTAGGCGTTTTAACACAGTACCAACCTTTAGAATTAAATGGATATTTAGGAAACGGACAGCCATGGGATTTAGATAGAAACTATGGCGGAGTTCATGTTTTACCACCATATCAAAAAGCTATAAAAAGCGATTGGTATACTGGTACGGCTAATGCCATTTATCAAAATATACAATTTATTAAAAGATATAACCCAGAATATGTATTAATCCTATCAGGAGATCATATTTATAAAATGGATTATGATTTAATGCTAACTCATCATAAAGAAAAAGGAGCAGATTGCACAATTGCAGTGCTAGATGTGCCAAAAGAAGAAGCTTCACGCTTTGGAATTATGACATGTGATGAGGATGGCAAAATCATTAAATTTACAGAAAAACCAAAACAACCAGATTCAACTCTTGCTTCTATGGGCATATACATATTCACTTGGGAAAAACTTGAAAAATACTTAACTCAAGATGAAGAAAATGAAAATAGCGAAAACGATTTTGGTAAAAATATTATCCCAACTATGCTTAATGATAATCAAAATCTTCAAGCATACGAATTTGATGGCTACTGGAAAGATGTTGGAACTATTGATTCATTATGGGAAGCTAATATGGATTTATTAAATCCAAATGTTCCATTTGACGTGTGGGATAATGCTTGGAAAATCTATTCTCGAAACCATAATATGCCCCCACACTACATATCTAAAGAATCTGAAGTAAAGCACGCTATCATCGGCGGTGGTGGCGTAATCAAAGGAGATGTTGATTTCTCTGTATTATTCCAAAATGTTAATATGGAAGCTGGCTCAGTAGTTGAAGATAGCATCGTTATGCCGAATGTTAAAATAGGTAAAAACTCAGTTGTGCAATATGCTATAATCGGCGAAAACTGTGTTATCGGCGATAATGTTATCATCGGTTCACGCCCTGAGGATGCTGAGGATATTTCAAAGTGGGGAATAACAGTTTTAGGAAACGATGTTGTTATAGAAAATGGCGAAGAAGTGCCAACAAAGGCAATGGTATACGCTGACGGGAGGATAGAATAATTATGGCAGTTAATTCACAAAAAGTTTTAGGAATTATTTTTCCAAATATGCATGATGAACAAATCGGCGAAGTTACAAGACATAGAACAACTGCAAGTGTTCTCTTTGGTGCAAGGTATCGATTAATTGATTTTAATTTGTCTATGTATGTGTCAGCTGGAATAGATGATATTATTATGCCAGTTAGAAGAAACTATGTTTCTTTAATGGATCATATCGGTTCAGGTAAAGACTGGGATTTATCAAGAAAGCTTGGTGGTATTAGAATTTTTCCACCATTTGCAAGACAAGAAAGCGGAGCAGTTTACTATAACGGGCGCCTTGAAGCTTTGCATACTTTAGAAACAACTATCGCATCATCTCTTGCTGATACCGTTGTTTTATCCGACTGTGGTATTGTTAGCTGTGTTGATTTAAAAGATGTTTTAAATCATCATAGAGAAAACGAGTGCGATGTTACAGTGGTTTATAAAAAAGAAACAATCGACCCTTCTTCAAAAAATGAAAATGTAACTTTTGAAATAGAGAGCACCGGCTGTGTTTCAGATGTTTTTATAAATGATAATGAAACAGGCGAAGTTAATAATGGAATGTGGATTTACATCCTTAAAAAAGATTTATTATTAAACATGATAAAAGAAGGAATTAAAAGGGGATACACAAGCTTTGAAAAGGAAATTCTGCAAAAAGGAATGAAGGATTTAACCATTTGTTCTTATGAATACAAAGGCTACTTAAAAAGAATTACCGATTTAAAAACATATTTTGAGGCGAACTTATCTCTTTTAGAGCCTGAAAATATTAAAGAATTATTTTCAAAATATCCTATCTATACAAAAATCCGTGATGATGCACCAGTGAAATATTCACTTGATTCAAATGTTACAAACTGCATTGTTGCTGATGGATGCTTTATCGAGGGAACTGCTACACAAAGCGTTATCTTTAAAGGAGTTAAAATAGGCAAAAATTCACAGATTAAAAACTGCGTTTTAATGCAAGACACAGTTATTGGGGATAATGTTATACTAGAAAATGTTATTTGTGATAAATCCGTTGTTATATCAAATGATAATAAACTTATGGGTAATAGCAAAAATCCGCTATATCTCGCCAAGAAGTCTGTTATATAATTAAAAGTGAGAATGGGTTTCCATTCTCACTTATAATATAATGAATAAATGAAAGGGATTGTTAAAATGAATATTTTATTTGCATCAAGCGAATGTGTGCCGTTTATCGCTTCAGGCGGACTTGGGGACGTTGCTGGAAGTTTGCCAAAGGCTTTAAACGATGAGGGCGCAGATATAAGTGTGGTTTTACCACTTTATAAATCAATAAAAGAAAAATACATAACTGAATTAGAATTTATAGCCGACTTTAAGGTTAGTTTAGGCTGGAGAGAGCAGTATTGCGGAGTTTTTAAATTAAATCATAATGGGGTTGATCATTATTTTATCGATAATGAATTTTATTTTTGCAGAGATGGTGGAATTTATGGCCATTTAGATGATGGAGAAAGATTTGCATTTTTTTCAAAAGCAATCTTAGAAATGATAAAAAACACAGATATTAAAGTTGATTTAATTCACACAAATGACTGGCAAACAGCACTTGTGAATATTTTTATAAATATATTTTATAGAGAAAACCCTAAATTCTACGGAATAAAAACAGTTTTCACCATTCATAATATCCAATACCAAGGTCAGTATGGAAGTGAAGTGATTGAAGATTTGCTTGGAATTCCAAAAGAGTGGGCACATCAATTAGAATATAATGGCTGTGCAAACTTTATGAAGGGGGCAATTGAAAATGCTGATAAGGTTACAACCGTGTCGCCTACATACGCAAAAGAAATCCTAACGCCATACTATGCCCACGAACTAGACGAGTTTTTAAGAGAAAGGCAGTTTAAGGTGTCTGGTATTTTAAATGGTATAGACTATGATAGCCATAACCCAAAAACGGACAAGGTTATAACTAAAAACTACCACAAAGATGCTTTTAAGCAAGGAAAAATTGCTTGCAAAAAAGCTTTAAGAGAAGAGTTTGGTTTAAATACAAAATCTAAGGCTCCGATAATTTCAATGGTTACACGTTTAGTTGAACACAAAGGGCTTCCAATAGTTATGCAGGCAATGCAAGGGATAATTGATATGGGCTATCAAGTTGTGATTTTAGGCTCTGGCGATAGCGAATACGAAAATTATTTTAATTATCTTGCCACAAATTATCCAGGACAAGTTGGGGTTTATATAGGCTTTGTCCCTTCTCTTGCTAGAAAAATTTATGCTGGTAGTGATATGTTTTTAATGCCTAGCCACTCTGAGCCTTGCGGACTTTCTCAAATGATTTCCCTAAGATATGGAACAATTCCAATAGTTAGAGAAACAGGTGGACTTGCAGATAGCATTAAAGATTCTCTAGACGGAATAGGAAACGGCTTCACCTTTAAAAACTACACAGCAGATGATTTATATAAAGCTTGCGAGAGAGCATATAACGGCTACCAGGATAAAGAAGGCTTTCAAACGCTTATTAAAAGAGGAATGTACACCGATTGTTCTTGGCAAAAATCAGCTAAAGAATATATTGATATGTACAGCGATACTCTTAATTTATGGTAATTTGCGCTATTAATATAGATATAAATTAAGAATTGAGTTTAACGGCTTACTACTTATAAATAAATATTTGAAATTGTTAAAATTTTGCTGAAATTTATTTTAAATATATATTTTATTGTGGCATAGTTTAATAAAGATAATGTAGATTATTTATATAATTGTTATGCTTGTTATAGCTAATGTTAATATGCGTTGCTTGTGGCAACGGGCAAATATCTGCTACAATTAATGCACAAACAAAGGAGGTATTTGTTATGTTAAATGAAATAATCAAATCCCTTAGAAAAGAAAAGGGAATCACACAAGAAGAATTAGCTATAAGGTTAAATGTTGTTCGACAGACTATCTCAAAATGGGAAAAAGGCTTGTCTGTTCCTGATGCTAATATGCTTATCAAAATTGCAGATTTATTTGAAGTAACAACGAGTGAGCTATTAGGTGCTAACTTTAACCAAAACACAACAGGGGGCGAACATAATAATATCGCTGAGCAACTTTCAAGAATTAATGAACAACTTGCGACTAAAAACAAGCGCTCACGCACTATATGGAAAGTAGTTTTAGGGATAATCATTACCATCATTGTATTTAATGTCTTTATGCTTGTTATATCAATGGTATCTTTTAACAGTTTTAAGGATAATGTAAGCACATCGATTACACAAAATTATGAAGAAAAAATACCTGTGGGGTAAAATAAGCATAATCTAAACAAAAATAATCTGCTTATATTATATTGATATAAGCAGATTGTTCTCATTTAATATTATAAAATTTGCTTTTTATATCTATTTATACTATAATTAAGGGTATTAAAAAATTATATAAATCTAAATGGAGTATTATGAAAGTTAGTATAGTTATCCCAAATTTAAATGGCGAGGGCTGGATTGCCGATAGCCTTAAAAGCTGTATTGAGCAGGATTTTAATGAAGAATTTGAAATCATTGTTATTGATAATGGAAGTAAAGATAATTCAATAAATATTATAAATGATACAATGCGTGATTTTAAAAATTTCACCCTTATTCAAAATGATAACAACACAGGGTTTTCATATGCTGTAAATCAAGGGATTAAATTATCAAACGCTGAATATGTGGCATTATTTAATAATGATGCCTTTGCTAAAAAAGACTGGCTTTCACAGCTTGTTAGCACTATTAGTGAAGATGAAAATATATTTTCTACACAGTGCCTAATGATTCAGCATTATAATAGAGATTTATGCGATGATGCTGGGGATTATGTGCCAATTTTCGGCTGGACGTGTAAGCGTGGGGATGGCTTATCACACTCAAGATATAATAAAAAGCAAAGAATTTTTTCTTCTTGTGGTGGCGCTAGTATATACCGAAAAAGCATTTTAGATAAAATCGGCTTATTCGATGAAAACTTTTTTGCATACGGAGAAGACGTTGATATTTCTTGGCGTGCAAATAATCTAGGATATAAAAATATATTTAATCCAAAGGCTGTTTGCTACCATATCTGCTCAGCTACCACTGGTGGAAGATATAATTCCTTTAAAGCTGAAAAATCAGGCCAAAACACAATGCTTTTACTATATAAAAATTCTCCACTACCTATGCTTATACTAAACTCCCCTTTTATATTATTAGGGTTTATCCCAAAATACCTAATGTATTTAAAAAATGGATATTCAAGCGATTTAATTAAAGGCACAAAAAATGCCTTTAAATTAAAAGATAAGGTTGATGTTCATAAATTCCAATGGAAATATTTAAAAAACTATCTATGGGTTGAAAAAGAAATGATTAAGGGTGCTTTTGTCTATGTCGACTATCGAGTTAAGAGATTTTTAGGTATTAAATAATATCATTTTATTAAAATTTCAAGGAATGGCTTTTAGTCATTCCTTATTTTATTGCAAAATAAATCTTGACTTTTAAATTAGTTTATGCTAACATACTAAAAGTTAGTTTATTTTAACAAACAGGCTAATATTAATTATAAAGTTTTAAACAATAAAGGAAAAGTTTGAAAATAAATTTTCAAACTCTGAGTTTTCTGCCTTTCGCTGTAAGGAACTAGCGAAAGTTTGCCACTTTTAATCTGAGTGTGGCAAAACACAAAAACTCGAAGAAAGGTATAGACATATATATGTTAAAAAAACATTCAGTATCAATTTTCTTAGTAGTTTACATATTAATATTTTCTGTGATTTCTCTTTTTATAGGAGCATATGATATATCTATTCAAGGGATTTTAGCAGGAGATTTAAATCAGCTATTAGTGCTTTTAGCTTCTCGTGTCCCAAGAGTTTTAGCAATTATTTGCACAGGTGTTGGAATGAGTATTGCAGGGCTTATTATGCAAAATTTATGTATGAATAAGTTTGTTTCACCAACCACTGGCGCAACAGTTGCCTCTGCACAATTTGGAGTTTTATTATCATTTATATTATTTGATAATGTTACCCTTTTTGAAAAAACAGCTATCAGCTTTTCAACTTCTTTAATCGGAACATTTGTATTCGTTTGGTTTATCCAAAGAATTAAATTCAAAGATGTGGTTATGGTGCCATTAATCGGGATAATGTTTTCAACAGTTATCGGAGGACTCACTAACTATTTTGCTTATTCAAATGAATTAACACAGGTTTTACAAAATACATTTGTGGGAAGTTTTTCACTTATTCTAAGAGGAAGATACGAAATAGTATTCTTAGTTTTTCCTATGATTATAATCGCATTTATTTATGCAAATCATTTTAATATAGTTGGTATGGGTGAGAGTTTTTCAAAGAACCTTGGCGTAAATTACAACGTGATTATGCTAATCGGCCTTTCAATTGCAGCTATTATAACAGCGAGCGTTATCGTAACAGTTGGTACGATTTCTTATATCGGGCTGATTGTGCCAAATATCGTTGCAATGTTTCGTGGCGATAAAATAAGAGGGAGTATTTTAGATGTAGCCTTAGTGGGCGCAGCCTTTGTTTTATCTTGCGATATTATTGCAAGGCTTGTAATTGCTCCATACGAACTTCCAATTGATTTAATTTCAGGCATTATTGGCAGTGCATTATTTATCGCTTTATTATTTAAAAGATTAAATCCAAAACCAAAAAAGATAAAGGAGATATCAAATGCTTAAAGCCAAATACTCAATAAACGCTTTCAAACTATTCGGCATGCTAATATTATCTGTGCTTTTAGGGTATTTGTTTATGTCGATAGATGTAAATCCTAAATACTTTGATTTTTCAATGAGCATAAGAGCACCAAAATTAATATCAATGATAATTGCATCCTTTTGCATAGGAACAGCAAGTATCGTTTTTCAGTCGGTTATTGCAAATAGAATAGTTACGCCTTGTCTTTTAGGAATGAACGGACTTTACATATTAATTCACACTGCTTTAGCCTTTATTTTTGGAGCATCTAGCGTTTTATTTACTAATAAAAATTTAACTTTTGTTATAGATATCTTTTTAATGGGTATCCTTGGAACTATTGTGTATGGATACCTTTTTAAAAAGACTAAAAATAATATATTATATGTTCTTTTAGCAGGAAGCGTTATGGCAACTTTATTCACTAGCATTTCAAACACTATGACAAGAGTTATGGATCCGAATGAATATGATGTTCTTTTAACAACTCTTGTTGCTGGATTCGACCATGTTAATAGCGAAATTATAATTTTATCATTAGTTTTAATTGCAGGAATAATATTCTTTTTTAGAAAAGATTTACAGGTTCTTGATGTTTTAACTCTTGGCAAAAATCAGGCTGTTAATTTAGGTGTTGATTATGATAAAACAGTTACAAAGCTTTTAATAGGTATCGTTTTATTTATCACGATTGCAACAGCATTAGTTGGACCGATTTCATTTTTAGGGCTTATTATTGCAAATATTTCAAGAGAATTATTTAAAACTTATAAACATTCATATCTAATGATAGGCTCGTTCTTATCTGGTATGGTAGTACTATTTTTAGGTCAAACATTGATTGAGCATGTATTTAATTTTGGTGTTGTTATCTCCGTTTTTATAAATTTATTTGGCGGAATATACTTTTTATATTTAATACTTAGAAACAAAGGGGAAGCATAATACAATGAGAGTAAAATCAATAAACAAAACCTATATAGATAAACAAGTTGTAAAAGATGTTAGCTTCTCACTTCCCAAAGGAAAGGTTATCTCATTTATTGGGCCAAATGGCGCTGGTAAATCAACTGTTTTAAATATTATAACACGCTTAATCTCACAAGATAGTGGTGATGTTAATTTTAAAGATGTTGAACTTACTAAATGGAAACCTCAAGAGTTAAGCAAAAAAATGGCTATTCTAACTCAAAAAAATCATACAACAATGAAACTAACTGTTAGAGAATTAGTTGGATTTGGACGCTTTCCTTATTCTCAAAGTCGATTAACAAAAGAAGATTTTGAGCATGTGGATAAAGCTATCGCATATATGGAGCTTGAAGAATTCAGCGATAGATTTATAGATGAATTATCTGGTGGACAGCTTCAAAGGGCTTACATAGCAATGGTTATCGCTCAAGATACAGAACTTGTGTTTTTAGATGAGCCAACTAATAATTTAGATATTTATCATTCATCAAATATGATGAAACTCGTTAGAAAATTAAGCGAAGATTTAGGAAAAACCGTTGTTTTAGTTTTACACGAGATTAACTTTGCCTCTGTTTATTCAGATTATATAGGAGCATTTAAAGACGGCGAATTATATAAATTTGGCGAAGTAAAAGAAGTTATGACAAAGGAAACATTAAAACATTTATACAATGTTGATTTTGACATACAAATGATTAAAGATAAGCCAGTGGCTATCTATTATTAATTTAATAATAAAGGCTAATAAAGTTTTTTTAATAGCCTTTTTTATACAAATCACAGGTTAGTTAAAGTAAATTAACTTTAACAAATGAAAGGAAAACAAAATGAAAAGATTTATCTCACTTATGCTTGCACTAGCTTTAAGTTTATCTCTTGTAGCTTGCTCAACATCTCAAGAAGAAGAAACAACACAAACATCAACTGAAACCGCTACTCCAGAAACAGTTACAATCACTGTAACTAATGGAGTAGATGAAAAAATCGAAGTTGAGTTTCCAAAAGACCCACAAAGAATTGTTGTTTTAAACTATCAAACACTAGACTTTTTAGATGCTATGGGCCTTGGCGATAGAATCGTTGGTACTATTGGTGGAGAATCAATGCCAGAACATCTAAAAAAATATATGGAAGACGAAAATATCGTTCAGCTTGGTGGAATGAAAGATTATGATATTGAAGCAATCATGGAACTTGAACCAGACGCAATTTTTTCAAGTGATAGAAGTGCATCAGCTTATGATGATTTCATGCAAATCGCTCCAACAATGGCAGCATATATCACATATGAAGACGGATTTTGGAACAGCTATGTTGAACTAGCAACAACTCATGCAACTATTTTTGGGCTAGATGGTGCACTTGATGAAACGCTTACAGAATACGAATCAAGAATTGCAGCTATCAATGAATTTGCTAATGAAAAAACAGCTTCTTTATTAATCTTTGCTGGAAACAGCTTAAATACTCTAGGCGATAATGGTAGAGCATCAATCGTTACAACTGATATGGGCTTTAATAATGTATCAGCTGGTATCGACGTTAACCACGGTAATGAAATTGCTTATGATTTCTTACTAGAAGTTGAGCCAGAATACATCTTTGTTTTAGATAAAGACGTTGCAGTTGGTGAAGAAGGGGCTACTCCAGCGCAAGAGCAAATGGATAATGAAATTGTTCATCAAACAAGTGCTTATCAAAACGATAAAATCATCTACCTAACACCAGGTGCAGACTGGTACACAGGAGATGGCGGTATCACTGCAATGGACAATATGATTTCTTGCCTTGAAACAGCTTTAGGGCTAAAATAATCTATAAATTCCTTTAAAAAACGGCTTTTTAGCCGTTTTTTATTATCATAAATTTCATGGTTGCTTATTTAATTTTTATTTGATATAATCAATCAGTACTTACTTTTTAAATATAAGGAGAATATAATAATGAAAAAAATTATAGCAATAATGCTACTAAGTGTGGTTTTATTAACTGGTTGTTTTAACGCTAGTGGCGCAACTAAAGTAGTTGAAGATACAAAAAGAGAAGAAACTATCGAGCAGGCTGAAGAAATAGTTGAGCAGGCACAAGAAGAAAATCCTGAAAACTTTGTAGCAATTACAGAAGATAATTATCAAGATATCCATATAGTTGCTGCTGAATATGGCTTATCTCTAACAGCTAAATCATATATGAAAGCCCCAGCTGGAATGTTTGAAGGTGAAGAGGTGCAATTTGTTGATGCATTTATTCCATTAAGCTCAAACTTTGAGCACATAAACGATGGATATGCTGTGCAATCTGGTGCACACGGAATACAAGTGTATCAAACAATTCGTACTGGCGAAACGGCAGAAGCTGTTGTGAATGAGATGTATCAAGTTTTAGTTCAAAATCCAGATTATACAATTATCGGAGATGAAGAATCAACTACATATCTTGCAGAAATGGATATTGCACTTAAATTTGTTTATGGTGTAGACGCACTTACAAATGAGCCGATAGTAAAAGTTTTATACGCTGACACTCGTGGAAATAACTTTTATTTATTTGCTGATATCTCATATTATCTAGCTCAAACTGATGAATTATATGAAAGTATGCTAGCTGAAACAAGCTTTGTTTTTGGAATAGAATTACCTGTAATTCCTGCATATGAAGAATAATTTTATAACTAACATATTTTAAAAAAACGGCTTTTTAGCCGTTTTTTTTATTAAACTATTAAGTTATCCAATATAGTAGCGTTTAAAAAAGATTAAAACTAATTTTAAATTGCAAAATAAAAAAAGATATGATACTATTAAAATATTATATATTTTAATGAACAAAGGAGTAGGAAAAATGCAATATGTAGATTTTAAACACGATGGTAAAAAGGTTTCAAGATTTGGGCTTGGCTGTATGCGTTTGCCAAAAATGGAAGACGAAAACGGAAAGAGCGTAATGGATGAAGCCGAGGCAATTAAACTAATTAGAAAAGCTATTGATAGCGGAGTTAATTATATCGATACAGCGTATATTTACCCAGATAGCGAAGTTGTAGTTGGGAAAGCTTTAAAAGATGGATACCGAGAAAAAGTTATCCTTGCAACAAAACTTCCAGTTGGCAGTTGCAAAGAAAAAGCAGATTTAGAAAAATACTATAAAGAAGAAGTTGAGCGTTTAGGAGTTGATCATATCGACGTTTACTTCCTCCATAATCTTCACAAAACTACTTGGGCAAAAGTTTTAGAATTCGATGCCTTAGAATTTATGCAAAATCTTAAAAATGAAGGAAAAATCAGCTATATAGCAGTTTCAATGCACGAAGGATACGAACATTTTGAAATGGTTATGGATTATTTTAAATGGGATTTAGCAATGATTCAATACAACTATTACGATAAATTTAACCAAGCTGGAATTAAAGGCTTAAAATACGCAAGTGCTAAAGGCATCCCAGTTGTAACAATGGAATCGCTTCATGGTGGTATGCTTTCAAACAATGTTCCACAAAGTGTTCAAGATGCATTTAAAGGTTGGAATGAGGATAAATCAGATGCTGAAAAAAGCTTTATGTGGATATACAATCAGCCAGAGGCAACTATTATTTTAAGTGGTGTTTCAACAATTGAGCAACTAGATGAAAACTTAAAGATTTTTGCAGATGCAAAACCAGGAATTCTAACTGAAGAAGATGAAAAACGCTATGATAAAGCAAGAGAAGAATGGCTAAAATTCGTTAATATCGAATGTACTGAATGTGGATACTGCATGCCTTGCCCTGCAAAAGTTAATATTCCAGGGATATTTAAACAATGGAATGATTTTGCAAAAGCACCTGATCAAAAATGGCTATATAATATTTTATTTGTACAAACAGGTCAAGGAGCTGAACTATGCGTAAATTGTGGTAAATGTTCAAAAGCCTGTCCGCAAAAATTCGATATCCCAGCTAGATTAAAAGAAGCTAATGAGGCAATGAAATAAATCTATCACACACTTAAAAACATCCTTATACTAAATAACAAAACTTGTAAAAACAACTTTTATGGTGTATAATACACAAATTAAGTATATATAAATTAGGAGAAATTAAAATGGAAGATTTATATCTTGCCTTATCAGTTGTGTTTCCATTATTTTGTATGATGGCACTAGGGTATTTTTTACAGCAGATAGGACTGTTTAAAGAAAAATTTTTAAATGAATTAAACTCACTTTGCTTTATGGTGTTTTTACCTGTTGTTTTATTTTTAAGCATTTATAAAAGCGATTTTTTTGGATTATTTTCAGTAGAGCTTGTTTTTTATGGAATGGGAATAATAATGATTGCCTTTTTACTATTAATGTTCTTTATTCCAAAAATTGAAAAAGAAAGTATTAATATCGGCGTTATTATCCAAGGCATTTTTAGGAGCAACTTTGTTTTATTTGGTATTCCAGTTACCGCCTCTTTATATGGAGATGAAAACACAGGGGTTACAGCGATTTTAATTGCATTTGTTGTTCCGCTTTTTAATATCGTATCGGTTATAGCCTTATCAGCTTTTTTAGGCAAAAAGCAAACAATAATGAGTACGGCAAAAAATATTATGAAAAATCCTTTAATGCTCGCTTCTGCTATTGGATTTGTTTTTGCTTTATCACAGATAAAACTGCCTAATTTATTCGTTGGAGTGCTTGAAGATATCTCTCAAATTGCATCCCCTTTAGCACTAATTGCCCTAGGTGGAACGTTTAAATTTAAAAGTGTTGGTAAATACATAAAACAGCTAACAATCACAGTACTTGGAAAGCTAGTTATACTACCAGCTATCTGTATAGGGGTTGGCGTACTTTTAGGATTTCGAGATATGGAACTTGCAGCCTTAATGGTTATGTCAGCAAGTCCGGCTGCTGTTTCTTCATACACAATGGCTCAAAGCTCAGGCGCAAATGGCGAACTTGCTGGTCAGGTGGTTGTAATAAGTTCACTACTTTCTATACTAACTGTGTTTTTATGGATATTCACCTTACAGCAGTTTGCTTTGATTTAAAAGATTATTTTATTTGTGGTATGGTTTATTTATATAATCGGAGAGATAATCAATGAAAAATTTCAAAGAAATGTTACCATATCTAATTATAAATATAATAGCATTTTATTTAATGCCTATAATTATTAAAGATACTGGGACTGCAATGGGAGTTATGCTAATTCTATTACCTTTAATATGTTTTATAACCTCATTAATTTATGGAATAAAACATTCATTTAATATAATTTATCCAATAATCGTCGCACTTCTATTTGCACCAACAATATTTATTTACTATAATTCAACAGCTTCTGTTTATATTGTGGGATATGGAATTATATCACTTGTTGGAAATTTTATTGGAAAAATATTTTTTAAAATTAAAAAGTAACTATTATGAGCATACCCCACATAAGCAAAAACCGTCACTATCAAAAATGATAGTGACGGTTTGTTTATTTATAAGTATCTAATATAACGTAGCTTTTATTTATTATAATTTAGATGTTCTGTAAATAATATCGCCTCTTTTTGGGCCATTTGAAACCATTGTTATCGGAAAGCCAATTTCTTTTTCGATAAAATCAACATATTCCTGAGCTTCTTTTGGCAAATCTTCAAAGTTTTTAATGCCAGTTATATCGCTTTTCCAGCCTTTTAAAGTTGTGTAAACTGGCTTTGCTTTGTATAGATAAGTTGTGTTTGGGAAAGATTTTGTTATTTTTCCATCAACATCATAAGCTGTGCAAATTTTAAGCTCGTCTAAGTATCCAAGTGGATCTAGAACAGATAAAACAACATCAGTTGCACCTTGAACCATACAGCCGTATTTAGTTGCCACAGCATCAAACCAGCCCACTCTACGAGGACGGCCAGTAGTTGCGCCGTATTCACCGCCATCGCCACCACGTCTTCTCATTTCATCAGCTTCTTCGCCAAATAATTCGCTAACAAACGGACCAGCGCCAACGCAAGAAGAGTAAGCCTTAGCAATTGCATAAATTTGTTTTACTTCATATGGTGGCAGACCTGCGCCAGGAGCACCAAAGGATGCAAGAGTTGAAGAAGAAGTTACCATTGGATAAATTCCTAAATCAATATCTCTTAAAGCACCAAGTTGGCCTTCTAGTAGGATAGTTTTGTTTTCTTTTAAAGCTTCATTTAAGAATAAAGCAGTGTCTTTAACAAATGGACGAACCATTTCTCTTTGGCGAACCATTTCTGTGTATAATTCTTCTTCATCAAGTAGAGGTTTTTTATATAGATGTTCTAGGATAACATTTTTTTGAGTTACAACGTTTTTGATTTTTGCTTTTAGTGTTTCATCATCAAATAATTCATTAACTTGAAATCCGATTTTTGCATATCTATCTGAATAGCAAGGAGCAATACCAGATTTTGTTGAGCCAAAGCTGTTTTTACCTAGTCTTTCCTCTTCGTATGCATCAAATAATAAGTGATACGGCATTATTAAATGCGCTCTATCTGAAACAACAACTTTTGGAGTTGGAACTCCTTTTTCTGTTATACTATTGATTTCTTTAATTAAGTAAGGGATGTTTAGTGCAACGCCATTTGCGATAACACTTGTTGTGTGATTGTAGAAAACTCCTGATGGCAGTAGGTGAAGTGCAAATTTACCATAGTCATTAACTATTGTATGGCCCGCATTACTGCCGCCTTGGTATCTCACTATGATATCTGCTTCGCTAGAAAGCATATCAGTTATTTTTCCTTTTCCTTCGTCGCCCCAGTTTGCGCCTACGATTGCTTTAATCATTTTAAATCTCCATTTCTTGCGCTAGCTATTTTAGCTTTACGCACAATTAAGATTAAAGGTGATCCGATGAAATTTCATCCTTTTTCCTTAGTCTTTCTATTGGGTTAATACCAGTTTTTATTCTTAGTATCCCCTAAGCTTTCTAATTTTGCACCTTGCAAAATAAAAATATAGAAAACTTATATTTTATTTTTTGCCACATATTATTTTATCATTTTATCCCAAAAAAGGCAATATTAATTATGTGAACTTTTTGCTTGATTTTTTGTTTATAATGTGCTAATCTAAATGTAGACAATTTAATAATTGCTTAGAGATTAAGAGCATTGCAAATAAAAGCCGATTTCCGGCTTTGTTTGTAGTGCTTTTTTATTTATTTTAAAACGGAGAGGAATTTTAATTATGGTATATGATGTAGTGGTTGTTGGAGCAGGAGTTGTTGGGGCAAGTGTTTCCTATTATCTTTCAAAATACAATTTAAAAACAGCTGTTATCGAAAAAGAAAACGATGTTTCCCAAGGAACTAGCAAAGCAAACAGCGCTATTATCCATGCAGGATATGACCCAGAGCCAAACACTCTAATGGCAAAGCTAAACGTTGAGGGGAATTATTTAACAAAAGAGATTTGCAAAAAATTAAATGTTAAATGTAATGAAATAGGCTCTTTAGTTTTAGCATTTAATGAGGAAGAAGAAAAAGAAATCAAAAAGCTTTTTGATAGAGGGAATTTAAACGGCGTTCCAAATCTTGAGATTTTATCAAAAGAAGAGGTGCTAAAAAAAGAGCCTAATATCAATACGGATGTTGTTTCGGCTTTATATGCGCCAAGCGCTGCTGTTGTGGAACCTTGGGATTTAACCTTAGCTTTAATGGAAACTGCCGTTAATAATAATGCTGAACTATTCTTAAACACAGAAGTTTTATCAATTGAGAAAACAGAAGATATATTTATTATAAAAACTAACACAGGCGAAGTGAAAACAAGATATATCTTTAACTGTGCAGGGGTGTTTTCTGATAAAGTTCATAATATGGTAGCTAAAGAAGAGTATGAAATTATTCCGTATTCTGGACAATACTACCTACTTGATAAAAATCAAGGAAACCTAGTTAACCACGTTGTATTCCAAGCGCCAACTGGGATGACTAAAGGGGTTTTAGTAGCGCCCACTGTGCACGGCAATTTAATAGTTGGGCCTAATAACTGCCTACAAGAAGATTTTTCAACAAGAACAACGGCGCAAGGGCTAGAAGAAGTGAGAAGACTTGCTCAAAAAACATCTAAGAAAATTGAATTTTGGCAAAATGTTAGAAATTTTTCAGGACTTCGTGCAATAAGCGATAAATCTGATTTTATAATAAAAGAAAGCGAAACGGCTGGCTTTTTCGATGTTGGAGGTATAAAATCGCCAGGGCTTTCAGCAGCAGTTGCAATTGGTAAATACTGCACTGAATTACTAAATGAAAAAGAAGAGCTTATCGAAAATAAAGAGTTTAAACAGGAAAGAAGAAAAGTTCGCTTTAAGCATTTATCTTTTGAAGAAAAGCAAAATATTATAAAAGAAAATCCAAAGTATGCAAGGGTTATTTGCAGATGCGAAACAATAACCGAAGGGGAAATTTTAGATAGCTTTAATTCCCCTATTCCCCCAGTATCACTTGAAGGGGTTAAACGAAGGGCAGGCGCTGGAATGGGAAGATGTCAGGGTGGATTTTGCGGGCCAAAGGTTATAGAAATACTGGCAAATCATTATAAGACTGATATTACGAATATAACATTTGATAAAAAAGGCAGCCATATACTAACTGGCAAAATTAAAAACTAGGTTTGAAAGGAAAATAAAGCTATGATATACGACGTTATTGTTATTGGGGCAGGTCCAGCAGGGCTTGCAGCAGCGATTTCAGCCTATGAAAATGGCGCTGAGAATATTGCATTAATTGAAAGAGATATAAAAACAGGTGGAATACTAAATCAATGTATTCACAATGGATTTGGACTTCACCATTTTAAAGAAGAGTTAACAGGCCCTGAATACGCAGGCAGATTTTATGATAAATTAAAAGATACGCCGATAAAATTATTTTTAGACACAATGGTTTTAGAAATAACGCAAAATAAAGAAGTTCATATAATTAACAGCGAAATAGGCTACACGATTTTAAAAGCTAAATCCGTTGTTTTGGCTATGGGATGTAGAGAGAGAACTCGTGGTGCAATTTCCATTCCGGGAACTCGCCCAAGTGGAATTTTAACGGCTGGTAGTGCTCAATATTATGTTAATATGCAAGGATATATGCCGGGTAAAAAGGTTGTTATCTTAGGAAGTGGCGATATTGGGCTTATAATGGCAAGAAGAATGACTTTAGAAGGTGCTGAAGTTTTAGCCTGTGTTGAGCTTATGCCGTATTCAGGGGGGCTTACTAGAAATATCGTTCAGTGTTTAAATGATTTTGATATCCCTTTAATGCTTTCACACACAGTTGTTGATATTATAGGTGATGATAGATTAGAAAAGGTTGTAGTGGCAAAGGTTGATGAAAATAGAATGCCAATTAAAGGCACAGAAACTGTTTTTGAATGCGATACCTTGCTTTTATCAGTTGGGCTTATTCCAGAAAATGAGCTAACTCAAAATGCAGATATTCCACTTGATAATAGAACTAAAGGCCCTATGGTTTATGAAAATATGCAAACTATGACAGATGGGATTTTTGCTTGTGGAAATGTTGTTCACGTTCACGATTTAGTTGATTTTGTAACCGAAGAGAGCCAAAGGGCAGGAAAAGCAGCGGCTTTATACGCAAAAGGCGAAAAAATAAGCTATGAAAAAATTATAAAAATACAAACCGATGATATCATATCCTACACTGTTCCACAAAACTTAAGAATGCCTTTTAATGATAAAACTTTCACTATATTTTTTAGAGTTAAAAAGATTATTCCAAAAGGGGTGGTTGAAGTTATATCAAATGGCGAAGTTATAGCTAGCTTTAAAAAGCAGCATATGGCACCTGGCGAAATGGAAAGCGTTAAACTTCCAAAGGTTTTACTAGATAAAATTTCAAATGAAAATCTAGTGATTGCTATAAAAGAATAAAGAAAGGATATTTTAAGTATATGGAAAAATTAATTTGTATCACCTGCCCTATCGGCTGCCATCTAACAGTTGATAGAAGTGGGGATGAAATAAAAGTTAGTGGTGCGAGTTGTCAAAGGGGGGTTGAGTATGCTAAAATAGAACTCACAAACCCAAGAAGAACAATCACCTCAACTGTGAGAATAGAAAACGCAGATTATAATCAAATCCCAGTAAAAACCCTTTCACCAGTTCCAAAAGGAAAGATTTTTGATGTGATGAAGATTTTAAGCGAAGTTACGGTTAAATCACCAGTAACTGTTGGCGATATTATAGTTAAAAATATCTGTGACACAGGTATAGACGTTGTTGCAACAAGGAGTTTGTAAAAATTAATAATTATAAATAATATAGATTAAGAGGAGATTTATTTTATGGCAAAATATATTCTTTCACTAGACCAAGGAACAACCTCATCAAGGGCAATATTATTCGATGAAAATCAAAATATCATCGATATGTCGCAAAAGGAGTTTACTCAGTTTTATCCAAATGAAGGCTGGGTTGAGCATGATGCAATGGAAATTTACTCTTCGCAGTATTCCGTTATGATGGAACTTATTGCAAAAAGCGGAGTTGATATTCATGATATTGCAGGAATAGGAATAACCAACCAAAGAGAAACCACGATTTTATGGGATAAACTCACAGGCAGACCAATTTATAATGCGATAGTTTGGCAATGCAGAAGAACGGCTGATATCTGCGATAATTTAATCGAAAACGGACACGAGGATTATGTAAAAGAAACAACAGGCCTTGTTATCGATGCTTATTTTTCAGCTACTAAAATTAAATGGATACTTGATAATGTGGCAGGAGCAAGAGAAAAAGCTGAAAAAGGAGAAATCCTTTTTGGAACAGTTGACTCTTGGCTGGTTTGGAAACTTACAAACGGTGCTGTTCATATAACGGATTACACAAATGCATCAAGAACTATGCTTTTTAATATCCACACCTTAGAATGGGATGATAAAATGCTTGAACTTTTAGATATTCCAAAATCTATACTTCCAGCAGTTAAATCTTCAAGCGAAATTTATGGAAACGCAAACCTTGGTGGAGTGGATATACCAATAGCAGGAATAGCAGGCGACCAGCAAGCTGCTTTATTTGGACAAAGATGCTTTAGCGAAGGTCAGGCTAAAAATACATATGGAACAGGCTGTTTTCTGCTTATGAACACTGGAGAAAATCCATATATCAGTAATCACGGGCTTTTAACCACCATCGCTGCAAGTGCTGGTGGCAAGGTGCAGTATGCATTAGAGGGTAGTGTGTTTGTTGGTGGTGCTGTAATTCAGTGGATAAGGGACGAACTTCGCTTTATTTCAGAAGCAAGGGACGCTGAGTACCACGCATTAAAAGTTGAGGATACTGGCGGTGTGTATATCGTTCCTGCATTTACCGGTCTTGGTGCACCATACTGGGACATGTATGCTAGGGGCTGTATTGTTGGCATAACAAGGGGCACTAAAAGAGAACACTTAATAAGAGCATCTCAAGAAAGCATTGCCTACCAAAGCTATGATTTATTGCAAGCTATGGAAAAGGATACTAATATTAAATTAAAAGAGCTAAATGTTGACGGTGGAGCAAGTAGGGACAACTTTTTAATGCAATTCCAAGCCGATATTATGGATAAAAGCGTTCAAAGGCCGATGATAAGAGAAACAACGGCACTCGGCGCTGCTTATCTTGCAGGGCTTGCAGTTGGCGTTTGGAAAGATATCGAAGAACTTGAAAAACTATGGACGCTAGACACAAAATACGAGCCACAAATGGGCACTCAAAAGCGAGAAAAATTATTAGCTGGCTGGCATAAAGCCGTAACAAGAAGCTTTGACTGGGCTGAAAGATAATATATATTAATAAATTAAAAACAATCAAGCTATTGCTTGATTGTTTTTATATATCGGTATATAATGAAAATATATATAGTTTTATTTGTGAGTGAATAGCTATTGTGAGGCTAAGAAAGGCAGGGTGTTTTATGGACTTTTTTAAAAAAACTACTAAGATTTCAGTTATCGCAACTCTCGTGTTTGCTTTCTTGTGGGCTGGGTATATTTTTTCTGGGATGATTATTAATAAAATTATTGTAGTGGGGTTTATAACTTGTGTGTCTATATCTTTGTTTTTAGCTTTACTTTGGGTTGTAGGGCGATATTTTGAGTTTTTATGATTTTAGATTTTTTGTTAGGTGATACTTTAAAAAAACAAATATAATTATTAAATAAAATTTTGAATTACATACAAATTAAAACAACAGCCAAAAAGAAAAGAATTTAGGCTGTTGTTTTTGTTTAATTAAATGTCCTTTTTATAACTTGCTATATCTTCTAAATCGCAATCTAAAATACTGCAAAGTTTATTAAGTGTAGCAGTTGTAACATTTTCGTTTTTTCTAAGTTTTGCAATGGTTTTTGAATTAAATCCATAATCTTCGCGTAAACGATATGTTGAAATATTTTTCTCTTTCATTTTAATCCATAAATTATCAAATACTATCATAATATATATTCTCCCCTTGACTATATATATTATGAACTATATAATATACATATATAAGAAGGCGATAGTGTTCATATAAGAGGTTTTTATGGAAGAATATAGAGATATGTACTTGATGCTTTTCAATAAGATAACAGATATTATCCAAGAGCTTAAAGAAATTCAATTACAAGCAGAAGAATTATTTATAAACATTTCAGAAAATTCTACAAAAAAATAAGGATATCATAAGATATCCTAACGGCTATGGTGAGGTAGACTTTTTCGCTTATAGCTTGCTGTTAGCAAGATATAGCCACACTCTTTAAAACAACCATTCAGGTTGTTTCTAAGCGCCAGCTTTCGAATCCATCTGCTTTAATTAATTTTTGCAAAAAAATAAGAACATCTTACGATGTTCTTACGGCTATGGTGGGAGCAGATGGATTCGAACCATCGAAGTCGTCGACAACAGATTTACAGTCTGCCCCCTTTGGCCGCTCGGGAATGCTCCCCCATTTTGGAGCTTGTGGACGGATTTGAACCCCCGACCTGCTGATTACAAATCAGCTGCTCTACCGACTGAGCTACACAAGCAAACTTAACGCTTAATTAATATACCATAGGTTTTGCAATATGTCAACACTTTTTTTGATTTTTTTTGAAAAATTATAAAAAAAATTTTTTTTGCTTTTTAAATAATATGTGATATACTAATAAATGTAATTATATAATATTAAAAAGGAGATTTTAAACTATGGAAAAAAGCAAAGTTTATTTTACTGATATGCGTGCCCTACCGGGAACAAACCTTTTGTTAAAACTAGAAAAATTAATCAAAACAGCAGGAATTGGAAATATTAATTTTCAAGATAAATTTACTGCAATTAAAATTCACTTTGGTGAACCAGGAAACTTAGCGTATCTTCGTCCAAACTACTCAAAAGTTGTGGCTGATGTTATTAAAAGTTTAGGCGGAAAACCATTTTTGACAGATTGCAACACTTTATATGTTGGAAGAAGAAAAAATGCACTTGAACATTTAGAAGCGGCATACGAGAACGGATATTCTCCTTTTTCAACAGGATGTCATGTTATTATAGGCGATGGCTTAAAAGGAACAGATGAAACAATTGTTCCAATAAACGGCGAGCTTATAAAAGAAGCGAAAATCGGTACTGCTATAATGGATGCTGATATTTTTATTTCTCTATCCCACTTTAAAGGCCACGAAATGACTGGCTTTGGTGGTGCTTTAAAAAATATTGGTATGGGCTGTGGTTCTCGTGCAGGTAAAATGGACCAACACAGTGACGGAAAACCAAGCGTTGATTTAGATATGTGTAAAAAATGCGGTATGTGTGCAAAAATGTGTGCTCACGGAGCAATTACATTTAATAATGATAAAAAAGCAAATATAGATCATAATAAGTGCGTTGGCTGTGGCAGATGTATTGGCGCCTGTTCATTTGATGCAATTGAAGCGCCTTGGAGCACTGGCTGTGATGATTTAAATAAAAAGATTGCTGAATATTCTCTAGCTGTTCTTCAAAACAGACCACATTTTCATATCAGCCTTGTTATTGATGTGTCACCTTATTGCGATTGCCACGGCGAAAATGATGCTGCAATCATCCCAGACGTTGGTATGTTTGCATCGTTCGACCCTGTTGCATTAGATAGAGCCTGTGCAGATGCATCAAATAAAGAAACAGCATTCCAAAAAAGCTATGTTGGCGATATGTGTGGGCATGAACACCCACACGGCGAAGAATGTTCTTGCAATCATTCACACGATAAAAAAGACCATTTTAAAGTTATGCACCCAGAAACAAACTGGGAAACCTGCCTAGCACACGCTAAAAAGCTTGGAATCGGCACTGATGAATACGAATTAATTGTGGTTAAATAATAAAATATTTAAAAAAATGCTAATCTTAAAAACAGATTAGCATTTTTTATTTGACAAACAATATTATTCGTTGTATAATATTGTTAAGAAAATAATAAAACTATAAAGGAAGACTAAAGATGGAATTTAACGTTGCTTCAAAATTATTAGATGCCTGCGTTTTGGGGATAGTATCAAAATGTGACACATACGGCTATGATTTAACCCAGAAAATAGGGCGCACCATCCACGTTAGCGAAACTGCTTTATACCCAGTTTTGAGAAGATTATCAAAGGATGGGTTATTAACAACCTATGATATGGCTTTTGATGGTCGAAACAGAAAGTACTACACCGTTACAGAAAAAGGAAAAGAAAGGCTACTTGAATATAAAAGTGGCTGGAAAGAATACAAAGACACGATAAATGGAATTTTAGGGGAGGAGAACGAAAATGACTAAAAATGAATTTTTAAATCAATTAAAAAGGAAGATAAGAGCACTTCCAAAGGAAGAAAGAGATAATGCAATAGAATTTTATGAAAATTATTTTGCTGATGCACAAAGCGAAGAAGAAGCGATAAAAAATCTTGGTAGTGTTGATGAAATAGCTGCAAATTTAATAATTGAGTTTGGCGAAAAGAAAAGAGAAAAAGGCAAAAAATCAGGAATTTCTTGGCTGACAGTTTTATTAGCTATACTTTCTGCACCAATAACTCTGCCCCTTGGATTTGCAGGGCTAACATTGGTTTTTGCATTAATTATTACAGCCGGATTTTTCATTTTCACCTTATTTTTATTCTTTATAGCATTTTTACTATCAGGACTTGTGAGCATTTTTGTTATCCTACCAGCCTTTTTACTAAATTTCCAAACAGGATGTTTCTTTTTAGGGGTATTCCTATCAAGCACAGCTTTAGCGTATTTTTCTTTAAAATTTGTGGTGAATATGGCAAAGAAATGCATAATTTTCATACAAAAAAGCATATCAAAACTACTTCGCAAAGAATATAAAATAGAGAAAGGGGTTTAAATATGAAAGCTAGTAAAATGGATAAATTATTTATAGTGTTAATGGTTGTGGGTGTTTTTTTAATTGCCTATGGAGCATACGCAGGTGCCACAACTGCTGTTAGCATAACAAGAGATGGAATAGAATTTTTAGGAAATCAAATAACGGGGTTTTCTTTTTAAAAACACTACGCTAATTTACATTAAAAAATTAATATAAAAAACAAAGACGATTTTTAGATAATAAAAATCGTCTTTTGATATCAAATAATTTAAATTAGAATTAAACATCTTCCTTTTCAAAAATATAAATCGGATTATTAAATTCTAAAAACTCTCCAACAACCTTGTATCCAAAATCTGTGTAGAATTTAAAGTTTTCTTTTTTATCTACGGGAGTGGTTAGCGTGAATAATTTAGTGTCTATTGTATTTGAATGCAGAAAATTCATAAGCTTTTTCCCAAATCCTTTTCCTTGAAATTCTGGAATAGTGGCAAGGGCTTTCACTTCAAAATAGCCTTCTTTTTCAGCAGGAAAAACAGCCCCAGTAACAACAGGCAGATTATTAAAATATCCAATATAAGTGTGCCCAAAATCAATGATTTCCAAAGTTTTTTCAATTGGCCTTTGATAGCTTGGCGGCTTATAGCCGTATCTTAAAAAATCTTGATAAAATCCTTTATCTAAAATACCTGTGATGATTTGTGCGTCTTCTCGAGTGGCTTTTTTAATATCTAAATTATTCATAATAAGAATATTCCTTTCATAATTGTTCTAAATATTATAACATATAATTAAATAAATTTCTATATAAATTAAGTAAAAAAGCTATGTTTCATATTAAAAGCAGTAAATTTATCTATATTGCACGAATTTTTCTTATTTTATTTATTTATAAATTGTAGTATAAGGTACTGTTTTTTAAATAATAAATATAGTATAATACAATTATAAATCTGCAATTTTGAATTCTCAAATTGAAATTGCAAGTCGTTTTTACTTTTATTAAAGGAGGATAAAACTTTTCACCGCAAAGAAAATATTTCGCACTCTAATACTAAATAAATATATTTTCTATTAAAATTATTTTAAAAAGGAGATTTAGAATTATGAATGCAAACAAAACCGAAAACAGCACAGCAACTGTGCAAAAAGATGGGTTTAAAAGCAAGTGGGGATTTATTCTAGCTTGTATTGGCTCTGCCGTTGGTATGGGAAATATCTGGCGTTTTCCTAGCATGGTTTCCACCTATGGTGGCTTAACCTTTTTACTTCCTTATTTTTTCTTTGTTATTGTTATAGGTGCTTCTGGGGTTATCTGTGAATTCGCCCTTGGGCGCTCTACTGGTTCTGGGCCTGTTGGTGCGTTTGGAGAATCCACTAATAAAAAATTTGGCAGTAAAACCCTTGGCGAAACGCTTGGCGTTATCCCACTGCTTGGTGCTCTAGCGCTTGCTATTGGCTACACTGTGGTTGTTGGGTGGATATTTAAATATGCGTTTATGGCTATCACTGGGCAGTTATCAGCAATGGGCACAGATATGGGAGTTATCGGGGGAACCTTTGATGCCGCTGCACCTGTATCGAATTCAATTATGGAAAGTATCACAACTGTTTTTAGTGGGGTGGCCGGAAATAATATGTGGATTATTATCGGCCTTCTAACAACTCTTGCTATTATGGCACTTGGAGTTGCAGGGGGAATTGAAAAAGCAAATAAAGTAATGATGCCTGCTTTATTCTTCTTATTTGTGGCACTTGGAATTTATATCTTCACACTGCCTAATGCATCTGAAGGATATAAATACATATTCACATTAAACCCAGCCGGACTTTTAAATCCTATGGTTTGGATTTTTGCCTTTGGTCAGGCTTTCTTCTCATTATCAGTTGCTGGTAATGGTAGTATTATTTACGGCTCATATCTTCCAAAAAGCGAAGATTTAGTGTCTTCGGCAAGAAATGTTGCCCTATTTGATACAATGGCAGCTATGCTTGCAGCCTTAGTTATTCTTCCTGCAATGGCAGTTGGTGGAGCGCCTCTAGATCAAGGCGGCCCTGGGCTAATGTTTGTGTGGCTAGTAAATGTGTTTAACGGAATGCCTGGCGGCAATTTAGTTGGAATAGTGTTCTTTGTTTGCGTATTATTTGCAGGTGTTTCCTCACTTGTAAATCTATACGAAGCACCTGTTGCTTATCTTCAAGAAAAATTTAAAATGAAACGTTTAGTAGCAGTTGGCACAATCGGAACGCTTGGTGCAATAGTTGCGATTTGTATTCAAGGGGTTACATCTCCTTGGATGGATTTTGTTTCAATCTACATCTGCCCACTTGGAGCAATGCTAGCTGGCATAATGTTCTTCTACATGCTAAAAGAAAAAGATATCTTTGCAGCGGTTAACGAAGGCG
Organism: uncultured Oscillospiraceae bacterium; assembly: GCA_964525015.1. Taxonomy (GTDB): domain Bacteria; phylum Bacillota; class Clostridia; order Oscillospirales; family Ruminococcaceae; genus RGIG3102. Next base: position 39,287 of record CAZGFY010000015.1, read on the forward strand.
GCAAAAAAGCTATCGGCAACTGGTTTATCCCACTTGGAAAATATGTGTATGTTCCTTTAGCGCTTATCGCTTTAATAGCAGGCGCAGTCCTTGGCGGAATTGGATAAGATAAAATAATAAAAAGCTATCATTAATTTGATAGCTTTTTATATTTTAAAATATGATAATTCTTAGTTTTTAATATATTGTTTACTATATATTAATGCTCCATACATACAAATATATAACTTCTATTTATACATTATGATATAATAAAATCATAGATACATTTAAGTTTCTGCAATTTATTAATTTAGAAAGGATGATGTTTTATGAAAAAACTTATAGTTTTTGCATCTACAATACTTCTAATTTTCACTGCTTGTTCACCGACATCCAGTGATTTGCCATCCGAAGAAGTTGACACTAGTAATTACAGTGTTAATACAGAGTATTTAGATGAAATTGCACTGGCTTTAGAAAATACATATGTAAATTATGAATCATTAGAGCTTGCAATCAGTGTAAAGGAAAACTTACAGCAGGAAATAGCCATAGAGCCTGTTGACGCTAATGCACCTAAAGTGTTTGAGTCTGTTTCACGTCCACTTCATTACTTAATTTCAAAAGAACCTTATATGGGACTTTCTACAATTTATAATAATGGAGATTTATCTTTCCAAGATATCTACATAGCCGACCAAGACATTGAAGGATATATAGCAATACAAAACGAAACTGATTTAGTATATACAGATAATTATGTTGAGCATATGAGTGAGTTTAACAGCCTTGGCGAAACTCATAATGGTGCATTTAGGTGGTATTTAGAATTTGAAAACCTTATAAATATCACAAGCAACCCAGACTTTGTTGTAAACACTACAAAGGAAGGAAATATTTACACCCTTGTAGTAAGTAATGAGTATTTTGCTTGGAATAAGGATGAATACATAAAAGCTATGGAAAGAGATGCTGAAAATTTAAATGTCGGCTGGATTGAAACATATGAAAATCAAAAGCTATTTATTGAAGGTCAGGAAAACAACTCAAAAAGTTATATTTTAGTGATAAATGATGGTGTAATTACGCAGATACGAGCTAGTGAATATTTCCTATCTATTAGAGCACCTTTAACCTATGAATTAACTAATAATCATTATGATTCGTATAATTACTATTTAATCGACATTTTAAGATTAAATGATAATGAAGCTATTCAAAATGAAATCCAAGAAGTTTATGATAATGCTTTAAAAGATTAAAATAACACAAAATAAAACAAGGAATACTTAGAAAAAAGCTGAAGCTTTTTATATTTTAAAATATGATAATTTTTAGTTTTTAATACATTGTTTACTATATATTAATGCTTCATACATACAAATATATAACTTCTATTTATACATTATGATATAATAAAATCATAGATACATTTAAGTTTCTGCAATTTATTAATTTAGAAAGGATGATGTTTTATGAAAAAACTTATAGTTTTTGCATCTACAATACTTCTAATTTTCACTGCTTGTTCACCGACATCCAGTGATTTGCCATCCGAAGAAGTTGACACTAGTAATTACAGTGTTAATACAGAGTATTTAGATGAAATTGCACTGGCTTTAGAAAATACATATGTAAATTATGAATCATTAGAGTTATCGATTTTTATGAAAGAAAATGAATCTCGAAAAGTTGCTATGCCTAGCCAAACAACATTATATCCTTTCCATTATTTAATTTCTAAAGAACCATATATGGGGCTTTACACTATTTTAAGAGATGATAATTCTATATCATTTCAAGATATTTATATTAAAGAGCAAAATATCGAAGGTAGTATTAGATTAAATGGCGAACACGGATTAACTGGTGAGCCTTTATATACTCCAGACGAAGGCAGTTACAGTATGTTTAACACAGATATGATGGGCGAATTCGATAATGGATTTATGTGGTATACCGAGTTTAGAAATCTGCAAAATATAGTTAGTAATACGGATTTTGTTGTGAACACAGTGAAAGATGGTGATGTTTACACTATTGTGGCGAGTGATGAGTATTTTGTATGGAATAAAGATGCACAGCTAAGTGCAGCTAGGGCAGATTTTGAAAAAGATGGCGAAGAGACATCTGTTATATATGAAGGTGCAAAGAAGTTTTTAGATAGTCAAGAAGGAAATTTAAAAACCTACACTATAACAATAAAAGATGGCATAATCACACAAATAATTGCCGATGAATACTTTTTGTCTACAAGACAGCCGTACACCTATGAGTACACTAGCACTAAGCATCACACATACAGCCTATACATTATCGACATTTTAAGATTAAATGATAATGAAGCTATTCAAAATGAAATCCAAGAAGTTTATGATAATGCTTTAAAAAATTAAAATAACACAAAATAAAACAAGGAATGCTTAAAGTGGATACTCTCAAAGAAACTTTAGTTTAAGTAAAAAACTGCAAGGAATGGCGAAAGCCATTCCTTGATTATTATAAAAATCTTCGATTTTTAAGGACTATATCTACTTTTGCTGCCAAAAGTAGCAAAACCACCGCTCTTTTCACGCACGCCGCGGAGCAAAAGGCGCTACTAAGACATACGCTCACTTAAGCTTTGAAACCTTCGCTTTGCGAATTCTCAGCTTTGCTTTTTTTCAAAAAGCACCAGTTCGCTAACCGATTGCAAACAATAAATAAGTATCACATCTTTACTTTGTACGCTAAAATGCCGATTTTCGAAAGAAAATCGGCATTTGTTCTTTATTAGTATCTGTGTTAAGCATTCCTTGTTTTATTTATTTAATTTATATTTATTACCCTAATTTTGCTACTTTATAAATAGATTTTGATATAATACCACCACCAACTAATGCTGCTACTGATTCCACAATTCCATTAAAGCCAACAAATGCTATCATAAAGCTAAATAAATCTAGGTTTCCAGCGTTTAATGATGCGAAAAATTCTGTTGATTGGAATAATAAAACAAATAGCGGCACGAATATTATCGTGTTAAATAGTGCTGATGCAAGGCTTGCTATAAAAAAGCTTATGTTTTTTGATTTTTTATAAAGTAATTCAAAAATAAGCCCTGATAGGTACCCTGCGATAATTCTTGGCACTAAACACATAATAACTGTTGCGAGTGGGTTTATTCCCATTAGAGTTGTTCCAAAAGGCTCAAATCCAAAGCATTGCAGAATACTCATAACTCCAAAAACACCACCTAAAAATGCCCCTTGCTTTTTCCCGAGCACAATTGCACCAACTGCAACTGGGATTGGAAGTAGTGTGATTGAAAATCCTAGAGTTCTAATATACCCTAGTGGAGTAAACGACATAACGGCGATAATCGCTGATAAAACGCCTAGCTGAACCATTGTTTTTGTGCTTAATCTTTTTGTGTTTGACATAAATCCTCCTGCTGTTGTTTGCACATCTTGTATTGCAATACAACGCTAATTAAATTTTATCAACTAGATATTCTTTTTGTAAATTTCGTATAATCCATCAAGCAATAAATTGGAATCGATAATAAGCTCGGTTTTGCAGTGAACAGCAATACTGCTAGAAAGCCCACCTGAAACCACAACCTGTGTGTTTTCGCCTAGCACTTCTCGATATCTTGCAATCATTCCATCAATCATAGATGCAGTTCCAAGCACTATTCCAGATTTCATACAGTCAACTGTGTTACTTCCGATAACAACATCGCTTTCAAGCTCAGTGTCGATATGAGGGAGCTGTGCTGTTTTATTAGAAAGTGCATTCAGCGACACCTTAACTCCTGGAATAATAGCACCACCTAAAAGTTCGCCCTTATCATTAATTGCAGAAATGGTTGTGGCTGTGCCTAAATCGAATAAAATACAAGGGTATCCGTATTTTTTAATTGTTCCAACGGCTGAACAGACTAAATCTGCCCCTAGTGCTGCTGGATTATCAATTTTAATATTTAGCCCTGTTTTTATCCCTGGCCCCACAACTAAAACTTTGCAATTAATAAGCCTTTTTAATGCTCGTTTTAAAATAGAAATTAATGGAGGAACAACGCTTGATATAATAACTCCATCGAAGTTTTCAGGTGTGTAGCCATACAAACTCATTATTCCAAGAAGTTCTACCGCATACTGATCTTCAGTTTTAAAAGCTTCAGTTGCTATTCTTGAAGTGAAAGTTAGTTTATCATCTTTATAGCCACCCAAAACAATGTTTGTATTTCCAACGTCGACTGTTAGTATCATATCTTTATTATTCCTTTCTTTAAAAGCCTATCTTTTGACAGTAATAATCATACTATACATAGTATAAAAAATCAATCATTTATTATAAATATTTTATTTTTAAAACTCAATTCCTTTTCTTGCATTTATATTTTTATCAAAAGGATGTTTTATCTTTTTTATATCAGAGATATAATCAGCAAGATTTATAAGCTCTTCTTTTGGGTTTCTGCCTGTTATTATAACTTCTAAATTAGCTGGCTTATTTTTTAAAAACTCTAAGGCAATTGAATTATCTATAAATCCAAGCTCATAAGCTGATGTGAATTCATCTAGAACTAGCATATCGGCATTTATTTCTTTTGCTTTTTCTATCGAAGATAAAAACTGATTAGTGTATTCTTTTTTTGCCCTTAGTTTCTCTTTATTATCCATATTCCAAACAAAGCCAAAATTTTCTTTGCAAAATATAAGATTTATATTTTCAATTTGCTTTAAAATATTAATTTCGCTAGAACTATCACCCTTCATAAACTGTGTGAACACCACCTTCATATTATTGCCAACTGCCCGAATTGTAAGCCCAATTGCCGAAGTTGTCTTGCCTTTTCCATCGCCTGTGTATATATGAATTAATCCTTTCATTTCAACCTTCCTTTTATATATGTTTGTTTGATATTAATATGTATATATGTTATCATATATACTAGTAAGTTTCAATTTTAAATTGGAGGTTTATATGGAAAATAAAAACGCTCAGCATAATAATCAAAAATTCTATTTACTAATTATATTTTTAGTAGTTCTATCTATGTTAATTATAGCGATACTGATATCTCGCTCGCTCACAGTAATTTTATTTGTCCCAGCGCTCATCATTTATACAGTAATTTTTCTATACATTTTTAATATATATATCACTTTTTCTATGCTTGGAGAACTGTTAGGCGCAATTTTTTCTGGATATACGCTTTTATTTCTTCAGATTTTATGCTATCAATTCAAAAGAGTAGATGGAGTTATAAAATATTCAAAAGTGAGTTTCTTTGCAAATTATATAGAATTCATTCCAGACAATAATAATGAGAAAACTCTACTTTTTATACGAATTTTATTTAAATACACATTCACAATCTTTCCTGCGATTATATTATTTATATTATCAAATAATTTAATTCTACAAATTAGGTTTTTAGTTCAATTTATTGCGATTTTTTTAATTTTTATAATTATATTAAAGAATAACACACCTATTAAAAACGGCGATATATCTACTTTGATAACGCTTTCTTTTAATGAAAAATCTAGTGATAACTATAAAAAACAATTAGGAATTTCTAGGTTTTTATTAGAGGGGGGAAGATACAAAGATTTACCTTCAAATCTTTTAAAAGAGATAAGCAAATCTCAAATTACACAAAGTCAAAAATTAGAGCCTTTAAGCGATTATTTAGCTTTTGCTTTTGCTAAAAAACTTTTAGATGAAAAAAATTATATAGACAGTTTAGAAGTTCTAAATTATCTTTTGAAAAAATCAAATATTTTAAAAGAACAATTAATTAATGATAAGATTTTCTGCTTGATTTTATTAGGAGAAGATAAAAACACTATTAAAAAACTTATAACTAATTCTTATAAAGGTTTTATTGATAGGCAAAATATGCATATAGATAGTGCTTATATGAGAACAAAATGTGCTATATATATTTATTTTAACAATCCTGTTTATTTAGATTTTAAAGATAGACTTATATTCCTATCTTTATATAATTCCCATTTAAAAAACGGTGCTTGCTATGGAGATATTGAACTCTTAGAAGCGCTAGAAAAACCATATTACCAAAAGAAAGAATAACTATATGAAAAAATTATTAACTAGCATATTTCTATTTATACTATCGATTATATTTGCATTTTCGCTTGGGGCTTTATCGGCTATATACGGTACATCAAATGGAATAGAACCACCTTTAGGAATAGTACTTGGAATTATAATAGGCTTTATACTCCACGTTGCCTTTCACGAATTCGGGCATTTAGTTGGCGGAATTTTATCTGGATACACCTTTTCTTCATATCGAATATTTAATTTTATATGGGTTAATATTGATGGAAAAATTAAATTTAAAAAGCAAACTGTTGCAGGAACAGCTGGACAATGCCTAATGATACTGCCCAATAAACCATATGATGAAATTCCATACTTTTTATACAATGTTTTAGGTGGAGTTTTTAATATTATACTATCACTACTTGCAATTATCCCTATTATACTATTTCAAAAAACTATAATTGCAACAATTTTTATAGTGATTTCACTTATAGGATTTCTTTTAGCAATTCAAAATTTAGTTCCTTTAAAAATAGGTGGATTTGCAAATGATGGAATGAATATTTTGCAGTGTAAAAAAAGTAAAACTGCCCGTGAAAGTTTTTTTAGAATTTTACAAACAGTGCAACTTATTTCAAGTGGATATAGATTAAAAGATTTTCCAAGTGAAGTGTTTATTATTAAAAAGGGAAGCGAAAAAACTGATACTTTATCAGCAAATATCTACACAAATTTCTGCCTTAAATCACTTGATGAATTAAACTTTGAAAAATTTATTGAGTTAACTGATGGATTTTTAAAAGATAACGATGAACTTTTAGATGTTTTAAAAAATCAATTAATTAATGATAAAATTTTCTCTTTAATAATGCTAAACAAAGATAAAGACGAAATAGAAAAATTACTAACTAAAGATTTTAAAAAATTTCAAAAGGTTTTGATTAAATCTAATTTAGGATTTTTGCGAACAAATTATGCTTTAAATAAGTGTATTTATAATAATGAAAAAAAAGCTAAAAAAGATTTAGAATTATTTAATAAAATAATTAAAACTCATCCCTACAAAGGAGATATCGAAAGCGAAATGGAATTAATTAGTGAGCTAGATAAGTTGTATCTATAGTTAATAATTCAACTTAATAATATACAAAAATTATTGTTTTAAAATATTTCCTTGTTTTATATTTTTTTAAATTTTAAGCGTTTTTAATTATATGAGTTGAGTTACTCGAATAAGTAATCAAAACAAAATGAAGACTATTTATGTTATAAAATAAAAAAGATTGCCAATAATCGGCAATCTTTTTTTAATTAAGCTTTGTAAGCAATTGCTTCAATTTCAACTTTTGCAGCTTTTGGAAGTGCAGCCACTTCAAATGCAGCACGAGCTGGGAAATCTGAAGAGAAGAATGTGCCGTAAACAGCGTTCATGCCAGCAAAATCAGCAATGCTATCAAGTAAAACAGTTGTTTTAACAACATCTGCCATTGTGTAGCCTTCGCTTTCTAAAATAGCTTTAACGTTTTCTAATGCTTGCTTAGTTTGGTCTGCGATATCGTCTGATGGAAATTCACCAGTTGCTGGATTTATAGGAAGTTGTCCTGAAACATAGATTGTGTTTCCTGTTTTAACAGCTTGTGAATACGGACCAATTGCACCTGGTGCATTTTCAGTAAAAACGATTTTTTTCATAATAAAAATACCTCTTTCAAAATTTAAAAACTTAATAATAAGTAAATATTGTACGCATATAATTATATCATTAACATTTATTTTTTTCAATAGAATTCAAAATGTATACAGGATATGTAATAATTTTTACATAAATTAAACGCCTTTTTTAAATAAACATAACTAAACTAATAGCCATTATCCCCATTCCTGTAACAAGCCCATACATTGATATATGATGCTCGCCATATTCTCTAGCAGATGGAAGTAATTCGTCTAAACTTATATAAACCATTATCCCTGCAACTGCTGAAAAGATAAATCCAAAGGCAGTGTCGCCAATAAATTGAATAAGTAAAAAATACCCAACTATCGCCCCGATAGGCTCAGAGAGCCCTGATAAAAAAGAAAGTTTAAATGCTTTTTTTCTATCATTAGTTGCATAAAATATAGGCACCGCAACAGCTATTCCCTCAGGAATATTATGAATTGCAATAGCTGCAGTTATCGCTATACCTGTGCTTGGATCTTCAAGAGCTGCAATAAATGTTGCAATTCCTTCTGGGAAATTATGTATGGCAATTGCAAGGGCTGTAAAAACTCCCATTCGCATTAAATCATTTTTATGCTCTTCATCATTTCCATCCATCTCCTCAACAGTGTGCACCTCGTGTGGATTTCCCATTTTAGGAATAAATTTATCAATAAATGCAATTATAAATATCCCTATAAAAAAGCCAATTACTGCATATATATTCCCAAGCTTTTCTCCAAAAGTTACTGAAAGGGAAGATACAGCCTTACTTAAAATTTCAACAAATGAAACATACAGCATAACCCCTGCTGATAGCCCTAGCGAAAAAGATAAAAACTTCTTATTTGTTCTTTTTGTAAATACCACCATTAAACTGCCAACGCCAGTTGATAAGCCGGCAATAGCTGTTAAAATAAAGGCGAATAATATATTATTATCGTTCATAAATTTTAATCTCCTAATTTTGGTTAGCTTATTCTAACTTTATATATAGTATATATTACGAATAAAAATATTTCAAGTGAGTAAATCACATAAAAATATGCAGACAATATAATTTGCCTGCATATTTTTTAAATATATAAGGGATGATTTTAATTAATCTTCGATTGGTGCGAGATGTGCTTGGAAGTGTCTTAAAATTGGTGGCTCCCAAGTGATTTTGTATCCTTTTGTGATTTCGTTTGCTCTTGCTTTAATAGCAATTAAGGCATCAGCCATAACATCTAAGTGAGCTTGTGTGTAAACTCTACGAGGAATAGCAAAACGAGTGAATTCAAAATCAGCTTCTAATTGCTCGCCTGTATCAGGGTTATTACCAAGCATGTATGATCCGATATCGCAAGTTCTGATTCCAGCTTCTTTGTATAGTTCGATAGCTAGAACTTGGCCTGGATATTCATTGTATGGGATATTTGGGAACATAGCTTTTGCATCAACGAATACACCGTGTCCGCCAACTGGTGATTGATAAGCAATTCCAGCATCATCAAGGCGAGAAGCTAGATATTCCATTTGTCCAATTCTGTATTCTAGGTATGAATCATCAATACCTTCATATAAACCAACAGCTAGAGCATCTAAATCACGTCCGTTTAGTCCGCCGTATGTATAAAAGCCTTCATATGAAATACAGTTAGCTTTGATTTTTAGAATTAGTGGAGAGTTACCGTCTTTCACGCCAATCATACCACCCATATTAACAATTGTATCTTTTTTCGCACTCATTGTGCACATATCAGCTAGAGAGAACATTTCTCTAACGATTTCTTTAACTGTTTTATTAGCGTATCCTGGCTCACGTTTTTTAATGAAGTAAGCATTTTCAGCATATCTTGCAGCATCAATATTCATTGTGATACCGTATTTTTTGCAAATTTCAGAAACAGCTTTAGCATTAGCCATTGAAACAGGCTGACCACCAGCTGAGTTGTTTGTGATAGTTAAAACAACTAAGCCAACATTTTCAGGGCCTTTTTCTAAGATTGTAGCTTCTAGCTTTTCAATATCCATATTGCCTTTGAAATCAGCTCTTATAGATGGGTCTTTAGCTTCTGCAACAACGCAGTCGATAGCTCTAGCACCAGCTAATTCAACGTGAGCTCTTGTTGTATCAAAGAACATATTTGAAATAGCAAATTTGCCTTCTTGTAAAAATGTTGGGAATAAAACTTTTTCAGCAGCTCTTCCTTGGTGAACTGGCTGAATGTATTCATATCCGAAAATATCACGGCCAGCGTCTACAAATTTAAAGTAGCTTCTTGCACCTGCATAAGCTTCATCGCCTTTAAGCATCGCAGACCATTGATTATCACTCATAGCATTTGTGCCAGAGTCTGTTAATAAATCGATATAAACAGCATCACTTTTCAGTCCAAAAAGATTGTAGTGAGCTTCTTTTATAAATTCTTCTCTTTCTTCCCTTGTTGTCATTTTAATTGGTTCAACCATTTTAATTCTAAAAGGTTCTGCAACGTATTTTACTGCCATAATAAAATTCCTCCATATATTATTGATTATTTAAATTTGGGGCGTGTTTGCCTTATATCTCAATTATATCCTATCCAGTAAAAAAAAATGTTGCGTGCACTACAATTCGTTTCTAAATAAGATATCGATAAATTGTACAACTTGTATAATTGATAATTTTTTTCATATCTATCACAGTGAAAGTAACTAAATAAAGATATTTTCGTTAGTGTATTTCGTTGAAAAAACTT
>CAZGFY010000016.1:0-49203 GCA_964525015.1 uncultured Oscillospiraceae bacterium
CACCAAGCATAGTTTCAGGGCGAGTTGTTGCAACTGTTATAAATTCATCTGTTCCTTCAACTGGGTATTTAATATGCCATAGGTTTCCATCATTTTCTTCAAATTCAACTTCGGCATCACTAATAGAAGTAAGACAAGTTGGGCACCAGTTAATAATTCTTTCCCCTTGATAGATAAGCCCTTTATTATATAAGTTAATAAACGCTTCTTTAACAGCTTCACTGCATCCTTCATCCATTGTAAATCTTTCTTTATCCCAATCGGCTGAAGCACCTAGCTTTTTATATTGATTAGTTATAATATTGGCATATTTTTCTTTCCATTCCCACGCTCTTTTTAAAAATTCTTCTCTGCCAATCCCTTCTTTTGTTAAGCCTTCTTCTGCCATTGCCTGAACAATTTTAGTTTCGGTTGCAATAGAAGCGTGGTCAGTTCCTGGCATCCATAAAGCTGAATAGCCTTGCATTCTTTTAAATCGAATTAAAACGTCTTGCAAAGTTCCGTCCATTGCGTGCCCCATATGAAGCTGACCTGTAATATTCGGTGGTGGCATCATAATTGTGTATGGCTCTTTTGTTTTATCCACCTTTGCTGTAAAATATTTTTTTTCCATCCATAATTTGTATAGCTTTTCTTCAACTATCTTCGGATTATAAATTTTTTCTAATTCTTTCATATCCCAAAATCCCCCTATAATAAAAATAAAAAATCGTCCACTTGCTGTAAAACAAGGGACGATTTGTAAATACTAAAAACCGTGGTACCACCCAAATTGCTAATAAATTAGCCACTCTTTTTCTTTTAACGCAAGATTAAACGGAAAACACTACTACTATTTCATATTTTCGGCTCCAAAGCTACATAAACCCCTTAATCTGTCGATTTTCAGCTACCACGACTCTCTTTTTTAGATTAATTTTAGAGTTTACCTCTTTTTCTTCGCCTTTAATTATGCTTTTATTTTAACAAAATAAAAATAAAAGTCAAGTCCCTATTGCAATTATTAACAATATGCAGTAAAATTATTTTAAAATATGAATAAAGGAGATTTTAATTATGGCAGAATTTAAATTTGAAATCGTTGAAAGTCTTGGAGTTCTTTCTCAAGGTAAAAACGGCTGGACTAGAGAGATAAACCTTGTTTCTTGGGGCGAAAGAGAACCTAAATACGATATTCGTGACTGGTCTGAAGACCATACAAAAATGGGCAAAGGCATATCTTTAACAGCAGAAGAAGTGGCTGTTTTAAAAGAAATTTTAGAAGAAGCTGATTTATAATTATGAATTACAAAGAAGAATTTTTAGAAATTTTCAACACTCATGTTACAAGGAATGGAAAGGATAAACTTTTAGATTGGCTAGAAAAAACAGATTTTTTTACAGCTCCAGCCTCAACGAGGTATCACGGTGCGTGCGAAAGTGGTCTTATTATGCACAGTTTAAATGTTTATAAACTTTTAAAAGAAAAAGCAGGGGAAGAATATTCTAGTGAGAGTATTGCCCTTGTCGCACTTTGTCATGATTTTTGTAAGATTAATTTTTATAAAGAAGGCACTCGAAATGTTAAAAACGAAGCTACTGGCCAATGGGAAAAGGTTAAAAACTATTCAATAGAAGATATCTTCCCTTATGGTCACGGTGAAAAAAGCGTTTTTTTACTAGAGAGATTTATCCGCCTAACCACTGAAGAAGCTATGGCTATTAGGTGGCATATGGGTGGGTTTGATGATTCTGTAAAAGGTGGCAGTTATTCTGTTGGTGAAGCTTATAAAAGATATCCACTAGCTGTTTTAACCCATATTTCAGATTTAGAAGCAACCTATCTTTTAGAAAAAGGCACCTCAAACGTTGGAAAATAGAAAATACCGAAAACTGTTAGTTTTCGGTATTTTTATTTTATGTTTATTTTAAATTCTCTTCGCCTTGAGTTTTAATAGGCATATCTTGAGATTGTCTTTGATAATTTTCTAAAATCAATCTCTCCCCTACTAATTTATTCACTTCTACATATGCATCCTCGTGCTCAAAAAAAGCTAAAAGAGTATCATATTCACTTGGTACTAATTCTATTTCTACATCATCCAAAACAATTCTTGTGCCTGTTGGAAATTCTATATGCCTAACTGGCTCTAGCCCTGTTGTAGCATCGCCATAAAAAGAATAATAGCTTTCTTGATTTCCTATAAATCCATCATATAAATCAATTTCAATCGTTCCATAATCATTTTCTAAAATATAAATATCATATGTACCAGCTGGAAAATCGATTCCAGCAATTTTCGCATCGTTATCTTCCATAAACACTACCTGTGTTAATGGATTTTTCACCCCATCATTTGTTAAAGGCTGTGCGTTATCACTTATTAAATCAACCATTTCACTTGATTGTACACTTACACCGTCCCCATTTTCAAGCTCTATATTTTTCAAATCATCATCAGTATTAACGGTTTCAAATGTTCTCTCTCCACTTGCTTTTATAATTGTGATAGATGCCCATTCATACCCTTCTTTATTCACCATTTCAAAATCGTAGGTGCCAGCTGGAATATGAAGCCCAACTATATAAGCACCACTTCCAAGAGTTGCAACATATTCGTTTTGGGAATAAGTTTTTATCTCTTCACTTTCTTCTTCATCATATCCAAAAGTATCTTCGTATGTATAATCGTTTTCTGCTTCTACTTCTGGTGTATTTTCAAAAATATCTGGAACTTCTTCATTTAAAGTGTTTATAATTCCTAAAATAACTGATACTCCAAAAAACAAACCAAACACAATTAAGAGTGTTAGAATTGGATTTTTCTTTTTTTTAGGAGTGAATCCTGGTCCCATTGAAGTACTGTTATTTTGGTTTTGATAGTATTTATTGTTTGAATAATTCGTTTGATTTCCTCTTGCCCCAGATTGACTCATCCCACAACCTTGACAACGTCCGTTTTTTATATCGCTCCCACATACTGAGCACATTGACATAGTAAGCCCTACCCTTCAGTTTTTAAATTTCATTATTTAATGCTATATATGATAGCATACTTAACTTTTTTTATCAATAGCCTATAAATACAATTTTTTTTAATTATTTCAAAAAATTGGCAAAAAAAATCTTTAATTTTGTCATTTTTTATGATATAATATTAATAATTATGTATTATTAAATTAGGTAGGTTATTTATGGATTTTTCAAATACTAATATCATTGATTATTCAAGTTATGATTTTTTAAATAAAACTGCGTCTATTAAATCAATGATAGACAATAAGTTTTTATTAGATGCAATTGTAATAGATGATAATAAAAAGCGTCACACAATACAGGTGAAAACAAATAATCCAGATTTATTAAAAAAGACTAAATCGGTTTATGTTTCATTTTTATTTGATGGTGGCCCAATTCAATTTCACGGAAAAGTGAGAAAAGAATATCTTAATAATGCAGTTGAAATAGCTATTTCTAAAGGAACAGCTCTACAGCTTCGTGAACACACAAGATTTAACACTAAAATCCCAACAATTATTAAAAGTGTTATAATTGAAAATCAGGAAGTTGAATTTAATTGCCCACTCGATGCATACATAGTTGATTTATCAGCTGCTGGGATTGCTATTGAAGCAGCTCCTTTAGCTCTTTATAAAAATGATATATTTAAAATTTCTTACAATTTAAATGATGAAGTTTTAACATACAATTATCAGGTGATGAGAGTATCCGCAGTTGATGTAAACACTTCTAATTATGGATGTAGAATAATAAACAACTAAAAGGGAAAGGAATTTAGGAATTATATGGCAAATGTGGTACCTGGCTTAAGCAGTATTTCTATTGATTTTTTATATGTAGATATGCCAGTAACTGACACTATTTATAATCATACTGGCAAAGTTTCACTTTTAGCTGCAGGCGAAATTTTGACTGAAACTAAGTTTGAAAGATTAAAAAAATTCATTGGTGATTCTAACACTGTGTGTGTTTCAAAGGAAACTTATAAGGCGTTAGTTGAAAAAAAGAAAGCTGAATATGATGCTCAAGAAGAAGATAAACCAAAGAAAACTATCAATAAATTTTATACAGAATCAAAAGAATATACAAAACTTCAAGATGAAGTTGGTGATTTTATAAATAGCGTTAAAGATGTTGATGTTTTGCGTCCTGTGCACGTTGAACAGTTGCATAAATCTGCTATGAAAAAAATCGATTTAATTGAGCAGCAAGATATTTTAAAAAGCGTTAATATGCCTCGCCCTATGGATAAAGATTTAGAAAGGCATAGCACAAATGTTAGTGTTTTAAATGGTATTTTCGGAAAATGGCTGTATCTTAAAGAATATCAGGTTCGCGATTTAATTTTAGCTGGACTTCTTCATGATATAGGAAAAACTAAAATTCCTGATAGTATTTTAAATGCACCAAGAAAATTAACAAGTGAAGAATTTGAAATTGTTAAAATGCACTCTAGTTATTCATATGATTTACTTGAAAAGGAAAAACCTGAATTTAATCAAAATGTTTTAAGTGGGGTTTTACACCATCACGAAAAATTAGATGGAACTGGATACCCTGATGCCTTATCAGGAAACGAAATAGATATTTTTGCTAGAATAACAGCAATAACCGATGTTTACGATGCATTAATTTCAAAAAGAGTTTATAAAAATGAATTTAATCCTTTTGATGTTTGTAATATATTATTAACTGAATTCTCAACTGCACTAGACGAAACCTTAGTTAAATTATTTATTCAAAACATCAGTGCCACTTTAGTTGGCTCAAATGCATTAATGAATAATGACACAATAGCAGTTATAAAAAGAGTGTTGCCTTTTGATATAAAATACCCAATAATCGAGCAAGACGGAAAATATATAATGTGTAACGAAAATTTCTATCCTATAAAATTATTAAATAACTAAATATTATAAAAACAGCAATGTGTGAAAACACATTGCTGTTTTTTATTCTATAATACTATTAATAACCTGCATAACTCCATCACTTTGCATTTCCATAGAGGCTATATCGCTAAAAAGCGTCGAAATATATTTTCCACCCTCAAAGCGCAAATTAACTTCTTGCCCATTTGAGGTAAGATTTAAAATATAAAGTGAAGTATCTTCTATGTAATTCATATCATCAAAATCAGCTTTTACATCTATTGATACTAGAGCATCCTTTATCTTTGATATATCTTCACTAGATAATAATACATACTTCTCATTTTTTTCACTATCCCAAAACTGCAATTCTGCTTTTGCATCAGTCTGTATATTTTCAGCCATATATTTAAATTCGTTTTCATTGTGGCTATAGCGATATATATTCATATACCATAAAAACATAACAAGTAGTATTAAAAAAATCCTTATTAAAGTCTTTTTCATTCCATATCTCCAATATTCTCTATAAGATTCATAACTTCATCACTTTGCATTTCCATAAAGGCTAGTTTTCTGTCTTCGCTTCCATCTTTTTTATAAACTGATGTGTCTATGTATTTATCCCCTTGAATTGACAATAAAATTATCATTTCATCTGATGAAAAAGTTATTGAATATGATTTTTCGCCAGCTGGAGTTAGATTATTAAAATTTGCTTTATACTCCATTTCAAGAAGATTATCTCTTATTTCTAGTAATTCATTATCCGTTAAAATATATTCGTGAGTTTCTCCATCGCTAGTTAAAATACTCGCTGTATAATCTTCAGACACATTTTCAATTAAATCTAAAAACTCATTCACTTCTTTATTATTTTTATATTCATCAAAGGCTAATACCCCTAAAATAAAAACTATCGGCAGAAGTATCCATTTGAAATTCTTTTTCATAAATACACCTATACCTTTCTTCGAGTTTTGCGTGTTTTGCAACGCTCAGGTTAAAAGTGGTAAACTTTCGCTAATTTCACACAGCAAAAGGCACAAAACTACTTAGAATTTTCTAAATATCTCTTTGTTCCTGTTTCGTATAAGTTTTCTCCAAAAGAGTCTATAACAACTGTTAGTGGCATATCTTTTACAACTAGTTTTCTTAAAGCCTCAGCGCCTAAATCTTCAAACGCCACAACTTCAGCTGATTGAACGCATTTTGCTATAAGTGCCCCAGCACCACCAATTGCCCCAAAGTAAACAGCTGTATTTTCAATCATTGAAGAGATAACAGCATCATTCCTTTTTCCTTTTCCAATCATACCAGTTAGCCCGCATTTTTTAATTAAAGTTGGAGAATATGCATCCATTCTATAACTGGTAGTAGGTCCACAAGAGCCGATTGGCTGTCCTTCTTTTGCCGGAGTTGGGCCTGCAAAATATATAATTTGATTTTCTAAATCAATTGGTAGGTCTTCATTTTTTTCTAAAAGCTCAATAAATCTTTTATGCCCTGCATCACGAGAAGTATAAATCACTCCTGAAAGCAGTATTTCATCGCCACTTTTTAAAGTTTTCACTATTTCTTTAGTAAGTGGAGTTTGTATATATTTTTTCATACAGTAAAATCCCCTTTTATATAATAACTGATTTATGGCGAGTAACGTGGCAGTTTATATTAACAGCGCAAGGAAGGCCTGCAATATGAGTTGGCAAAGTTAAGATATTCACTCCGAGTGCCGTTGTTTTTCCGCCAAAACCTTGTGGGCCTATGCCTAGTTTATTAATTTTTTCTAGCAGTTCTTTTTCAACATCGGCATAAAATTCATCTTGGTTTTCATTTGTAACATCTAATAACAACGCTTTTTTTGCAAGAAGTGCTGCCTTATCAAAAGTTCCCCCTATGCCAACTCCCACAACAATCGGTGGGCAAGGGTTTGGCCCTGCATTTTTAACAGTTTGTAAAACAAAATCTTTAACACCTTCTATTCCATCAGCCGGAGAAAGCATTTTAACCCCACTCATATTTTCACTGCCAAATCCTTTTGGTGCAAGCGTGATTTTTATTTTATCCCCTTTAACTATTTCATAGTAAATCATAGCAGGGGTATTATCATTTGTGTTAACTCTTCTTATCGGGTCTTTCACCACTGATTTTCTTAAAAATCCTTCGGTGTATCCATTTCTAACCCCTTCATTTATCGCCTCTTCTAAATCTCCCTCGATGTAAACCTCTTGTCCGATTTCTAAAAAAACGCAGGCAATTCCAGTGTCTTGGCAGATTGGAACATTCTCAGTTTTTGCAATATTATAGTTTTCAATTAGTAGTTCTAGTGTGTTTTTTGCCATTTGATTATCTTCTTTTAATATAGCTAAATCAATAGCATCGCAAACGTCTGTTGGAAGATTTGTATTTGTTTCGATGCATAAATCTCTTATCACTTTGCTTATATCTTGGCTTTTAATAGTTCTCATTATTTAAGCTCCTTTTAATACTTTTATTATTCTAATTATATGATAGATAGTATATATCGTCAAGAATATTATTTCCCCTTGCATAGATTTTAAAAATATACTATACTGTATATATTGTTTTAAAAGAAAGGCAGTGCTTTATATGTATACAAAAATTTTTAATTTAATTGATGAAAAAATTAAATCTAATCCAGATAAAAATTTAATTATCGCCATCGATGGGCCAAGTTCTAGTGGGAAATCTTATTTATCCGATTTATTATTAAAAAAATATGATTGCAATATCTTTCATATGGACGATTTCTTTTTGCCACTAGAAAGAAAAACTAAAGAGCGATTAGAAATAGCTGGTGGAAACGTTGACCACGAGAGATTTTTAAGCGAAGTTTTAATCCCACTAAGCGAAAGTAAGGAATTTATTTTTGATAAATTTTCCTGCCAAACAGGAGAAAAAGAAAAAAGCGATTTAACTAAAGTAAAAAAGCTAAACTTTGTTGAAGGGGTTTACTCTCACCATAAAAATCTTAATAATCACTATGATTTAAAAATCTTTTTAGATGTTAAAAGAGAAAATCAGCTAGATAGAATACTAAAAAGAAGTAATGAATTTATGCTTAATAGATTTAAAAATGAATGGATACCTTTAGAAGATTTATATTTTAATGAATGCAAGGTAAGAGAAAACGCTGATTTATTATTTGATACAACTACATTATTTTAAAAAAACTAAAAGACGATTTTCAAATGAAAATCGTCTTTTTTTGTTTATTTAATTAGTAATCCATTTTTTTCTTTTTCTTGCTTCTTAGTAAAACAATAACAACTAAAGCAATAACTGCACCAATAACAATTGTAGGCATAAATGAATTTTGGCTTTCTTCGCTATAAGCTTTAACTTCGCTCCACATATCATCAAGCTCTACTGAAAGTTCTTCTGAAAGAACTGAGAAAGCTTCTGTGTTAGCTAAAACTTCTTCTGATGGATATAAGAATTCTGTATTTCTTGTTTCTTCATCTAGTAATTCAACTGCCGCTGTGTGTGGGCTTGCGTATCCGATGTATTCAGCATTAGCTAAAGCGATATCTGTTTCGCATAAGAAGTTGATATACATATGAGCAGCCTGAACATTTTGTGAATCAGCTGGGATAACCATACCATCAATAAAGTAGTTTGTTCCTTCTTCTGGAATAGCAAACGCTAAGTCTGGGTTGTCATCAATCATTGTAACAGCATCGCCTGAGTAGTATGGAGCAAATGCAGCTTCACCACCGCCCATTTTATCAAAAATTTCATCCATTACATAAGCTTGAACAACTGATTTTTGCTCAATTAAAGCTTCTTTTGCAACAGCGATATCTTCGCTTGATTGTGGGTTTAGTGATTGACCAGCTCTTAAAAGAGCGATAGCAGCAGCATCACGGCTGTTATTAAACATTAGTATATCGCCTGCATAGTTTTCATCCCATAGAGAATCCCAGCTTGTAACTGGCTCTGAAACCATTGTTGTATTGTAGATAATTCCTACAAGACCCCAAGTATATGGAACATAGTATTCATTTGCCGGATCAAACGCACCATTTAAAAATGTTGGGTTGATATATTGCATATTTGGAATTAGAGAATAATCAAGTGGTTGTAGCATTTCTTCTTCAATCATTCTACCAATCATATAATCTGATGGAATTAAAATATCGTAGCTTGCACCACCGCTTTTAATTTTTGTATACATTTCTTCGTTAGTTGCAAATAATTGATAGTTAACTTCAATACCAGTTAATTCTGTAAATGCAGCGTTAACATCAAGTGAGCCTTCAGAACCGTCTGACATATATTCGCCCCAGTTGTAAACGTTTAAAGTGATTCCTTCATCTTTTAAAGCTTCCCAGTTGTATTCTTCTGATGTGATTTCGCCATTTTGTGTTCCTTCAGGACCTGCAACTGCTGGCATTTCTTCTGTTGTTGCGAAAGCTGGCATTGCCGCTCCGATAACCATTCCTAGTAAAATAAATACTGCTAAAACTAAGCTAATAATTCTTTTCAATATAGTAATCCTCCATTAAGTTTGTTTTTTCTTCTTTTTTTCTTTTAATACATCGTTTATATTAATTATTAATAGTATTGCTAATATAACAATGAATATTATAGCTGATAATGCGTATATATCAGGGCTCACTTTTCTTCTAGTCATTGAATAGATAACCACTGGAAGTGTTTGGGTGTGTCCCCCGTTAAAATATGAGATAACGAAATCATCAATTGAATAAGTTAAGGCAATTAAAAAGCCTGTAACAATCCCTGGCATAATTTCTGGCACAACAACCTTGAAAAAGGCTTGTTTTGGATTACAGCCTAAATCAAGTGCCGCTTCATACACTCTCATATCCATCTGCCTAATTTTAGGAAGTATGGATAGGATAACATAAGGCAGGCAAAATGTTATGTGTGAAATTAAAAGGGTTATCATTCCGTATTCAAATCCGAAAATCTCTTTAAATATGCCAAAAAGTAGTAGCATTGAAATAGCTGTAACTATTTCAGGGTTTACAACTGGCATATAACTGATGTTTATAACTACTATACGCTGAAGTTTTGTCATAGAATTTATGCCAACAGCCGCTAATGTTCCAAGTATTGTTGCAACAGTTGCTGCAACAAGCCCTACAAAAAGGCTGGTTAGAAATGCTTCTATAACCACATCATTATTAAATAATTCAAAATACCATTTTGTTGTAAAACCAGTAAAAACAGTTCTACTTTTTGATTCATTAAATGAAAATGTAATCATAACAAAGATTGGTATATATAAAAACGCTAAAATCACTGCCCAATAGAATTTCTTTAAAAATTTCATCATTATAGCATCACCTCTTTATCATCATCAGCAAAGCCGTTTGTGATACCCATACATAATAAAACTAAAACCATAAGCACTAGACCCATTGCTGAGCCAAGGTTTGGATTATAAGAATTTCCAAGGAATTGTAGTTCGATTAAATCGCCTATCATTAAATTATCTCCGCCACCGAGCATTCTAGATATTATAAATGTTGAGCAAGAAGGAACAAAAACCATTGTTATACCTGTTGCAACACCGGGAAGGCTTAATGGCCAAAACACTTTTGCAAGAGTTTGCCACATATTCCCCCCTAAATCCTGAGAAGCTTCGATTAGAGAATAATCGATTTTAACCATTACTGCATATAAAGGCATTATCATAAAAGGCAGGTAATTATAAACCATACCTAAAACAACGGCACCATTTGTATTAATCATATCAAAAGGGCCTATGCCAAAAATGCCAAGAAATTGATTTATTAAACCATTTCTTTCTAAAAGACTCATCCATGCATATGTGCGAAGCAAAAAGTTCATCCACATAGGAAGCATAATAAGCATAATCATCAGCCTTTGATTATTAGCTTTCATCCTAGAGAGCATATAGCTTATAGGATAGGCTAAAATAAGGCATATAATAGTTGCATAAATTGCAAGCATTATACTATTTAAAAACACTGTTGAGTATTTAAATAAATCGCTGATATTAGCTATTGTAAAATCTCCACCAGTTGTTGTGAATGCAAAATACACAACTAAGCATAATGGAGCGAAAATAAATATCATCATCCATAATAAATATGGAGTACTAACAATTTTTTTACCCATTTTATCATCCTTTCTGATTTTCATATTAAATTTTAAGAGAAGTATAGTTTATTTTTTGCTTTTTATTCTTTCATTCTCTTCATAATATGAATTTCTTCAGGACCAATGTTCATTCCAATTAATGCGCCAACTTGCTGAATTTGTGTTGAGTGAATTAGCCAATCAAAGCCACCTTGCTCAACTGTTATTTCATAATGAACCCCTTTAAATACAACACTTTTTACAACACCTTGAAGTGCTCCTTGAAGCGATGGTACAACCTCGATATCCTCAGGACGAATAACCACATTCACAAGTTCATTTGGATTAAATCCTTTATCAACACAAGAAAACTGAGTTCCGTTTATCTCGATTAAAAAGTCTTTAACCATAATTCCATCAATGATATTGCTTTCCCCAATAAAATCTGCCACGAAGGAGTTTACTGGTTCATTATAAATATCTGTTGGAGTTCCGATTTGCTGAATAATACCATCTTTCATAACAACAACGGTATCACTCATTGTTAAAGCTTCCTCTTGATCATGAGTTACATACACAAAAGTTATCGCAAGTGATTGCTGAATACGCTTTAATTCGGTTTGCATTTCTTTACGCAGTTTTAAATCTAGTGCACCAAGTGGCTCATCTAAAAGTAAAACTTTTGGGTGATTTACAAGTGCCCTTGCAATCGCAACCCTTTGCTGCTGTCCACCTGAGAGAGTTGTGGTATCTCTTCTTGCAAAATCACGAAGATTAACAACTTCAAGCATTTCTAAAACCCTTGTTTTAATCTCTTCTTCTGGTAGCTTTTGCAGCCTTAATCCGAAAGCAACATTTTCAAACACATTTAAATGTGAAAAAAGCGCATACTTTTGGAATACTGTGTTAACTTCCCTTTTGTAAGGAGGAAGATTAACGATGTCTTTGCCATCAAAAAAAACATTGCCCGATTTTGGTGATAAAAACCCTCCGATAATTCTTAGAGTAGTAGTTTTCCCACAGCCTGAAGGCCCTAGCAAAGTTACAAACTCTTTATCTTTGATATCAAGTGAAAGTTCACTCAATACGGTTTCACCGCCGAAATCAACAACAATGTCTTTTAAACTGATAATATTTTTGTTTTCCATTTCTAATCCCCTTTGCGGTAATATACTGCGCCTTTACGCAGCCGATGTCAATTATACCAGCCCCGCAAAAGGTTTGTTACACCACAGTTAGAGTGGCTACAGCAGTACATACAACATCAGTATGATGACAGCAATTATCTTGCTAACAAAATTCATACTAATTGGAATTGTATATGTTTTAGCTTTTTTTGTCAATACTTATTTCTATAATTTTTACTTAAGAATTCAAATTTTACAAATTATTATAATTTTTATTACAACTTTATTATTTTTTTATATAAATTTAATAATTTTATTCGATAAAAAAACGCTTAATTAAACCTATTTCCATCGATTTAATTAAGCATTTAATGTTCATATTATACATTTTTGTAGTTTTCAGTGTTTGCTTATAGCAAAATGCGTGCTATCCATTATGCACGCAAAGAAAACTTCAATGAATATTATCGGTAGATAATATTCATTGACCCAAAAACAATGGTAGGTCTTGAATATAATATAGGTTTTTATGTGGGAAATCCCCACTTTCTTTTAAAACAGCAGCATATCCAACAACTGTACACCCTATTTTTTCAAGTAAAACTTCCATAGCCTTAAAAGTTCCACCTGTTGATACAACATCGTCCATTAATAAAACTTTTTTTCCACGAATTTTATCGGCATCTCTTCCATCAACAACCATATTTTGTTCTTTAGCTGTTGTTATTGATTTAACTGTTGTTTTAATTGGATTTAGCATATACGCTTTTTCATCTTTTCTAAAAACAACAAAATCTTTATCTCCAAGATAAGTGCAAACGCTTTGTGCTAAAGGCAAAACTTTTGCCTCTGGGCAAACTATATAATCATAGTCTACATCTTTAATTTTATCTCCTAAAATCTTTGCGCAGTAGTTTGTTAAACCTGTATCTCCTAAAAGAACAAATGATGCTATATGAAGCCCGTCTGTTACTTTTGCAACATCTAAAGTTTCAATTCTTCCTTGTAGGTCTAAATCAAAAGATGTTTGTCCTGTATATTGAATATTCATAAAAATTCCCATATTTATTTAAATTATAACTAATTTAAATCCTTTCATTATTATTAATTTTGCTGTTACCTTATATAGTATATACAATTTTAATCTTTTTTTCAACTTTTACTTTTAATTTTCATAAAATTGTTTTATAATTTTAATTACTAATTTAAATTTAAATACTAAAGGGGAAACATTATGTCTTTTTTGCTTGCAATTCTTTGCCTATACTATGGCACAAATAATATTTTATCTGCTTTTAAAGTTCCTTTTTCTGAATTTGAAGTGGTTCATTGGTTATTGCTCTTAACTGGCGTTCTGCTTATACTTTTTGGAATTGCCTGCACATTACTTGCAACTAAGGAATATAAAGAAAAGCAAGCTCAAAACGCAAACCCCAAAAACACTAATACTCTTTTAGAAGATGATGATACTGAATTTAATTCTGATTTATTCAGTTATGATTTACAAGAAGATAGTAATGATGATGATTTAGACGATTAATTTTCATTTTTTTAACATTTATTGTATTTTTTTCTATTAATAAAAAACCTTTTTTTATACATAATACTATATATACTTTATCTAAAGAGAAAGGGGCTTATTATGAAAGAAAACAAAATGCAAAAAGATGCCGTTAAAAATCAACGTATAGACCATAATGTTATAAAAAGTTATGATGAATTATTAAGAGATGAATATGCACAAACGCTTGATGCTGTTATAGATAGCACAATCGATTATCCACATAGTAGCTTACCTAACAATTCTATCATCTCTTCGTCCTACTCAAAGCCAGCTAATTCTTATTCTAATAATATATCAAAAGAAGATTTAGAAAAGAAAAAACAAACAGGAGATTCCCCACAAGACGTTGCCCAAAAATTCATAGATAGAACTCAGTTTCCATTATAAAAATTAAAAAGCAAGCGTAAGCTTGCTTTTTATTAGATTTCTAAAAAAGATTTATCAACAGTAAACGATGTCCACTGAACTTTATCTTTTACCATAAGTAAATCAGATTTTTTCATTCCATTTTTTTCATAAAAAGGAACTGCATCTTTATAAACGCTTGCAAAAATTATTATATCCTCTTCGCCACCAGCTTCTTCTAATGCTTTATCTATTAATTTTGTGCCTATTCCCATTTTTAGATATTCTCTATCAACCCCTAAATCTGTGATAAACAGCCAATACGAATAATCACTAAGTGCAAATAACACCCCAACAATCATATCATCTTCATTTCTTGCAACAACGCTTATTTGAGTATTTACAACTAATTTTTCTATCCTTTGATGAAATCTTTCAAGTGGATACTGTGAGCCTAAATCAGTTCGTGTTAAAAATTCTATATATTCTTTTTTAGATATTTTTTCCAGATTAACACTTATCTTTTCTTGAGCCATAAATATAATTCCCTTTCATACTTCAAAAGGCAAGCTATAAAGCTTGCCTTTTTCGTTTTAATAGTTATTTTTCTTCCCAAAAGGCATACAACGTCATATTGCTTTCAATCTCGGTGTTTTCAAAATCCCAAGTGTGTAGCCCGTTCACATCTCTATACCAGCCAGTGAAAGTATAGCCTTCCTTAACTGGCTCTTCTGGCTGATTGATTATTTCGCCATACATATATGTGGCATCTTCCACCCTTGAGCCACCATTTGTATCAAATGAAACCACTAATCCAGTGGCATTACTAGTTAGATACAAAAATATGATAATAGTGACTAAAACAAGCCCTATAATAAATTTATCTAGCTGTTTTACTGAAATAGTAACACCTTCATATATATTTTTTTTAGCTGGGGTGAAATCTTCTTTTTTATTTTCTTTATTTTCCATAATTATTTTTTAACTAGATATTTTCTCATATCAATAGCACAAGCAATCAAAATGATTAAACCTTTAACGATATATGTAGTATTAGGGTCAACGCTTAAAAATTGAAGTCCAACGAAGATTAGTCTTAGTAGAACAACCCCCATAATAACCCCACGGATTTTACCAATACCACCAACGAATGATACACCACCGATAACGCAAGCAGCAATAGCATCAAGCTCATAGCTATCCCCTGTTGAAGCTGAGTTTGAGCCAATTCTAGCACCTTCGATAAATCCAGTTAAACCATACATAATACCTGCTAAAACAAACACAAGCACAATAGTTTTTGCAACATTTACCCCTGAAACGTGTGCTGCTTCTGAGTTTGAGCCAACTGCAAACATATTTTTTCCAAAGATAGTTTTATTCCAAACAACCCACATAAACACTGTGATAATTACAACATATAAAATATACATCGGAACTTTTGTATCGCCGATTGTAAACCAAGTGCCTTTAATAAAGTTTGTATAGCTTTCATCAAGCCCTGAAATTGATTGACCATTGTTAGTGCCTATTTTTAGATACATTAATATTGCACCATAGATAATAAGCTGAGTAGCCAGTGTTACGATAAAAGGGTGAAGTGAGAATTTTGATATAAAAAACCCATTGAATAAGCCTATCACACCACCAACTATTATAACCCCACCGATAACAAGCACAATTGATGGAACTTCTAAATCTGGATACATTTTATTTGCATATCCTGCCATTTGCAAGAGTGACGCTGAAATACAAGCAGTAAGCCCAACTATACGCCCTGCTGATAAGTCGGTTCCTCCGATTATAATACAGCCAGCAATACCAAGTGCTATTGGCATATTTGCAGCTGAAAGCGAAATGATATTAACAATCGAGCCAATTGATAAAAAGGCTGGTCTTTGAATTTGGATATAAATAATTGCAAATATCATAAGGATATATAGCGAATTATTTATCATAAACTCTTTCCAGTCGGTATTTTGAAGCTTTGTTTTAATTTTTTCAGACATTTTTTATTCTCCCTTTAAACATATTTTGCAGCTAATGTTAAGATTTCTTCTTGAGATGTGTTTTTAGCGTCCACTTCTCCTGCAAGCTGACCATTAGACATAACTAATATTCTATCGCAAACTCCTAAAAGTTCTGGCATTTCTGAAGATGCCATTATAATAGTTTTTCCTTTTTCAGCAAGCTCTATTATAAGCTGATAAATTTCATACTTTGCCCCAACGTCGATACCACGAGTTGGCTCATCTAGTAAAAGCACTTCTGGCTCGGTTAATAGCCATCTTCCTAAAATAACCTTTTGCTGATTACCACCTGATAGCGAACGGATTTTAGTTGATTGGCTTGGCGTTTTAATTCTCATTGAATCAATTGCCCACTGAGTGTCTTTACTCATTCCTTGATTTGATAAAAGTGGTCCACTTACGTATTTTTTAAGGCTGGATATTGTTGTGTTTTCAGTTATATCTAAAATCCCAAAAATACCTGTCGCCCTTCTTTCTTCTGTTAAAAGTGCAAAACCATTTTTAATTGATTCTTCTGGATGTTTATTTTTAATTTCTTTTCCGTGTAGTTTTATTTTTCCGCTTTTTCTTGTAGCATTTCCAAATAAATTTTCCAAAACTTCGGTTCTGCCTGAGCCATCTAGCCCTGCAAGACCTATAATTTCACCCTGACGTGCATTGAATGAAACATCTTTTAAGTGGGAATACATCGATGTTAAGCCTTCAACTTCTAGCATAACTTCGCCGATAGGATTATGTTTTGGTGGATAACGGTTTGTTAAATCACGCCCAACCATTAATTTAATGATTTTATCCATCGTTAAATCTTCAGCTCTTTGTGTATCCACCCATTTTCCATCACGCATAATTGTGATATCATCTGAAATTCTAAAAATTTCATCCATTTTATGTGATATATATATAATACCGCATCCACTTTCCTTAAGTTTTTCTATAATTTCAAATAAATGGTCAACTTCTTTTTCGGTAAGGGATGATGTAGGTTCATCGAAAACAATAATTTTTGAATTATAAGAAACAGCTTTTGCTATTTCAACCATCTGCCTTTGTGAAACAGGCATTTTACTCATTTCAATAGTAGGGTCAACTTTTATTCCCAGTTCTTTGAATACTTTATTAGTATCTTCAATCATCTTTTTTTCGCTTGTAAACAGCCCACCGGCAACAGTTGGGTATCTTCCAAGCCAGATATTATCCATAACATTTCTTTTTAATGCTTGGTTTAATTCTTGGTGCACCATTGCAACCCCATTATCAAGGGCATCTTTTGAATTTTTAAAATTTATTGGCTTATCTTCTAATAAAATCTCGCCAGCATCTCTTGAATACATCCCAAACAAACATTTCATTAATGTTGATTTTCCGGCTCCATTCTCGCCCATTAAAGCGTGAACTGTGCCCCTTCTAACAGTTAGCGAAACATCATCTAATGCTTTTACACCAGGAAAGCTTTTACTTATATTATTAATTTGTAATAAAACATCTGACATATTTCATTTTCCTTCCTATTATTTCATATGTAAACTTTTAGATATTTTTAAATACCTATATTAATTAAGATAGCCACACAATAAGTGTGGCTACATTAATTTTAAATATAATTAGTTCTAATTATAAACTATCAAATTATTCGCCAGTGTAAACTTGGTAAGGGATACGAACTTTGTTAACTGTTGAATCAATGTTGTAATCAGCTAGCATACTCATAACATCGCCATTATCTGTGTAGCCTTTAATTGAATCAGCAATCGCACCAGCCATACCTTCAGCATCTTGCTTGATTGTACCAGTCATAACGCCATCAGCAATTAAAGCTTTAGCAGCATCAGTTGCATCAACGCCGAATACAGGAATAATTTTATCTCCACCAACTGTGTTAAATCCAGCTGTTGATAAAGCTGAGATAGCACCTTCAGCCATACCATCATTATTACAAATAACAAGCTCAACCATATTTCCGTTAGCTTCATTAAATTGAGTTAATAATGTTGACATATATTCATTAGCAGCTTCTGCAGACCAGTTACCATCTTGGTCAACTAGGTATTTTGCAGAGTTTGCTGAATCATAGAATTCTAAAGCTGGTTTTCCAGCAGCTGTTAATAAAGCATCAGCATCTTCAACTGCATATTGAGTTCTTGTGTCAGCTTCAACGTTGCCTTCTTGTCCTTTAAACATTACATATGAGATTGTTCCATCTCCGTTTAAATCCACAGCATCATAGTTTTCTAATAGGTAATTACCAATTAATTCACCTTGCATATGTCCTGCTTCTGATGCATTTGTTCCGATGAAGTTTGATTTTTCATAGCTGTTAACAACGTCATCTGAAACTTCTCTGTTAAAGAAGATTACAGGGATATCTTTTTCTTTAGCCATATCAACAATAGTTGCTGCAGCTGTTTCTGAGCCTGTATCAACTAGGTTTACAACTAAAGCTGTTGCACCACTAGCAATAGCAGTTTGAACTTGCTCTGTTTGTGTTGTTTGGCTTGAATTGCCATCATAGTTTGTGAATGCAATTCCTGCTTCTGTTAAATCTGCATCTAGTGCACTTCTAACAGTTGAGATATAAGTATCAGCAAATGTGTAGTAGAAAACGTGAACGCCTCCAGCACTTGATGAGCCTTCAGTAGTTCCTTCTGATGAAGAACAAGCCACTAGAGAAAAAGCCATAGTAGCAGATAATAATAGTGCTAATAATTTTTTCATAAATAAAAGTTCCTTTCAAAGCTATTTTGTTTTTGTAGTGCTACAATTGTATAGCAACTCTATGCAATAATAATAACATATCCTTTTATCAAGGTCAATATTTTTTTGAGCATTTTTTATTAATAAAAAATAGTTTGTTAAAGTTTTTTTGTTTATTTTTCATATATAATTATCTCTTTTATAGCAAATATGTATAATTTGTTAAATTTTGTCATTTCTTTGTAACATTTTATATGCAACATTTATCCATCTTCAATATCAAATTTACATAGTAAAAACTTGCATAATTTTACTTGAAATAAGAAATTCTATTATTTAATTTAGGAAAATTTTGCCATAGCATTTTGCACAATAGTTTTAAACATATAAATTACAAGCCGATTATCTAGTCTTCAAAAATTTGCTTGTAAATGGCAAGCCCAGCTGGAGTTGTTGCTATTCCGCCCTGCGCTGTTTCTCTTAGTTGTGGTGGAAGCATTTTCCCAACTTTAAACATAGCATCAACAACTTCATCAAATGGAATATGAGAAACTTGTCCTGCAAGTGCCATATCTGCTGAAATTAAAGCATTTACCGCTCCAGAGGCATTTCTCTGTGCACAAGGAAGCTGTACAAGCCCAGCGACTGGATCGCACACAAGCCCCATAACATTTATCATCGCAAAACTTGCAGCATTAAAACAAGTTTCATCATCAGCACCCATCATATAAGCTGCCGCTGCCGCTGCCATACTCGCTGCAACGCCGCACTCAGCCTGACAGCCACCTTCTGCGCCTGCTATTGTTGCGTTTTTTGTAAAAATATATCCAACAACACTAGCTAAAACCAGCCCTTGGATTGTTTTTTCTTTAGATATATTTTTATCTTCCATTACCCCATATAAAACAGCTGGGAGTATTCCACAGCTACCAGCAGTAGGGCTAGCACAAATTTTACCCATCGAAGCGTTTACTTCACTAGAAGAAAATGCAAGAGCCATAACAAAATTTATATAGTCCCCACTGATAGAATTATTTTTTGAATGAAGATATTGAGTATTTGCAACTCCATCAATTAATCCACCTTTTGTTGACATTTTTTTATTTAAAGCTTTTGTGGCAGAGGCTATCATAATATCTAATCTAGTTTCAAAATGATTTAACACCGATTGTTTATCCAGATTAGAAATCTTCATTTCATTTAATAAAGCAAGCTCAAACACTCGCTTATTTTCGCATTTTGCAATACTTAAAAATTCTTTTGCACTGTTATACATCTAAATCACCATTCTTTACTACTATATATTAATAACTGTTACAGAGATAACATTCTCTACTCTTTTTAAATCTTCTGCGACTTTTAGAGGAATAAAACTGTCACATTCAATAACGCAGCTTGCCATATCTCCACGAGATATCCTGCTAACTTTCATAACAGCAATATTTATATTATTACAAGCTAAAATAGTTGAAACATTACTAACGACCCCCTTCACATCCTGCTGATGCACAATAATAGTTGGATTTTGAGCAGAAATTTCACATTCAAGCCCATTAATATTAGTAATTAAAATTCGTCCGCCACCTAAAGAAGCTCCTTCTATATAATATTCTTCATTATTTTCATTAATAAAAACAACTTTAAGGCTATTTTCATAAGGAGAATTAATATCAGATTTTATAAAGTCATAATTCACTCCTAAATTTTTAGCGATTTCAAAGCTATTAACTAAATTTTCATCATCTTCATTCATTAATAAAGCCCCTGCAACAAGTGCAATATCTGTAAAATGACCTTTATACGTTTTAGCAAAAGAGCCACCTAGATAAAAAACAACTCTTTTGAAATCTTTATTATATATTATTCTAGCTACTTTGGCTAATTTTGCTGCACCAGCTGTATGCGAGGAGGACGGACCTATCATAATAGGGCCGATAACATCAAGTAAACTTATAGACATATATGGTGCTCCTTTCGATATTTTATAATATTACTATTTTAACATAAATATTAAACGGAAAACAAGTTTTTGTTGATTAAATATACTAAATATATTAAAATATAAGTAGTAATAATATTTTAATATATAAAGCAAGGGGATAATTATGCAAAAAAGAATAAATTTTTTAATTAATACATGCTATATTTTAGTATTAATAGCAATAGTGGGAGGTTGTCTTTTTGCTGTGTCAAGCTGGATGATGCCTTTTGTTATAGCTTTTTTTGTTGCATATTTATTGAATCCTTTAAGCGAAAGAGTATCAAATAAATTAAAAATTAAAAAAACTATATCTTCTATATTTTTTGTAGCTTTATTTTATATTTGTATGCTTTTGATTATATTTTTATCTGGATATAATCTAGTGGCATATTTATTAAGTATTTTTTCAGATTTACCTGATTTATACACAAATAGTATTCTACCTGCTTTTTATAATTTAATAGATATTTTTAATAACACCCTTATACGAATCGATCCGAGTATTGAAATGACTGTGGAAATGACCACAAAGAGTATAATCGATTCTATAAGCAGTCAGATAAGTAGTATATCTATACAGGCTGTTAGCATATTAAGTGGATATGCTGCTAGAGTTCCTGCTTTTTTCCTTGCTACTTTAATATCTGTAATTTCTTCATTTTTTATAGCTAGTGACTATGATAATATTATATCCTATTTATCAAAAAAAATGAACGATAAAACAAAGGAGATTATTTTAGGAGTTGAGGAGTATTCAATAGTTGCAGTTAAACAATATATTAAATCTTATGCAATTATTATATTAGTTACATTTATTGAATTATCCGTTGGTCTAAGTTTATTAAGAATTGATAATGCAATTTTAATTGCCTTTTTAATTTCTCTATTTGATATAATGCCTATTTTAGGTACAGGCGGAATTATAATACCATGGGGATTAATTAATTTATTCTTAGGGAATTATCCATTAGGATTTGGCTTTTTAATTTTATATGCAATTATAACTGTTGTAAGGCAGATATTAGAGCCAAAAGTTGTGGGTGACAGAGTTGGGCTTCATCCAGTTGTAACTTTAATAGCTATGTATGTAGGTGTTCAAATTTACGGGGTTCTAGGTTTATTTTTACTTCCGATATCAATTGTTATCTTAAAACAGCTTATTGAATCAGGCAAAATCAAATTAAAAAAAGATTAGCCTTACTCATATAATCCAAATCAAAAAAGTATAACCAACTTCCTTGTATTATCTTTATGAGTTTTGAAATTAATTTTTTACACACTAAAATGACGATTTTCCAAAGAAAATCGTCATTTATATTTTTTTATTCGTAAAGATAAGATTTATTTTGCTTAAAATTGTGATATTTTTTATTCACTATTCAGCAGAAACTTTTTTACCTGCTATTTTTGCTCCATTAACAGAAGATACAATTAAATCTTTTTGGTTTTTTGGAATTTCAACTAGTGCATAGCTATCTTTAATTGAAATGCTTCCAATAAATTTTGAATGAACTCCACTTTCTCCAGCCACTGCGCCTAAGATATTCTTAGGAGTTGCACCTGCATTTTTTCCAACTGAAAGACGCATTGTATAAACATCTTGGTTTTCAAGATTAGATTTTTTAGCAGAATTTCTATCTTTTGATTTGAAATCTCTATCTCCTCTATCTTTTGACTTGAAATCTCTATCGCTTCTATCTTTTGATTTGAAATCTCTATCGCTTCTATCTTTTGATTTGAAATCTCTATCACTTCTATCTTTTGACTTGAAATCTCTATCGCCCCTATCTTTTGATTTGAAATCTCTATCGCCTCTATCTTTAAAAGATGATTTCTCTTCTCTTGGCTTTCTATCTCCATCATCTCTTTTTCTATCTCTAAATGACGGTCTGTCGCTTTCTTTTCTTCTTCTAGAATCACGAGGAGCTCTATCCCCTCTTTTTCTTTCTAAATCAGCATTATCAGTTTCGATAGTTTCAAGCTCTAATGGTTTTATATCGCTTTTTGTATGGCGCATGATATCATCCAGTGCAACCTTCTGACGTCTGCCTTGCAGAAGAGTAACACTTAAACCACCTCTTCCAGCTCTACCTGTTCTACCAATACGGTGAACATAATATTCTGTTTGTTGTGGTATATCATAGTTTATAACAGCTTCAACATCGCTAACGTCGATACCTCTAGCTGCAACGTCGGTAGCAATTAGCA
Organism: uncultured Oscillospiraceae bacterium; assembly: GCA_964525015.1. Taxonomy (GTDB): domain Bacteria; phylum Bacillota; class Clostridia; order Oscillospirales; family Ruminococcaceae; genus RGIG3102. The sequence continues at coordinate 22,912 of CAZGFY010000016.1, forward strand.
CTTTTGCTCTACCACGACGGAAATCTTGCATAACTCTATCGCGTTCTCTCTGGCGCATATCCCCATGAAGCCCTCTCGCTTTTACGTCCATATCTTGCAGAGTTTCTGTTAACTCATCAACCATTCTTTTTGTATTACAAAAGATAATTGAAACGCCGATTTCTTTTTCATCTAAAAGAGATAAAAGAGTGTCAGCTTTTCTGCCTTTTTTACAATTGATAAAATATTGATCAATTGAATCAACTGTCATAGCTGGGCTTTTCACCTCAACCACTGTTGGATTTTTTTGATAATTATCAACTATTTCCATTATCGCTTTTGGCATTGTTGCAGAGAAAAGAATTGTTTGTCTTTCATCTGGAGTTTTATTTAAAATATCTTCTATATCATCTCTAAAGCCCATATTAAGCATTTCGTCTGCTTCATCAAGCACAACCATTTTAATATCGCTTAGTTTTATAGTTTTTCTTTTTAAATGGTCTAAAATACGCCCTGGCGTACCAATAACAATTGATACCCCTTGTTTTAAAACTGGAATCTGTCTAGAAATTGGCTGACCACCATAAACTACCGCTGTTTTAATACCGTGTGTATATTTAGTTAGTTTTTTAATCTCATTACCAGCTTGGATTGCAAGCTCCCTTGTTGGGCAGATAATTAATATCTGTGGATTTTTTTTCATTGAAGTGTCAACTGCATCAACTGCAGGCACACCGAACGCCACTGTTTTACCACTACCTGTTTGGCTTTTACCAATAACATCTATTCCTTCTAGAATAAGTGGTATAGCTTTTGCTTGAATTTCTGTTGGCTTTTCAAAGCCCATATCAACTAAAGCTCTTTTTAGCGCACTTTTAATTTCAAAATTAAAGTTGTCTATCATTTTCCCTCTTTTGGCATATATAATGCCTTTTCATTCATATATTGCTCCCATTAAATTCTAGCAGCCGCAATAAATAACCGCTAAAACACAATAACTGATTTATTATACTACATCAAAACCAAAAAGTAAAGAAATATTTTATTAAGATTAATCTTTTTAAGTTCACATTTAATTTTTTTTAAAAATAAAAGCCAATTTATAAAAATCGGCTTTTATACTTAATTATATTTCAATTTCTAAAGATATCGGACAATGGTCGCTCCCTAGAATATTTTTATGAATTTCTGATTTAGTTATACAATTCTCTAAATCTTTACTCACAACAAAATAATCTATTCTCCAGCCAATATCTTTTGTTCTAGCTGAAAAACGATAGCTCCACCATGTGTAGGCATTTTCAAGCTCTGGATATAGGTGCCTGAAAGTATCAACATTTCCACTCTCTAAAAGCTTGGTAAATTTTTCTCTTTCCTCATCAGAAAACCCTGGGTTTTGTCTATTTGTTTTCGGATTTTTTAAGTCTATCTCTTTATGAGCAACATTTAAATCCCCACAAAACACAACTGGCTTTGTTTTTGATAAATTTTGTATATGTTCTCTCATTTTATCTTCAAAATCCATTCTATAATCAAGACGAGCGAGTTTTTCCTTGCTATTTGGCACATATGAATTAACTAAAAAGAATTTTTCAAATTCTAAAGTCATCACTCTTCCCTCATCATCTATATAATTATCCATCCCATAAAAAACATTTATCGGCTCATATTTTGTAAAAACAGCTGTTCCTGAATATCCTTTTTTTACAGCTGAATGCCAATATTGTTTATACCCTTTTAATTCAAGGTTTATCTGTTCTGGTTGGAGTTTTGTTTCTTGAAGAGAGAAAAAATCTGCATCCGTTTCATTAAAAAAATCTAAAAAACCTTTTCCTACGCAGGCACGTAGCCCGTTAACATTCCAAGAATAAAATTTATATTTCATATTATTATAATCCTTTCTATCATTCTTAATTTCTGATATAATTTTATCATATATTTATATTAGTATCAAGATTGACAGTTTTATTTAAAATATGTATAATAAGTTATATATAACAAACTATATCGCTATTACGAAAGGAACTCTTTATGAAAATCTTAGAATCATCTGAAATGTATTTAGAAACAATCTTAGTTTTAAAGGAAAAAAACGGAAAAGTAAAATCAATAGATGTTGCCAATGATTTAGGCTATTCTAAAGCAAGTGTTAGCGTTGCTATGAAACAACTTCGTGAAAATGGATATGTTAGATTTGAAGATGATAACTCTATAACCTTACTGCCAATTGGCGAAGATATCGCAAAAAAAGTTTATGAAAAACATAAATTATTAACAAATGCTTTAATCAAATTAGGTGTAGATCCTATCACTGCCTCAAACGATGCGTGTAAAATCGAACATGTTATTTCTGAGGAATCATTGCTCGCTTTTAGTCGTTTTTTATCTAAATAAATAAGAAAAAACCTAATTTTATTAATCCTTTTAAAGTTTTATTTAATTTTTATAATCTAAAATATTGAATTTGTCCATATTTTGGTTTATAATTATATTAATAACTTTGAAAGGATTTGTTTTATTATGTCTTTTTATTCTAAACCAAGTAAGGATGAACCTGCTGTTTTCTCTCTAACCTTAGATATAAAAGAAAATTTACCTATTCTAAATGCAGATGAAAACTTTTATAATTTCATTGAGTATTCAAAAAAGGAATTTCTTTCTCTTTTTGATAACCAATTTTTATTTCTTTTGCACCCATCAGATATTGTTCATTTAAACGAACTTATTTTTAATAAAACCTGCTTTGATGGAAAAGAGATAAATTGTCATTGTGCACTTATAACCAAATCAAAATCCAGTAAATTTATTCGTCTTTGTATAAAATTTCAAAACACAAATGATGGCTCACGAATTATATTAGCCACTATTTTTGATGTTTCAAGTGAAGTTTGCTCTTTTACACTTCCTTCTTTTTTAGAGGCTCATTTTAATTTTCTAGATAATCTAACTGAAAATTACTATTTCAATCTTGATTTATTAACTGGGAATTTCACGTCTACTAAAAAATTCGCAGATCTTATTTTTATGCCTTCAAAAACATTTATTTTCCCAAACGCTTTAATTGAAAATAATTTAATTTCAATAGATAAAGCGCAGGATATATTTAATAAGCAATTTGAAAAAAACCTATTATATTATAATGAATTAAGATTAAACACTGTTTTAGAGGAAAAAATCTTTTTAATGAAGTATAAAGTTCATTTTAACGCCGAAAATACCCCTGTACACATTATAGGCAAATTAATGGACATAACTAATAAATCTCTTGATTTAAATAGTATTGCAGATAATAAAAAATTTGATAGTTTAACTCTTTTATTTAATAAAAATATATCCTATGATTTAATCCGAAATTACTTAAAAGATAAATCTGAGGATAAAATTTCAGCTTTAATGCTTATTGATTTAAAAAATTTCAATTTAATTAATGATAAATTTGGAACTATTTACGGAGATGCCATTTTATCAGAATATGCAAATTTATTAAAACAAACTTTTCGTAATATTGATATAGTAGCAAGGATTGGAGGAGATGATTTTTTAGTTTTTATAAAAGATTGTCCTAACCAAAACTTAATCTTGCAAAAAGCTAATAAAATACATAAACTTTTTACAAAGCCTCTCATTTTAGATGAAAAAGAATTTGAGGTTCGTGCAGAAATTGGCATTGCAATTTCTTCAAAGAACTCAAACTTACAAACACTTTTAAATAAAGCTAGCTTAGCTCTTGAAAAAACTAAAGAGCTTGCAAAAAAATCTAGTGACAAAGAAATTTTTTACACTATTTATGGTGATACGCTCGATGGTAGCACTTTTGAAAGTAAACTTAGCAAAATAAATGAACATAAGTCTTCACAGCAGAATTTTAGTCGCCATATGCAGGACTATGTTTTCAATTTATTATATAATTCGGCTGATTTTAATAGCGCTATTCAATCTGTTTTGCATTTATTAACCGACCATTTTAAATTTTCTTCTAGTTTTATAACTGAATTTTCAGATGATGTTAGATTTTTAAATTGCGAATACAGTTGGAATAAAGATAACACATTATCTAATCTTTTTAAAAACGTTAGCGTCACTGATTTTTTATTTCTAACTGTTCCTATTATATCTTCTGGCTCATTAATTCTAGATTCAAAAAGCGAGATAGATGAGGGAATTGCAAATTTATTAAACAACCACTCCACTCGCTCTTTAATTGCCTTTTCTTTAATAGATAATGGAAAAACTATTGGATTTATTTCATTCACCTCTGATAGTGCAATTGCAGATTTTACTCAAGAACAATTACAAAAACTTGAAAACGCAGCAAAAATTATAAGCGTATTTTTATCAAAACACAATGCGAAAGCCTTAAATCACAAAATATTTTTAGATAATATAAAATCTTAATAGAATATACACTAATTCCCTCTTTATTTTATATATTGCTATCAACTATGTATAGCTTATACAAAATATAAGGGGGAATGTTTACTATATTATTAATTTTATAGCTGAATTGTTAACATATATCCATCTCATACACATTACGTCTTTAATCTAAATTTGACGATATCTTATAAATCTTGTAAAATAAAGATAGCAAAAGGTAGGTGGGAATTATGTTAAAAATTGCTATTTGTGATGACAACCAATTTTTTTGCTCTGAGATTGAAACCATAATTTTAAAAAACAAAGATAAACTTAATAAACAACACTTAAACATAGATATATTCTACTCTGGACAACAGTTATACTCTCACTTAAATCAAAACCATAAATATGATATTATCTTTCTTGATATTGAGATGGAGTCATTGAATGGTGTCGAGGTAGGCAAAAAAATACGAAACGATTTGAATGATGATGATACGCAAATTATATATGTGTCATCTAATGCTTCGTATGCAATGCAATTATTTCAAAATCGTCCGGCTAATTTTTTAATTAAGCCAGTAAAAGAAACCGATATTGTTGAGCAACTCAAAAAATCTATCGCATACATAGATAGGAATAAATTAATTTTTTCTTTTTCAAATAATAAAGACTATTATAATCTTAGCTACAAAGATATTATTTATTTTGAAAGTAGAAATAGAAAAGTTATTATCCACACAGTTTTAAAAGATTATGAAATATACGCAAAGCTTTCTGATATAATGGATACTCTTCCATCCTTAGTTTTCTTTAAAATTCATAAATCATATGTTATAAATTATAATTTCATTCAGCATATTGATTATGATAGCATAACTTTAACTAGTGGTTTAATACTTCCTATAAGTCAGAGTCAGCGAAAAACTGTTCGCCTCTCTCTTTTAAATCTTAGAAGGGAGTTTTCAATGAATGATTGATGTTTCAATTCAAATACTAACGGCTGTATTCCGAGCCTTAGTTAATATCTTTTTTATCGGTGTCTTTTTTAAAAATCAGCAAAAGTCTAATATCAAAATTTTATTTTTAATATTAGGCTTTTCTGTTTTTTCAAGTTTTAGTGTATTAAACTTTGATACGCTAACTGTTTATTTTATCTTAAACACCTTTTTTATTATTTTATTATCTTTTTCATATAAAGGTATCCTGCAAAGGAAGATAGTTGCAGCTACCGCACTTTTAGTGTTTACAATTCTTTGCGATAGCTTTATTTATTCAATATTCAATCATATTTTAGGATATAAAATACCGTATTATATTTTAAATATGATTATCAGTGGCTCAATTTTTATATTTGCAAATTTATTAAACACATTTTTCACTAGCTATTATACGCAAGAATTAAGCCTTCGAAAATTAACACTTGTTATTGGTGCACCATTTTCTAGCCTTGCTATTTTCATTTTAAGTTACATTTCAAACCCAGATAAATCAATTAGTGCATATATTGCCTTTTTTCTTATTATTTTAAATATTTTTATATTTTATTCCTATAATATAATTTTAAAATCTACAAATATAGAATTTGAAAATCAAATTTTAGAAGTTTCAAATAAGGCGTATAGGGCACAAATGAATATTATCAGCCAAACTCGAGATGAAACACTTAGATTAAAGCATGATATAAATAATCATATCTTATCTATGCGTCATTTAATTAGAAATAAAGAATATTCAAAAGTTGATGCACATCTATCTGATATTACCAAGGAAATAAAAGAGGATAAAATATTTTCAAAAAGTGGAAATGTTATTATAGATGCTATTTTAAACTACAAGCTTTCTTTAATTGCCAATTTAAACACAGATATATCCTGCGATATTAAGTTGCCATGCGAGGACTTTATATCACTTTTTGATTTAACTATTATATTCGGAAATCTACTAGACAATGTTTATGAAGCACTTAAAATAACAACTAATCGAAAATTAATTTTAAATATTTCATATGAAAAAGGAATGCTTTTTATTAATTGTAAAAATACATTCGCTAAGGCACCTACAAAAATCAACAACACATACCTATCTATTAAAAAAGATAAATCCAATCATGGGTTTGGACTTAAAAATATTGCAAAAGTTGTGGATAAATATAACGGCGAAAACCAAATTATTATCACTGAAACATTCTTTATTCAAGAGATATTACTGTTTACTAAATTGTAATTTTGCAAAAATTATTAGATTTCAACATCTAAACCCTCTAAATTCAACAACTCACGGTGAGTGGCTTGATTTTATGATATTATATAAATGACAAAGGAAATGCATAGCAAATACACAAAATTGCTCTTAGTATGCTCCTTGCTTATTTTGATAAAATCAAACTACTCATTAAAATTTATAACATTTCAATATAATTTTACTAACGGACATACTAAACAACATACCCACAATGTATTTTACAATTCAAACAACATATACTATACAATATACTAATTAAATTATTAATATATGAATAAATTCGTACTAATAACTTAATATATTTTCCAAGAAATTTTCTAGAAATTTAATAAGGTTAATGATAGTTTGCATTTTATAAAAGAGGCCCGCACATTTGTGCAGGCCTCTTCTTTTTATTCAAATGCTGAATCCCATTCATTTTCAAGTCGTAAGCTTAAAAGTGCTGAATAGAAATATGTTTCTTCTTTTTTGCTTTCAACAGCAAGTTTTTTTAAATCTTCAATAGATAATTTTAGATATTCTTCATATAAAGATATTTCTTTTTTATCACTCATACATTTTATCCCTCCCTTTATTTTTGTCCCTTTATCAATAATATAAATTAATTAATTTAATTGTTAATATTATAATTTATCTCTAAATATATTATACTACAACTTTTAATAAAATCAAGCTTTTATCTACTAAAATCCGCCTTTTCTTGATGTTCTCGAACCACCTCTAGAATTCATACTAACCCTAGTTGAGCCGCCTGTTCCTTGAGTATTTTGTGGTTTTACAACTCTTGTGGTATTTTGAAATAAAAATCTATCACTTCGCCCTTTTAAATTAAAGCTTCCTGGCTGAATATAACTACTAGCGCTCTTATTTTTTATGGCAGTATTCATCTCATTTTTTAAAACACCATTAACTAGTACAGCAACTAAAGCAGCAAAAATAGCTCCTACTAATATTCCCTCTTTTACAACACTAACTAGTCCATCTATTATATTAAATGAAGGAGCATAATTTTCGCCTCTATTATATGCTGATATTGCTTCACCTGTAATTTCTAAATGAGCGTTAAAGGCTTTATAATAATCTCCGTTTGAAAGATACCCTGCAACAACCTCATCAACTTCATCAAATGCAGCTTCATTAAAAATAGTTTCTGCTAAATTTCTAGTTGATGTTACATATTCCCTAGAGCCCATATCAATTAAAAAAACCAATCCGTTTGCATTATCATCAATTAAAGCATATTCATCAGCATAATCTAAAGCATCTACTGAGCCTATACTACTTCTTGTAACAAAGGTTACGCTAAAATTATTTTCTTTTTCATATTCCTGTATAATATTTAGTAGTTTTTCTTCTTCACTTTGAGTTAGCAAATCTGCTTCATCATCAATTGCCGCATAGTCGATTGGCGCTGATTCTGCAAATGCCATTGTAAAAGATAAAGAAAATAAAACTAAATATACCAGTAATGTATTTTTTATTTTTTTAATCATTATATAATTTCCTTTTATTATAAAAACATATTTTATCCTATATGTATAAAACCATATGTATTATACATATAGTTACCCAAGTATTAATCCTGCAATAATCGTAGCTGGAACTAGAACAGCTGAAAACACGCCTAAAATCCATAATTTCTGCTTATTTTTATCAATCGGAAGCTCTCCTGAAACTTTTCCTGTTTGCCCATTAATTGCAAATTGATACATCTTGCCTTTATATTTTGTATTTAGCATCCACACGGGAAGAAGTCCATATTTAATATCTTCACCTGTCATATTAATGTTTTTATAATCTGTGCTAATTGAATTATACCCCACAACTGTTCTGCGAAGTTCATCCTCAACTGAGTTTATAACTCTTTCTTTTGCTCTTTGCGAACTTTCAGAAACATCAACATCAAACTTATCCGCAAAATATCCTGCCATATATAAATCATCAAAATCTACGGCATCATTAAAATTATAAGGCTCTATTCCATCCATATAATTGTCTTCTAGTTTTCTTGAGGCATCTATTGTTATATTATTAAATGAAATATTTCCTTGCCTATTAATGGCATAAGTCCTTGTGGTTGTGTAAGTGAATCGCGAATCACTGCGAACATTTACCTTAGTGCCTCTAAATCTCATACTTCCAACGCCCTCACAACTAAACAGCCAAAACGGAACATACATTCCTGCAATTTTAGAAATTCTATTTTCCTGTTTAAATTCATTTGGAAGTAATTTTTTTCCTTTATAAAAGTTTTTTAGTAGGTTTTCTGCTTGTTTTTTATCTATTTTAAATGGAATTATTAAATCCGGCTTTAACATTCCATCTATCCTTGGTGAAACAACTAAAGCATTACCGCAGTACATACATTCTGTTGCAACTGTGGTTTTATCAGATGCAACCTGTGCTCCACAAGAATTGCAAGAATATCCTGAAACATCTTCTAACTTTTCATGTTTTTCAAGAAAACCTTCTATTTTCCAGTCTATTTTTTGATTTGAAGAAACTTCTTCATTATCTTTTAAGCCTTTTTCGTTTTCTTCTATATTTTCAAAATAATCTTCTGTATATGTACTATCGCATGAATCGCAAACAATATTTTGAGTGTTTGCATCAAATCTAAGTGGTGCACCACAAGACGGACAAGCGTATTTAACAATTGTTTGACTCATATTTATTGCCTTCCTTTTCTAAGGGAAATTGCTATTATTTACCCATTAACTTTATTAGATTATTAAATATTACCCGTTTTGCTTTTCCAAAACGGGTAATATTTATATTTTTTTAATTTTTTACATCGCTTTCATTGAACACATCCCCACATTCAGGACAGAATTTTGGAGGATTTTTTGCATCTTCTGGCTCCCAGCCACATTTATCACATTTGTATAAAAGAGCATCAGCTGGCTTTTTACTTCCACAGTTTGAGCAGAATTTACCTTTGTTAACACTTCCACAAGAACAAGTCCAGCCTGCTTGATTTGGTTTTCCACATTGAGTGCAGAATTTCCCTGTATTATTAGCTCCGCAAGAACAAGCCCAAGAATTTACTGGTGAAGCTGTGTTTTGTGGCTGATTTATTGCTTGATTTTGCATAGCTTGTTGTTGCATTGCTTGGTATTGCATTGCATTATTAGTTAAACTTGCCGCTGCACCACCAGTGTTTCCAGCCATATTCATTCCTGCAAATGCCATCATAGGTCCTGTTGCTTCATTTGAGGCTGCTGCCTGCATAGCCTCAGCTGTTGCATCTGTTAATCTAGCATTAGCCATCATCGGATCTTTTAAAACTGCAACCTTTTGAAGCTCTCTTATCATTTCTTCAATATCAGTTGGTGCTGTTGCCATAACTGTGAATGAAACGATTTCAATGCCTCTTAAATTTCCCCATTCGCTTGAAAGTTCATCATTTAAAGCTTTAGATATTTCTTTTGTATGAGCCATAAGCTCTGAATATCTAACTCCCATTGCAGAAACTCTTGCCAGTGCCGGTTGTAAAGCATTAAGAACTTCCATTTTCAGCTGACCTAGAATTGAATCTTTTCTATACTCACTAGTTACATTTCCTGCAATATTAGTGTAGAATTTAATCGGGTCAGTAATTTTAAATGAATACTCACCATGACATTTAACTGTGCCATCTATATCAAGGCCTATATTTCTATCAATAAATCTAAAAGGAACTGGATTAACAGTGCCGTATTTATTCCCAAGAATTTCTTTTGTGTTAATAAAATACACTCTTTGATCTTTTGGAGCATCTCCACCAAAGGTAAATCTCTTTCCTATATTTTTTAAACTATCAACAATTCCAGTGCCTAAATCTCCATAAAATATTGTTGGTTCTGTTGAAGAATCATATGTAAATTCTCCTGACTCTGCACTAATTTCCACAACTTTTCCATTATCAACAATAATCATACATTGATTATCTGCAACTGCAATAACTGAGCCATTTGAAATTATATTATCATATCCATCTGTATTGCTTGATTTAGACGATGTTCTTTTTAATCCTTTTGTTAATAGCACATCATTTTCAATGGAATCACAGTAGTAATACTCTCTCCACTGTTCCCCTAAAACTGAACTTGCCGAACCTACTATTGACTTAATTAAACCCATTATTTTCTCTCCTTAAACCGTAAAATTTTAATATTACATTTATTATACTATATATAAATACGGAATGCAAAAAAATCTCTTAAAAAATCATCACTTTTTCACAAAAAAAACAGGCTTTATTAAAAGCCTGTTTTTTATCTAATTATTAAGCATTAGCTTCGATTTCTTCATCAACTTCAACTTCTTTTCTTGATAGACGAGCAACAACTAATTGGATAACTGCGTAAACAGCCATTAATAGTGTCCATTTATCTATTAAAATCATAGGTTGAGTCATATCTTCTGTTAATATAAATGTGATAATTGAAACAATCATAACTATAACGCTTAGAATTCTGTATCCACCTTTGCGTTTTCTTTTCGCTTCATCGTTTTCCCATTCTTCATCATCTTTATTTTTGAAGTAGCTAATTAGTAGCATTGCACTAGTAATTGCTGTAATAATTGTAAGAATTAAGTTTACTAAAGCCCAAGCTGGAGTTGCCCCTGCAAATGGAACATCAGTATCTTCTATCTCAACTTCAGGAGCTGGAGCAAATGGAACATCTTGTTCTTCAACTTCTGTTTCTGGAGTATCAGTGCCCTCGTCTTCTCCGTCTGGTATTATAGGTAAAACTGGAGTTACTGGAGGAGTTGGCTCAACATCTGGCTGAATTGGGGCTGGTGGAGCTGATGTTATCTCAAAATCGCCTTCGATTAATGTAATAATATAGTTTCCTTCATCATTCCCACTTAAAACGCTTGCCTTTAAAACATCTTCATAAGTGCCAACTGCTTCAACGCTGCTATTAGTACGATTGATATCTAATTTTATTTCATCATTTTCAATTAAAACGCCGTCAGTTAATTTAGCTGTAAATTCAGGGTCTTGTGCACCTTGCTGTTTGCTTGCATTATTAACTGTGTATTCCACTTCAATCGGATTTATTTTAACAGTGATTGTTGAATACTGTGTTGTATCGCTTAAAGCTTCTTGACTTGTGTATTTTGTAGTATATTTATATTTATACTCATAAGTTCCAACATCTTCTGGAGTTGTTAATTTATCTAAATCAAATTTTCCAGTTTCTTCATTGTAAAACTTAACTTCAACAGCATATCCATAATAACTGCTTATAGGTGCAACATCTTTAATGCTGCCATCGTTTGATATTTCAACGCCTTTACCGTCATAGTTTTTAACTATATCATCAGCACTGTAATCAACAACACCGATTTCTGTATTTGGTTGAACAATAATGTAGTAATTGCTTCTTTCACCATTGTTAATATTAAAATCAAAAATCGCACTTGAGTATTGGTTTTCACCAAAAGTATAAGGTTTAACCCCGTCTTTAAGTACAAGCTCTACGCTAACATTACCTAAAACTCCATCAATAACAGTTAGTGTTGATAAATCGCTATCCTTAATTGATCCACCTAAGCCTGTGTGATCTATTGGTGCTTTCATTCCAGTTAATGCTATTAAAGCACTACTTGTTCCGTTTCCTGAGCCACCATTTGGAATACTTGATACGTAAGATATATCAAATCCATTAGTTGCACTTGTTTCGCTTTTAATAAGTGTATCATCACCTTTTAAATATCGGTGTCCTGAAACTCTATTTACAATAATTGATTGAGGAAGAATGGCAACTTTTGCTACGCCATTTCCGATTTCTAATCCTGCTGAGTTCATAACTGTGTATGCAACACTATTATAACCTAGTTGTGTCATTGTTTCGATTTGCTCATTTGGTTTTGTTGCATTATGAGCGTCTGTTTTAGCTACTATAACTGCTGTTTCATCTGTTAAACTAACTCCATTAACTTTAATTTGTGAAAGAGTTATTGTGTTATCTCTTAATTGTGTTCTAACATGATTTAATAAATCGCCCGCTGTAATATTTAAAGGAGTTGTATCATAAGTTTTATATTTTTCTAGGGCTATTATTGTTTCTGTGCTTGCTTCTATGCTAACTTCTGTTGCAGTAAATGTTTTTGGAGAAGTGTAAATCATTACAGCAATTTCTTCTTCTGTATAAGAAACTCCAAGTTCATCAACCCAAGTATATACCTTTGTTTTATCTTTTGGTGCTGGTAGTAAGCTTTGATTGTTTTTATCTTCAATTGAGTTTGTTGATAATAAATTATTATCTTTTAATATGTGATAATATGTTCTTACAGTTTGTGTTTTCCCTGCATACTCAAAAGTTACATCATACTCAAATACTGGAGTTAAAATTTCATTATCATATTTTGCCGATGTAATATTTGTAACTTGTTGTGGTACACCAAACATTGTAGTTGTGAAATATTTTAAATGATATCCTTCTGGTGCATTTAATTCAGATGCCATTGTTGGCAGTTGTGATAGCCACCCATTTGAATTTTTTTCAACTTCAAAACTACCTGCCACATCACCATTAAAATCTAGGTAAGAAAATTCAACTGTTGGCAATTTAACTTCACTTGTGTCAACTTTTGCAGCTTCTTGCTGATATTTTTTACCTGGTATATTGTACATATATACATGGTTTCTGCCATTTTTATCTTCTACAAGGAAACTTCTTTCAAAAACTCCTGGTTCAACTTCAGTCCCTACTGGTTTAATAACATCGCCATTCATAGCTGTAATGTATTCAAACCCTACTATATTAGGATTAATTGTTGTTTTTAATGTGTATCTTACACTTGTATAATCGCTTGCATATGTTTTATTTAAAATTTCAGCCACAACAACATCTTCATATATTGCATACAGAGTTGTTGAGTCAGTCGGAGTGTATGGGAATGTAATTCTACTGCTTGCATCTCCCTCAACTGTTGACCATCCTGCAAATGCATATCCATCTGGACACGCTGGGTTAGTATTAATTGATGCTGCTGTTGGTATATGTGTATTAGTAGAGTCTAAACTATCCACCACAACATTTGAAACACTTGTTCCTGCTACCACAAAATCAACATTAAATCCTGATTTTGGCAGTAGTGAAAAATTACTTGCTCCTTTGGCTAAAGCTGAGCTATCTCCAGCTTCTGGGCTTTGTGTTGGAGCTATTGTTGGTTCAACTGTCGCTTCTGGTGTAGCTGTTGGTGCTACTGTTGGCTCAACTGTCGCTTCTGGTGTAGCTGTTGGCTCAACTGTCGCTTCTGGCGCTACTGTTGGTGCAACTGTTGCTTCTGGTGTAGCTGTTGCTGGTGCACTTGTTGAGGTTGGCGGTGCCATGCCTGCATCACCTGTTGCTTGAGATGTTGCATAAGCACTAGGAGCTACTGTTGAAAACATAATAGCCATAGATGTTAGCACAGCTGCTGATTTCATTGCAAAAACTTTTGCATTTGCTGTTAATATTTTTGATAACATTAGTTTCATAATATAATCCTCCATAAAATTAAATATATACTCTTAGCTAATAAAATATCTCCGATTACATTTTTTAGCTTTTTCACACCCGTTTAAGGTTCCTTTTTTTTAATATTGCATTTATTATCTTACTGCAATATTATTTTTGTTACATTTGCGTTACATTTAAGAATTCTTGTTAAATTTAGATTTAGTTAAATAATTTTAACTTTTTTAGCTTTATAAGCTGATATTCAACTTATTTTACCAGATTTCATAAGTGAATTTCTTAAAGCTTAACTCTATTATACACAAAGTTTGTTACATCGCTGTTACATTTGGGTATTTTTTTCATTTTTTTATAATATTTGGTAACTTGCATAAAATGTTTCATTTATTAACTACATTTTAAACATATTAACGCAACAATAATACATATTTGTTGGCATTTTATATAATCTCAATAGCATTTTAAACAATTCAACTATTATAAAAGTAATTCAATTGTAAAATCCATCGACATAAAACACCATATTTTTATCTCCCATCGAGATGTTATATAAAAATACATTAGATTGAACACTTATATATATATCCCTTATATATACTATATAATATATAACAATTTCTTTTCACATCAAAAAAATTTAATTTGATTATTGACTTTACCTGATTTAAGGTGTATAATAATATCAAATCAAAAAAAATTAATTTGAGATATTTATCTTATGAAAGGAAATTTAATTATGAATTTTATCAGTTCTGCTTGGGACTTTTTACAAACACAAATTTTAGGAATGAAATGGCTTAATGATTTAGCTGGTAAGATTTTATCCAGCCTTGGTGTTGATATTTCTTCTAGCATTGGTGCTAGTTTGCAATTTTTTATCTATGATGTAATTAAAATAACAATTCTTCTTTGCACCCTTATATTTTTTATATCATATATCCAAAGCTTTTTCCCTCCTGAAAAAAGCAAAAAAATACTAAGCAAATTCAAAGGAATATGGGCAAATATTATTTCAGCTCTTCTTGGCACGGTAACTCCATTTTGTTCTTGCTCTTCTATTCCATTATTTATGGGTTTTACAAGCGCAGGGCTTCCAATAGGTGTAACTTTTAGCTTTTTAATTTCTTCTCCAATGGTTGATTTAGCAAGTCTTGTTTTATTAATGAGTATTTTCGGCTGGAAAGTTGCTGTTGTTTACGTTATCGTTGGGTTAATTATTGCTGTTATCGGTGGCACTTTACTTGATAAACTAGGTATGATAAAATATGTAGAAGACTTTATTTTATCTTCAGGCAGTGTTGATATCGAGTCCCCTAATTTAACGGTTAAGGATAGGATAATCTATGCAAAGGAGCAAGTTTTAGAAACATTTAAAAAGGTTTTCCCTTATATTTTAGTGGGTGTTGGTATTGGCGCAATTATTCACAACTGGATACCACAAGATATAATCGAAGGCGTTCTTGGAAGTGATAATCTGTTTGGAGTAATTTTAGCAACACTTGTTGGTATTCCTATCTATGCCGATGTTTTTGGAACTATTCCAATCGCAGAAGCACTGCTTGCAAAAGGCGCCCTGCTTGGAACTATCCTATCATTTATGATGGCTGTTACAACTCTTAGCCTTCCTTCTCTTATTATGCTAAGAAAGGCAGTTAAGCCAAAACTTTTATATTCTTTTGTTGCTATTTGTGGCAGTGGCATTATAATCGTTGGCTATTTATTCAACTTTTTCCAGTATTTACTGGTTTAAAAAAAACACTTTATTTTTACTATTGAAAGGAAAAATTACTATGGGATTATTTGATTTTTTAAAGAAAAAAGAAAAACCTTCTTGCTCTTGTTCTTCACAAGGCTGTGAAGCTCAAGAAAAAATAACAAACGAAAAAGGCGAGGAATTAGCTGAATGTGAATGCGGCAATATGTGTCCTGTTTCCGAAATCGAAGCTAAAAAAGCAGCTCAAGAAAATAGCTGTGCTTGCTCTTCAACTGAGGAAACATCTTGTTGTTCAACTGAGGAAACATCTTGCTGCTCTACTGAAGAAGCATCTTGTTGCTCAAAAGAAGAAGAAAAATCTTCTTGCTGTGGTGATATTAGTGCCGATAGCCTTGCTAATGCAAAAGAAGAACTAAAAAATGGTTCATCTGTAAAAGTTTTAGGTTCTGGGTGCAAAAAATGTAATGAATTAGAAAAAGCTACAAAAGAAGCTTTAGCTAGCTTAAATATGGACACAACTATCGACCACATAACTGATTTTGCAGCTATTTCTAGCTATGGCATTATGACTACGCCAGCACTTGTTGTTGATGGGAAAGTTGTTTCATATGGTAAGGTTTTAAAAACAAATGAAGTTGTAGAAATCCTAAAAAAAGCAAGAGCATAATTCTATTTTCTCAAAGCTTTAAACTTAATGACCAAAAAAAGGTATTGCCAAATTAAATAGCAATACCTTTTTTATTCAAATATACAAATTATCATATATAAATTTTATTCCCTTGAATTTTTTGTGTATATATGCTAAAATCATTATAAATATACCATCTTTTTTACCATAAGTTGTATATAATAATATAAGGAGTTTCATTATGCATTTAAATTTTCTTGACTACATTACAAAAGTTCAAACCGACGATATGTCTGAATATTTCGAATCAACTGATATCAACGTTCTTGGATATGGTAGCTGGAAAGAAACTAATGTGAAAGAATTAAATGAATTCATCACATCTTCTTTTCAATTAACATATATAAAAAAAGGAACTGCTAAAATTTCTTCTCATAATAAAGATGTTATTTTCAATGAAGGCTCTATATTTATCTACAACCCATTTGAAGTTTACTCTGCTGTATCTGTTGGAAACACTGCTTTAGAATACAGCTACATCTTCTTTGATGTATACCCTTTTGCTCAAAGATACAAACTCGAACAGCATATAAAAATCGATGAAAACTACACTTTTGATGAAGTAAGCAGGCGATTATATAAATGCCAATTTGAAAAATTGGAAGATATAGTGAAATCAAGGCGCCCAGGGAATGCATTTATGGTTAAATTATCTTTACTAAGTATTCTAACCGAGATAATGTCTGCAAAAGTGAAAGGCTTGCCAACGCTTGGAAACGAAAAAGAACTTTTATCCCTAGTGCATAAAGCAATTAAATACACCGACGAAAACCTATCTTCTCCAATCAATCTATCCCTGCTTTCAAAGGAACTTGGAGTTAGCGATAGCCTATTATCAAAATCTTTTCAAAAGGCAGTTAAAACTTCGCCTGCAAAATTTTTAACTCAATATAAAATCGGAATAGCAGAAAAATATCTAAGGCAAAAAATTCACTCAATAGATACTATCGCAGAAATGCTAGGCTATTCTTCTGGCGCACATTTTAGAACAACTTATAAAAAAACTTTAGGAAGAAATCCATGATTTTATATTGACAAAATTAACCTTAAGTGTTATAGTTATATCAATCAGCAAAGGCGCTGTGAGTTTTATTTCTCACAGTGTCTTTTTTTATTGTTATAGCTTTTATATACATAATGCACAAAAACCAAACTCTTTTTTCTACGCTCAATTGCTTTTTTACTGAAAAGATTACTATTTATACTGAATTGTGTATTTTTTATGTGAACAAATAGTGTTAACATTAGGGTATAACAATATAACGCCCTTGGGCAAATAAGGAGGTTTTTAATTTGAAAAAGATTGAAAAAGTACAAACCGCTATACTACCAACTCCCCTACATAAGATGGAAAATCTAACAAAAGAAGTTGGGCTTGGCGATTTATACATCAAAAGAGATGATATGACTGGCTACGCTATGGGTGGCAACAAATTAAGAAAATTAGACTACATTGTAAAGTATTGTCTTGATAATGGATACACAACTATCCTAACTCAAGGTGGCCCACAAACAAACCACGGCAGACTAACTGCTGCTGCTTGTGCAAAATACGGCTTAAAATGTATTCTATTCTTACTTGGAAAACCAAGCGATTATATGTCTGGAAATCAAGTTTTAGATAGAATGATGGGCGCTGATATCTATTTTAGTGATATGAGCAGATACCTAAGTGAAAATAAAGACAAACCATTTGATGTTCAAGTTAAAGAGTATAAAGAAATCAAAAATTCTTGGGTTAAAGAAGTTGTTGATAAATATGAAGCTGCTGGTGAAAAAGTTTATGATTTACCAATCGGTGGACACACTTTAGAAGGCGTACTTGGATATGTTGACTGTGTTGAAGAAGTTATGGAGCAAATGAAAGCTCAAAACATCAGCATAGATTATCTAGTTGCCGGTAACGGTTCAGGTGGTACTCTTTCAGGCCTACTACTTGGTGCTAAATATCATAATGCTCCATTTAAAATTATTTCATCTAACATTTCAAAAAAATCTGAAAAAGAAATGCAAGGTATTGTAGATTTTGCAAATCAAACTAGCGAAAAATTTGGAATGGGCGTAACAGTTACAATGGAAGATTTACACTACACTTGTAATGATTACGTTGGCCCTGGCTACAATGTTCCTGATGAAGAAACAAGAAAAGTTATGTATCGCTTAGCTAGCGCAGAAGGAATTTTAACAGATCCTTGCTACACAGGTAAATCTTTTGCATCATTCCTTGGCCTTGTTGAAAAAGGCGAAGTTATCCCAAAAGGCTCTTCAGCAGTTTTTCTACACACAGGTGGTGTTCCAGGAATTTACACTAAAGAGCATCTTGATGCTATGCAAGACGAACTTTGGGTTATCGAAAAAAGCTTTGCTTACTAAAAGTAAGCTTTAATAAATTATTTAAAAAGGAGAAATAATTATGGCAAACAAACAAACAAGCAAATCAAACAAAATGAGTCTATTCGGTTGTATTATGATGGCTATCGGTGCAGTTGTTGGCTCAGGTGTATTCACATCAATCCCACGAGGTATCGGCATTGTTGGCGACCAAATCGGCTGGGCACTAGCTCTAGCTACATTCTTTGTTTTCTTTAGAACCCTACCATCACTATTTATGCAATCAGCTCTTCCAGCGTCTGGTTCATCTTATATGTATGTTGCAAAGTTCTTCCATCCAGCAGTTGGTTATGTTCAATCAATTAACTCTTTAATTGGTACTTTAAACATCGCTGTTATGACAACAACTTTCGCTACATATTTTGCACAATTAACAAATAACGTTGGTAACACTGGATATATAACAGTTGTTGCTATTATCACAGCTATCGTATTCGGTGTAATTGGTACATTCGGTGCTAAAATGGCTGGTAATATCCAATCAGTTATCGTTATTATTCTAATCATCGCACTTGGCGTATACATCTTTGGTGGTTTTGCAAATGTAAATCTTGTATCACCAATGGATTTCATTATCCCAACATTTGAATTCGCAACACTATGGTCTGCAATTGCTTTTGTTAACTACGCTCTACAAGGTGGTGCTATCGTTGCATCATTCGCAGACGAAGTTGAAAATCCAGGCTTTGCAATTCCATTCTCATTCTTCGTTGGTACTAGCGTTGTTGCTGTTATCTACATCTTAATTGCTTTTGTAACATTCAGTGCTGGTCCAATTCCAGTAGCAGAAGGTATGGACGCTGCAACTTGGGCAACTCAAATGGACGCTTGGAACTTAGGTCTTCTTTCAGAAAACTTCCTAAGCCCAGCAATGGTAACATTCTTCCTAATCGCAGGTGCTATGTTCGCAACTCTAACAACTCTAAATGGTTCAGTTATGATTTACTCACGTCTACACTTCGTTACAGCTCGTGACGGTGTATGGCCAGCAGTATTCGCTAAAACAAACAAATACAACGTTCCTTACGTTGCTCTTTGGGGTTCAGTTGCAATTGCAATCGCTGCTTTATTATTCCAAATCCCAACAGGCGATTTATTATCAATCGTTTCAATCCCAGGATTATTATTAGGATTTATCTTCTATGTGCCAATCGTTAGATTCCCAACTATTTTCCCATACAGTGCGAAAAAAGCTTGGTTCCGTTTAGCACAACCAGTAAACATTGTTATGTGTATTGCTGCTGCTGCAATTGCGTTTATTATGGGTAGTTCACTACTAAAAACTCTAACAGCAGATAAACTAATCTCAATTGCTACTCTATACACTCTAGCTTACGCATACTACATCGCTAGATGGCAATATATGAAGAAAAAACACGGTATTGATATTATCGAAAAAGCTAAAGGCTACCACCCATCATGGATTGAACATGAAGCAAAACTTAAAGCTGAAGCTGAAGGCACACAAGTTAGTGCTAAATAATTAAATATTTTAAAGGGTTATGATTTTCATAACCCTTTATTTTTTTATGCTTTATTAGTAATTAAAAGATAATATCTAATAAAATGATAATAAAAATACTCAAGCTTAAGCTTGAGTATTTTTATTAAATATTTTATTTATGGGGTTGGTTCTATATCTGAGTAAACAGTTAGAGTTATTGTTGTATTTGCTGCCACAACTGCCCCTTCTGGTTGAGATTGAATATACACTTTTCCTTGTTCTGAAGTATCAGCTTTATATTCGCCTTTTTCATAAACTAAGATAATATTTTCAAGCCCTGACATTGCATCTATCTCCGTCTTTGTTTTCCCCATAAAGTTTGGAATAGTTGTTGTTGCCGCTGCTGTCATTGGTTCGCATTTTATAGTTATTGTTGCACCTGCTTCTATTTGGCTTCCAGCTTCAACACTTTGCCACCAAACTTCACCAGCCTTACGATTTTGCCCACTACTCTCTTCTATTATAACTGGAACAATCCCTGCCGCTTCGCATATAGCAATCGCTTTTTCACGAGTTATAATACTATCAACACTTGAGCCTTCTGGTAAAACAAGGCTAGGCGTATAAATAATCGGTCCGCTTGATACAACAAATTCTAATGTCGCCACTATATCTTTAGTGTTATTTGCTTCAACTTGCGATAAAACTGTTCCATATGCTTTATTGCTTTCTGTGTACGTTGTGCTAACTTTAAATTCTGCACCTTTAGCGTTATGCTCATTAATCCAAGTACGAATATTTTCTTCATTTTGCCCAACAAATGATGGAACTAAAACTCTATATCCTAAAGAATAAACAAGCTCAACATAGCTTCCGTCTTGATACAAGCTTCCTGCCGCTGCCGATTGAGAAACTAATTTACCCTCATCAACATTCATAACATATTTTTGTGTAACAATTAAAGATATACCTTTTGTATTTGCTTCAAGCTCTGCTGCTTCTTTTGATAAGCTACTAAAGTTTGGAACTCTTATTTCTTCCCCTTTAGATACATAAATAGTTATTGTATCCCCTTCATAAACTGTTTGTGCTGCTTTTACGCTTTGGCGAATTACATTCCCTTTTAAAACAGTGTCGCTAAATTCTTCAACTATTTCTAAAACAATATTATTTTCACTAGCAAAGGTTTTTGATTCTTCAAGACTCATTGTTAAAAAGTTTGGAAGTTTTACTGCTTCGCCCTCGCCCTCACCTTTTGAGAATGTGATGTATAAAGGAGAATCTCTGCGAATTTCTGTTCCGATAACTGAATTATCATTAATAGAGTATTCTATCATTTTGCCAATTGGTACAGTGTCGCTTTCTTCTGTTGTAATCCTAACTTTAGTCATTAAATTATCATCAACCCAAGCTTCAACTTCGTCAATAGTCATATTCATTAAATCAGGAACTGGCACCATAACGCTTAAATCAGGCCCAAGTGATACTACAAGCGTTAAAACATCATCCCCGCCTAGCTTTTCGCCCTCAGCGTGGCTTTGGCTGATAATAGTTCCAGCTGGTATACTATCGCTGTATTCGTCTTCTTTATTAATTAAAACGCCGTTTTCATTCGACCAAATTGTTGCTTGTGAATAAGCCCAAGTTTCCATATTTGGAACACTTGCACCACCTGTTAATAAAAATATTAATAGAATTAAAGCTATTGCCCCTACACCAAGTAAAATTATATTTTTCGTATTCTTTTTCTTTGGAGCATTTGGGTCTGCCATAAATACAGCTTTTTTAGGAGTTGGGGTTTTAAATCCACTATCCTCTGTAAAGCTCATTTTTTTTTCTTCATTGATTTTAATAATATCATCCCCAGAAGTATTAAATTCTATCTTTTCTTTTGGTAAGTTAGAAATTTCTTCCTTTTTTGCTACCGTATTTTCAATCGGCTTTGCTTCTTCAATTACCTTTTGTAAAACTTGCTCTTTGGCAATCGGAGTTTCGGTTTTAGAGTTTGTATTTTCAATAGGCTTTTCACCTTGAGAAACAGCCCCTATATCCTCAGCCTTCTTTTTATAATTATCTAAAAAATTATTTCCCATAATATAATCATCCCTTACTATATATTTAGTATGAGCGTAAAATTACACTCATACTAAATATTTATTTTATATTAGTTTGTGATATCTCGCTTTTTAAATACATATCCAACTATTGCAAGACAAATTATTGAGCAAATCACAAGTACTGCTGCCCCAAGCCCTATGCTAACTGGCATACCTTTACTTAAAAACTCTTTAACATATCCATACTCTGCCATATTTACATAATCTTGTAGTAGTAAATATGGAATAGGAGTATAAGCTAGTATATCAATCGGCGGCTGATAAGCTAAGATATTAAGCCCTATTAGTGCACCTACATACATAACAGTTGGAATTATAATCGCAACTGCTGTATTTCTTACAACACCTGAAATCATAAATGCAACAGTGTATAAGAATACTATACTAAAGAATACAATAAAGAAATCTCCTAGCATACTAATAAAGAAATTCACCTGGCCAGTAGCGCTGTAATTTGGATAGAAGTAATCGCCAAATCCACCCCTAAAGCCACTTACAACTAATAGTGCAATTGCAAACGCTAGATATAGCATAAATACAACTACAAGCCCTGCAACATATCTTGATAGTAAAACTTTTGTTCTCGTTCTTGGGCGAATCATCATTAATCTAACTGTACCATTTTGGAATTCACTAGCTAAACACCAGCCACCCACAAGCATTGCAAAAATTGCAACCATCATTGTAGCTGTTGGGAAGAATGTGTTATAAAAAACAGTACGAGCGCCTTCGCTTACAAATTCCATATCTGGCTTATTTGCATTAAGCGAGCTTTCTGCAACAAATAATTCTTCTTCAAACTGTTGTTTTTCTTTCTCCATTGCCGTTAAATAGTCTTGATATGTGCCATATTGGTCAGCCATCCATTGATTTTGTTCGTACTCTTGCTCTGTATAAACATCAGTTGCATTTTGAATTCTCCAATGAAGTTGTTCTATCCCGCTAAGAGCTGAATCTTGCCAGCTACCATCGCCTTCGATAATATTATTCGCTAATCTAAATTCTAATTGCGGAATATTTATTTCATTCACCATAATTATAGATTCTTCTAAATTTTTAATTTCTTCTGAAATTAATTCCTCTTGAGAAGGAGTTTCTATAATATCTTTTTCTAATTGTTCAATACGCTCAGTGTAGTTTTTAATTTGTTCTTGATATTCCTCTTTGCGAATTTCTGCATAAAGCGTATAGTTATCGGTTTCCATTATTTCATAGAAAGTGTCGATTTCCGCTTGTAGTTCTATTATTAACTCTTGTTTTTCACTTTCAGTTAACGGAACAAATTCCTCTGGTTCTTCGCCTTCAGTAGTGCTAGCGTCTGGCATCCCGTAGCCATAGTTATACATAGCACCACCATTGTTAATTTCGCCTTCTAAATACTCACTATATCCAAACCAATTAACCCCTTCAGCTAATGCTTCATCTGCTAAATCTGGCTGCTGTAAAACATATATATCAATAATATTTTGTCTTGCCTCATAAAAAAGTCTTTCGCGATAATCATAATCTCTTTCACTTTGCGCAGCATACGGAATTGCAGTAGCTAGCATTTCAAGTATTCTATCTGAAACTTCTGTTGCGTGTTTTAAAGCATCCCCTGAAAACATTTGCCCTATATATTCTGCATCATTTTGAAGATAGGTGTATTCGTGTGTAAAATCATTATCGTTTTCGTATTCCACGCCATCAACAATTACATATTCCTGATCGTATGGATAATAAGTATAGGAATCTTCAAATATCATCCCTAACACAGGAAGCCCCACTACTACAAACAGAAAGAATATCGCCGCCGAAATCACTATAAATTTAGATAGCGACATATTTTTAACTTCTGCTCTTACTTGATTTAAAAAATTCATCTTTTCTGCCCCCCTTTTAAGAAATTTGCTCTTTTGAGCCTGTTGTCATACTAATAAAGTCTTGCTCTAGTGAGCGTTTTTCTCTATTAACTGCATATATCTTAATTCCTTTTGAAACAAAACCTTCAATTATGCTAGGTATATTATCATTTTTCATAACAAGATTTACTCCATCTGGCATCATATCACAGTTTGCTCCCATAGCCTTAAAGCTATCAAAAACAGCCTTATTATCGCTTGTTACAAATGTGTATTGATAAACTTCGGTGTCATCTTCTTGGTTCATTGATTTTTCGCCAATTATAACGCCTTTATCAATAACATAAATTCTATCGCACATAAGTTCCATTTCAGAAAGTAGGTGAGAAGAAATAAAAACGCCTGTTCCTGCATTTTGAGATAGATTTTTTAATATATCTCGAAGTTCTTTTATACCAATCGGGTCAAGTCCATTTGTCGGCTCGTCTAGTATTAAAAGTGGTGGCATGTGAAGAAGTGCCTGTGCTAAGCCTATACGCTGACGCATACCAAGCGAGTATGTTTTTATTTTGCTATCAATTCTATCTTTCATTTTAACTAATTCTACAACAGAGTCAATATTATCCACAGCTTCCTGACCATAGAATTTTGCAAAATACTCTAGATTTTGTCTGCCTGTTAGACTTTTGTATAAATCAGGGTTTTCAACTATACCCCCAACGTTTTTCATAGCGCTCTCAAAATCAGTAACAACATTATGTCCGCAAATTTTAACCTCACCTGAAGTTATACCAAATAAGCCCATAACCATTTTGATAGTTGTAGTTTTACCGGCACCATTAGGCCCTAAAAAACCAACTATCTCGCCACTATTAATCGTTAAATTAACATTATCAACAATAACTTTCTTTTTAATTGTTTTAGTGACATTTGTAAGTTTTAATAATTCCATACATATCCTCCAATTTACATTTTAACACAGTTTTATACCCTTTAAATTCATAATGATTTAATCTCTGTGATACATTCAAATCATAGAATATATTATATCATAAGATTAATACAATATCTAGTGATTTTTTTCTTTTTTCACATATCCTAATGAATTCTTAAGCTTTTCTTAAGATTTTTATGCCTTTCACTATATTTATATATAGTTTTCTCATCTTTTAAGCAATAACTAATCTAAATCATAAAATTTAGATTGATTTTATACTTTAATTAGTGTAAAATTAGTTTTGGAAATAAATAAGCCTTCTTAGTTAAATGGATATACCCCCCCCCCCTAAGTGGTAAACCGTTCGAGTCTAAATCAAGCATTTATATACAAAAAATTAAATATGCCCTCTTAGTTAAGTGGATATAACATGCCCCTCCTAAGGGCAAATCACGTGTTCGACTCACGTAGAGGGTGCCAGAAAACTCAGTGTTTAAGCCGTTTTTTACGGTTTAGGCACTTTTTTTATTTTCATAAAGCACTTCCGTAATTATTCTGTATATTTTCTGTATAACTTATCAATTTGCTAATTTAGACTCGAACATTTTTTTGTAAGTTTGCTAAGAATTTTTGCTATTTGCTAAGAGGACAATTAGCAAGGGTACACCACTCAATAATATTTGACGAAAGTGGATGATATACCGTTCGTTTCTTTTAATTAGCAGATTGTCCTGTTTGAATAAGTTTTGAGAGTGTTTCTAATAATTCTGGTGACTTTGAAAGTTCTGCAACTAATGTTTCAATATCAAGAGCAGGTGTTTGTTTTTCTTCTTTAGGGACTTTTACTTGTCGCAAGTCGGGTCCGTTATAAAATGCTGTTTCAAACTTCTGTGCGTTGATTTTTCTATCTTCATCTAAGATATGTGCATACACTTTCGTTATCATATCAATTTCAGCGTGTCCAGTATCGCCTTGAGTGGCTTTTAGATCGCCGTGATTAAGTTTTAGCTTATAAGTTGTACTAGAATGCCTTAAAGAATGGAAAACTAGTGCTTCTTTCTGCTACATAGCATAATTTATTTCGGTAAAATACCAAGTGTATTTGTTAATTTTCGCATCGT